>NZ_VOQU01000007.1:0-438626 GCF_008121565.1 Comamonas sp. Z3
GAACACCCGCTGAGGCATTCGCATTAGCGGCCTGACCTGTGCAGGTTCTGCTGGGTCAATACAGCCCGGCGCTGATGACCATCAACCGCGTGCGTGCCGGCACCACCAACCACTTGAACCTGCCGCTTTTCGAGGATCAGTCGCCATGCGCATCTTTGTTCTGAAATGCGGCTGTGTCTCCATCCATCACATCGCCCGCAGTGCCGCCGAAGCGTTTGACCACGGCTTTGCCGAGCTGGGCCACCTGGGCTTGGGGATCACCTGCCGATGCATCCGATAGACACCGTGCTGCACGAGCTGCAGCACCGAGCGAGTGGCCCTGCTCTCCGAGATCTAGACAACCGAAATTCTGTTGGTTTTGATTCAAAATCGGTTTCTGTCAGGAAAAGAGAGTATTGTGAAGAAAGCAGTCATTTCTGAGTGCTTTATTGAATCGGAGGCTTTTATGAAAGCCACAGTTAAAAATAATCTCAAGGCCCGCACCCGAAAAACCGGGCTTCCAGACGTCAATAGCCATTCTGTCTCTCATGACGACTATTCCCGCACGCCTGATCACCCCATCGAAAAGGGGCGCTTTATTTTGAGCGACATCGTTGCAAAAAGGATCCCATCACCTAAATCCTCTCCTGGGAAAGTGAAAATAGTGGGAAAGAGATTTCTGAGCGAATAGCGAAAGGAAATTGATATGTTTGCACAACCACTTTCCAAGGCCCAGGACCTTTGGTCAAATCTCATGCATGTGTTATTTCCTTGGGTGAGAGCTTTTCCAGGCCTGCCAGAAGAGGATGAAACGAATACTCAATTGCAGAAAGCTGTTGCCGAAAAAGAGCATCAAATTAATCGTGATGCGTAATTTAATTCAACGATCCAGCCCCTCGATCGACCCTTCAGCACCCTACAGGTGCCTTTAAATTGAAAAAGGAGTACTATGGATAGCAGTAGACATCAATAATTCCCCTAATAAATAAAAGGCCTATATGTTAAGTGTAACCAAAAAACACCCATCCGAAAGCAATCCCGCCCCGTACGAAGCTGATAGCACTGCTGTACCTACTGGCGACTTTGTCTATTGCCCAGCGGTTTACGAAGCCAGATTGCGTCAAAACGAACACGCAAAAACACAAGTTCGCATCAAGAAATCTCGTCAGGCACAACGCAGCAACGCCACTGAAGAAGGCCTCCGAGTCCGTTCGCCTATCAATCTGCACCGCTAGTTGCACGATAGTTTGACCTGCAGGTTGCTTCTTCAACTGGCGCAACCCTCTCTTCTCAACGCTGCAGCCATTCAGGCATCCAAATATAGGATGCGGTATCCCTTCAAACGAACTTCCGCAATAGTTTTCATCTACCGGCACAACTCTTATTTTGGGGCAATTTCTGAAGTTAATTAATTTCTTCGAATATACCCATATCTATAAAGTGTTTACAATAACACTTTGTGTGAATCACTCACGCATTGATAGCAATAAAGTCTTTTGCAGGCTAGCTCCAAGCCATTTACTTGCTACCTGACACAGCCTCAATTAATGTAATTTTTCGTCTGAAAGCGGTTTTATTGGTGAAATAGGCGTATGGTTTATCTATGGCATTCAGTCAGGACTTTCCAAAAATACCGGAGGTCTTTATGCCCTTCATCAATAAATACACACATTTATTCAAGGTATACAGACCGCATCTCTTGGATATAGACGACTACCTTATTACCGACAAATATTTCACTGTAACGTCGAATGACGATTCAGAGAGTGAGATAGCAGAATTTGATGAACTCTCTAGAAAAACCATAAAAAACTCACAAATTCACAAAACAATGAAAACACCTTCATAAGAATAATTAATCAAGGATTCAACGCCAAAAAAGGAGGCCTTATGTCCTACCTAAATTCTCAATGCAAAGGGTTTTTGTGCTCCATAAAAAAGACCTTCAGAGGCATCAACAATAGAAGCAGCCTGCCAGATCATCAGGAGAAGAAAACTCCCACAGACGAAGAAAAAAAAGATCTGGAGCGTCAACAGCCAGTCTTGATCCAAAGACAACGGGAACTTCACAGCGACGTCACCTAAAAGGATGTCGCATCAGCGGTGCTAACAGACGGTCTGTCGTGAGCACTACCCACCAGGACATCGCTCCACAAAGAATCCCCACACCGTGGCTCCTTTCAAAGTGTTCCTGGATCCATAGCAGGTCTTTCCGATTTGCTCTCAACCTCAAGGAATGTCCACCATGACTCAACAAACCAACCCACAAAGCACTGCAAACCAACAAGGCCAATCGCCTGCGGATCAAGCCCAAAAAGACAAGCAAGCACAGCAGCAAACCCCAAACCCGCAGCAACCCGGCCAGAAGCCTGCGCAAGAGCAGAAAAATCCTGCCCAGCAGGGGTAACGACTATTTCGCTGATCTCGATGGAGATTGGTACAACCCAAACGGTCAACGGAACTCGTTTTTGGCGCTTCTACTGGCCCATGCAAATGGGGCAGCCGCTCAAAAATCCCAATTTCAGTCAGCAGCAATGCAAATGCAATAAGCGCCAACCAGGCTCGCAACCCTTGACGCAAATTCAAGAGCAAATGCGCTGACCCCTGACCATCAACTAGAAGACCTGCATCACGCGGGTTTTCTATTTTTTGAAAAACCACAGCACTTGCCAACCGGATCCAGGGCACGCGGCAAGCACCCTGCACTCATGCCGATGCACCTGGTGCGCGCCGGCAAGCCAGCCTGCACTTCGTCCATCTCCCTGGTGCTATTGCGCAGGAGATCGTAAAAACGCTCTTAGATATGCAGCATGGCCAGCCCGCCCACGGCCAGGCCAAGCGCGGCTACGCCAAGCATCCCGTATTCGAGCCACTTCTTCTTGGTGAGCAGTGCAATGGCGGCGAGGGCAATGGCGACCTGCAGCGCGGTGGTTGCCTGGGCCCAGCGGTGATGCAGGTGCATCTGCATCTCGGACTGCTCGTCCCAGTGCCGGGCTTCCGCCTCCAGACGCTCGGCATCGCGCTTGATGTCGTCCTTTTCCTTCTCGTAGCGCTCTACCTTGGCCTGGTAGGCTGCCCGCTTGTCCTCCGTGGCCACCAGATCGCGCCCAAACTCGGCCATCGACTGCTTGGTGCTCTTGGCTTGGTAGAAGGCCCACTGATTCGCCGCTTCGGTCTTCTTGATGGCTGCGTCGTTTTTGTACAGCCCGGCATTGGCCTGGGTCGCACCGCCCATGTACGAGAAGATGGCGCCCACCGTTGCGATGACGGCAGTGCACATGGCGATCTGGTTGGTCAGGCTGCCGCCGCCGATGCCGTGGTGTGCCGTTGCGCCATGTTCGCCCTGGGCGGCATGTTCGAGTTCGTGATCGTGCGGGCCGTGGACGTGAAAGCCGTTGGAAGACATAGAAGCCAAATTCTTGATAGCAATGGGTGGCGCATTATGGGGCCGGCATGACCGCCACTTGGGCTTCAGAGCCCACTGGCACGCCAAAGACGCGGCCTTGCTGGATAGGCTTCGCGACCGGCAGCAAAAAAGTGGCCGGCAGCAGGTACTGCTCCCAAAAAGAAAAAGCCCACGCTTTTGGCGTGGGCCCTTCTTACAGATCGAAGAATATTACTTGCGTGGACGGGCCAGGGCCACTCCCACAGCACGACCACCCAGCGGCTGGTCGTTCAACGTCTGGATAGCTTTCTGTGCCTGCTCAGGGGTGCTCATTTCAACAAAGCCGAAGCCGCGCGAGCGGCCGGTTTCACGGTCAGAGATGACGTCTGCGGAGATCACTTCACCGCACCCGCTGAAATGGGCGCGCAGGGCTTCGCCGTCGATGGAATAGCCGAGATTGGTGACATAGAGATTGTTTTGCATTGTGTTCTTTCAAGTGGGCTCATGCATTTAAGCGATGAGCGAATAGGAGGTAGAGAGGGTTAGCGACGGCGCTTGAAGGCTGGTGCCGCGCCAGTGCGAGGAGCAAGATGACGGAAGGTCACTCGCCCCTTGTTCAGATCGTAGGGAGACATTTCAACAGTCACTTTGTCGCCTGCCAGTACGCGAATACGGTGCTTGCGCATCTTTCCGCCGCTGTAAGCAATGAGCTGATGACCGTTTTCCAGAGTGACACGAAAGCGGGCATCCGGCAGTACTTCATCAACGCGACCGGGCATCTCGATTAGTTCTTCTTTAGCCAAAGTGTCTCCTGTGAGTAAAAGCAATAAGAGCTCAGTTCAGGCGTTGGCTCATCACCATGCTCCGGCCTTCAGCCAGTGCGTAGTTGGAGGCGAGCAACTCGCTAGAAAACTGAGGGATGAATCGAATGACGCGGTCATAAGCGCCGCGGCGAATGGAAACGGCAGCCAGGAACTGGCCGCTGGTGTTCGACTGTGTCAGAGGTGTGACCACGTAGCGGCCAATCTGCTCTGTAATATTTTTGTGCAGCATGAAAACGGACGGCCGCACGCACGGTTGCGCAGACCATCAAGTGAGATAGGGAAGGCCCGCTGTGAATGCAGGGGGCAACGCAGATCCATAAGGATGTTCAGGATCTGGGGAGTTCGCCTAGAAGGGAGTGACAACCGCGTGCTTTGCTAGAAGAGCGGCTACCTGCGGCCAAGGGGCGGCAATGGTGTCAGACAGGCACTGTTGGGGCGAACGGCCTAAACAGCGAGTGGAACCAGTATAGGTCAAGTGAAAGACCTTTGGTTTACAACATGCAACGTCGGCAACGGGAGCGGTGCTTGCGCCCAATCTCTCCCCTGCTCTTTCGAACAAGAAATCGATAGACCTGCCCGCGGTAACCCTGTACCGTGGGATCAACTGTTCTGAAATCTACTGAGAGTCTTAGCCATGAGCACAACTAAAAAGCCCGCCGTCCACCATATCGTAGAGGCCAAGCGATGGGAGCTCAGTCGGGAGAAAGAACGCATCACCTATCCCACCGACCATGCTGGCCCCGTCCAGATGGACTGGCGCAAGCGCGAGAACTACTCCGCCACGGATCTCGACTATCGAGGCCGAAACAAGACCTAGAGATCCTTCCACCCCATTGCCATTGCCCGCCTTCGTGCGGGCTTTTTTATTGCCGAAACAGGAGGCATGTATGCGCCATACCGGAACGCTTTTCCTCAGCCAGGGCGCTGTGCGGTGCTTTTCAGCTGCAGTTGCTGCTGCTGGATCGCCTGGGCCCGCACCACACAGAGCTATGGCGCGCCACCTGGACAGGCGTGGCCGCACAGCGATTTTGGCAAACACACCATGCAGCGCTGCTGCCCGGCACCGCCTTGGTGGTGGAGCTGGATCGCGCCCAAATCCACACGCTGGCCTGCCGCCCGCCACGCAGCGAGGTGCATACCCACGTCATTCACTGTGCACTGGTGCCGGCGCGCAGCCGGGAGCCTGCAAGCGCTTCAACGCGGCATGTCTAGCCGCAGCATGCGATGTGACCCGCGCAATCGATTGAGCAAACCCGAGCCCTGCCACTGAGCAGGGTTTTTCTTTTTCAAGAGGTATCACATGGATTCTTTTCTGACCGCCACCCAGCCGCCACCGGTCTTTCTGGCGCCGGATCGCTTTGTCACCATCAAGATTTTTTGCGGCCATTTCGGGCTTCACTGAGAAGGCCATCCGTCGAAAGATCGAGAGCGGTGTCTGGATCGAGCGGCGCGAGTATTTCAGGTCGCCCGACTCGCACATTTTTATCGACCGTGAAGGAGTCCAGAAATGGGTAATGCGCGGGGTGTAGAGATCCGAGAGAGCGGCATTCGGCTATCGTTCGCCCACGGGGGAGAGCGCATTCGCCGCACTCTCCTGGTGGAGGGCAAGGCCATTGCGCCAACGCCTGCCAACATCAAATATGCCATCCGGCTGCCGGCCGAGATCAAGCTCAAGATCCGCGCGGGCAACTTTGTGATGCGCGAGTACTTTCCGGAAGGCGGCACGGTGGCTGCCGGCACGACCGTGGCCCACCAGCTGGATCACTGGCTGTCGGTGAAGGTGGCAGAGAATTCGACGCTGGCGGGTTACCTCAGCGCGATCAAGTTCTGGAAGCCGTTCATTGGTGAGAAACAGGTCTCCGCCCTGAAGCACTCGGACATTCTGCGAGCCATCAAGACCCGGCCGGACCTGAGCGGCAAGACCGTCAACAACTATGTGTCGGCCCTCAGGTCCGCGATGGACCTGGCCGTGCTCGACAAGCTGCTGACCGAGAACCCGGTCGCGGCGGTCCCCAGCGCCAAGTGGCAGCGGGAACCGCCCGCCCCCTTCGACCGCGAGGAAGTCGAGCAGATCATCGACTACGCGCGCAAACTTTGCGCCCTCGGTCGCCAATCTGATCGCGTTCCGGTTCTTCTCAGGCCTGCGCACCAGCGAGATGGTGGCCCTGCGCTGGCACAGCATCGACTGGAACAAAAAGCGGTTTCGCAACCCCTTCTGGGTGCCGATGCTCAAGGCGCTGGGCATTCGTTACCAGCCGCCCAACCATATGCGCCACACCTAAGCGACGATGCTGCTCATGGCAGGAGCCACGCCGGCCTATGCGGCCAAGCAGATGGGGCATTCTGTGGAGATGTTTTTGAACGTCTACTCCAAGTGGCTGGACGACGGTCAGGGGGATATAGAGCAGGCGAAGCTGGAGTCCTTCAGCGGACACCCCCCCCCAAGGAACTCCCCTGAAAAAACAAAGATCGCGATAAGTCTTTGTTTTAAAAAGGCAAAGCTGGAGCGGGCGATGGGAATCGAACCCACGTTATTTGCTTGGGAAGCAAGAGTCCTACCATTGAACGACGCCCGCACACCTTCAACAGCATGATTTCATTGCAAAATCTGCCGCAAACCATTGTCTCTACTGAAAATGACAATGTTGTGCTTCGAAAATTCTAGCACAACGAAATCCTGTGAAATCCGCCTGCCCTGCGCGAGTCGGTACAGGTTCTCCGGCAACTTGTAGGTCTTGAGCACCACGGCGGAAGTCCCATCCACGGCGCAGGCGGGCAAGCTGTTGGATACTCCAAGGGCTCGGCCTCCTTTACCAGCTGGGTACGCCATCTGATCTTCGGTATCTTGTTGGCGCCTTGAACGCTTGATGTGAAGAGCCAAGGCCATCTCGACGAGTCCATGGAGCAACAAACCAGTCCTTCCCTCTCCCCCTTCGGACATGAGCTCGCAGCAATCGAGATAGACCCCTATGCGAGCTTCTTTCTCTTCGTCTGACGCACGCGCCGAGCCGAGCCGAGCCGAGCCGAGCCGAGCCGAGTTGAGCTGAGCTGAGCTGAGCTGAAATGCAGTTTCCTGCGTGCGTAAATGCGTCGGACAGCGTCACTTCAAAAACGCACACAACCATGTCCAAAGACGCCTCAGCATGTGTGCGGCCATCAACTCCTGGACTCTGCATGAAGGGCCAGTCGATGAAACATGCCAAGGCATTCAAGCTGAGGCAGCCCTCCCCAAGCGCAAGCTGTCCTTGAGCGCGCTCTCCAGGTACAGCACGGCCTTAATGGACGCTTTTTTGCAGATGCCGCGCTACTGCATCGCCCCTGATTGGCAATTCGTTTCGGGCTTAGCCAACTTCGCCCAACGCCGCTTTGCGACGAAACAAAAAATGCTAGGATCGTGCCGCTAGCGCCGACTTCAGCACCAAAGACACATAACTGCGCAGAAGTATTCGCCCACCTGGTTCACCAGGCAGGTCAAAAAGCTATTGCGTTCGATGCAGCAATAAAGCTCGGGGAGTGAAGCCATCACCCCTCCAATGCTTGAAGAGCATTTTGCTGCGGTAGTGAACTTCATGAGTCAAGTGTCTTGTCCCAAACATCCATCCCCGGTGATTCCCCTGCGTCTCACGGCATGCGCGTCTCCTGGTCAGCGCTAAGCGGCTTGGCCGCCATTGTCCTGTTCTTCATTGTTCTGGGGCATGACGGCCGACGTGTTGCACAGTTGCTGGTACTCATGGTGCCTGTGCTCGTCAGTCTGGCCTGGCCGATGCGCAGCCATGCATGGCTCAAGGCGCGACGTTGGCTTTCCTTTGTCTGGGTAATGCTTTTTGCATTGGATGGCACCATGCGTGCCTATCTGATGGAGCTGTACCAGTCTTCACCAGAGGGCGCCATGGTGATCGGCGCGATGGCCAATACCAACTGGCGCGAAAGCTCCGAGTATCTGTCAATGCACTGGCGCAGCGTCGTGCTGATCTTCTGCGGCCTTGCCTTGCTCGCTTTGCTGGTGTGGCATCTCACGGGGCGAACTATATTGGCTGCCTTGCGCAGGGACCGAAGGCTGGCGGTGCTTTCATTGATCGTGGCCCTTGTGTGTGCGCTGGCCTATTCCAGCAAGCCTTGGCGCAGGCTGCATCCCGCGATTTTCTGGACCCAATGGGTGCACTCCGCTCAAAAACTGAAAGCCAGCCTCGCCGACCAGCATGAGGAGCGAGCAAGACTGCTAGATCTCGCCATCCAAGCAAGGCCTACGCTGGCGGACGCCGGGCCATCCACCGTCGTGCTGGTCCTCAGTGAAAGCATTAATCGAGACAACTTGTCGCTCTATGGCTACGACAGGCAGACAACGCCCCAGCTTCAGGAGCATCAAAGGACATCTGGGCCCCAGATGACCGTGCTGCGCAATGCATGGTCTGTGGATGCCAGTACTCTGCCTGCAGTGCGTAACTTGTTTGGCTTCGGTGCCCCGGGCTCGACGGACTCCCATCATCTGGTCGCGCTTGCTCGAGCATCAGGCTACAAGGTTTGGTGGATCAGCAACCACGACGATGTTGGAATCGAGCAGCAGCATGCCAGGCTGGCTGACATCGTGCAGATGGTGAATCGCACTCCTGGGCGCTCCTCTGTGTCTTTGGACGGGGAAATGGTCGATGAGCTGAAGACGGCTCTTGATGCGCCTTCCGAACGCAAGTTCATCGTGGTTCACATGCTGGGCGCCCATCCGCACTACAGCCTGCGCTACCCCAAGGGCCAGAATCCCTTTGATGATGAAGCAGATGCAATTGATGCATCGCTGAAGAACAAGGGCACCTCCTTATGGGTACGCCGGCAACGCCAGGAATATGATGCGGCGCTGCTGTATCACGACTATGTGGTGGCGGAAACGCTGCGCCTCACCCAATCAGCTGCCTTGGCGAAAGGCAAGGTGGCATGGATGTATCTATCCGACCATGGCCAGGAAGTGGGCCATGTCCGCAACCATGCGGGACACAGCAAGAGCACCGAGGCCGGCTACCGCATTCCCGCGATTATCTGGCGAACGCCCTCTTCGCCAAGCCTGCCTGAAGACGTTGCACAGAGGCCTTTTCGCTCCGATTGGGCCGCATGGACTATTGCGGATCTGCTGGATTTACGCTGGAGCAGCCAATCGCTTGAACGCAATGTCTTGAGCAAGACCTACCGATGGGAAGAGCCGCGCCTGCCAATGCCTGTGAGTTCATTCACTAGGTGACTTTTCATGTGCGGAGCGAATACCCAGATCCGGGAGCCAGGCGATTTCAGCCTGCTCTTTGCTTGTCCAGCAGCGCCCCTACCGCCCCTCAGTTGGAGGCAAACACCCGCGAGCACAGGAAATCCACCAGGGCTCTGACTTTGGGCGAAACATGTCTGCCTGCCGGCCACAAAATGTGGAAGACCCCCTCGCGTTGCGCCTGCTCAGGCATGACACGCACCAGTCTCCCGTCAGCCAGCGCCTCCCGAATGGCAAAGTCCGGCAGACAGGCAATGCCGAGCCCTTGCAGGGCAAAACATGCACGCGTCTCGATGTTGTTGCAGACCATTGATACCGGTAGCTTCAGGGGCTCGCCGTCCGGCTCTGGAGGAAGCGGCCAAGCCTCCAGCTTGCCACTGTGAGGCCAACGGAAATGCAGGCAGAGGTGGGACTGGAGGTCTTGCACCTTGCTCGGACTGCCATAGGTAGCGAGGTATTCGGGAGACGCAACCAGCACCATCTTGAAATGGCCGAGCTTGCGCGCCACCAAACGGGAATCGGCAGGCTCTCCGGTGCGGACCACGGCATCGAAGCCCTCCTCCACCACATCAACCAGACGGTCTGAAAAATCAAGGTCCAACTGGATATCCGGATACTCGTGCATGAAATCGGCAAGCACCGGCAGCACAAGGGTACTCACCAGCGGCAGACTCACACGCAAGCGTCCTCTTGGAGCCGATGAGGCCTGAGACAGCTCCGCCTGTGCCGCTTCGATCTCTGAAAGAATGCGCCTGCTGCGCTCCAGCAGCAACAAACCTTCGGCGGTAGGTGTGATGCTGCGGGTGCTGCGATGAAACAGGCGCACGCCCAGTTTTTCCTCGAAGCGCGCCACGCTCTTGCCTACCGCAGAAGCGGAGACACCCAGCAGGCGGCCAGCCGCGACAAAGCTTCGAGTTTCGGCAACCTGTACAAACACCGTAAATGCGTTGAGGCTATCCATGCATCGCCATTTTCATTTCGGTAGTGTGCCCCTTGATTACGGACATATTCGTCCTTGAAGAGCGGAACTCTATCCTACTTTTTCTCGGATTGCATGCCACATAAGGTCATGGTTTCCAAGCAAAGAGGACTGTGATCCGATGACTTCTTCACTTTCCTGCACGCCTACAAGAAGCGTGCAGCACTCCATTTCCGAGCCGCTGGCACTGGTGACCGATGCAGTGCACCACGCCCTTGCCGAGCAGCGACTGGTGGGCGCCGTGGTGCTCGCCTATCAGCACGGTCAAACGCTGTGCCGCATGGCCGCAGGCTGGGCCGACCGTGAGGCAGGCGTCGCAATGTCGGAAGACATGGTGTTCCGCTGGGCTTCGGCCAGCAAGCCGGTGATCAGCGCTGCCGTTCTGCGGTTGGTGGCCCAGGGACGCATCGCGCTGGACGAGCCCGTCACGACCTGGCTGCCAGCCTTTCGCCCCCGGCTTCCCGATGGCGGTGAGACGAACATCACGGTGCGCCAGTTGCTCAGCCACACCGCAGGCCTGGGCTACCGCTTTCTGGAACCCGACGCACACGGCCCGTACACGCGGGCTGGTGTATCGGATGGCATGGATGCGAGCGGTATCGACCTGCAGGAGAATCTGCGCCGCATTGCCAGCGTGCCGCTGCTGTATGCACCTGGCACTGGCTGGGGCTACTCACTGGCCGTGGATGTACTAGGCGCGCTGGTCGAAGCAGTGTGCGGCATGGGCTTGCCGCAGGCCATCGAGACTCTGGTGACGCGCCCCCTGGGCATGGTCGATGCCGGCTTCACTTGCCTGGATGCGGCGCGTATGGCGACGGCTTACGTCAATGGCGGCCCGGAGCCCCATCGCTTGCAGGAAGGCGAGGTCGTGGCGCCCTTCGAAGGCACGGTGGGTATTGCCTACAGCCCTTCACGCGCTTTTGATGAACGCGCGTTTCCTTCCGGCGGCGCCGGCATGGTGGGCACTGCCGATGATTTGCTGCGTCTGCTGGAGGCGCTGCGCACAGGTCGCGATGGCTGGATGCCCGAGCAACTGGTCGCCGAGATGACGCGGGACCAGACACAGGGGCAGGAGCTGGCCGCCGGCCCGGGCCTTGGATTCGGCCTGGGCTTTTCCGTGCTGCGCGACCCGGCACGGGCCCAGTCACCCGAGTCCCGTGGCACCTGGCGCTGGGGTGGTGCCTACGGACATGCCTGGTGGGTGGACCGTCCCCGGGGCCTGACGGTGGTTGCCATGACCAATACCTTGTATGAGGGAATGTCAGGGCGTTTTGTATCGGCATTGCGGGATGCGGTTTACCGGGGCCTTCAAGAATGAGTGCCTCCACCTCTCAAAAAAGTCTGCCCTGGGCGAACTTGCTGGCCCTGAGCATGGCTGCGTTCATCACCATCCTCACTGAAGCATTGCCCGCCGCGCTGCTGCCGCAGATGGCACAAGACCTGGGTGTCTCTCAAGCCTGGATCGGCCAGACCGTGACCACCTATGCATTCGGTTCGCTGGTGGCTGCCATTCCGCTTGTGACGATGACACGCAGCATGCGCCGGCGCCCGCTGCTAATGGCTGCCGTGCTGGGTTTTGCGCTGGCCAACAGCGTGACGGCTTTGTCGGACAGTTTCACCCTCATCATGACTGCGCGCATCGTGGCAGGTATGGCTGCAGGAATGCTGTGGGCGCTGCTGGCAGGCTACGCCACCCGCCTGGTTGCACCGCAGTTCCGTGGCCGCGCCATTGCAGTAGCCATGGCTGGCACGCCGCTGGCATTGTCTCTGGGCGTTCCCGCAGGCGGCTGGCTGGGATTGGCATGGGGCTGGCGCTGGTGCTTCGGCTTGGCCAGTACCCTGGCCCTGCTGCTGTGGCTGTGGATGTGGCTGCGGCTTCCGGATTTTCCAGGGCAGGACCGGAACCAGCGCAAGCCCATTGCCGCCGTGATGCGCACGCCCGGCGTGTTGGCAGTATTGATGGTAGTGCTCTTCTATGTGCTTGCCCACAACATCCTCTATACCTACATCGCTCCTTTTCTGGCGGCCAGTGGAGTGCATGTCCGCATTGACCTGGCGTTGCTGGTCTTCGGTATTGCGGCCTTGCCTGGCATCTGGTTGACGGGATTGTTCGTGGACAGGCATCTGCATCGCCTGTCGATGGCGAGCATTCTGCTTTTCTGCGGCGCTGTTCTGATGCTGGGGCTGAGCTGGGGCGGTTCGTCGCTGGCCTTGGCAGCATTGGCAGTCTGGGGATTCGCCTTCGGCGGTTCAGCCACCTTGTTTCAGACCTCACTCGCACAAGTCGCGGGGGAACAGGTCGACCTGGCCCAGTCCCTGTTCGTGACGACGTGGAACTCTGCCATCGCCGGCGGAGGTCTGGCCGGCGGACTTCTGGTCGTGGCCTGGGGGGCGCAAGTCTTCCAGCCAGTGCTGCTGCTACTGCTGGGCTTTGCCGTTGTCTGCCAGCGGCTGCTTTCTGGATCCAGCATCAAACACCTCAAGGTGATGCAAGCTGATTACGAAAGCTGAGTCTGCTGCTGCCTGGCCACATCTGTTCACAGGCGAGGAGACGGACTTCCGGCGCCTCGCCTGCTGCAACTGGCAGCCAATGCCGGGCCGCTTGACTGAGCGCGACCGAAAGACTATCGAAGGGTCATAAGAAAACCACTAGCAGCTCCAATGTCTGCCGACAGGCAAGTCTCAAACGACCGCAGCCCGCCGAACAGCAGCATCCACTACCTGCCATGAGCAGAGTGTTCAATGTCACGCTTGGGGTACGGTCTGCCAGTCCCCCACTTCATTGGTTTGGAGTGCGCATTCTCATAGTGCCTATGATTACCCCTGCCAAGTCTGTACAGGAGATCGCCATGAGCACTTTCCGCGTTCAACACATCGACCACATCGTGCTGCGCGTCAGTGACCTGGAGCAAAGCATCCGCTTCTACCGGGAAGTGCTTGGTTGCGCACTTGCAAAACGTCGTGACGACCTGGGCATGGTTCATCTTCGAGCCGGTGCATCCATGATTGATCTGGTGGATATCCATGGCCCGCTTGGACGTGAGGGCGGCCCTGCTGCCTCAACAGAGCGCAGGAATATGGACCATTTCTGCCTGCGCATCGAACCATTCGATGAGTCGGCCATCCTTGCCCACTTGAGCCGCCACGCGCTCAAGGCCGAGAAAGCAGAACAGCGCTATGGAGCTGACGGCACTGGCCCGTCCATCTATTGCCACGATCCAGACGGCAATCAGCTGGAACTGAAAGGACCTGCACACAGACTTTGATAATTGAGCGAGCGCTAGGCCGCAGCTTGGCGACGTTGAACAGATCAATTCCAAATCGCCAAAAGCTCACTATTCGCTGAAGAAAGCAGGCGCATCGCCATTGGAAGCGCTATCGCGAAGCGCTGACTTGATGGCTGCGTCGCCACATGTTCGCAAAGCGGCCTTGTTCGACAAGGCGGCGAGCGCGACCTATCTGGGATCCATTCTGGTGCTCAATGCGGAGGGGAAAGTCACCCTCAAAGCAGGTGCAGAGAGTCTGGTGGACGACAGCTTCTCTGATCGGGATTTTTTCAAAGCACACCAGTAAAGCTCCAACCTGGGCCTCTATGTGGGCGACCCTTATGTATCACCACTTCATGGCTACTCGATGAGCATTCCTCTCAGTCGCAGGATTTCTCATGCGAACGGCTTTTTCGCTGGCATCGTGCTGATTGATATACAGCTCGAATACTTCCAGAAACTATTTTCTGAACTGTCGCTAGGCACACATGGAGCGCAGGCACTGAAAAGCATAGGTCGCAATATCAGTAGCGCCAGCACATTCAAGCAGTTCATGGCGGCGCCAGAGGGCAGCTTTTCGGATACGTCGTATATCGACGGTGCAAGACGCTTGTATTTCTTCAAGACTTTGCCGAACCTGCCTTTCATCATCATGGTGGCAAAGGCGCATTCTGATATTTATGCGGTTTGGCGGCACAGAACATTGCTCATTGCCTCTGTCATGGGGACACTCACATTGGCATTCATCGGTCTGTCCTGCGATTTTGGAGTACAGCTCAAGCGCAAAATACGCACGCAGGCTGAGCCAGCAATGGTGGCGCGCACCGATGGACTGACGGGCTTGAGCAACCGCCGCAAGCTCGATGAAATCCTGGATCAGGAATGGCGAAGAGCCACACGGCATCAGAGTACCCTGTCATTGCTAGTCGTGGATATTGACTGTTTCAGGGCCTACAACGACAACGACGGGCATCAAGCTGGCGACACCGTTCTAGCGACCGTGGCGAAACGCATTGCCAACAATATCCGCCGCCCCGGAGATGGTGCCGCTCGCTATGGAGGCGAGGAGTTCCTTGTCGTTTTGCCCGACACGTCTTCGGACGGTGAAGAATTCATTGCTGAGAATATTCGTCTCGCAATCTGCAAGCTTGCCATTGAACATACAGAAAGCGCTTTCGGTCACATCACGGTCAGCATAGGGAGTGCCACGTGGGGCCCAGAACGGACCGATACAGATCCGTTATGCCGACGAGGTGCTCTACAACGCCAAGATGACTGGGCGCAACAAGGTAGTCTTGTCAGCACAACACAGATGCTGGGTGCCGCAGGCCCACCGCTGATCGGGACGGCTGCATTCGGCCAGCTCCAGAGGTGCAAGCGCAACGGCTCTCAAGACCGCACTCAGCTCGGGCTTCTACGCCCCAGCCCGAATACCCCGCAGCGATCGGACGTGGTCCTTCATCCGCTGTCCCAATACCCAGGCGCAATATCCGCGATCCAGGCACGGCGCCTTTTATCCATTTCGCGCACTGGCAACGGTCGGCTCGAGAGTCTGCACGAACGCCCGGAAGCCGCATGTCTGTTGCGGCCTCGTGGAGTCTCCGGTGCGCCATTGCTCAGGCCGCAAATCGCTTCAGAATCAAGGATGCATTGACACCGCCGAACCCAAATCCGTTGAGCATGGCGTGCTCCATCGCATGGGCACGTGCATTACCGGCGATCAGATCCAGACCGGCCGCCATAGGATCTGGATGCTCCAGGTTCAGCACGGGTGGTGCGATCTGGTCGCGCAAGGCCAATGCCGTGAAGATCGCGGCAGCTCCGCCAGCTGCTCCCAACATATGGCCCAAGGCCGATTTGGTGGCCGTGATCGAAGGACCGGAGTCTGCGCCAAACACTTGACGAATGGCGGCCAGCTCGCCTCGGTCACCTACGGGTGTAGAGGTCGCATGGGCATTCAGATGCTGAATATCACCAGCTTGCAGCTGTGCTTGACGCAGCGCGGCGCGCATCGAACGAGCAGCGCCCGCTCCATCCTCCGGACCGGAAGTGACATGGTAGGCATCGGCAGAGGCACCATAGCCCACGATCTCCGCCAGTGGCTTGGCGCCGCGCTCCAATGCGTGATCCAGTGCCTCAAGCACCAGCAGCCCCGCACCTTCGGCCATGACAAAGCCATCCCGCGCCTGATCGAAAGGTCGGGAAGCCCTCGCGGGATCGCCGCCGCAAAAAGTCGTCACGGCCTTTGCCGCAGCAAAGCTGCCTAGCGCAACCCGGTCAATCGTGGCTTCGCTACCACCACAGAGCGCCATGTCCGCTTCGTCATTGCGAATCAAGCGCGCCGCATCGCCAATGGCTTGAATACTGGCAGCACAAGCAGTCACCGGCGCCCCCAACGGCCCCATGAGCTGGTGCCTGATCGATACCTGCCCCGCAGCCAGATTGGCCAGGAAAGCGGGTACCGTGAAGGGTGACAGGCGCTGGGGTCCCTTGCCATCCGTGGTTCGCACGGCTTCTGCGATGGTGCTGAATCCGCCCACGCCGGAGCCGATAATGGTCGCAGCGCGCTCCCGCTGCTCGGCTGATGGATGAGCCCACTGCGCATGGGCCAGAGCCTGGCCGGCTGCGCCCAACGCAAATGCAATGAAGCGATCCATGCGGCGTAGCTCTTTCGCTGAAATGATGGCTTCGGCATTCCACCCGGCCTCTGGATCCTCCTGCTGGCCTGGTACACGCCCAGCCACACAGACGCCTGTCCCCTCGGCGGTACCAGCACTCAGAGTCCGCACCCCGGACCGGCCGGCCAGCAGCCTCTGCCAGGCCAGTTCCACATTGCACCCTAAAGGAGATACCAGACCCAAGCCGGTAATAACCACCCGACGACCCATGCTGCACCTTTCGCATGTCATGCCCAGTCTCCAGCAGGGACAGAGCATGACTATATTGATGATGGCCGCAATCATAAATGAGTTTTGATGACGGCTATCATCTAACGCATGAAAGTGAGCAAAGCACAGGCAGCCGAGAATCGCGAGGGAATCGTGGATGCCGCTGCACGTCTGTATCGAGAAAAAGGCCTGGATGGAGTGGGCGTGGCGGAGATCACCCGCGACGCAGGATTGACACATGGTGGGCTGTACCGGCACTTCGAGTCCAAGGATGCCCTCGCACGCGAGGCATGCCTGCGCGCATTCGAGTGGACAATCACCCCGCTGGACGGATTGGAGTCTTCGGAGGCCGACGCCGCATCTGCAAACAGCCTTCGCGCACTGGTGCATGGCTATCTTTCCGCAACCCACCGCGACCACCCTGGAGAGGGCTGCCCTGCTGCTGCATTGGCCGCAGATGCCGCCAGAGCAGGCCCCGAAATGTCAGAGGTATTTGCGCTGGGCGTGGAACGCAACATCCAACGCTTTATGGGCGTGCTCCAGGGTGAAGACGAGACCAGACGCAGCGAGACTATCGTGACCCTCAGCAGCATGGTGGGTGCACTGGTTCTCGCTCGTGCAACAGCAGCGGGCAACCCGGCTCTTTCTGAAGAAATACTGGCCACCCTGCGAAAGCAATTAGCTCCGTAACCGCCTGGTTGGGGCATTCGCTCGCGCATTAGAAACGCGTCACGGCCGGTGCGGACTCCCCAAACAGGCATTGGGCAGCGTCGCCGCTATGGGCCGCGACTGCCGACCAGGGTGAGACGAACCGGACAACGGCTGATGGCCTCGCACACGCTCATCGCGAAAAGACAGGATGACCTGCCAGATTCGATGCGCTCCAACATGGAGACGGAAGAATCATGAGCACACCTTGCATGTGCTCATGGCCCTGGTTGTTTCGCCAAAACGAGGTCTGGCAGGCGCGTCATGCGCAAACGCTGCTATCTGGATCTATCGCGCAGACCTTCGCTCCAGCGCGCCAGCCAGCCCGAGGCTGCCACCAGTGCCTGGCTGCCCTTGCCCAGCAATGAAGAGAGCTCCGTCTCGGCACGCTCGCGCAGCGTCTCCTCGTTTTCAGGCAGCGGCGGCAATATATGGGCGTAGTAGCTATTGCCCAGAACCCGGTGCAGCAGGCGCTCTCCCGGAAAAGGCTCGTTGTTGTTCAGCGCCCGCGCGCCTTTGAGAATATTGCGGATGTCGTACTGCGTGGGGCTGATATCGGCCACCTGCTTGGGCAGTCCCAGCAGCGTGTAGACGCCGATACGCGCTGTGCGCACCGAACTCTCCATCGTGAAGATCACATCGTTGCTGGTCTCCACGAACTGGCCCAGCAAGGCCAGATTGGTACAGCCCTGAGGCACCACATGAGGCCGGTCACCCGCCGCGCGCGGCATGAACTGCGCAGTGATGTAGGGCATCAGAGCCAGGCGCACCTTGGTGTTGGCGGCCACCGCATCGAGCTGATCATCGATACCCAGGTGGTAGCACAGCTCGGCCAGGATCTCTCGTCCGGTACAGGCGGGCATGGGCTTCCTGATATGGTTGCCCTCCTTGTCCATCAGCAGCGCATAAACCCACAGCACCAGTACGTCGTCAGGCTGATCGGGAAAATGCGGTTGGCGGTTGCAGGTGAAGCTCATCACCCAATTGGAATCCGTGAAAGTGATGATGCCGCCGGTGACCGTCTTGCCCGAATATGGATCATTGACCGCCAGTTCCTTGAGCTTGTCGATCAAGGGGGAAGGCTTGCAGGTAAGCGTGGCCGACTCCCACATCGAGCGGGAAACATCACCGCAGAACTTCTCGGGCTTGCCGAAGACCGGAGATTTCTTCGCCAGGTTCTGCCACAGCGTCCAGTCGCTGCCCTCGCCCGGCTCGCCATTGCCGCGCGCCAGTACCGGTACCGTGTCCATGTCTCCGTAGGCCGTGCCCTCGGTCATTGAACCAGTCAGCGCAAACACCACGTCGTCGGAGCCGACGGTGATGCTCTCCTCGCGACCCGCAACCTTGCAGCGGATCGCGGTCACGGTGCGGCTGCCCTCGTCCTCACGCATGTCCAGTTCATGGGCACGGGTGTCGAACTGCACGCGCACCCCCTGCTCCTGCAGCATGCGGGCCAGCGGCACGACAAAGCTGTCGTACTGGTTGTACTTGGGGAACACCAGGGCCGACATGTCGGTCAGGCCGTCAATGGCATCAAGGAAGCGATGCATGTACAGCTTCATCTCCAGCAGGCTTTGCCAGTTCTCAAAGGCGAACATCGAACGCCACAGATACCAGAAGTTGGTCTCGAGAAAGCTCTTGCTGAAATACTCCTCGATCGTGATGTCGTTCAGGTCTTCCTTGCGCTTGAGCAGCAGCTTGACGATCTCCCACTGGTGCGACTTGCTCAGACCCAGCGTAGCGAAATCGCGGATCTGCCCCCGCTTGTGCATCAGCCTGGCCTTGGACCAATTGGGATCTTTGTCGTTGATCCAGCGGTATTCATCGAGCACGCTGTAGCCTTCAGGCAGCTCCAGCGCCGGGACATCCTGGAACAGATCCCAGAAGTTGTCGTAGTTCCAGTTCATCTCGCGGCCACCGCGCACGATGTAGCCATCCTCGGCATTGCCCGAGCCATCAAGCGAACCGCCGGCAATGCTCAGGCTGTCAAGAATCGTGATGTCCTCCCCCTTCATTCCTCCGTCGCGAATCAGATAGAAAGCGGCCGCCAGTCCGGCAATGCCGCTGCCTATGATCCATGCCTTGCGGCCCGACTCCTGCCTGGTCGGTACGGGACGATTGCGCATGTACGGACCGACCATGTCCGGCGGGGGCAAGGTATCTTTCGCGCTCTTGCGCCAAAAGCTCTCGCCGACATTCGCCTCCACGCGAACGGAAGCCTGGGACTCTGCACGATTCATGGTCTTGCCTTTCATGGATGTCATTGATGATGACGCTCTATATTTACCAGTAATGCACCGGCTGCGATTTGATATGCCATAAGAGCATCTCAACGCACATTTGCTCAAGCCCTTGAGGAAATGACAGGGAAAGAGAAAAATCCTCAGCGGACATGGGCTCTGGAAAATCGAGCCACTGCTGAAATAAGCAGGCCTCAATCAACAGGCTAAAGCAGGATATTCTTCCCAGTGCCAAACGCATTGCTACAGCTTATCAGTGATGGTGCCCGCTCGGTCACTTCTCAGAGAGTACATGGCGCGCATCCGAAAATTGCCCACCGAAAGTATTTTTCTGGACGGCCTCTTGGTCGTAGCAGCCTCCGACACCAAGTCCTTGAAAACTGCCCAGAATCGAGTGCAGCCAATGACAGGCCGAGGCAACAGAGAATGCAGTTGCCCAGGCTCGGATCGAAGCATCAAGTGCTCTGCAACACTTAGAACATGCCCAGTTTGTTGGGTGAGTCCTTGGGTACCTGCTGTCCTATATCCCACATTTCGACGATCTTGCCATTCTCGAATCGAAGAATATGCACGACCGCAATATCCATATCGACTCTCTCACGCCGCAAATGTGAATAGACCGCAACCCGGTCATCAGATTCAATGGTTTGTTTGACCATGAACGATCTATTGGGTTCTGATTCAGCGCTTTGTTCCATGCCAAGCAGCAAGGACTCCCGATCAGCGGGGAAATACGCGTTGTGATGGTGAAAACTCTCCGACACGTACAGATCGTAGGCTGTTCTTACCTGCCCTGTTGCGCACAAGGTCAGGAAGTCTGCCGCAATAGCGGCCTTGCTCCGGGTGCCCATGCTCATGCTCATGCTCCATTGAGGCCGATGTTCGGCCCAAGGGTTTCAAGCTCAGGCCTATCCATGCCGGTGGTTGATGAAGCCAAATCATCAACCCGCCATGTTTTTGAAGCAAGCACCATCCACGACACGGCTACTGCCTGCTTTCGGCCCGCCAGCTCCTGTGATCAAAGATGCGTGCTCATGGCTCAAGCAAGCAGCCGCTTTCACGCAAGACCCGCTGCAAACGCTTTGGGTCCATCCCTTGAACAGCAGCGCTGCCCGCCATCGCTGCCGCGGTGCCCGCGGCCTGCCCCATCACAAAACATCCTCCACTTGCACGAGCAGCAGACTGCCCCTCGTGGGTCATGGAAGCACAACGCCCTGCAACAAGCAGGTTCTCAACCGTCTGCGGCACCAGCATTCTCCAGGACAGATCGTTATAGCCGCGCTCGGGATCCAAGGGAAACCCCCATGTGATGCCTCCGGCTCGATGCAGCTCCATCGGCCACGCATTGATGCCAATGCTGTCATCAAAGCGGACCGAATTCAGGATGTCATCGCCAGTCAGCGCATAGAGACCCTGGATTCGACGCGTCTCACGAATGCCGACCTGAGGGGCGATCTCCACGATTCTCGAATCGGCAAACCCCGGTATCTGCTCCTGCAAGAAGCGGAAGTACTCGACAATCTGACGCCGCCCCTCGACCTCTCCCGCACTCAACTCCTGCGCATCCACGGCATTCATGGCCTGACCGCTGGAATTGGCAATCTGGGTGACATTGGCACGCCACTCCGACGGATTGATCTGCGGCCGAAGAATCGCGCCTTCGCGAGGGAAGTTGTAGCGACCTGGATCGCGGAGCCGAGAACGCTCCATGAAGTCATTGATTGCCTTGAAATCGCCAACCGCCGGCAAGGCCTGCGATGCGTCGACATGGCCAATGCGGAACATCGTGGACGGGAAAAGACCGCTGCCATGCCCGTCGCCCACCTCATAGGGAACGCCGGCCAGGGCTGCGATGTCTGCGTCGCCCGAGCAATCGATGAACATATTGGCCCGAACTGCCTGACGTCCTGATTTGGTCTCGATGACCAGGGCATGAATGCGTGAGTCATCCATCAGCACAGATGAGGCCCTGGTGTGGAACAGCAAATGCACGCCGCAAGACAGCATCCACTGATCCGCCGCGCATTTATAGATGGAAGTGTCATAGGAGCGGACGCGAATCCTGCCCTGCATCCCGTCCTGAGGCTTGTTCAGCCCACCCATTGCCTGCAGTCGTGAAAGCAGATCGTCCACGACGCCATGCACGAGTTGGCGCATTTCCCCTTGATGACGGCCATATAGCCCTGCGAAGTTTGTCACGCCGCCGGCGGTGCCCATCCCTCCCAGGAAACCGTAGGACTCCACAAGAAGGGTTCGTGCCCCAAGCCGAGAAGCGCTGGCGGCAGCAGCCAGTCCGGCCGGACCGCCACCGATGACGACTACATCGTATTCACCTTGAACCGGTAGATAACGGGCAGGCTCCAGAAGGGATTTTTGCGAGGATGTCATGGCTTCTTGCTTCAGTCCAATGTGATCTTGTTACGTTCGACGACAGGCTTCCACCGCGCCACATCCGCAGCCAGCAATCTGCGGAATTCCTCGGGCGAATTCCCCACCGGATCCATGTACTGCATGCGCAGCTTGTCTTTGACGGCAGGCTCGGCAAGGACTTGCGCAATCTGGTCGCGCAGCGCGTCGACAATGGCTGCAGGCGTTTTCGCAGGCACGATGAAACCGATCCATGCATCTCCCTTTATGTCGGGAAGGCCGCTCTGAGCCAGAGTGGGCAACTCGGGAAGTGATGGCGATCTGCTTGGGGAAGCCACGGCCAGGGCTCGCAGCTTCCCGGCTTTCACATGCGGCATCACGGCTGCGGCAGGTAGCAAGCCCATGTCCACCTCACCCGATAAAAGAGCGGTCACCGCAGCACCCGATCCGCGATATGGAACATGCACTGCATCGCCGCCCGCCTGAGCTACCAGTGCAGCCATTGCCAGATGCGAGATGGAGCCGGCTCCAATCGACGCAAAGCTGAGCTTGGATTTGTCCCTCATCAGAGCCGACAGCTGCTTGGCATCTGTCGTGGACAGCCTGGAGCCGACGACCAGCACGGACGGCTGGGACACGGCAATGCTCACCAGACCGATATCCCTGGACGTGTCGTAGGGCATCTTTCGAAACAGAAGCGCGTTGACGCCAAGAGGTCCGGCAATGCTGACACCGATGGTGCGCCCATCCCCCTCGGCCTTGGCCACCATGTCGGTACCAATATTGCCGGCGGCGCCACTCCTGTTCTCCACCACAAAAGCTTGATGCAGCCTGCTGGCCAGCCTATCGCCGATGACGCGGGCCACCAGATCAGGGGTCGAGCCAGCATCGAAGGGCACAAGGACTTTGACAGGGACTTGGGGCCATTCCTGTGAGTAAGCATGCCCACCCGTGATGGAAATGCAGGTGAGAAAAAGGGATAGAAGCAAGCGCGATTTCACAACAATGTCTCCAGGTTCTTGGGTATTCAGGGCGAGTTCCTCATCGCCTGGTACGAACTCTAGGCAAGCAGCATCATTGCGTCGATTGATAATGAACAATATCTGCTAGCGGGAAATCGAATAATGGATATGAAGCTTCTCTCGGTCTTCGACGAGATCTACAAAACACGGAGCGTGAGCCGTGCAGGAGAGAACCTGGGTCTGGCTCAGACCTCGGTCAGTCTGGCACTCGGCAGACTACGGCGAGCCTTCAATGATCAGCTCTTTGTCCGCACCAGTGAGGGGATGCTTCCCACCCCGCGTGCAGCCGCACTGGTTCCTCAGCTGCGACAGGCTTTGGAACTGCTGCAATCAGCGACCAGGCAGCAGGCGGAATTCGACCCGGCCTCTTCCAGCAGAGCGTTCCGTCTCGCGATGACCGATATCAGTCACCTGGAATTTCTGCCTGCCTTGATGAACAAGCTGGGGAATATCGCGCCCAAGGTGCGAGTCGAAGTACTGCGCATCACGGCCGACACAGCCAGATTGCTGGAGGCAGGCGATGCAGACCTGGCGATAGGCTATATGCCGGAACTCGATGCCGGCTTCTACCAGCAGAAACTGTTCAGGGATGGGTTTGCATGCGTTGTGCGCAGAACGCATCCTCGAATCGACGACAACCTGACAATGACTCGGTTCAAGACGGAGCGCCATGTGATCATCACGGCTCCTGGAACTGGTAACGAGATAGTCGAGCAGGAGTTGAAACGCCAAGGGGCGCAGCGCAATGTTGCACTGTCTCTGCCCACCCTCCCGGGGGTTGGCAACCTGCTGGCCCATACGGATCTCATCGCCACGGTTCCGCATCGAATTGCGCAGACGCTGGTAAAGATCGCCCAGGTCAAGGCAATCGCGTCACCATACAGGCTTCCAGAGTTCGCCATCAAGCAGCATTGGCATGAACGCTATCAGCAAGACCCGGCAAACCGATGGCTGCGCTCAACCTTGGCAGAGCTATTCCTGGAAATCTGATCAGTTCGGGCGTCTTGGCTACGACAGGCTGAATTCGCTCAGAACGCGCGCCCGATTGCCGGAACGCCCCATGACTAAAGAATAGAAGAGGCTCCTGTGGAGCCTGGACCGCTCAATCAACGGCGACCATCACCGACGACGCCTTGAGAACCGCGTAGGCATTGTCGCCCTCCTTCAGCCCCAGCGACTGGGCTGAAGTCGAGGTGATCGAGGATGTGACCCTGACACCGGGAGCAATTTCCAGTGTCAACTCCTTGCTGACCAGGCCGGTGACAATCGAGATGACTTTGCCTTGCAAGACATTTCGAGCACTGATCTTCATAGCATCTACACCTGAGAAATGACGATGGCCATGAGCATGTATCCAGCGGGTTGATGGCTGTAGAAGCTCTGCAATATCGAAGTCTTATCGTCCGTTGCATGACTGCCAGGGATCGATTGCTATCGATCCCACGCTATCCGAGGAGGAGCAAAAGACCATGCAACGCTCACAAGCCTCGCTTCAAGCACCAAGTGCGCCTCATCAGCGATGACCCGAAGCGACCACGGCTTCTGCCCTGATGCCGTCGCAGGCACCGCTGTGCGGGACTGGCTCATAGGGCAAGCCATATCAGCTGTGTCCAGCGCCAGCCCCTGGGGCTTGTGCCAGCATGGACCTGTGCCGCAATGATGGCCAAGCGCCACTTGCGTGACACAGACAGGCGCAAAACAACCGGTCAACCGCTGCTGGGGGTCTGCAGCCGCATACATTAGAGTACCTGCCGCAAGCGGCTTCATTTTTGTATTCGGTATACCGTCCCCCCCGGGCGAGGTCACAGATCCACACATGCTCGCAGCTCCCGCTTCCTCAATGCATTCCTCTTAATGACCCGGAGATGAAATGTTGCGCATTTTGGGCAAGGCATCCTCAATCAATGTTCGCAAGGTACTCTGGGCCTGCGCCGAGTTGGACATCCCCGTCAAGCGGGAAGATTGGGGCAGCGGTTTCCAGTCAACGCTCAGTCCTGAATTCCTCGAGTTGAATCCCAATGCCATGATCCCTGTCATCCAGGACGGTGACTTCACGCTATGGGAGTCCAATACGATCATTCGCTATCTGGCCAATGGCTACAACGGGACCGGGCTCTACCCCATCGATGCCAAAGCGAAGGCCCGGATTGATCAATGGATCGACTGGCAGGCGTCGGACCTCAACAGCTCATGGAGCTATGCCTTCATGTCCCTTGTCAGGCAATCGCCCGAGCACCAGGACCGCAGTGCACTGGCCCTGTCTTGCAAGGACTGGGCAAGGCAAATGGAAATCCTCGAGCGACAACTGGGCTCCACCGGAGCCTACGTAGGCGGTACCGAGTTTTCTCTGGCGGACATACCTGTAGGACTGTCGGTGAACCGTTGGTTTGAAACTCCGCTTGAGCGTCCGGACCTGCCTGCGGTGCGCGAATACTACGAACGCCTGAGTCTTCGCCCGGGATTCCGGCAGCATGGAAGAAACGGCACGCCCTGAGCATGTCCAGCCGACTCAAACATTGAACGCAGCCCATGCAAACGCTGCACCTCGCCCGCGTGCGGAGGCTGCGTCCTGTTAGTCCGCTTCGCCTATTGGCGCTTGGGCCCAAGCGGGCCTCAGTTTCACTGTCAGCAATGAAAGCAGAACATCATGTCCGAATCACGAGATTCCAGGTTTGCCGCAATGGAAGCGGCACTTTCCCTGAGCTTTTCCGGCGAGATAAAGATCGGCGGAAACTATGTCTCCGTGGTTCGCCACGACAGGCAGGTATTTGTCAGCGGCCAGATCCCTCGCGTCGGTGACAGCGTGGTCGTCACAGGCAGAGTCGGCGCTGAAGTTTCGGTCGAGCAGGCACGGTATGCCGCCAAGATTTGCACCATGCGTGCACTGGCATTGCTGCGGCAAGAGCTGGGATCTCTGGACAGGGTTTCGCGCATTCTGCGCATCACCGTGTTTGTCAAATGCTCAGAGGACTTCAGCCAGCAAAGCGAAGTGGCGGACGGCGCGTCCGAGCTGCTGTATTCCGTGCTGGGCGATGCCGGTATTCATACGCGCACATCCGTGGGGGTCTATCAGCTTCCCAAGAATGCCCCCGTGGAAATCGACCTGATCGCGGCGGTGGATTGATGCCCTATCACGGGGTTCCCCTGAGCTACACTGCTTCGCGTGGGCACCGTCCTGCTGACCTCAACCGCAAGCGCATCAGCCATACAGCACCGCCTGGAAGCTGATCGCGCCTTGCAAGCAGAGACCATCGAATGAGCAATACCACCGATCACGGTGTCCAGTTCGGCCGAATCGCCGCGACGATTCCGGTGAAGGACATGGCCAGAGCCTGTGACTTCTACACCAAGATTCTCGGGTTCACAAAAGTCTTCGAAAACGGGAACCCCGTCGGATTCATGATCCTGAAGCGGCATCACGGCGAGCTGCACCTGAGCCTGCAGCCCAGCCACAAAGCCGTGAAATTCAATGTCGCGCATCTCCTGGTCGACAACGTTGATGCGCTGCACACCATCTGCCATCAATACGGCTTGAGAATCATCAAGAGCCTTCAGGACAAGGACTATGGCCTGAGGGCATTCGTGTTTGAAGACCCTGATGGCAACCGTATCGATGTCGGACAAATGATCCAAGCCTGAATCGTGAGGTAGCCTCGGCCACCTTGGGTGGCCACAGCCCGCCTCGGATCGGAAACCCGGTCGCAGCTAAGGACGAGCACAGTCGCTTCCCTGATTGCCACAGATCGCGTTCGGCCTGGAGCAGGCACACGGCCGGGTTTCACGGCAAAGCGCATCCGGCTGGCCGTTGCCCTGCAGCTTTGCGGCCTCAATGACTGCAGATACCAGCCATGCTTGCTGGACCGGCCGGCCTTGCATGCCTTGGACCCTCTCGGGTTCCCTACAGCAGGCTCAGCCTCAGGCCTTCGTCCAAGGTCAGAGCATCGGGGCAATTCCTGCCTCACGGACTCAACGAAAGCAGATCTGGAAGGCAAGTCTTTCTTCCACTTTGTTAGGGGCACTCAGGTCACGGCTGCCTAGCCTCAAATCACATGGGTAAAATTGTGCGGGATCAAAGAGCCTGCATTCAACTGCTGCTCCAAGCGTCGAGCAGAGTCCTGGCCCTGGAGCGCACAAGGCTCGCTACGTACAGTCAGGTTTTCTCTCGTTCTGCGCTTGACCAAGATCTTCAAGAATTTCTGTAAATACAGGCCAAGCACTGGCCGCCCCTGCCGAACCATGCCGCTTTGCTTTTGCGATTTTGCCCTGACCGCCGACTGCCCTGCCCTGCCTGAAGTGCAGGCGGCCAGGCGCTGGAAGATGGCCCCCGGAGCAATGGCATGACAGAGCAGCAGCTATACGACCTGGCTCCTGCACTGGAGCTGATGGCTTTTGGTCTGGTCCTGGCTCTTGGGCCTTTATGCTGGGTCTGGTGGCGCAATCGCGGCACCGGCTCCGGCAGACGCCTCCAGGCACTATGTGTGCTGACGCTGTTTCTGACCTTCGACCTGGTTCTGTTCGGCGCCTTCACCCGTCTGACGGACTCAGGCCTGGGTTGCCCGGACTGGCCTGGCTGCTATGGCACAGCCAGCCCCATCGCGGCACATGCCCAGATCTCCGAAGCGCAGGCTGCCATGCCGACCGGCCCGGTCACCCATGGCAAGGCCTGGGTGGAAATGATTCACCGCTATCTGGCGACCACGGTCGGCGTGCTCATCATTGCGATGACGGTCATGAGCTGGAAGCAGGCAGGCACCGCCTGGCGGGCAGGCCGACACATATCATTCAGTGGCGCTGCCAACCCCTGGTGGCCGACCCTGGCACTGGTATGGGTCTGCATCCAGGGTGCGTTTGGGGCACTGACAGTCACCATGAAGCTGTTTCCGGCCATCGTCACGCTGCACTTGCTGGGCGGTACCGGCTTGCTGGCATTGCTGGCCATTCCTGCTTCGGGCCTGAGCCTGCAGCAGACCGGTCTGTCTCCGGCCCTGATCGCCAGAGGCTTGCGCATTGCGCTGTGGCTTTGCCTGGCGCTGCTCGTCGTCCAGGTCAGCCTGGGCGGCTGGGTCAGCACCAATTACGCCGTCCTGGCTTGCACGACCTTCCCCGGCTGTCAGGGCAGTTGGTGGCCGACCATGAATTTTGCCGAAGCGCTGCAGATCTGGCGCCCCCTGGGCATGCTCAAGGACGGCGGCCATATCAGCTTCGAAGCACTGACCGCCATTCACTACACCCACCGTCTGGCGGCCTATGTGGTGGTTCTGGCACTGGCCAGTCTGTGGTGGGCATTGCGCCATGCTCCGGCACTGGCCAAGCAGCGACGGCTGTTGGGTTTTTTTGCAGTGCTGCAAGTTTTGACGGGTCTGTCCAACGTGGTGTTGGACTGGCCTCTGGTTGCGGCCGTGCTTCACACCGGTGGAGCCGCGGCCCTGGTAACGATTGTGGTCTGGAGTCTGGCCGTGACGCGCTCAAATGCCGTCGCCGCCCCCGACCCTGAAATGGCGCGCCGCCCAGCCTGAGGCATAGCGTAAAAGAGTGATTGCATGAGTCAAAGTGAAGCCTTGTTGAACAACACCTCGCGAATCAGCCAGTTCTACGCGCTGACCAAGCCGCGCGTGGTGCAGCTCATCGTGTTCTGCGCCCTGATCGGCATGGTGCTGGCCGTTCCCGGATGGCCCACGGCCAACCAGTGGATCCATATGGGTGTTGCCTGCGTCGGCATCTGGCTGGTAGCAGCTGCCGCTGCGGCCTTCAATTGCCTGGTGGAGCGCCATATCGATGCCAAGATGAAGCGCACCTCCTGGCGCCCCACGGCGCGCGGCGAGCTCTCCAGTCAGCAGGCACTGGCCTTCTCGGCCATTCTCTGCATGATCGGTGCCACAATTTTGCTGCTCTGGACCAATGCGCTGACCATGTGGCTGACGCTGGCCACCTTTGTCGGCTATGCGGTGATCTACACCGTGGTGCTCAAGCCCGCCACGCCACAGAACATCGTTATCGGCGGAGCCTCTGGCGCCATGCCCCCAGTGCTGGGCTGGGCAGCCATGACGTGCAATGTCGGCCCCGAGGCATTGATTCTGTTCCTCATCATCTTCCTCTGGACCCCTCCCCACTTCTGGGCGCTGGCCCTGTATCGTGTCGAGGACTACCGCCAGTCCGGCCTGCCCATGCTGCCCGTGACCCATGGCAGCGAATACACGCGCCTGCAGATTCTGCTCTACACCGTGGTGCTGTTTGCGGCCGGTCTGCTGCCCTTTATGTACGGCATGAGCAGCTGGCTGTATCTGTTTGCGGCTGTCGTGCTGGGCGCTGGCTTTATCGTCTATGCCGTGGCTCTGTACCGCAATTACTCGGACGAGCTGTCGCGCCGCACCTTCAGGTTTTCGCTGCTTCACCTGAGCCTGCTGTTTCTCGCCCTGCTCGTGGACCACTATCTGTTCATGGCCTGATCTTTGAGGTTTCGCCCATGCCAAAGCCCGGTTCGCCGGGCTTTTTTGACACTCTCAAAAAGTGAGCTATTAGCGCTTTATGGGCATGCGTTTTAGCGCAATTTCATTCAGATTTTTGCTTTACCCTGCCACTTCACAGCTTTGTGACCGAGACCGAACGCAGCGCTGATGATTCGGTGAAGACCTGGAGGGGCGCAGATTCTCGTCACCGGGATCATCAAAAAAGAAGGCCAGTCCCTGCTGCAGGACTGGCCCCGGTCATGCATCCAGCAGACCCGATCAAGTGTCCATTTACAGACCCTTGAGCAGCTTGCCGTTCACTTCCTTGCCGTACATGGAGTACTTGCCATGGTGCTTTTCGGCCGTGGCCTGCAGATTGCCGTTGAAGCGCGGGTCCTGGCCACGCTCCTGGCTGTTGATGAAGGTGGCCACATCCCAGGCCTCCTGATCGCTCAGGGTTGCATTGCCATAAGGCATGTTGTTCTTGATGAAGTTGGCCGCCTTGTCGATATCGTGCATGCCGGCCCCCCAGTTATAGGAGTCCTTGCCCCACAGCGGCGGGAACACGGCCACATCGCCGACGAACTGGCCGTTGCCGTCCGCGGCATGGCATAGCGCGCACTTGGCTTCATACACCTTGGCACCGGCTTCGTAAGTGGGTGTCGTTCCGGGCTGGCCCGCTTTCTGGAAGCCGGCACCGGGCAGCTTCTCTCCGGTGGGCGCCTTCTGGGCCATCCAGAAGGCGTAGGACTCCAGAGCCACCAGAACATCATGACCGTCATCCGGCGCCTTGCCGTTCATGGAGTACATGAAGCAGCCGCGCACACGCTCGGCAAACGTGTCCACATGATCGGTCTTCTTGCGATAGGCCGGGTACATGGGATAGGCCCCCCACATGGGAGCAGCGCCTTTCAGACGACCCGCATCGAGGTGGCAGTTGGTACAGCTCAGCGGATTGCCCGAGAAGCCCACGGCATTGGTCGGCGTGCGCGTGAAGATGGCTTCGCCGCGGCGCACCCACTCGCCCATGGGGCCTTCCGGGTAGTCACTCACACCGGGAGGTGTGAATTCGCCAGGCTTGGCAGCCACGACCATGGCCCTGGTGTCTGCCGCAGGCGCTGCCACCTTGACGGGCTCTTCGGCCTTTTGGGGTCGGCTGATGCTCATGCCATACCAGAGCGCTCCGCCCAGACCTGCAAACAGGCAGGCCACCACGGCGTATTCAGCGAAATTGGAGCTTTGAGAAGCTGTTTGTTGTTGGTCCGACATAGTCAACTCCCGAACACTTAAGGCTTGGTGGCCGCTGCAGAGGCAGCGGGGGCATGCAGGCGCTGGTAATACGCAGCCACGGCCTTGATGTCCTCGGCCGTGAGCTTCCTGGCCACTGCGCCCATCAGACCCAGAGGGCCGGCTTCGCGCTGCCCCTTGTTCCAGGCGTCGATCTGGCCTTGCATGTAGTCGGCCGTCAGATGGCCGATGGCCGGAAAATCATTGCCCACGCCCACGCCGCCAGGGCCATGGCACTGCGCACAGGCAGGAATGCCGTCGGCCCAGCGGCCGCGCTCGACCAGCCAGGCGCCACCATCGTCGCTCTTGCCAGGCAAGGCACCGCGCACGCTCTTGATCGGCAATGGCAAGCTCGCGTAATAGGCTGCTACATCGGCGCGCTCCTGCGCGCTCATGGCCTTGGCCATGGGAGCCATGACAACAGATTGACGGGCGCCGGCCGCCAGCTGGTTCAACTGACGCTCCAGGTAGCCAGCATGCTGGCCCGCCAGGGCAGGAAAGCCGGCCTGGCCCTCACCCTTGGCACCATGGCAGCTGGCACAGGCAGCCGCACCGCCCGCCGAACCGGACTGGGCAATCCTGGCCCCGGCAGCGGAGTTTCCGTTCAATGCGGCCTTGGCGGCGGCAGGTTCTTGTGCCCAGGCGCTGGTCGCCATCAGCATGGAAATGCCGACAGCTACCCACGACCGGGGCAGAGTCTTTGTGTTCAAGCGATTCATCTTGGGAATGGAGGTTTGGGCGGCGCAGATCTGCCGCGCATCAGGCCTGTGCCTGACGCCTACGTCTGAGCTGGGCAGTCACGGCCGAAGCAAGCCATGACAGCAAGCACATGGCCCGAAGATACCGAGGGAAGATTAAGAGCCAATTAATGCCGCCAGCAATTGGCTGCCGCTGCAGGACCGGGCTAATCGGGCAATGCCGCACAGGGCTTGATCGGCAGACATAAACGCGCCACCAGCCCCGTCACCGCAGGCTCCGCCTGGCCGTTCTGCTGCCTCCATTGCGCCAGGGGCAGCAATTCCAGCTCACCGCCGCCGCTCTGTGCGATGCGCTGCACGATTGCCAGGCCCAGGCCGCTGCCATGGGCCTGATGCTGCTTGCGCCAGAAGCGCTGGGTCGCCACGGCACAGTCCTCGCTGTTCAGCCCGGGTCCATGATCGATTACCGTGAACTCCAGATAACCGCAGGAATTGGCAGGCGTTGCCTGCAGCTTGTCGGCATCAGGCTGCACCAGGTGCGAAACATGACGTAGACCAAGCAGCACCGAAGATTCGCCAGGCCCTGCGTCTGCCGTCTGCCCATAGTGCAAGGCGTTCTCCATCAGATTGCGCAATGCCGACACCAGCAGGGGCTGAGGCAGGGCCACGCGCAAAGCCTGCAGCCGGGCATCCTCCAAATCCTGATCTGACGACCAGCGCAAGCGCTGCGATCCGGACGGAATGGCCGTGGCAGTGAGCTCCCGGGCCTTTTCCAGAGCCTCCCAGCCACAGGCCGGCTCGCCGCGGAAGCCACAGCCTTCCTCAGCTGCCGGCTGGCAATCCAGCCTGGCCAGCAGCAGCAATTGCTCCAGCGTGTGCTGCAAATGCTCCACCCCCTGTCCCGCCTGCTCGAGGGCCTGCCGGGTCATCTGCCACTGCATGGTCTGCGAAACAGGCCTGGAAGCAATGCCCGGGTTTGCGGCAGGCGAATGTTCCGTCAACGCCACCATCTGTGCGCCTGCATGGGCCACCGCCATCTGCGCCACCTGCACATGGGTTTTGACGGCTGTCAGCGGAGTGCGCAGCTCATGGGCGGCATCGTCGCTCCAGCGGCGCTCGCGCTCAATGGCTCGGTGCACGCGCTGCAGCAGGTGATTGATGGTCTGCACCAGCGGCGCCAGTTCCCTGACCTGCCGGCCTTGCGCCACGGGAGAGTCGTCGCCGGGCGGACGCTGGCTCAACTCCTGGCGCAGCGACTCCAGCGGCCGCAGGCCGCGCGTCACGCCCCACCACATCAGCACCATGCTGGCCAGCAGTGCCAGCACAAAGGGCAGGATGATGGTGTAGGCAAAGCCATGGATCAGGCCCTCACGCACATCGATGCGGTCGGCCGTGGCAATGCGCACGCCATGCTCCTCGAGCACATAGGTGCGCCAGGGCTTGCCGCCTTTGGTGATGCTCGAGAAGCCCAGCGGCAGCGGCCCCTGGAAGCTGGGTGCGCCTGCGGTGCGGGCCAGCACCTGGGAATCGCCGGGTTCGGCGCCACGACCAGATTCTGCAGTCCCGCCAGGGGCGGTACTGCCAGTCTTTGCAGCCCTGACACGCGGCACATCCAGCGGAGACGCAGGAATCAGGGCCGGGCGCGCATCCGCCTTGCCCGTGGCTCCGCCAGCCTCGGCAGCAGCGGCTGCCTCCATGGCGCCAGGCGCGGGGGCGGTCTGCACCTCGCTGCGAATCATGCTGACCTCGCAGGCCACGCCATCGCGCGCCACCACGTTGAGCATGGGGCCCCAGTCCTCAGGACTGGCGTTCTGGGGTTTGAACTGATGGACGATGCCCGCCACCATGCGGGCCGAGGCGATCAGCCGGTCGTCAAGCACCGAGCGCAGCTCATGCCGCATGTCGGCAAACATCCAGGCGGCCACGCCACCCCATAGCGTGCACAGCGCCAGGCACAGCCAGACCAGCAAGCGGACCCGCAGACTGCGCATCAGCGCCCGCCCCCTTGCACACGCCCCAATCTGAAGCCCACGCCACGCACGGTCTCCACCATGTCCGAGCCCAGCTTGCGGCGCAGGTGATGCACATGCACGTTCACGGCATTGCTCTCCACATCGAGGCTGTAGCCGTAGAGGCTGTCGCGCAACTGCTCCAGACTTAGCACGCGCCCTGGTGACTGCAGCAGCGCACGCAGCAGCGCCCACTCACGGCGCGACAAATCCACGGCACAGCCCCCACGCATGGCCTGGCCGGCAGCCAGATCCACATTGACATCGCCCAGCACGATCCAGTCCACGGTACGCCCCGCAGCACGGCGCAGCAGCGCATGCAGTCGCGCCGCCAGTTCGTGCAGATCGAAGGGCTTGACCAGATAGTCGTCGGCCCCGGTCTGCAATCCTTCGATACGCTGACCCACTGCATCACGTGCGGTCAACACCAGCACGGGCAGCGCCAGCCCCTGGCTGCGCCAGCGCGCCAGCAGATGCAGACCATCCTCATCAGGCAGACCCAGATCCAGCACACACACGTCAAAGTGGGAGGATTTGAGCGCCGCATCGGCCTGGCTGGCGCAACCCACCACGTCCACACCAAAGCCCTGTAGCTGCAGGCCCGCCTTCACCCCGCTGGCGACCAAAGCGTTATCTTCCACTAACAGCACATGCATTTTTTCATTGCGCAACCGTCACCCGCACCATCGTTTCCAGCAACCGGGCAGGTGTTGAGCGCCTTGTTTATCCGAATCGGGCGAGCATCGCAGATTTGTCTTTTCGCAGCGTTAACCCCTGCTTAATCCCCTGCGCCCAAGATCACGGCCAGCCCCATCCAGGACCGACCACCTCCGCTCGCTCATGTTTCTTCGCTTCATCGCAGTCCAAGCTCTGCTTTCAGCCCTGCTGCTGGCAGGCACGGCTGCGTGGTCACAGCCGCTGAGCCCGCCCGGCCTGAGCGCTGGCAGATCCGCTGCGCAATCCTCGATTCTGGGTGCTGAACAGGCTTTTGCACTGACGCCACCGGAGCAAAACGCCATCAGGACAGAGGCCGACGATCGTCGCCGGCTGGAGCTGCACTGGACTATTGCCCCCGGCCATTACCTCTACCGCGACCAACTGCGCCTGCGCGATGCGCTGGGCCAGGCGCTGCCGCTGCGGATTCCTCAGGGGCAGTCGCGGGACGATGCCTTTTTTGGCAATGTGCAAGTCTTTCATCAGGAGCTGCGCGTTCAGGCCGCGCTGCCCGAGAGACCCGAGCAGTGGCCGCTGGAATTGCAGTGGCAGGGTTGCGCCGAGGCCGGCATCTGCTACCCGGTGCAGCAGCAGAGCATCAGAGCCGCTCAGTTGGACCTGGACAAGACGGCGCAGCCAACCACCCCGGATCCTGTCAATACCGCAGCCGCTTCAGCCAGCCCACTGCAGGCACTGGCACTGCCGGCCAGTGTGCTGATCGGCCCTCTTGCCTTTCCCAGCATGGCACTTGCAACGTTTCTGGCCATGTTTGCAAGCCAGTGGTGGGCGAGGCGCAAGCAGCGCCAAGGCGCTCAGCCCATGGAGGCCCTGCTGCTGCGTGCCACGCTGGCTGGGCTGCTGGCGGCACGTGCGACCTATGTAGCTCAATGGTGGCCCGAGTATTGGTCGTCCTTGAGGGCATCTCCGACCGGCGCGTTGCAGATCCTGGATATTCGCGATGGCGGCTGGAACCTCTGGGCCGGACTGCTGGCGGCAGCACTCTGGGGCGCTTGGAGCGCACGTCGGCATGCGGTTTTGCGGCGCGGCATGCTGCAGTCCCTGGGACTGGGGGCTTTCATCCTCGTGACGGCTTATGCGCTGCGCAACTGGGTGGAGCCCACCAGGCCCTTGCTACCAGCGCTGACGCTGGTCAGCGCTGGCGCTCAGCCCACGGACTTGCGCAGCTATCGGGGCCAGGCGCTGGCCATCAACCTCTGGGCCAGCTGGTGCCCGCCCTGCAAACGCGAAATGCCGGTACTGGCCCAGGCACAAAAAGACCATCCGGAAGTGCGTTTCATCTGGATCAACCAGGGCGAGGACGCGGCCACCGTGCTGCGCTATCTGCAATCCATGCCCTTGCCCGTCTCCCAGGTGCTGCTGGACCCGGAGCAGCTCGCCAGCCGGCACTGGCAGCAGCGCGGCTTGCCTTCCACCTATTTCTATGACGCGAGCGGGCAGCTCCGATCCATGCGCATGGGAGAGCTCTCGCGTGCCACCCTGGCCGAACAGCTGCGCACCATTGCCCCTGCTCGACCTGCTCGACCTGCTCCATGACTCAAGACTGACAAAGGTTTATCGTGCCCCGCCCACTGCCGCTGTCATGCCCGCTTTCTGCACTGATTTTTCCCGTGCTCGCCGCCACTGCCGTTACCGTGGTGGCCGTGGCCCATGCCCGCGATGTGATTGCCGCCAGCAAAGCCGCCGCAAGCAGTGTTGCAGCCGGCGATCTGCCGTCGGCGCAGTTCCTGGCCGAACAGGGCCTGCAGATCGTGGGACCCATGCAAAGCTCCGGCGGCCTCAAGGCCTGGGCTGCCTACCGCGATCAGCAGCCGATTCCCATCTACCGCATGCCTGACGGCAAGCACTGGGTGATCGGCACCGTCATCGATGCCCAGGGCAAGGATGTGAACGCCAAGGCCTTGCACAGCGCGGTACAGCAGCCCATGGGTCAGGAACTCTGGGCCGATCTGGAAAACACCCGCTGGATTGCCGATGGCAGGCCTGATGCCCCTCGCATCGCCTATGTGTTCACCGACCCCAACTGCCCCTACTGCAACCAGCTCTGGCGCGAAGCAAGGCCGCTGGTGCAGGCAGGCCAGTTGCAGCTGCGCCATATTCTGGTCGGCATGCTGCGTCCCAGCAGCGAGGGCAAGGCCGCTGCCATTCTGGGCTCCCGGGTTCCGGAGCAGGCTCTGGCCAGCCACGCCATGGCCTATGCCGATGCCCCTGGCAAAAATCCCGATGCCCTTGGCATTGCGCCGCTGCAGCGCATCCCTATGTCGGCCCGCGATGCGCTGGCCAATAACGCTGCGCTGATGAGCAGTGCGGGCTTGCGCGCCACGCCCGTGACGATCTGGAAGAACGTCCAGGGCCTGGTGCAGATCCGCACCGGCATGCCGCCGGGGCTGCTTGAAGAACTGCTCGACAACACCCCAGGCAAGCCAAGCCCTCAATAAGAGGTGAATTGCCTCAAAACCCATGCACCGACTATGCAAGCAGCTATCATCACGGTAGCAAATCCATACAAATACCATGAGCCGCCCTGACTGGAAGACCCTGCTGCCCGCCCTGAGCCCTGCCAGCCGCATCGTGCTGCACGCCCCCAGTCCGCAAGCGCTGGCCCGCGCACGCGGTAATTTCAAGAACCTGAAAGCCGCCAACCCCGAGCTGAAGGTCTGGATCGTCGTCAACGCCCAGGCTGTGCAAGCCGTGCTGGACCAGCCGGACGATCTGGGTCCGGCATTGGCGCAGGTGCTGTTATGCCCCAACACGCTCAGAAACAACGGCCTGAGCGCCCCCGAAAACATTCAGGTGCTGCCCATGGGCGCCGTGGAAGCCATCGCCCGCATGCAGCAGGATGGCTGGACCTATATCCGCAGCTGAGCGGGCGGGCGCCGGATTCAGGACTACAGCCCCCAGTCCCTGAGCGCAGGCAGCGCCAGCTGGGTTGCGGCATAGCCTTCGTCGATGGACTCACGCCCCCGGTAGAAATCCATCAGTCCGACATGCGAGAGACGCGGCGCTATCAGCACCTCGGCCGGGTCTCCCGCCATGCGGCTGCGCGTGATGCGCATCTGCATGATGTTGACACTGGCCATGACCACATTGACCAGCGAGGGCACGGGCATGGAGTCGTCACCCTCGTCAAACCCTCCCCCCTTGCGCCCCCTGCGCATGACGGTTGAGGACAGCGTCTTCACGCTGGTCATGCTGCGCTTCCAGGCCCCTGTCCAGCCGAGCGGTGAACCGTTCGCGGCCAGCGCTTCGGGAATCTGGCCCAGCGGCAGCGGGGGCTCCTCGTCTTCCCTATGCAGCGCCGAGACCTTGAGCTCGCGCCCGTGCATCCTGAGCTCGCTCTCGCCCATGTCCGCAGCTCTCATATGCCTGCGCATGATGTCGGCATTCAAATCGACGGCAATGACGATATCCGCCCCCATGGCGCGCGCCAGCGAGACCGGGACAGGATTGACCAGGCCGCCGTCGACCAGCAACCGCCCTTCACGCATCACCGGGGTGAACAATCCGGGCAGGGCGATGGAAGCACGCACGGCCTCGGCAATCGAGCCCTTGCGCAGCCAGACTTCGGCTCCCGTCTGCAGGTCGGTGGCCACGCAGCCGAACGGCGTGCCCAGCTCCTCCACGGTTTCCTGCACGAAATTCTCGCGCCAGAACTCGATGATCTTCTCGCCCTTGAGCAGGCCGCCGCCCAGATTGAAGTCCATGAAGCCGAAGACCTTGCGCTTGCCCAGACCCAGCACCCAGCTCTCGAAGGCATCCATCTCGCCGGCCGCGTAGGTTGCACCGACCAGCGAACCAATGGAAGTGCCGCAGATGATGTCGGGGCTGACGCCTGCCTCGCGCAGCGCGCGCAACACCCCAAAATGCGCCCAGCCTCTCGCAGAGCCGCTGCCCAGGGCCAGGCCCACCACGGGTTTGCGTCGCAATTTGTTCATAAGGCCTTCCCTGCCACTTTCACAGATGGTTCAACCGGGCTGCTCGCCCCGCAGCAATGCCAGCATCCCGGCCTCGTCCAGCACAGGCACGCCCAGCTCCTCGGCCTTGGCCAGCTTGCTGCCAGCCTCAGCCCCTGCCACCACATAGCTGGTTTTTTTGCTGACCGAACCCGAGACCTTGGCTCCCGCCGCCTCCAGCATGTCCTTGGCCACGTCGCGGCCCAGTGTGGGCAAGGTACCGGTCAGTACCACGGTCAGCCCAGCCAGAATCTGGGGCGCTTTCTCGACTGGCTCGCCTTCCTCCCAGTGCACGCCGCAGGCGCGCAGCTGCTCCACCACCTCACGGTTATGGGGCTGGGCAAAAAAGGTGTGAATGCTGTCGGCCACCACCGGCCCCACATCTTTGACCTGTAGCAACTCCTCCACGCTGGCGTCCATGATGGCATCGAGCTTGCCGAAATGCTTGGCCAGATCCCTGGCCGTGGACTCGCCCACATTGCGGATGCCCAGACCAAACAGAAAGCGCTGCAGCGTGGTGCTCTTGGATTTCTCCAGGGCCGCCAGCACGTTCTGGGCCGACTTCTCGGCCATGCGATCCAGCGCCGCCAGCGAACTCAGGCCCAGTCTGTAAAGGTCTGGCAGCACGCGTACCACCTGGCCATCCACGAGCTGATCGACCAGCTTGTCGCCCAGACCTTCGATATCCATGGCACGGCGATGCGCAAAGTGCAAGATGGCCTCCTTGCGCTGCGCGCCGCAGAACAGGCCGCCCGTACAACGGTGATTGGCCTCGCCTTTTTCGCGCACCACCGCGCTGGCGCAGATGGGACAGGTCCTGGGCATGCGGAAGTTCGGCACGTAAACCGGCCGCTCGCCCGGCACCCGCCCCACCACCTCGGGGATCACGTCGCCCGCACGGCGCACTATGACCTGGTCGCCCACGCGCACACCCTTCTTGCGAATGTCGAACAGATTGGACAAGGTGGCATTGGTCACCACCACACCGCCCACCTGCACCGGAGCCAGGCGCGCCACGGGCGTGAGCTTGCCCGTGCGCCCCACCTGCACGTCGATGGCTTCCATCAGCGTAGGCATCTCCTGTGCGGGATATTTGTGCGCCACGGCCCAACGCGGCTCGCGCGACTTGAAGCCCAGCCGACGCTGCAGGGCCAGGCTGTTGACCTTGTAGACCACGCCGTCGATTTCATAAGGCAGATTGGCGCGCTCGGCTCCGATGCGCTGGTGAAACGCGACCAGCTCGGAAGCACCCCGTGCCAGGGCGACCTGCGGTGCCACCGGAAACCCCCAGGATCTCAGCGTCTGCAGCATGGCGTAGTGCGTGCCGAAGTCCGGCCCGCCCTGCTCTGGCGGCGTGATCTCACCCAGGCCGTAGGCGAAGAACGACAGCGGGCGCTGGGCCGCGATACTCGAGTCGAGTTGCCGCACCGAGCCGGCTGCCGCATTGCGCGGGTTGGCAAAGGTCTTGGCACCGGCAGCCTGCTGGCGCGCATTGAGCTTTTCCAGATCGGCCTTGGCCATATGCACCTCGCCGCGCACCTCCACCACGGGCGGCACATTGCGATCTGCGGGCAGGGACAGCGGAATCTGGCGAATGGTACGGATATTGTGGGTGACGTCTTCCCCCACCTCGCCATCGCCGCGCGTGGTGGCCTGCACCAGGCGGCCGTTTTCATAACGCAGATTCATGGCCAGACCGTCGAACTTGGGTTCGGCCACATACTCGATGGCAGCTGCGGATGCATCCAGCCCCAACTCCTTGCGCACGCGCTGGTCGAAGGCCATGGCGCCCGTGGCCTCATTGTCGGTCTCGGTCTGAATGCTGAGCATGGGCACGGCATGACGCACGGGCGTCAGGCCATCCAGCACTGCACCGATCACGCGTTGCGTGGGCGAGTCCGGGGTGACGAGGGCCGGGTAAGCGCCTTCGAGTGCTTCCAGTTGCTGATAGACACGGTCGTATTCGCCATCAGGCACCGTGGGAGCATCGAGCACGTAGTACTCATGTGCCCATTGCCAGAGCTGGGCGCGCAATGCAGCCACCTTGCTCGTCACGCTTCCCGGCACCCCCGCATTGATAGCATCCTGCGCTTTCTGGCCCTGGGACTCAGCGGAAAAAAGGTCTAAATTCTCGGTCATGCTCTGCCCGCTGGAAATTCACGGTCTGGGATAAAAAAGGCCAACATCGTTGGCCCTGTTTGTTTTAGCTGAAAAGCCTTCTGGCGAGAAGCGATCCGGCCGACAGCTCTGCGCTGTCGAGCTTGTCGTAGAGCAGCTCCAGGTCATGCTGAATCGGGTCCAGCGCCGAGACCGGCAGCAGATAGCCATTCTGGTCGCAGAGCACGCCGTCCATGGTCTGGCACAGCTGCTCCGCCACCTGGCGCAGACGCGCAAACGGCTGCTGCCCGCGCGGTACCTGGGCCACGTCCAGGCTGAGCAGGAATTCGCGCACGACGGACTGATCCAGATCGTCGCCCATGGCGGCCTGGGGGTCGTAGTTCAGTACCAGCACGGGCGGCAGGCCCTGGATGGGCGAGGCCAGCACCATGCGCCCCGGCATGGGCGTGATGACAAAGCCCAGGCGCTGCGCATTCTGCTGCACATAACCGGCACTCCAGGATGCCTGACGCGCCCGCAGCATAAAGCTCAGCTGCGCATCGTGCTCGCTGGCGAACTGATCGAGCTCGCGTGCCCGCGAGACCTCGTTGAGCATATTGGGCACATCGGCCATGGCGCCCAGCGCATCGGCAAAGCGCTGGACCTTGGTGACGAACTCCGAGAACTCGATCTCGTTGAGCGCACCGGTACGGTTGGCCAGTTGCACCCCGGCCTGAAAACCCAGATAGCGTTGACCGGTCTGCAGCGGCTCCCACTGCCTGCTCTCCTGGTTTATGCCCTCGATGGCAAACGGCTTGTTGCCGGCACGGCGGGTGCTGGGCTGGGCCTGCAGAGCCACTTCGCCAGGAACGATCTGAGCCACCGTGACAGGCGCGATCGCATCGATCAGCGCATCCAGATGGCCACGGCGCTCCACGGACGAGGCAGGAGGAATCGAAACGGCCAGAGGGGCGTCCGTCAACACGGGCTCCACAGCCTGCTCGGTCACGGCAGCAATGGCGGCATCCGTGCGCTGAGCGGTCGCCTCTTGCATCGCCCCGGCGTGCCCGGCTTCGGCAAGCTCGGCTTTCTGCTGTGCGGCAGCCAGAGCTTCCTGGCGCTGTGCTTCTTCATGGGCTTCGCGCGCCACAAGTCGGGCCAGCTCGGCATCGGCTTCGGCAAAGCGCCCCACGGACTCCGGCATCTGCAGAGGCTCGGTTCCGGGAATGGCGTTGCCAAAATCGCCCAGCACGGGCTCGTGCTGGTACTTGGTCAGATCCGCGCCATGACCGACAGTGTTCATGCCGGGTTCGAGACGCTGAGGATCTGTGCTTTCTTCCTCGGGCTCGGCCCGCCTGGGAGCATTGCGACGCGCAGTCCAGGCGTTGTAGGCAACGATCAGCGCCAACAGCACCACTCCCAGGACGGCCAGACTGATTTGCAAGTTACTCATGTGAGAAAACGGTTCTTCAATAGGAGGATGACCGGGCTCAGGATAGCTCAGCCATGGAGAGGGCGGACTCCATGTCCACCGCAACAATTCGTGAAACGCCCTGCTCCTGCATGGTCACACCGATCAACTGCTCCGCCATTTCCATGGCGATCTTGTTGTGGCTGATGAACAGGAACTGGGTGCCCTTGCTCATGCTATGAACCAGCTTGGCATAGCGCTCGGTGTTCGCATCGTCCAGCGGCGCATCCACTTCATCCAGCAAGCAGAAGGGCGCAGGGTTGAGCTGGAAGATGGCAAACACCAGCGCAATCGCGGTCAAGGCCTTTTCGCCGCCCGAGAGCAGGTGAATGGTCTGGTTCTTCTTGCCCGGCGGCTGGGCAATCACCTGCACGCCGGCATCGAGGATTTCGTCGCCGGTAATCACCAGCTTGGCCTGACCGCCGCCGAACAGCTCGGGGAACATGCGACCGAAGTGACGATTGACGATATCGAAGGTGCCGGTCAGCAGATCCCGCGTCTCGGCGTCGATCTTGCGGATCGCCTCTTCCAGGGTATTCATGGCCTTGGTCAGATCGTCCATCTGCGCATCGAGGAAGGTCTTGCGTTCGCGTGCCAGGGTCAGCTCGTCGAGCGCGGCCAGATTCACCGCCCCCAGGGCCTGAATTTCCCGATGCAGACGATCTATCTCGCCCTGCAGACCGTGAAGACGCACATTGCCCTCGGCAATGGATTGCGACACCGCCGCCAGATCGGCATTGGCCTCGGTCAGCAGATTGCTGTATTGCTCCAGGCCCAGGCGCGCAGCCTGCTCCTTGAGCTGGAATTCGGTGATGCGCTGGCGCAGCGGATCCAGCGCCTTTTCCAGGCTCTGGCGACGCTCGTCGCTGGCGCGCAGCTTGTTCGTCAGATCCTCATATTCGCTGCGGCGCTCGGCAACGTCCTTTTCGCGCTGCATCTTCAAGTCCAGCGCATCCTGCAGACCGCCCTGCGCTGCCGCATCCGACAGCCGGGCCAGTTCGTCCTGGGCGCGCTGCTGCTCATCGGCCAGCGATCTGGTTTGCTGGCTGGCGGTTTCGATGGTGCGAGACAGCTCCGCGCGACGCGCGTGCAGCGTGCGCTGCGAGAAGGTCGCCTCCTGGGCCTGACGCTCCAGGCTGCGCAGCTGCTCGCGCGACTCGTTCAAGCGACGCTCGGCATCCAGCACGCGATCGCCCAGCTGGGCATGGCGCTCCTGGCTGTCGGCCAGCTGCATGTCCAGTTCCTCGAAGCGCGCCTCGGCAGCCACCTTGCGCTCTTCAATATCGGAGAGCTGGGCTTCGACTTCGGACAGATCCGCCGTGATCTGTGCATTGCGGGCACGCGCCTGCTCGGCCAGCTGCGACAGGCGCAGGGTTTCGACCTGCAGCTCATGGGCCCGGCTTTGCGACTCACTCGCTTCGCGGCGCGCGGACACCAGGCGCTGCGAGGCATCGGCATAAGCGCTTTCGGCGCGTACCAGAGCCGAGCGCGACTCATCGGCAATCAGTGACTGGGCACGGACTTCCTTCTCGAGATGCTCGATCTCCTGCGCCCGTGCCAGCAGACCCGATTGCTCGGAATCCTGGGCATAGAAGGTCACGCTGTGCGCGGTCACCGCATGGCCTGTGGGCACATAAATGGTCTCGCCGGCCTGCAGATCGGCGCGCTTGGCCAGGGCCTCGTCGAGTGTGGGCGCGGTATAGCAGCCCGTCAGCCAGTCCACCAGCACGGTGCGCAGGCCGACGTCGCTGATCTTGAGCAGATCGCTGAGGCGCGCAAAGCGCGCATCTGCCGGGACACCCGGAGCCTGAGCCTGGCTGAAGAAGGCCAGCCTCGCTGGCGGAGCATCCTGCCCGCCCGAGCCCAGAAAACCGCGCACCATGTCAAGGCGACCGACTTCCAGCGCCCCCAGACGTTCGCGCAGCGCGGCTTCCAGCGCGTTTTCCCAGCCCGATTCGATGGCAATGCGGCTCCATAGCCCCTGCAAGCCGTCCAGCCCATGCTTGGCCAGCCAGGGCTGGAGCTTGCCATCGGTCTTGACCTTTTCCTGCAAGGCCTTCAGAGCCTCCAGCCGCGCCGACAGATCGGCATGCCGGCTGTTCTCCGCATTCAATGCCTGCTGGCGCGCGCGACGATCCTCGTCGAGCTGCGGCACGCTGTCCTGCAGTTCGTTGAGCACGGCATCCGCCATCTCGGCCAGCTCCTGGGCCTCGGCCAGCTGTGCCTGCAAATTGTTCAGACGTGCCTCGTCCGGCGTCTCCAGCGCATTGCGGTCGGTCCGCAAACGCTCGTAACGGGTTTCGAACTGGCGACGCTGCTCGTCCAGGCTGCGCTGCTCGGCGGCCAGCACCTGAATCTGCTGCTGCACCTGCACCACGGAGTTGCGTTGCTCGGCGTCGGCCTTCTGCGCCTTGTGCCAGGCTTCCTCCAGGTCGGGCAGACGGCCACTTTGCTCCTCGAGCTGTGCGGCCAGCATCTCGGCCTGCTCCTCGGCATCCATGCCCGCGCCTTCGATGTTCTCGATCTCGCCCTGGGCCTCTTCGCTGCGGCTGCTCCACAACAGCAGCTGCTCTGCCAGTTGCTGCAGGCGCTGCTGCACGCGCTGGCGGCCTTCGACCACATAGCGAATCTCGGCTTCCAGCTTGCCGACCTCGGCCGTGGCTTCATAGAGCTTGCTCTGCGCCTGATTGACCTGATCGCTCGCGTCGTAGTGCGATTGGCGCAGGGTCTCGAGTCCGCTTTCGTTGTTGCGGATATCGGCCATGCGCTCTTCGAGCTCGTTGACGACCTGGAGGCCTTCGACACGCACACGGTCCTGCTCGGCCTCGGCCTCGGCCCGCTTCATGAACCACAGCTGATGCTGCTTGAGCGTGACCTGGGCGTTCAGGCCGTTGTACTTGGCCGCAACTTCGGCCTGCTTTTCCAGCTTGTCCAGATTGGCATTGAGCTCGCGCAGAATGTCTTCCACACGGGTGAGATTCTCGGTCGTGGCCGAGAGGCGGTTTTCCGTCTCACGACGACGCTCCTTGTACTTGGAAACCCCGGCCGCTTCCTCGAGGAACAGGCGCAGCTCTTCGGGGCGCGACTCGATGATGCGGCTGATCGTGCCCTGGCCGATGATGGCGTAGGCACGCGGCCCCAGACCCGTGCCCAGAAACACGTCCTGCACGTCGCGGCGACGCACGGGCTGGTTGTTGATGAAGTAGCTGCTATTGCCTTCGCGCGTGAGCACGCGCTTGACGGCGATTTCGCCGAACTGGCCCCACTGGCCGCCCGCGCGATGGTCGCTGTTGTCGAAGCTCAGCTCCACACTGGCGCGGCTGGACGGCTTGCGATGCGTGGTGCCGTTGAAGATCACGTCCTGCATGGACTCGCCACGCAACTCGCTGGCCTTGCTCTCGCCCAGAACCCAGCGCACCGCATCCATGATGTTGGACTTGCCGCAACCGTTGGGTCCCACCACACCGACCATCTGCCCCGGCAGAATGAAATTGGTGGGCTCGGCAAAGGACTTGAAGCCGGAGAGCTTGATGGAATTCAGGCGCACAGTGTCAGTGTCGGTCTAGAAGCTGGCCTGCGAAGGCTTGTGGTGGGGAAGAGAAACGCCAACAGCAACGGCAGCCATGCAAAGCCTCAAGGCCCTGCCCGTGCTCGCAACCATTAGCAGAAGGGAATCATAACGCGGCCTGCCCCTTCGTCAGCCAAGATTGCTGCATACACACAAACCATAGCTACCTGCGCTTTCGCGCTAAGGGCTGGGGCGGATTTCAACCGCCAAACCCGCCGAGAGCTGCCTCAGGCGCGCGGCTGAAAGGCGATCAACCCGGCTCCCAGCAGGCAGACGGCAACTCCCGCCATATCCCAGGCGCTGGGTTTGACGCCATCGACCAGCCACAGCCACAAAAGCGCCATGCTGATGTAGATGCCGCCATAGGCGGCGTAGATGCGGCCCGAGGCCGAGGGATGCAAGGTCAGCAGCCAGACAAACAATGCCAGGCTGGCCGCTGCAGGCAGCAGCAGCCAGACGCTGCCACCCTGCTTGAGCCAGAGCCAGGGCAGATAGCAGCCCACGATCTCCGCCACGGCGGTCAAGGCAAACAGCAGCAAGGTCTTGATTTCAGGCAATTCGTACTCTCACACAGCGAAAAGCAGGCATTGTAGAGACCGCAACTGCCTCAGCGCATGGACACGGGGCTGAGCGCCGGCGTCGCAGAACCCGGCACATTGCCATTCGTGACCAGGCCCTCGAACTCGCCGACCGGCACGGGTGGGCTCATCAGATAGCCCTGCCATGCATAGCAGCGTATGCCCTCGAGGAAACGGCACTGAGCCTGCGTCTCCACGCCTTCGGCAATCACATGCAGACCCAGACTCTTGGCCAGGGCCACAATGGTGCGGGCAATGGCCGCATCATTGGGGTCGGTCAGCACGTCACGCACAAAGCTGCGATCGATCTTGAGCTGATCCAGCGGCAGCCGCTTCAGATAAGACAGCGACGAATAGCCGGTGCCGAAATCGTCCAGCGAGAATCCGATGCCGTAGGACTTGAGGCGCATCATCTTGGCGATGGTGTCGTCCACATCGGCCACCAGCATGCCCTCCGTCAGCTCCAGCTTGAGCCGGCGCGCATCGGCCCCATGCTCGGCCAGCGCCTTGAGCACCTGCTCGACAAAGCCGCTCTGGTGAAACTGCTTGGGGCTGACATTGACCGAGAGCACCAGTTGCGCATAGCGGGGATGCTTGGCCCATTTCGCCAGCTGCTGACAGGCCGCCCTGAGCACCCAGTCCCCCAGAGGCAGGATGACGCCGGTTTCTTCGGCCAACGGAATGAAGTGGGCGGGCGGAACAAAACCTTTTTCAGGGTGCTTCCAGCGCAGCAGACCTTCGGCACCGATCACCTTGCCCATTTCCACCTGGGGTTGATAGAACAGCTCGAACTCGCCGGCCTGCAGGCCTGCTCGCATGTCCTGCTCCAGCGTACGGCGCTCCTGCAAGGCCGATTGCAGCTGCGGATCAAAGAAGCAGCTGACATTGCGTCCCTGACTCTTGGCCTGGTACATGGCCATTTCAGCGCGGCGCTGCACTTCCTCACCCGTCAGCTCGGGCTCGCCAAACAGGCTCAGGCCCATGCTGACGGTGATGGAGCGCAGCACTCCGCCGATCTCTATGGGCTCGCGCAAGCGGTTCAGCCATTGATCGGCCTGCTGCTCCAGCCTGGCGGCTGCCGCCACGGAGTCGCCGCCCAGATCCTCGATCAGCAGCACAAAATCGTCACCGCCCTGGCGGGCAATCGTGGCCCCCGAAGGCAGCAGACCACGGATGCGCTGACTCATCGACTGCAGCAGCAGATCGCCCTGATCCAGGCCGTAGGCCTCGTTGAAGGCCTTGAAGTTGTCGATATCCAGCAGTACCACTCCACCGAAATGGGCCTTGCGCTGGGCCATGGCCAGCGCCTGCTGCAGCCGGTCGGCCAGCAGGCGGCGGTTGGGCAGTCCTGTCAGGGCGTCGTAGAAGGCCAGACGACGGACCTCTTGCTCGGCCGCCATGCGCTGGCTCTGGTCCTGCAGCACCATCAGGCATCCATCGGCCTGCAACACGGCGCTGACCGCCACCGGGCGGCGCAGGCCATCAAGACCTCTGAGCATCAAGGTCTGTGCAGATACGGTGCACGCCGCAGCCTCGGTGGCAAGCTCGTCCCACGGCGCGTCCTGGCCATCGACGCGCTCGTGTTCGGAGCGGCGAAGCTGCAAGATCCGGCTGGCCTGTGCCTTGGCGACCTGCCAGCGCTGGATCACGCGCTCGCGCTCTGCGGTGTCGGGGAACATGCGCTCCCACCACTGCTGGGTTGACACGCTGGGCTTGCCGCCATAGCCGGCCAGACGCAGAAACTCCTCGTTCCAGTACACCAGGCGCCCATCCAGATCCTCCATGACCAGCCCTACCGGCAACCTTTGCATGAGACTGCGCAACTGCTGGTGACCCAGCCGCTCCATCTGCTCCAGGCGCTTGCGCCCGCTGATGTCCTGCACCAGCACCTGCAATCGACGGGACTCATGACGCCCGGTCAGAAACGCGTTGAGCTCCACCCAGATCGGTGCGCCACTCTTGGAGCGCAGACAGAACTCGCCCGCGTTGTGCTGAAACTGCTGCAGGTCCAGCCCTTCGAGAAGCTGGGCGCACTGGGCCTGGTCTTCAGGCATGACCAGCTCCAGCACGCTGCGCCTGTGAATGTCCTGGGCTTCGTAGCCCAGCAGCCTGCAGAAATGCTGGTTGACCTTGAGCACGCTGCGCGTGGCGATATCCAGCTCGAGCACGCCCATGGCGGCCTGCTCGCACATGGCATGAAAGCGCGCGTCGCTCTCCTGGCGTGCCTGCGCACTGAACTTGAGGCGCCGGCTCCAGCTCCAGCGACTTTGCCACCAGCCCGAAACCCAGGCGGCCAGCACCAGCCCCGCCAGCAGGCCGGCAGCCAGCACCAGCCATGGCAGGTATCGCTCAAGCCGTCTCTGGCTGCTGAGCGCGGGCTTGAACTGCAGCGACCAGATACGGTCGTACACCTGTATCTGTCGCTCCAGCGGCTTGATCGCGGCAAACTCCGGATGGGTTTCCGCCTCCGCCCACAAGGAGCCGGTGAACAGGATCTCCGAGCCGCTGGCAAGCAGCGACAGCGGCAAGGCCGGCCGTTTGTGGTCCATGCCGACCTTGGGCAATGGGTCGGCGGGGCTGAGGTCCACCAGCTTGAAAGCGACCTGCGGATAAAGATTGGCCGGAACCAGCCCTCTGGCAAATTCACCGAGCCGGATCCGGGCATCGACCGTTCCAAGCAGCTTCTCGGAGCCGTTGTAGCCCCCTTCCTGGGTAGCAGCGGGCCATAGCGGCGCACGCAATGCAACGCCCTTGGGGCTATCGGGCAGTTGCAGAAAGCGAAATGGTGCCGACATCGACATCTGGCGCGAATTCCATGCCTGCATCAGACCATGAAATGCCGCTGCCGGCTGACGCGCATTGCTTCCCGCCAGAGCCTCGTTGTCGATCAACGGCCAGACATAGGAAACCTCGAAGGCCTGGGAATCACGCGCAAGATCGGTGTGCAGTTCCTCGTTCACCGCACGGGTCAGACTCAGTGCCTGCAGCCCGACCAGGCTTTCACGGCTGAGCAAGGCATGGGCATGCTGGGAAAACATCTGCTGACCCGCATCCGCATCACTGCCCATTTGCTCGGCCAGCTTGGCAAGCAGCCGGTCATAGCTGCCCAGGCGCTGCTCCAGGGATCGCGTTGCCATATCGGCACTGAGCTGCAAACGCTGTTGCATGCGCGACTCCTGGCTCTGATGAAGCAGCCAGCTCCCCAGACAGCCACAGGAAATCCCAAAACCCAATGCCAGCAGCGCCAACCAAGGTTTGCGCACTGTCATCACTGGCTGAGTTGCGAATTGCGGCATGCAAAAAACACAAGATTCCTGAGTTGCGAAGTGGCTCCGGTCCGCAGTAGCGCCTTGCAGCAAAGGCTGCGACACCATGAGCCAATGGGAGGAGCGACATAGTTTGTAGGAACAAACCTACAGCCAAAGAACATTCACGCCAAGTGATTACCCTGAAAGGCTTGCCATGATTGCTTCTAGATTTAGATCAAATCATAGGCATAAGCTTGTATATCCAATACAAAGCGCTGCAAAATCAAGAGCAAGCCACCACCTCGAAATTGACAAATGTCAATATTTGTCGGAGCTTAGTCCTATTCCGGCCTCATCACAAACCACGACAATTTGTATCTTTTCTGCAACAATCAAGCAGAACCACAGTGCGGAACCCGGTTATTTCCGCCTGCAGGCGAGTGAGTAACAAGGTTTTTCCACCGGCAACAGAGCAACCATGTCCCAACGCCCGACCCTGCTGATCATCTACCACTCCCTGACGGGCGGCACGCTCCAGATGGTCGAAGCCGCCAGTGCCGGCGCCCGCCAGGAAGCATCCGTGCAGGTCCGCCTGCTGCATGCGACCGAGGCCGGCCCGCAAGACCTGTTGCAGGCCCAGGGCTATCTGTTTGCGACGCCGGAGAATCTGGCGGCCATCAGCGGCCTCATGAAGGATTTTTTCGACCGAAGCTATTACGGCGTGCTCGACCGGGTACAGGGCCGCCCCTATGCCAGTCTGGTCTGTGCGGGCAGTGACGGTCATAACGCAGCCAGACAGATGGAACGCATTGCCACCGGCTGGCGTCTGAAGGCCGTGGCGGAGCCGCTCATCATCTGCACCCATGCCCAGACACCGGAGGCCATACTGGCCCCCAAGCAGATCCCGGCCACCGATCTCCAGCGCTGCGAAGAATTGGGCCAGTCGCTGGCCGCCGGGCTGGCTTTGGGCATTTTTTAGAAAAGCCAGGGTTTGCCCGCATCATTCCGCGCAGGACAGGCTCCAGACAAAGTCAAGAATGGGGCCTTCGAATCGGCTTGTATAAATGTGCCATCATTGAGTGCGCATGCTTTTCTGCGATGCGCGCTCCCAAGCAGGCATAGTCTGCGACTTCACCAGCTCTTGCGTCCATGATTGAACCAGACACCGCACGTCCCAAGCGCACGCCTCGCGGCCCCAGTCCGCAAAAGACCCAGGCCACGCGCCGCTCCATCGTGGCGGCTGCGTTTGCAGAATTTCTGGAACACGGCTATGCGCGTGGCACCACGGCTTCGGTGGCACAGCGCGCGGGACTGTCAAAGGTCACGCTGTTTCGCTATTTCGACAGCAAGGAAGCCCTGTTCGAAGCTGTCATCCAGACACATATCGCCTCGGCCGCCGTGGCCTTGCAGTCCAGCCCCATGCACGAGCATGAATCGGTGGGCGAATATCTGCTGCGCACCGTGGGCGCCGCTGCGGAGGTCATAGACAGCAGCGGCCGCTCTGCCACGGCCAGACTGGTCGTCGCCGAAGGCCTGGAGTTTCCGCTGCTGGCGCAGATGTATCGTCGCTATGTCCACGACGCCTTGCTCGAGCATTTCACCCGGCTCGCGCAGCTGGCCGCCAAACGTGGAGAGCTCAAGGCACCGGAGCTGGTGCAGCACCCGGAATTGCTGCTTGCGCCGCTGTGGCTGGCCATGATGAACAACACCGTCATTCATCCCGAAGTGCCCATGAATGCCGGAACCCTGTTCCGGCTCCAGGTTACCCTGCTGTTCAAGATACCTTGAGTGTTGGCGCGCCAGAATTTCAATCAAATCCGGCCAATCGCTTACTCGTAAAGCGCTAGTAGCTATCAAAAAAACCGCAGTCTCTCGGACTGCGGCTTTGTTTCAGGAGCGCGTTCACCCATCAACCCGGCTGTGGCGCCTCTTCTCCACCCAGTGCCTTCCACAGGGTCACGCGGTTGAGCTGCTCCGACAGGCGCAGGCCTATCAAGGTCTGCTGCGCGGTATAGAGGCTGCGCTGCGCATCCAGCACCGTCAGATAGTTGTCCACACCGGCCTTGAAGCGAGCATTCGACAAATCAAAGGCTTTTTGCGTATTGGCCACCATGCTGGTCTGGGCGTCCAGCCGCTCGCCCCACTGGGCACGGTCGGCCAGCACATCCGCCACCTCCTTGAAGGCGGTCTGCACAGACTTCTCGTACTGACTCAGTGCAATGCGCTGATTGCTCTCGGCTACCTGTACATTGGCGCGGTTGCGGCCGCCATCAAAAATCGGCAGCTTGACCAGAGGGATGAAACTCCAGGTGCTGTTGTTGTTGCCGAACAGGCGGTCCAGCTCGTTGCTTCCGGTACCGACACTGCCGGTGAGCGTGATGCTGGGAAACAGCGCCGCTCTGGCTGCGCCGATATTGGCATTCATGGCCTGCAGATTGCGTTCCGCAGCCTGCACATCCGGGCGCTTGAGCAGCACCGATGAAGGCAAAGGCACAGGCACGACCTTGAGAGCTGCCGTGTCCGCCGCGCCCGTCAGGGTCTGGGCAGTGGGCAGAAGTTGCGCAGGCACCGGACCGCCCACCAGCAACTGCAGGGCATTGCGGTCTCTGTCGACCTGAGAGGTATAACTCGCCACGTCACCGCGCGCCGTATCGACCGTGGTCTGGTTCTGGGCCAGCACCAGGCCGGAGGTCGAACCCAGCTCATGCATGCGCCGAGTCAGCTCGAAAGCCTTGATGCGGCCGTCCAGCGTGTCCCTGGCCAGCTGCAGGCGCGCCTGATCGGCCGCCAGCGTCAGCCAGGCATTGGCGACATCAGCCACCAGACCGATCTGCACATTGCGCCGGTTGTCCTGGCTTTGCAGAAACTGCTGCAACGAGGCTTCGCTCAGATTGCGGATGCGTCCCCACAGGTCCAGCTCGTAGCTGGCGAAACCCAGCTGGGCCGTGTATTGCTCGGTGACGCTGGAGCGCCCTGCCGTCGTCAGATCCCCTGCGGTGCGGGTGCGATTGCTCTGCGCCTGGGCCGTGATGCCCGGCAGCAGATCGGCTCTTGTGATTCCGTACTGGGCGCGCGCCTTCTCGATGTTTTCCAGCGCGACGCGCAGATCGCGATTGTTGCTCAGCGCCAGCGCCACCACCTCGCGCAGCTGCGGCGACTGCAACCATTGCAGCGCCTGGGCCTGTTGCAGCGCTGCCTCGCTGGCCTTGGCCGGCACGGCGTTGCCGGAGACAGTCTCGGGCACGGGCAGATCAGGCGCTCTATAGGCCGGAGCCAGGTTGCAGCCCGCCAGCAAAGCCGTTACTGCCGCAATGGCCATGGTCGAAAATTTCATGCTCGGGCGCCTCATGCCGCGCTCTCCTTGTTGACGTCAGCCGCTTCATCGCTGCGCGAGCGGCTCTTGAACCAGCTGCGCACCAGCAGGAAGAACACCGGCACGAGGAAGATACCCAGCACCGTCGATGCCACCATGCCGCCCAGCACGGCCGTGCCGATGGCGTTGCGACCACCAGCGCCAGCGCCGGTGCCGATGGCCAGCGGGATCACGCCGAAACCAAAGGCCAGAGAAGTCATCAGGATGGGACGCAGTCGCAGACGCACGGCTTCCACCGTCGCATCGAACAGCTTCTTGCCCTGCTCCTGCAGCTGTACTGCAAACTCCACAATCAGGATCGCGTTCTTCGCCGCAAGACCCACGGTGGTGAGCAGGCCGACCTGGAAATACACGTCGTTGGTCAGGCCACGGGTATAGGTCGCCAGCAGCGCGCCCACCACGCCCAGCGGCACGGCCAGCATCACCGACAGCGGCACCGTCCAGCTTTCATAGAGTGCGGCCAGGCACAGGAAGACGAACAGAATCGAGATGGCATACAGCATGGGTGCCTGCGCACCGGACTGGCGCTCCTGCAAGGAAGCTCCCGTCCATTCGTAGGCAATGCCGTTGGGCAGCTTCTTCAGGATGTCTTCCACCGTCTCCATGGCGGTACCCGAGCTGATGCCCGCTGCGGCACGGCCTTCAAACTCATAGGCCGGGCTGCCGTTATAGCGCAGCAGCTGAGGCGAACCATAGGCCCAGTAGGTTTTGGAGAACGCGCCAAACGGCACCATCTCGCCCTTGTTGTTGCGCACCGTCCATTTGGCGATATCGGTGGGCAGCATGCGGTACTGGGCATCGCCCATGATGTAGACACGCTTGACGCGGCCGTTGTTCAGGAAGTCGTTCACATAGGTGCCGCCCATGGCGCTGGAGAGCACGCTGTTGATGTCGCTGTACGCCAGCCCCAGAGCGGCAGCCTTGCGGTCATCCACATCCACGCGCAGTTCGCTGGCGTCTTCCAGATTGGTGGTGCGCACAGCCGTCAGCAGATTGTTGGCACGCATTTCGCCAAGCACCTGATCACGGGCGGCGAGCAGCGCTTCATGGCCGACACCGTTGATGTCCTTGATCATGAAGTTGTAGCCCGAGCTCGAACCCAGGCCGCGCACTGCAGGCGGCAACACCACCTGCACGCGCGCATCACGGATGCCGGCCAGATCCTTGGTCGCCTTGTTCGCAATGGCCGCGGCCGATTGCGAAGGCAGCGGACGCATGCTCCAGGGCTTCAGACGAATGAAGCCGCGCGCCGAGCTCTGGTCGCCGTTGAGGCCCGAAACCTGGTTGAAGCTGATCACGTCCGGCTGCTTGGCCAGATACTCGCGCACCTGGTCAAGCACTTCCTGCAGACGGGCATCCGAAGCACCCGACGGCAGATTGACGTTGACATAGACAAATCCCTGATCCTCGTCCGGCAGGAACGAGGTGGGCAGCTTGGCCATCAGCAACCAGACCGCGGCCAGCACGGCCAGGAAGATCAGCATCATGCGCTTGGTCCGGCCCAGGCTGAAAGCCACGGTGCTCTGGTAGCGGTTGGCCGCGGCATCAAAATTGCGGTTGAACCAGCGGAAGAACCGGTCGTTGATGCCCAGCCCCCCGGAGCGTATGGGGCGCTCGTGGCCATCTCCGTGACCGCGATCCGGGGCCTTCAGAAGCGTCGCGCACAGCGCCGGCGTCAGCGTCAGGGCCACGAACACGGAAAGCGCCATGGCCGCCACGATGGTGATGGAGAACTGGCGATAGATCACACCGGTCGAGCCGCCAAAAAAGGCCATGGGCACGAATACCGCCGACAGCGTGACCCCGATGCCGACCAGCGCGGGCGTGATTTCCTTCATGGACTGGCGCGTCGCCTCCTTGGGAGACTTGCCCGTCTCGTGCATCACCCGCTCCACGTTCTCGACCACCACGATGGCATCGTCAACAAGCAGGCCGATGGCCAGCACCATGGCAAACATCGTCAGGGTATTGATGGAGAAACCCGCAACGGACAGCACGCCGAAGGTGCCCAGCAGCACCACCGGCACGGCAATGGCGGGGATCAGCGTGGCACGGAAGTTCTGCAGGAACACGAACATCACTATCACCACCAGCACCATGGCCTCGCCCAGCGCATGCACCACTTCGCTGATCGAGGCCCGCACAAAGGGCGTGGAGTCCGAGCTCACGAAATAGTCGATCTGGTTGGGGAAAAAGGGCTTGAGCTCTGCCAGCTTGGCGGCCACGGCATCCGACACCGCCATGGCGTTGGCACCGTCGGCCAGGATGATGCCCATGCCTGCGCCCGGCATGCCGTTGAGCTTGGCCTGAATGGACAGGTTGTCGGCCCCCAGCTCCACCCGTGCCACGTCCTTGATGGTGACGACAGAGCCGTCATTCGAGGACTTGAGCACGATGTTCTCGAACTGTTCCACGGTCTTGAGCTTGGTACGCGCCGTAATGGTCGCGTTCAGCTGCTGGTTCTGCACCGCCGGCAAAGCGCCCAGCTGACCCGCCGAGACCTGGGCATTTTGCGCGTTGAGCGCGCTGCTCAGATCGGAGGGAATCAGCCCGTATTTCTCCATCTTGGCCGGGTCCATCCAGATGCGCATCGCATAGGGCGTACCGAAGACGTTGATGTCACCGACGCCTTCGATGCGCCCGATGATGTCCACCAGATTGCTGTTGATGTAGTCGCCGATGTCCACGGCGGTCACAGCCTCATCGGGCGAATAGAAACTGTAGGTGACCAGAAAATCCTGGCCGCCCTTGTTGATGAAGACGCCACGCGTCTTCACGGAGTCCGGCAGGCGGTTGACCGCGCCCTGGATCTTGTTTTGCACCTGCACCTGGGCCACGTCGACATTGGTGCCCGGAGCAAAGGTCAGGGTAATACGGGCCTGACCGGAGGCATTGCTGGTCGAGCTCATATAGAGCATGTTGTCGATGCCCTTGATCTGCTGCTCGATGATCTGCGTCACCGAGTTTTCGACCGTCTCCGCCGAAGCGCCCGTGTACTGGGCGCCGATGGTCACCCTGGGCGGAGCGATCTCGGGGTACTGCTCCAGCGGCAGCAGCTTGATCGACAAAGCCCCTGCCAGCATGATGATGATGGCGATGACCCACGCAAAGATGGGCCGGTTGATGAAGAACTGAGCCATGTGTGTCGCCTGCCTTGCTTACTTCTTGGCAGGCGCATCGGCAGCGGCCTGGACGGGCGGCTCGCCACGCTGGCTCTTGCGCTCGGCCTTGGCCTTCAGATCCACTTCCACGGTCTGGACCTTGTCGCCGGGCTTGATGCGCTGAAAGCCATCCACCATCACACGCTCGCCGGCTTTCAGGCCCGTCTTGAGCAGCCAGAAAGCACCCACGGCGCGATCGAGTTCCACATCGCGCTTTTCAACCACATCGCCGTCCTTGACGACCATGACATTGGCGCGTCCGGTCAGATCGCGGGTCACCGACTGCTGCGGCACCAGCAAGGCATCGGGTGCCAGGGCCGTCGGCAGCAGGGCCTTCACATACATGCCGGGCATGAGCATGCCGTCGGGATTGGGCACCTCGGCGCGCAAGGTCAGCGTGCCGGTCGTGTCGTTGACGATCACGCCGGCAAAGGCCAGCTTGCCCTGATGCGGGTAGTCGCTGCCGTCGTCAAGCTGGATGCGCACGGGAATCTTGTTGCCTTCCACCTTCTGGTAGCGGCCGGACTCCAGATCTCGCTTGAGCTGCATCAGGTCGGAGCTGGACTGGGTGAAGTCCACATACATCGGGTCCAACTGCACGATGGTGGTGAGCGCAGTGGCCTGGCTGGCCGTGACCAGCGCGCCGGGCGTGACGGCAGACAAAGCGATGCGTCCGCTGATCGGCGCCTCGATACGGCTGTACTTGAGATTGATGCGCGCGGTTTCCAGGTTCGCCTTGGCCACCGCCACGTCAGAAGCGGACTGGGCTGCCGCCGCCTGGCTTTCGTCAAAGGCCTGCTTGCTGATGGCGTCGATCTTGACCAGCTCGGCATTGCGCCGCGCCGTGGCCGCCAGCGTGCGCTGGCTGGCTTCGGCCTTGGCCACGGCTGCCGCCGCACTGGCCTCGGCAGCCTTCAGCGATGCGGCATCGATCTGGTAGAGCTGCTGGCCCTGCTTGACCTGAGCGCCTTCGGTGAACAGGCGCTGCTGGATGATGCCCGAGACCTGGGGACGCACTTCGGCCGTCATGAAAGCCCGAGTACGCCCTGGCAGACTGGCATCCAGCTGCTGGCTTTGGGACTGCAAGGTGACCACTCCGACCTTGGGCTCGGACTTGGCCTGGCCTTTTTGCTCCGCCTCGGGCTTGGAGCAACCCGCCAGCGCCGCAGCGATCAGCATGGCGCCCACAGCCAGCGTCCAGCGCTGCTGGCGATGCCGCTGCCGGCCTGCACCGGGCAGGCAAGAAAAATGCGCCTCTCGGCGCGGTCTCGGCGAAGCGGACTGGTCAATCTTCATACGTGGAACGGTCTGAACTAAGGAACTTGTCAACATTGTGCGCCGACAATATTAATAAAATGTAAAGCTGCCAAGAGCGCAATGGCATGCCGGCAATCACCCGCCTGCCATTCTTCTGCCACACAGGCACACAAGACATGCTGCGCCATCGACTTGGCGGCATCACTTTAGAAAGCCTTGGCAGCAAGGCTCCACCTCATAACGGACTAGAGCCGGCCCCCGCCGCACTGCGCAATCGATGGTCGGCTGTGCCATCAATATCAGCACGGCAGCCGCTCTTGCTGCCAAATCAATGCTGCGACTTGCCCGGGCGTACCCGCAGCATGCTGAAAACCCCGGCCAATGCCGCAAAGCCGCCGGCCACGGCCAGCGCCAGCAGTTCAGCATTGCCACCATGCCCGCCCGAGATGGCAAAGATGGTGGCCAGCACCACGGCACCCAGCGTCTGCCCTGTCATGCGGGCCGAGCTCAGCATGCCGCCTGCCGCGCCGCTGCGCGACATGGGGGCCGAAGTGACGATGGTGTGATTGTTGGGTGACTGGTAGAGCGCAAAGCCGCTGCCCGCCAGCAGCATGCGCCAGACCATATCCCAGTGCGCGACGTCGATGGGCATGGCCGCCAGCAGCCACAGTCCGCAGGCAAACATGGCCATGCCGATACCGCCCAGCAGCCCGTCGGGATACTTGCCAATCAGACGCCCGGCTACCGGGGCCGTGAGCATGGTGGCCAGCGGCCAGGCCGTGATCAGCATGCCGGCCTCCATGGGAGACAGGCCGCGAGCCTCCAGCAGCAGGAATGGCAGGGCCAGATAGGACAGCATCTGCGCGCAGAAGGCCGAGACCGAGCCGCACATCGACAAGCGGAACACGGGAATGCGCATCAGATCGACCGGAAACAACGGAGCTGTCCTGTGCCACTGACGGCGCAGATACACATAGCCGACCACCAGCCCGGCGCCCAGCAGCCACCAGCCCGAAGGCATCAGGGAACTGCCCGCAGCGCCCTGCCCCATGCGCACGCCCAGTTGCTCACCGCCCAGGAAAAGCAGGGTGAACATCAGAATATTGAGCAATACGTCAAGCGCCGCGATCGGCTCGCCATCCTTGCGCACCACGGGGTTGGCCGGCAGCGCCTTGCGTCCCATCCACAAGGTGATCAGGCCCAGCGGCACATTGATGGCAAACAGCCAGGGCCAGTTGGCGACCGACAGGATGGCCGCGGCCACCGAAGGCCCGGCCATGGACGAGGTCGCCACCACCAGCGAATTGATGGCCATGCCGCGTCCCAGCATGGCGCGCGGATAGGTCAATCGCACCAGCGCGGCATTCACGCTCATGATGCCGGCCGCACCCATGCCTTGAAACACACGCGCCGCAATCAGAGTGGCCAGCGAGCTGGCCAGCGTGGCCGCCACCGAGGCAATGACAAACACCGTCATGCCCAGCAGATAGATGCGCCGGTAACCCAGGCGCTCACCCAGTGCCGCCAGCGGCAGCAGCAGCACCAGACCGGCAAGCTGATAGGCGTTGACCACCCACAGCGTCAGCGCAGAGCTCGCCTGCAGCTCGCGCGCAATGGCGGGCAAGGCCAAATTGACGATGCTGCTGTCCAGCACCGACAGCGTCAGTCCCAGAATGATGACCAGCATGGCGCGGCCGCGTGCGCCATCGGGCAGGCCGTCGTAGGCGGCAGGAGTCTGGGCAGCGCTCTCAGTCATGGGCAACTCGGTGTACACGGCCCAGCGTGATCCAGGTCAGCGCCACGCCCACCAGGGCTCCGGTCGCCATACCCACCACCATGGGCAGGGGCTTGCCGTTGGAAAAATGCCCCACGATCTGCATGGCCGCCGCGCCGCTCAGCATCTGCAGCGTGCCCAGCAAGGCCGAGGCGGTTCCGGCAATCTCGCCGTGCTCCTCCAGGGCCAGCACCGAGGTCGTGGGAATCACCAGACCCATGAAGGCACTGGCGATGAAGTACAGCACGATCAGCACCGTCAGCTGCTCGCCGCCCAGCAGGTAATAGACCAGCAATGCAGCCATGGTCACGCCCGAGGCAGAAGCTGCGGCCTTGACCACATTGACCAGGCCAAAGCGCTGACCCAGCCGCCCCGTCAGTTGCGCCGCACCGATGAAGGCGATGGAGTTGAGTGCGAACGCCATGCTGTACTGCGTGGACGAGAGGCCGTAGTAGTTGATGAGCACAAACGGCGAGCCCGCCAGGTAGACAAAAAAGCCCGCCATGGCGCAGCCGCCGATGAACACCAGGCCCAGGTAATGCCAGTCACGCAACAGGCTCAGATAGGCCTTGAGTGCGCCGCCCAGGCTGCTGTCCAGCCGCGCCTCGGCGCTGCGGGTTTCCTCCACGCCGCGCCAGGTGGCGATCAAGCCCAGCATGGCTGCGGCGGCCACGACCCAAAACACGGCACGCCAGCCGGCCAGGGCAATCACGCCGCTGCCGGCCAGAGGTGCCAGAATCGGCGAGACGCTGAAGACCAGCATCAGCAGCGACATCATGCGTGCGGCCGCGTGGCCCGTATGCAGGTCGCGCACCACGGCACGCGGCACGGCCATGCAGGCTGCAGCGCCCAGACCCTGCACAAAGCGGAACCCCACCAGGGTCTCGATATTGGGTGCCAGCGCACATCCCACGCTGGCGGCGGCAAACACCGTCAGGCCAAAATACAGCGGCGGCTTGCGGCCCAGCATGTCGGAGACCGGGCCGTAGAGCAGCTGGCCCACACCGATGGAGAGAAAGAACGCGGTCAGGCTGGCTTGCACGGCACCGACCTGGGCATCCAGGCTGGCGCCGATCTGTGGCAAGGCCGGCAGATACATATCGATGGCGAAAGGCCCTATGGCCGACAACAGGCCGAGAATCAGAACCAGGCGCAGGGAAACAGAAGCTTGCATAGGGGTGTGATTGTCGTGGTAACTTGATTTATGTGCTGAGCAGGCGCTGGTTTCCTGCATGACGGTGCAGGCTCACGCCGGCCAGCCTCCCCCTCTACCTAAGCCGTCAATTACGAGGCTTTAGGCCCGGTCATCCAGGCCATGACTGCATGGACAGCCAGCACAATGGGCTCAACTACCCTTCCCTGCTATTGCCGTGATTGCTGCAAGTTTCTACCCACGTCTGCCCTTTTTACTGCTGACTGCGCTATGTCTGACGTCTCCGCCGGCCAGCGCGCAGCCCGCCGCAGCGGCCCCTGCTTTTCTGCCCTCACCGGATGGGAACATGGTGATAGACACGCGCGCCAAGCTGGCATGGCCCCGCTGCGCCGAGGGCATGAGCTGGAATGGCAAGACCTGCAGCGGCCAGGCCGAGGTCTTCAGCTACAAGCAGGCCATGACCCATGCCGCAGAACGCAACAAGGCCGAAAACCTGCGTTGGCGCCTGCCGCGCGTCAACGAACTCAAGCGCCTGCTCGACCGCAGCAGCAAGCCCCAGGGCCTGAACCCGGAACTTTTTCCCAATGCGCCGCGCGACTGGCACTGGACGGGCACGGCCGCCGTGAATGCCCAGCGCCTGAACACCTACAACTACGCCCAGGTGGACAAATCCAGCAGCATCTCCGGCCTCTCGGCCCAGCAGGCCTGGGCGGTCAACACCGAGACGCTGCAGGCCGTGCCTGATATGGGCAAGGGCAATGGCTTGCTGCTGCGCCTGGTGCGTCCGGCCACCGAGGCCGAGCTCGGCCCCCAGACTTCGTCCGCGCCATGAAAAAAGCCTTGCCGCTGCGGCAAGGCTTTTTCAGCTCCCTCACGCTCAGCCTGCGCGCAGCGCCGCCTTGAGGCTCTCGCCCAGTTCGGGCTTGTGCGCGAACGGATCCGTCGGGTTGCGGCCCTGCACCACATCCTCCAGACGCACCTGCACCGAGCCCAGGGCCTGCGGGTGGCTGTAGATATAGAACTGGCCCGACGCAATGGCATCGAACACCTTCTGCGCCACCTCGGTCGCCGTGACCTTGCCCGAGCCCACGGCCTTGTCGGTCATGGCCTGACCTATCTTCTGGCTGGCCGTCAAAGGCTGCGCCTCCAGGCCCTGGGGACGGTTGCGCTCGCTGTGACCTATGCCCGTGGGCACGAAGAAGGGGCAGAGCAGACTGGCGCTGACCTGGTCCGAGACCAGGGCCAGGTCCTGGTACAGCGTCTCGGTCAGCGACACCACCGCGTGCTTGCTGACGTTGTAGATACCCATGTTCGGCGGCGCCAGCAGACCGGCCATGCTGGCGGTGTTGACGATATGGCCTTCGAAGGCGGGATCGGCCTTGGCGGCCTCCAGCATCATGGGTGTGAACAGGCGCACGCCATGGATCACGCCCCAGACATTGACGCCCAGCACCCACTGCCAGTCGGCCACCGTGTTTTCCCAGACCAGGCCGCCGGCACCGACGCCCGCGTTGTTGAAGACGAAGTGCGGCGCACCAAAGGTTTCCTTGACTTCGGCAGCCAGTCGTTCCATCTGCGCCGCATCCGACACATCGACCCTGCGCGCCAGCACCTTGGCACCGGCAGCCTTGAGCTCGGCCTCGGCCTTGTCCAGCGCCTCCGGCTGCACATCGACCAGCACCAGATTCATGCCTCTGGCGGCTCCCATGCGCGCGCACTCCAGCCCGAAGCCAGAGCCCGCACCCGTCAGAACCGCCGTCTTTCCCACGAAATTCGTGATCATTCTTGTCTCCGGATATTTTTCTACGAATACACCCACGATGCAGAAGATGGACACTGCCCCAAAGAGAAACATCAAGCAAGGGCCTATGCCGGCCGCGCCGCCCCGCAGCGAGGATGTTGTCCCCCTTCACTAGCGCGCAGCGCGTAAAGAAAGGGGGCGCCCGGCTAGGGGAAGGCGCGGGGCCGCCCAGGCAAAGCGCCTCAGGGGGTGACTTTTCAGCCTCAGGGGGTCAAATCAGTTTCACCAGCTGCTTGCCGAAGTTCTTGCCCTTGAGCAGTCCCAGAAACGCGCCGGGCGCCGAGGCCAGACCTTGAGAAATCGTCTCGCGCGGCTTGAGCTTGCCGGCGGCCACCAGGCCGCCCAGCTCGGTCAGGGCCTCGCCCCAGACTTCCATGTGCTCGCTGACGATAAAGCCTTCGAGCTTGATGCGGTTGACCAGCAGCAGCGCCGGGTTGGCCAGTGGCAGGGGCTGGCCGTCATAGCCGGCAATCATTCCGCACAGGGCCACACGCGCAAAGGCATTGGTGCGCAGCAGCACGGCGTCGAAGATATAGCCGCCCACGTTCTCGAAATAGCCGTCGATGCCGTTGGGGCAGGCATCCTTCAAAGCCTTGGCCATGGTCTTGACATCGGGGTGCTCGCGGTAATCGATGCAGGCATCAAAGCCCAGCTCATGCACGGCGTAACGGCATTTCTCGGCACCGCCCGCAATGCCCACCACGCGGCAGCCGCGCGCCTTGGCCAGCGCCACAAAGGCGCTGCCCACGGCACCAGTCGCGGCACTGACGACCATGGTTTCACCGGCCTTTGGGTTGATGATCTTGACCAGGCCATACCAGGCCGTGACGCCCGGCATGCCCACGGCACCCAGATAGTAGGACAGCGGCACATGGGTGGTGTCGACCTTGCGCAGCGCGCCGGGCACGCTGGGGTCGAGCAGCGAGTACTCCTGCCAGCCGCCCATGCCGACCACCTTGTCGCCGGCCTTGAACTTGGGGTGGCGGCTCTCGACAATCTCGCCTACCGTGCCGCCCTGCATGACCTCGCCCAACGGCTGGGGTTGGGCATAGCTCTTGGAGTCGTTCATGCGACCGCGCATGTAAGGGTCCAGACTCAGATAGTGGTGGCGCACCAGCACCTGACCCTCGCCCACCGCGGGCAGCGGCGACTGCACCAGCTTGAAATTGCTCTCCACCGCCTCGCCCTGCGGGCGGTTGTCCAGAAGGATCTGCTGATTGACCGTCATGTTTCGTCTCCTGTTTGAAACTCAATTTTCATAGCTGAAAGCGCTTGATATACGTCACACCTACAGCCAATAACATACAAAACAACCATATGAAAGGCGGTAGCTGCTCATAAAAACAGAGCAGCCGATCTGTACTCAATCCGTGGGCAGGGCTTTCAGTCCGCCTTCGGCTGCAGGCCTGCGCTGCATGTACTTGAAAGTGCCTGTGGCCTGCACGCACAGGCGTCCTTGCGCGTCATAGATACGGCCTTCGGTGAAAGCCATGCTTCCGGTGCGATGCAGCAGCTTGCCCTGGCCTACCAGCGGTCCCTTGGCCGCCTGCATGAAGGAACTCTTCATCTCGATCGTGACAACCCCCTGCTCGAAGTCCACGCTGCGCGCGGCCACGGCCATGGTCACATCGAGCAAGGTCATCGATGCGCCGCCATGCGTGACGCCGAAGGAATTCAGGTGCTCGGGCCGCGGTGTGTAGCGCAGTTCGGATTCGCCGCTTTCCGCCTTGATCAGGACGAAACCAAGTTCATGCACAAAGGGAATTTCTGGACCAAATGACAACACCGCAAAACCTTTCAGAAGAATGAAGCGCCGCGCACCGCGCTGCGACAGCCAAGTCGTGAATATAAACACGCCGGACCGGCCCGAACTCCGGCGCGTGACAAAAACACGGCCAGGCCGGTCTTCAGCCTCCGACCAGGGCGCTCACCCCGCCATCCACCGCCATCCACTGGCCGGTGATGTGCTTGCCAGCATCGCTGGCATAGAGCAGCGTCAGTCCCTTGAGATCCTCGTCGTCACCCAGGCGGCGCAGCGGGGCATGGGAACGCATTTCGTCCTCACCCAGCGTCTCGATCAGCACGGCCGCCATCTTGGTCTTGAAAAAGCCCGGGCAGATGGCGTTGACCGTGATGCCGTGCTCGCCCCACTCGCCAGCCAGCGCGCGCGTGAAATTGATGACCGCGCCCTTGGAGGTGTTGTAGGCAATGGTCTTCATGCCCGTGGGATTGCCGCCCAGGCCGGCGATTGATGCCAGATTGATGATGCGACCGCTCTTGCGCTCCAGCATGGACAGGCGGGCGATCTGCTGGCTCAGCAGAAAATAGCCGCGCACATTCAGGTTCATCACCTTGTCCCAGGCCGCCGTCGGGTGGTCCTCAGCCGGGGCGCCCCAGCTGGCTCCGGCGTTGTTGATCAGGATGTCCACATGGCCGAGGCGCTGCACGGCCTCCTTGGCCAGGCGCGTGATATCGGCCTCGTCCGAGCAGTCGGCGGCAACCCAGTCGGCCTCTATGCCTGCGGCCTGGAGTTCGGCTGCGGCCTCTTCCAGATCCTTGGCCTTGCGCGAGCTCAGCAGAATCTTCGCGCCGGCCTCGCCCAGCGCATGCGCCATCTGCAGACCCAGGCCACGCGAGCCACCAGTCACCAGGGCCGTCTTGCCCGAGAGATCGAAAAGTTGCTGCACCGTACGTGTCATTCTCATGTCTCCTGTTTGTTTTCAAGGTTCAAACCGGGCGCGCAGTGCCTTGCAAGGCCTGCCCGTCAAAAGCTGCATGAATTGTGCGGGCGCCTCCGCCCCGGTGTTGTCACCTGCGTGTCGGCGCTGTCCCGCAGGTGGCAGAGCCCGCGCTGGCGCTGCCTGCAGGGTCTGCCGGCAGCAGCCCGGCAAATCGCATTCAGCGCCTTCAATCGGCAAACAGCGACTGTGTGCCGCCCCAGGCGCCACCTTCGATCTCCAGCATGCGCAGCTTGGTCAACGCCCCCTGACCGCCCGAAAAGCCGCCCGGTGCCCGCCCCGCCGCCAGCACGCGATGACAGGGAACAATCGGTGCAAACGGATTGGCGCCCAGCGCCTGGCCCACGGCGCGCGCGGCACCGGCCTCGCCCAGTGCCGCCGCCACCTCGCCATAGGTGCTGGTCCGGCCCGGCTCCAGGGCGCGCGTGAAAGCATAGACCCGGCTGTGAAATGCAGGCACGGCAAATTCATCAAGCGCGATCTGCTGCAGATCGGGCAAATCATGGGCCGACTCTTGCGCAAAGGCCTGGCGCAGATCGCCCAGCACGCCGGCAGCCACAGCCTCCGCGCTGGGTTGCGCCCAGCCCTGCTCGCTCCGCGAGCTCAGGCCGGCCAGCAGACACTGCACCCCGGCCATGGCCTGCAGTGCAAAACCCGGAACCGCGGAGATGGAGGTCACTGCGCCATAGACCGCAGGCCCGCGCTGCGGCTGCAGCGCATGACGTTTGGTCAGGCCCAGCAACATGCGCTCCCGGGTCTCGCCCCAGCTGGCCTCGGGCAGTTGCACGGCGCAGACGGCAGCGGCATTCCAGGCCAGTCCGCAGGTACCGATGCGCGTGACAAACAAGGCATGACCGGGAAAAGGCAGCGAAGCAGCGTGATTCATGCACACAGTCTACAGAGCGCAGTCTTTGGGGAGGCGTAAAAATTTTCCAGGAGCTGGATACAAAAACAGTTAATTACTGTATATTTAAACAGTCAAAACACTGTGGATATACGGACATGCAAGAAGCCCATTTCACCGTCTCTCTGTGCGACTACCCCGAACTGCCCGAGGACAAACGTCATCAAGCCGAGGCGCGCTATGCCCGCGTGCTGGCCCGCCAGCTCGGCGGGGAAGAACAGGTCGGCCAGGCCCTGTCTCTGGTGCAAGGCCTGGAAGACACCCCGCCCGAGGAAATCACCGATGACGCCAAACTCACCTTCCAGCGCTGGATGAAAGCCGCCCGCGCCGCTGCCGAAGCCGGCCTGCAAGGCATTGGCGGCACCGAAAGCTGTTTTTTCGATGTACGACGGGTAGCCTACTGAGGCTTGAGCCGCTCGCGCATGGCACGGCGGTTGAGCTTGCCCACCGCCGTCTTTGCAATCTCCTGCACAAAAATCACCTGCTGTGGTTTTTTGTACGAAGCCAGCTGCGTCGCCACATGGGCTACCAGCTCCTGCTCGCTTGACTGCGCCCCGTCCCTGAGGACAACCGCCGCAGTCACGACCTCGACCCATTTGTCATGCGGCAGCCCTAGCACCACGCATTCGCGTACCGCGGGATGGGTGAGCAAGGCATTCTCGACCTCCAGCGGATAGACGTTGTAGCCGCCCGTAATGATCATGTCGGACTTGCGATCCTTGAGATGCAGAAAACCTTGGGCATCGAGCAGCCCCATGTCTCGCGTGCGCACCCAGCCGTCCGGGGTAAAAGTGTCCTCATTGAGTTGCGGGGCGTTGTAGTAGCCGCGCACCGCCGACGGTGCCCTGACGGTGATCTCACCCGGCTCGCCCGGCGCCACATCCCGCCCCTGTTCGTCCAACAGTCGCAGCTCGACATCCAGACAGGGCTGGCCGCAGGCCGACCCCATGAGCTGAGGCGTGTGGTCTTCGGGCCTCAGAACCGCCAGGCACAAAGGCGCCTCGGTCTGCCCGTAGTACTGCCAGAAGCGGTGGGTTCCCCAATGCTCCATGGCCTTTTGCAGCACGCTGCGCGGCATGGGTGAGGCGCCATAGATCACATACTTGAGCGCCGAGACATTGACTCTGGTGAAATCCGGATGCTCCAGCAGCATCTGCAGCATGGTCGGCACCAGATTGATGGCGGTGATGCGCTGCGCCTGCAGTACCGCCAGAAACCGGCCCGGCTCAAAGCTCGAGACAATGACGGTACGCCCTCCGCGAAGCCAGAACGGCAGCACGAACACGCCACTGGCGTGAATCAGGGAGGCGGCATGCAGCATGGCGTCATCCGCCGTGGCCGGCAGCAGATTGAGCAGCACATTGCGGCAGATGCTGGCAAAAGATGCCTGGGAATGCTGGGCAGCCTTCAAGGTACCGGTGGTTCCGGACGTGAACAACGTCAGCACGATATCGTCGGGCTGCACCTCGATGTCCGGCCCTTGCGCGGGATGACGGCTAGCCAGCGCACCAAGATCCACGGAACCTGGCATGGCCGCACCAAGCCCCAGGCAGCAAAGCGCGGGCAGCTCGGCCTTGATTTGTGCAGCACGCTGCTCCAGGCCTGCCCCAAAGATCAGGTGGATGCAGCCTGTCTCCTGGAGCATCTTCACATGCTCAGCCACAGACAAGCGCGCATTCAGAGGCACACGATTGAGTCCGGCCTTGACGCAAGCGAAGTCCAGCGGCACGCTGAGCAAGCCATTGTTCAGCAGCAATGCCACGCGATCGTTTTGCTTGATCCCCTGTGAGTACAGGGCATGGGCAAGCTGGCTGCTCAGCGCGTCGACCTGGGAGAAACTGAGGCTTTCCTCTCCAAACACCACGGCTACGCGATCCGCATGCTGGCGTGCTCCGCGCCGTATTAGCTCCAGATAAGTGGGCTGTCTTGCATGCATGCCGCCGCACTGATGGCTCGACATCGTGATCTCCTCCTGTTTCAGCCTCAAGCCTTGTCAACGATCAGCGCGAAAACTGCCCATGACGCCCCTCGCCTCGGGTGAAGTGCGCTGCGCCGCCAGCGCCCTCCGCAGCCACCATCGGCACCCCTTTGCGACCCTCGCTGCGCAGGGCATCCGCAAGACTCATGTCCCACTGCGCGTAGGCAGAATCGCGATCGGTGCGCATGCACTGCTGGGGAAATGCGGCCAGTTGCTGCGCCAGCGCCCTTGCCGCTTGCAAAGCCTGCCCGGCAGGCACAAGCCGGTTCGCCAGGCCCATGGAAAGAGCCTCCTCGGCCTTGACGGGCCGTCCGGTCAAGATCATGTCCAGCGCCCTACCCATTCCCACCACCCGAGGCAGGCGCACCGTCCCCCCATCAATCAACGGCACTCCCCACCGGCGGCAGAAGACGCCGAACACACAAGACTCGTCAACCACGCGAAGATCGGCCAGCAACGCCAGCTCCAGCCCTCCTGCTACCGCGTAGCCACTGATGGCCGCAATCACCGGCTTGCTCAATTCAAGCCGTGTCGGACCCATGGGACCACCTCCACCGCCTTCGGAATCCAGTTCGTTGCGCAACCCGGGGTCAGCCACTGCCGCCAGATCAGCGCCAGCACAGAAATGCCCTGCGCTGCCGGTCAGCACCGCAACATGCAGTGCTTCATCGCGCTCAAACCGCAAAAAGGCATCGCGCAGCTCCTGGGCCATGGGCCGGTGAACAGCGTTTCGCTTGTCAGGCCGATTCATGGTGATGGTGCAGACTGGGCCATTGATTTCGAATTGCACAAACCGCATGCGTTGTCTCCTTTTTTGCTTGACGCCCATGCTAGTAAAGCTCTCAATATTTCTCCATCATGGACAAATCATGTAATGTTCTGCCAAGACGCCCTTGCGCTACAGACTTGATACTGGACCTGCTGGTGGCACGTGCGATTCCGCTCTCCGCCCGTGCCATCACCCAGGCAGCAGCCTTGTTCGGCATTGGGGAAAATGCGGTCCGCGTCTGCCTGAGTCGCCTGATATCGGCCGGTAAAGTGGACAGGCCCGGGCGTGGTCTGTATCTGGCGCGGCTCCAGCCCTCTCATCTCGCCCATATCGTGGACAACTGGCACCGGCGTGAGCAGTTGCGTCGGCCCTGGCACGGGCAATGGCTTGCGTTACAGGACGCATCCGCCTCCAAAGCGGACAAATCTCTATGGCGCCGTCATCAACGCGCGCTGGGCTTGCGCGGCTTTGCATCGCTTGGTCCTCAGCTGCATATACGCCCCGACAATCTGCGCATTACGTTCACCGAGTTCCAGGTCGAGCTGGAATCACTGGGCATCGCGTCAGGCAGTTGTCTGATGCAGATTCACCAGATTGACAAGCTGCACGAGGCCCAGGCACGCAAGCTCTGGAACACGCAGGCACTGGAGGCCGCCCACAAGCACTGGATCAGCGTGATTCTCAGCAGCCACCAAAGACTGGACGACATGCCGCTGCCAAGCGCAGTGCGTGAATCGCTGCTGCTAGGTCGCTCGGCTATAGCCCATCTGCTGCGGGACCCCTTGCTGCCGGAAGAGCTCATGCCATCACACTCCAGATTGAGCCTGGAACAAGAGCTGCGAAGCTATCAGCAACATGCCATTGAGCTCTGGTCCGCATGGCTCGATCAGAAAGGGGCACAGACCCTGTCCAGGGCCGACATTCACAATGCCATCCCTCAATCCAGCCAGAATTGATGCCAAGCCGCACAAAGACGCCCCTAACTGCATACACTGGCGCCCTTTTCATCACCAATTCGCAATGCCCTGGCTCCGGTTGCAGGGCTAGTTCTGCGCTCCCCCATGCAAGCCCTGCTCGATGCCATTGCCCAGATGCCCTTCCCCACCGATGCCCAGCGCATCTTTCATGGCCGTGGCGGCCGCTATCCGGGCTGCGAACAGATCTCGCTGGACGCTTTTGCGCCCGTCATCGTGCTGACCAGCTTTGCGCCCTTGGAAGAAGCACAGCTAAGCCGGATCGGTCAGGCGCTGGAGCAGCGCTGGCAGCAGATCGCCCCGGCAGGCCAGCCGCTGACCTGGGCCTTCCAGAGCCGCGAAAGCGGCGGCAAGGTCGAAACCCGCATCATGGCCGGCGAGCTGCCCGAGCCGCATGTGGTGACCGAGAACGGCGCCCGCTATCTGATCCATATCGCACGCGGGCAGAACCACGGCCTGTTCCTCGACATGGCCGCCGGCCGCGAGTGGGTGCGCCGGCAGGTGCTGGCCCATGAGCGGCCCGCGCGCATGAAGGTGCTCAACCTGTTTGCCTATACCTGCGCGTTCTCGGTCGTGGCCAAGCTGGCCGGCGCGGGCCAGGTGCTGAATATGGACATGAGCAAGGGTGCTCTGGCCACGGGTCAGCACAACCATCAGCTCAACGGCGTCAAGGCCGGCGCCAGCTTTGCTGCCCACGATATTTTCAGCAGCTGGGGCAAGATCAACCGCAGCGGACCGTACGATCTGATCGTCGTGGACCCGCCCAGCTACCAGAAAGGCAGCTTCATCGCCACCAAGGACTATGCGCGCCTGATGCGCCGCCTGCCCGATCTGCTGGTGCCGGGCGGCCAGGTCCTGCTGTGCCTGAACGCACCCGAACTCGGCACGGACTTCCTGCGCGGGCAGATGGCGGAAATCGCCCCCGAGCTGGAGTTCGTCGAGCGCCTGGCCAACCCGGCCGTATTTGCCGATGTGGACGAGGAGCGCAGCCTCAAGGTCATGGTCTATCGCGCACCGGCGCTGACTGAGGCCCCGCAGCCATGAACGACGGTACAGACAACCGCCAAGACCTGCCTCCGCAGCCCATAGATCCGGCACTGGGACGCATCTTGCAGCGCTTTGCCCAGCTCGATACAGACACGCCGACCCCGCAGCTCGACTATGTGGAACGCCGGCGCCTGCTCAGCGAACTGCAGGCCGGATTGATTCGCTCGGCACTGCCCGGCATCTCCAGGGCCGAGCATTTCCTGGCCGCCGAGGGCCGCGAGATCTGCATGCGCAGCTATCGCCGGCAAGGCTGTGGCAGCGGTCGGACGCTGGTCTGGCTGCATGGCGGTGGCTGGATGGTCGGCGATCTCAACACCCATGACGACCTGTGCGAGCATCTGGCCCAGTTCACCAGCCATGTGGTGCTGTCCGTGCATTACCGCCGCACGCCGGAGAACCGCTTTCCCGCACCGCTGGACGATGTGATGACCGTGCTGCAGTGGCTGAGCGACATGCGCGGGCTGCTGCCTTTTGCGGCCGACCAGGTCCTGCTCGGTGGCGATAGCGCTGGCGCCCATCTGGCACTGGCAACGGCGGTGCGCCAGATTCAGCACCCCACCGATGCGGCCCGCATTGCTGGCCTGCTGCTGCTCTACCCGCCGCTGCAGCCCGATCAGGACAATGACAGCATGCGCCGCTTTGCCACAGGCTTCGGGCTCACGCCCGCCGCCATGCAGCGCTACTGGCAGGAACTGGGCCGGCCCGAGGGCCAGGCCGCACAATGGCTGACGCCGGGCTGCAGCAGCGCAGCCATCGTCCATTTGCCGCCCACGCTTTTGATGACGGCCAGCCACGATATTCTGCGCGACGAGGCCGAAGCCTTTGCCCATCAGGCCAAGGCACTGGGCGCACCGCTGCAGCTTTTGCGCGCCCCGGCCATGGTCCACGGCTTTGCACGCATGCTGGCTGCCAGCCCGGCGGCACGCCAGCAGGTGGAGCTCGCCTGCTCGGCCTGGGCGGAACTAATGGGCCGTCAACGCCCTCTGAGCAAATAAGCTTTGCTTTCCAGACGGGTAGCGGCATGGCCCTGCAGTTGTACGCTGCAAGGCGCCGGGCGCCGCACCGCCCTCTTTCAAACACAACAGTTGCGGCGCTGATGCATCAGGCATCCGGCGCCTGCCGCCACAGCTTTCATCGCCATGAGTCCAACTTCCGCCACCCCACAACAACTGATGCGCCTGGCCGTGAACCTGGCCCATGCCAACCGCCTTCAGGGCGGCCGCCCGTTCGGCGCCGTGCTCGCCCAGGGAAATGAAGTCGTTGCCACCGGCGTCAACGAGATCATTGCCAGCCACGACCCCAGCACCCATGCCGAAATGCAGGCAATACGCGCGGGCACGCAGCAGCGCGCCAACCCCAGCCTGGCGGGCCTGTCCATCTATGCCAGCGGCCACCCCTGCCCCATGTGCCTGGCGGCCCTGGTCATGAATGGCGCCGAACAGGTATTCTTCGCCTTCGACAACCAAGATGCCGCGCCCTATGGCCTGTCCAGCGAGGATACCTACCAGCGCCTGCGCCTGTCGCTGACGCCACCGCCGCTGCCCATCACCCGCATCGACACCGGCATCCGCGCGGCGCAGCTCTACGGAGATGAGGCCTGGCCAACTGCCTGACCCTCCTCGCCGCCAAAAAACCACAACAACAAACCGGGCTGCCTAAGGCGACCGCACCGATGCACTGCACCGTCGGCAGCCTCAGCGCTTTATGACATCGACATCTTCCCGAACGCATCGCGTGCCGCCGCTGCTCTGGCTGCTGGTGGTGATACTGGTCACCATCAATCTGCGTCCATTTCTGACGGCACCCGGCCCCTTGGCACCGACCATACAGCAGGCCACGGGCATGGATTTGCGCAGCTTCTCCTGGCTCACGCTGCTGCCCATGGCGCTGATGGGCATTGGTGGCTGGCTTGCTCCCACGGCTTTGCAACGCTGGGGCGCGCGCGCCAGCATTTGCGCCTCGCTGCTGCTGATTGCCCTGGGCTGCGCACTGCGCCTGACGCCTGCGGGTGCCGCCACCGGTACGCTGCTGATCGCCACGGCCGGCCTGTGCGGCGCGGGCGTGGCGCTGGCACAAAGCATTCTGCCGGGACTCATCAAGCGCCAGTCTCCCCACAACGTGGCGCCCATGATGGGCCTGTATTCGGCGGCGCTCATGGGAGGCGGCGCACTCAGTGCCCAGCTCTCGCCACTGGCCTTGCAGCTGGGCCTGAGCTGGCAGGCTTCGCTGGCCATCTGGGCCATTCCCGTGCTGCCGGCATTGCCGCTGGCCTGGTATGCGCTGACCCTGATGCGCGAGTCCGCTACCCCTGTGCCCTCCGCGCCCGTGGTACAAGCCAGCAGGGACAGCGACACCGGCTGGCTGCTGCGCCGTGGCCGCACCTGGCTGCTGCTGATCAGCTTTGGCCTGATGAACGGCGGTTATGGCTCCACGGTTGCCTGGCTCGCTCCGTTCTATCAAACCCATGGCTGGACGGCCACGCAAAGCGGCTCGCTGCTGGCCATTTTGTCGATTGCACAAGCCGCATCGGCGCTGGCCATGCCTGCTCTCGCGCGCCGCAGCCTGGACCGTCGCTGCTGGCTCATGCTGGCCTTGCTGCTGCAGATCATCGGCTTTGCCGGCCTCGGGCTCTGGCCCGATGCCATGCCCACGCTCAATGCCATCGTGCTGGGGCTGGGTCTGGGCGGCTGCTTTTCGCTCTTCATGCTGGTGGCGCTGGACCATCTGCCCTCGCCCACACAAGCCGGCGCCCTCAACTCGCTGATGCAGGGCGGCGGCTTCATCCTTGCAGCGCTGGCCCCTCTGGTCATGGCGCAGTTGCACCAGATCAGCGGCAACTGGATGACGGGCTGGCTCTATCAGGCTGGTGTGGCAGCGCTGGTCTGCCTGCTGGTGACACGCTTCAATCCCAAGGGCTACCTGCAAGCCATGCAGCGGCCTTGAGCACGACATTGCCCCTGCACAAAAAGGGCCTGGAAACTTCCAGGCCCTTTTTCCTTTTCATGTTTGCGTGGATGACTCGTTGACCAGCAGTTGCAGCCCATGCGCCTCGGTCGGCAAGGGCACCTCCCATCGGTGCAACATGCCCAGCAGTGCGGCATTGCCGAGCGTGGTGTCGCGCTTGCTGTTGCGCGCCAGCAAGGTGGATCTGGCAGCCTCCAGATGCACCAGCTCCACCTGTGCACCATAGGCCAGGCACAGGTCCAGCGTCTTGCCACGCATCTGTCTGGACAGATGCGTGGCATTCCAGACGAAGGCAGCCTTGGCTCGCAACAGGCTCTTGGCCTTGTCCACGGCTCGGTGGGCAGCAGCGCCCTCGTTCTCGCCATGGCGCAGGCCCAGCTCGGCACGCGCATCGTCAAACGACACCACGGGCAGGCCCGCATGATGCTGGGCCACCCAGTGGTTCTTGCCCGATGCGGGCAGGCCGCACATGACAATGACGCGCGAGCCCGGATCTTCGTGCAAGGCGTAGTCCGGGTGCAGCTCGGCACCGCGGAAATAGCGCAGTGCGGTTTCGGCCGAAGCAAAGCTGCGCGGCTTGCGCAAACAGCCCTCTTCCATGGCCAGCTCCCTGAACAGCTCGATATTCACCAGCACATTGCCCACATCGGGGCAGATGCGACCGCGAATATCGGCACGGGCCAGCAGCACCAGCAAATGCAGATCGACCTGCCAGGACAGCTCTCTGACCATGAACTCGGGCGAGACGCCTCGGCGCGAATCGGCAAAGGCAAAAAACGGCACCTGATGCACGGCAATCAGCCGACAGACCGCCTCGCGCCGGGCCACGGGCGCGCCCGCCTCCCAGAGCATGAGCCGCGCATCGAGCGCCCCACGGCGCGAATGGCCGGGCTGCGAGATGCGGCCGTCGTCGGCTATCTGCGTGGTCGAGCACTTGGCGACATCGTGCAGCAGCGCGGCCAGAAAGACCGTCTCGCGCTCCTCGTTGGTGAGCCCTGCATAGTCGCCGTCCTGCAGCAGTTCGGTCACCACCATCTGCGTATGCGTCCAGACATCGCCTTCGGCATGGTAGATCGGGTCTTGCGGCGTGGTCCTGGCCAGCTCAAGTTGCGGGAAGGCGTCCAGGCAGGCCGCCCAGTCCACCGAGTCGTGAGCGGAATGCGGCACCAGGGCCGCCATCTGTTTCCAGCTCCACATAAGTTCTCCTTTCACCGCAGCTTCATCACAAAACCACGGTTCTGATAGCTATCAGCGATTTCTGGTAGAGGCTTACCAGCTCTTTTGAATCGCATTGGCAAAGATATCGACGCCTGTGCGCAGACCGTTGGCGACAATGGGCCGCTCGCTGTGATGCGAGCCGGACTCCAGGATCACCTGCACAAAGTCGGAGCGCACGAACTTGTAGCGCTCCACGGTCTGGCCGTTCTCCTCGACCTTGATATACAGACCTTCGGCCAGCTCGGATCTGTCGGTCTGGCGCCAGGCCAGCGGCAAATCCAGTTTCTGCTTTTGCACCTGATCCTCGAACACCGCCTTCCAGCGAGCGCTGCGCCCCAGGGACGGTGCCAGCAATGCCAACAAATCCTGCATGCGCCTCGGCGCGATACCGGCGTAGAGCACAGGCACGGACACCACGGGCACACCGGCCAGCAGCGCATGACGCTGCGGCGTGTCCAGAAACTGCTGCTCCGAGCGGTCCCAGACGTCGAACTCGCAAAACCAGTGCGGCAAGGCGTCGTAGTACAGCGAGTGCTTGGCGTACAGCCACTCGCCATACATCACATAGCGCTCGTCCAGCAGTGCCATCAGCGCGCCTTCATGGGCTCTGGCCCATTGCTTGTAGGCATTGAACTGGCGCTCGCGCCCGCCCATCTGATCGGCTTGCAGATAGTGGCCACGCGACTGCAGCAACAAACTGCCGTCGGCGCCAAAGCTCAGCGCCGCATTGGCGCCATCGAGCTTTTCCTCGACCACGATATGCCGGCCGGCCAGGGCTTCATAGGACACAGCATCGGCCTGATCACCGACCTGCAGCCGCGAGCCACGCAGATGCGGCGTGCGCGGATATTTGAGTATCTCCAGATTGAATAAATGGGAAGTAGTCATGTTGTGCTTTCCAAAAAGGGAATAAGCCACGCGCCAAAAGACGTGGCAGACAAACCAAGGACAACGAAAGCGGCAATCGCCGCCACCATCGGGCGAAGACAAGAACACCTGGCCGCCGAGCAAAGGGCAGGCCGGGATTCAGAGAGTGCAAGAGCGCAGGACCGGGGCGCGAGCCAGGTCGGGAACGCCGGGCAAGGGCTTGCCCATCGTGAAGAAACTGCCCCTCCGGGGCGGCAGGCCACCTGGGCCAGGCGCCTCAGGGGACCGATATGTCCATACCGCAGCACACACCTGAAAAATCAGCGTGTGGCGAAGTCGTTTAGCGCAAACGAATCTGGCAGGACATGGTGCACCTCGAAAATGAGAGCGTATAACGCAAGCGGGGTAAAGGCTGGCGAGTTTATTGGCTTGGCATAGCAACTGCCAAGCGGTTTGCCGTGACTGTGGTGCAAAGGCCACGAATCGGTTTCAAAACGATGAGATGCAGGCTGGTGAGACATCGAAGTTTTCCTCCTGCATCTGCCAAGCTGTCAATGACATCTGCACAGGGCTTGCGCCAACCTGTTCTGATTTCCATGATTGCAGCCGCCGCCCTGGCCGCCTGCGGTGGTGAGGACAACAACACGAAAAAAAGCACCCCAGCGCCGGCTCCCGAGGTCCCTGCACCAGCACCCGAACCCGAGCAAACGCCTGTCTAGCGCCTGCTTGAGAGGATCGGTAGCTATCAATCGGGCATCATGGCAAGCCCCTGCTGATGCCAGGCAACGAGGTCAGCGCAACCACGGTCGTCTACCTGCTGCATCTGCAATATTGGAACCTGCAGACAAGCAGTCGCTTTCATGCCAAGCCCCGTCCCCACGGGGCTTTTTGCTATCCAAATCAAGCAAAGACTGCGCCGAGGGTTTCTCAATTACGTAACAATAAGCGCCAGCGGTCGGTGTACCGCCCATGGGTTTCCATTCGCCGCAAGCCAAACGCTTGTGACCTACTAAACCGCCGTGTATCCGGACGGCGGTGGCTTTTTTGAACGGAGCACTTAATGAAGCACTCTTTCGCTCGCCGCCAGGCGCTGCGCGGCTTGGCCGTGGCAGCTCTGGCATCCTCCTCCTTGCTGTCCGCCGCGCATGCAGACACCCCTGCGGTGCTGCGCGTCTCGGCCATTCCCGACGAGGCACCGACCGAGCTGCAGCGCAAGTTCAAGCCCCTGGGCGAATACCTCTCGCAGGCCACCGGCATGAAAGTGGTGTTCACCCCCGTATCCGACTACGCGGCAGTGGTCGAGTCCCTGGCCACCCGCAAGCTGGATCTGGCCTGGCTGGGCGGTTTCACCTATGTGCAAGCCAAGATCCGCACCAACGGCACGGCCATCCCCATCGTGCAGCGGGCCGAGGATGCGGTCTTCACCAGCAAGTTCATCACGGCCGACCCCGCCATCAAGACGCTGGCCGACCTCAAGGGCAAGACCTTTGCCTTCGGCGCCCCCTCCTCCACTTCGGGCAGCCTGATGCCGCGCTTTTTCCTGCAGCAGGACGGCTTGAATCCCGAAAAGGACTTCAAGACCGTGGCCTACTCGGGCGCACATGACGCCACCGTGGCCTTTGTGGCCGCAGGCAAGGCCGAGGCCGGCGTGCTCAACACTTCGGTGTGGGACAAGCTGGTCGAGTCCAAGAAGGTGGACACCAGCAAGGTGCGCGTGTTCGCCACGACGCCCACCTACTTTGACTACAACTGGACGGTGCGCGGCGACCTGGACCCGGCCATTGTCAAGAAGCTGACCGCCGCCTTCCTGGCACTGGACCCCAGCAAGCCAGAGCACAAGGCCATCATGGACCTGCAGCGCGCCTCCAAGTTCATCGCCACCGACACCAAGAACTACGACGGCATTGAAGCCGCCGCCAAGTCCGCCGGTCTGCTGAAGTAAGAAATTCAGCTTTTTTTGACTGCCAACGCTTATTTATCAAGCGTTGGCAGCTATTGTTTCCAGAGTATTCGTCTCATGAGCTTCATGCTGGACGATGTGGGCCTGACCCACAGCAACGGCTTTACCGCCCTGTCCCATATCTCCTTGTCCGCCATCCAGGGCGAGAGCATTGCGCTCATCGGCCCCTCGGGCGCCGGCAAGACTTCGCTGCTCAGCACCATAGGCACAGCCTACCTGCCCACGGCTGGTCGCATGCAGGTGCTGGGCCGGACTGCGGCCGCGCAATCCGCCGCCCGCGAACTCAAGGCTTTGCGCAGCCGCATCGGCACCGTGTACCAGGCCGCCCCCATTCCGCTGCGTCAACGGGTGGTCACGGCCGTGCTGGCCGGCAAGCTCGGCCAGTGGCCGCTGTGGAAGGCGCTGGCATCGCTGGCCTATCCGCAGGACATTGCGGGCGCGCGCGAGGCCCTGGCCCGCGTGCAGCTTGAGGACAAGCTGTTTGCACGCTGCGACCAGCTCTCAGGCGGCCAGTTGCAGCGCGTGGGCATTGCCCGCGTGCTCTACCAGCAGGCCGGCCTGATTCTGGCCGACGAACCCGTCTCCGCCCTGGACCCTGCGCTCTCGCAGGCCACGGTGCAATTGCTGGTGCAGGAAGCTGCCGCGCGCAAGGCCACGCTGGTGGCCAGCCTGCATGCCGTCGATCTGGCTCTGGCCAACTTTGCCCGCATCGTCGGCGTACGCAATGGCCGCCTGGCCTTTGACCTGCCCGCCGCGCAAGTCAGCGAAGCCCAGTTGCAAGCGCTCTACGCCCATGCCGATGGCAGCCCCGCCGATCTGCCCATGCTGCACAACCGCCTGGCTCAGCGCGATCCCGCCAGCACCGCGCCCGCTCCCATCCAGGTGAACGCATGCCGATAGAAAGGGCCGAGCCCGCCCGGCCATCGCGCCGCGACCCCTCCGCTCGCGGCCGCCTCAGCGGCCTGATCCTGACTCTGGTCGTGCTCTGGCCCATGCTGCAGACCTCTGGCTTTTCGCTCAGGCCGCTATTCGATGCCGACAATCTCAAAGTCATCGGCGGCTTTCTCGCGCAGTTTCTGCCGCCCGAAACCAGTGGGGAGTTCCTGGCCTACCTGGGTCAGGCCACGCTGGAGACCCTGGCCATCGCCACGGCAGGCATGGCGCTGGCCTTTGTGATTGCCGTGCCCATGGCCTATCTGTCCACGGGCGCGGCGCGTGAGAGGGTCACGCTCAACCCCATCGCCCGCAGCGTGCTCACCATCCTGCGCGGCATTCCCGAACTGGTCTGGGCTCTGGTGTTTGTGCGCGTCTTCGGCCTGGGTCCTGCAGCCGGTGTACTGGCCCTGGGGCTGACCTATGGCGGCATGCTGGCCAAGGTCTATGCCGAAATTCTCGAATCCACAGTTCCCGCTCCGGCCCACGCCCTGCGTGCCAGCGGTGCCGGCCGTATCCAGGCCTTGCTCTATGGCCTGCTGCCGCAGGCGGCCAAGGAGCTGACCTCCTACACCGTCTACCGCTGGGAATGTGCGATCCGTGCCTCGGTGGTCATGGGCTTTGTCGGCGCAGGAGGCCTGGGCCAGCTCATGGACCAGGCCATGAAGATGCTCAACGGCGGCGAAGCCGCCAGCATTCTGCTGGCCTTCATGCTGCTGGTGGCGGCGGCCGACCTGCTTTCCTGGTGGCTGCGTCGCGCACTCGACGCCGCGCCTGCCGCACGCGCCCTGCCCTTCGGCTGGCGCACCGGCACATTTGTGCTGACTGCCTGTGCGGCGCTATGGGCCAGCATGCGGCTTCTGGATATTGATTTCTCGGCCCTGTTCACGGCAGATGCGGCCACCAGCATGGGCGACTTTGTACGCGGCTTTTTCCCGCCCGATCTGAGCCGGCCCTGGCTGCTCAGGGTGCTGCAAGGCATCTGGGAGACCCTGGCCATCTCCATCGTCGGCACCTTGCTGGCCGCGATCGCGGGCCTGCTGCTGGCCCTGCCGCGCTGGCGTGCACCATGGAACGTGGTGCTCAACGTGCTGCGCTCGGTGCCCGAACTGGTCTGGGCAACGATCACTGCGCTGGCCGTGGGCCTGGGCCCATTCGCCGGAGCCCTGGCCCTGGCCCTGCATACCACCGGCGTGCTGGGCCGCCTGTTTGCCGAGGCCTTGCAGAATGCTCCGGCCGCTCCCGCGAATGCGCTCAAGCTCAGCGGCAGCAATCGCCTGCTGGCATTTTGCTATGGAACCCTCCCTGGCGCTGCGCCGCAACTGCTGGCGTACACGCTGTACCGCTGGGAGATGAATATCCGCATGGCGGCGATTCTGGGCTTTGTGGGAGCTGGCGGACTGGGCCAACTGCTGTACTTCGAGCTTTCGCTGTTCCACTATGCCCAGGCCAGCACCGTGATCATGGCCATGCTCTTGCTGAGCATCGCCGTGGACTGGAGCAGCGCTGCCTTGCGCCGCGCCATGCGTTGAGACGGCTGCGCGGTGCCCCGGCTCCGCGTCAGCTTCATCAACTCCTCCATCAATCCGACGCGCAGCCGCCCCCGATGGGCCAGCGCCGCAGCGGCCCGGCCTGCATCCAGGTTCGATGAGCACCGGAGTCTGAATGACTTCAGCCACACCGGATCCGTGCCGCGACTGATCGCACCACGAAGAGCGATGCCGCTTCACACGCCCAAGGGCAGGTCTGCTTTTTTCAGCGTACGCAGCACAAAGCTGGACTGGCTGTGGCGTATGCCCTTGATCTTGTAGAGCTTCTCACGCAGCAGGCGCTCGTAGTCACGCGTGTCTTTGACGACGATGCGTAGCAGATAGTCGTACTCGCCAGAGACCAGATGCGCTTCCACAACTTCGGGAATGGTGGCCAGCACCTCGCCGAACTTTTCCAGCGTGTTGTCTGAATGGCTGTCCAGCGTGACCATGACCAGAACCGAATCGGCCAGCCCCAGCGCCTGCGGGTTCAGACGCACGGTATAGCCCTCGATCACACCGGCCTCCTCCATCTTCTTGATGCGGGCCCAGCATGGCGATGCACTCAGGCCCACTGCAGCACCAATGTCCTGCAGGCTGGCGCGCGCATTAGCCTGCAAGGCAGCAAGAATCTTTTTATCCAAGGTATCCATATTCTTGAATTTACCGCTAAAAATACAAAGACAGAAAATTTTTCTGTAGCAACGCTGTATTCGCAGAATTTGAAGCAACATTTTCTGCGCTGCAACATGCACACTTGAGTCCATGGAAGCACGTCTACCGACGCCGCAAAACCATTCAACATGCCGCGCCGTTTACCGTCAGCATCCGGTTGGTTGATCCGCAACACGCCTACGCAACAGGCCGCATCACTTAAGCACAGTGGTGCGGCCTGTTGATTTTTGGAAGGCTCCATCGTCCGGGCCAGCAGCTGCTGCATAAAAAACCCAGCCGGATTTCCATCGGGCTGGGTTTCGGGAGCCTGCCTGGCGCGCAAAGCACCTGGCAGATACGCGTGCTATTTACTGGGCTCTCTGCGGAGCAGCATCGGCTTGCACATGCTGGCGCACCTTGCTGACCTGGCTTTCGCTCACATCCGAAGCCTGGTTGCCCCAGCCTTTGCGCACGAAGCTGGCCAGTGCGGCCACTTCACCGTCGGTAAGGCGGTCGGCGTAGCCCTGCATCACCAGATGCATGGGACGGCGATCCGTAGCAGGCGAGGAGGCGCCCTTCAGAATCACCGACACCAGCGGGCTGGCATCCTTGCCCAGCACCATGGCATTGCCTTGCAGTTCGGGGAAGATCTCGGGAGCACCCTTGCCGCTGACAAAGTGGCAGGCTGCGCAGTTGTCGAGATACAGGCGAGCACCCAAAGGCATGGCGGGAGACGCGGATTTCAGCAGTTTGGCCGTGGCCTCGCCGGCTCCATCCGCCTTGGCAACCGCAGTGCTGCGAGGGCCTGGCGTGGCCACTTTTTCAGGGGCTGCATCTGCGGCCTGGCCGTCCATGGTCTTGAGGAACTTGGCCATGGCGTTCAGATCGGCATCGGTCATGTACTGCATGGAGTGCTCGACCACCAGCGCCATTTCTCCGTTGGCCACCGCATGGGCATTGCGGCCGGTTGCCAGATAGGCGGCCACCTGCTCGGTCGTCCATTGCTGAACACGCGAGTCCTTGCCGCGCAGTGCAGGAGCAGACCAGTCGTCCACCATGCCGCCGGTCAGGAAGCTGGAGTCGGATAGGCGTGTGCCGTTCTGCGCCATGAAGGCAGTGCGAGGGCTATGGCAGGCTGCGCAGTGGCCGGCACCTTCGACAAGATACTGACCGCGAATCTGCTGGTCGTCACCGGCCATGGGCTTGAACTCGGCTTCACCCGACAGCGCCAGCCAGTTCCAGGCACGGATGCCGAAGCGCATATTGAACGGGAAGCTCAGGCCGGTGGCCTGCACCTCGTTCCTGACGGGCTTGACCTCGGTCTGGAGGTAGTCGAACAGCGCGCGGATATCGCTTTCCTTCATGAAGCGATAGTTCTCGTAGGGCATGGCCGGGTACAGTTGCTGGCCGTGACCACCGATACCGTCCACCATCGCGGCACGGAACTGGTCCAGAGTCCAGCTGCCTATGCCGGTTTCCTTGTCCGGCGTGATGTTGGAGGACCAGATGGTGCCCATGGGGCTTTCAATGCCACGACCGCCGGCCATGGGCTCGCCACCCTTGGCGGTGTGACAGGCCATACAGTCACTGGCGCGCATGACATATTCGCCACGACCGGCTTCTGCCTTCCAGTCGGCGGCCAGCGACTCATTCGCCGGTGTCGGCTTGAATGGCAGGTAGATCAGCGCCAGCGCCGCCAGAACGCCCAGAACGATCAGCGCAATCAGAATGCTGAGGATTTTCTTCATGTCTTGCTCTCCTCAGACCAGCGGACGTGGGTTTTTCAGATACATGGTGCGAATCGCATGCAGCGTCCAGTACGCCAGGCCGCCGACCATGCCGGTGGGGTTGTACTGGGTGTTCTGCACGAAGTTGCCTGCGCCGAAGACGAACACGTTGTGCTTGTCCCAGGCCTGGCAGTAGCGATTCACCACGCCTTCCGTGGGCTTGTCGGACATGATGTGACCGCCAGTGGTGTGTGTGGTCTGGTAGGGTCGCACGTCGAACTGCGCACCGATGTCCTTGAAACCCAGCTGGATCTGATCAGGCTTCATGTTGTTGCCAACTTCTGCCGCCTTGAGCTTCTGGTACTGGTTCATCTTCAGGTCGTTGTCCTGCCAGTTGAAGGTCATGCGCATCAGCGGACGGCCGTGTGGATCCTTGTAAGTGGGGTCCAGATCCAGGTGATTGGCGCGGTAGGACATATGCGAGCCGTGCGTGCCGATGGACATGGAGTGCCCATACCACTCGCCGATACCCTTCTTCCAACCGGCACCCCAGCCCGGCGTACCCTTGGGCAGCGGCATGGAGCGGATGGGCTGACCATTGAAGGTCCCCGAACGCCAGTAAGCACCGCCGATGAAGCCCAGCTTGCCGAAATCGTTCTGGTTGACGCTGAAGTCATCGATGCAGATACCGTTGGAGCCGTGACCGATGAAGGGGTTGAAGTTCGCCTCCTTGTAGAACATCGTCACGCCACCGTTCATCTGATAGGCGTAGTTCTTGCCGGTCACCCCTTCGTTGGTCTTGGGGTCATAGGGCTTGCCGATGCCGGAAACCAGCAGCAGGTGCACGTTGTTGAGTTGGAAGGAAGAAAGGATCACCAGATCTGCTGGCTGGAACACTTCTTCGTTGGTGTTGGAGTCGAAGTAGGTCACTCCGGTGGCGGTCTTGCCGTCTTGCGAGCTTTCCACGCGCAGCACTTCGCAGTGCGTGCGGTAGCTGAAATTCTTTTTGCGCTTGAGCGCGTCCAGAACGGCCGTCTGCGGCGACGACTTGGAATACTGGTAGCAGCCGTAGCGCTCGCAGAAACCGCAGAAATTGCAAGGCCCCATCTGCATGCCATAAGGGTTCACATAAGCGGTGGAGGCAATACCTGCGGGCGCCGGGAAGGTGTGATAGCCCATTTGCTTGGCCGTCGCTTCGAACAAGGTTGCGTCGTAGGTCGCAGGCAGCGGGGGCATGGGGTAGTCCTTGGAACGCCAGCCTTCGAAAGGGTTGCCGCCGGGCTGAATCTTGCCGTTGAGATTGCCGGCCTTGCCGGAGATACCCGCCACTTCGTCAAACTGCGTGAAGAACGGCTCCAGCTCGTCGTAAGTGACGGGGTAGTCCATCAGATTCATGCCTTCCGGAATGATGGACTCGCCCCAGTGCTGCTTCACATAGCTGCGCAGCTGAATTTCTTCAGCTTGCGGGCGCCACAGCAGCCCGTTCCAGTGGGTGCCCGCGCCACCAACGCCGTTGGCAGGCAGGAACGAGCCCATCGCACGGTATGGCAGCGCGATTTCGCCGTCATTGCGACGGATGGTCACGGTCTGCTGGCGCGGATGCTGCATGTTTTTCAGGCGCACGCCCCAGGTCAACTCGTCGATCTGGTTGGGGTACTTGAACTCGGGCACCGTGTTCTGGTCGCCACCACGCTCCAGCGCCACGATTTCCAGGCCTTCGGCCGCCAGCTCCATGCCGGCGATGGAGCCGGTCCAGCCCAGGCCAACGATGACCACGTCTTTCTTTTTTTCAATGCGTGCCATGGTTTATGCCCTTTCGCCCTTGATGGAAACCGGACCCAGCGGGTACTTCTTGTTGTGTTGGTCGACCCATTCGGCATAGCTGGCACGAGCGCCAGGAAAGCCAATGTATTTCCAGGACTGCATGCCGTGGTTGCCGCCATGCATGGGGTCGGCGAAATAGCCTTCCTTGGTGTTGGCCAGCAAGGTGGTGAAGAAGATGCTCAGCTCGGGGTCCAGCTTGATCTCACCTTTTTGCAAAGCCGTCAGCGCTTCATCCTGCTGCTCATGTGAGAGGTCCTTGAATTCCTTGCCGTAGCGTGTCTTGCACTCGGCGTTGAAAGCAGGAATCGCCTTGCGATAGAGCTGTGCAGGCGTCAAAGGCGTTTGCCAGCCGCGATCGGGCTTGGCCGTGGGATCGTGCGGCCCCTCCATGTACCAGATATCCGCAGTGCCGTAGTAGCCCTTGAGCTGACGGTCGATGAACACCGGCACATGGGCTTCAATCGCTCCGGGACCGTCGCCTTCGGACGGGATCAGGCGCGCTGTCGCTGCCAGAACGAAAGCCCACTCATCCGCATTGAAATACTCGGGCTTGTATGCATCCAGTTTGAGCGCTGGCTCCTTGGAGTTGGCATGCATGGTCACGGCCGTTCCGGCCAGTGCGACGCCAGCACCGGAGGCGAACAGAAAGGATCTGCGGCTGGGTGGGGAAAAGTTGGACATTTTGCGATTCCTACATCGTGTGAACCCGCTCATGCACAGCCAGTTGTGCGTTGGGCAAGTGTTCAAGTTTTTTGAATCAGCGGTGGTTCCGACCGAAAGCTGCACGCCCCAATGAAAATGCCCGCAAAGCGGGCACTCGCACACAGAGCCAAAGCATTTTTCAAGCCGGCCCAAACCGCCTTAACAATTTAATAATAGTTGCGCTGGCAACTATTTGTGTCAGACGACCGCCTTGACTGCTAGTAGGCAGTGGTCTTTTATTGGAGCGAACAACTGGGGTTTTCACTTAGATATAAGACATAAGACTGCTATCAATCTGCAGGCGACTGCCACTTAGCAAAATGCCGCCTTCCGCAGGGCCGGACTCATGGCGATACCGACGACCGGTGATGGTCCAGATCTTCCGGCAGGCAGGGCTCTATTGCCCGTGAAACGCCAGCTTGCAGCCCTGTTGCAGATCAGGCCTCCGGAGCCCGTGGCAGGCAAAACCGGAACGCAGCGCCCCCGCCGCTGCTCTCGACCAGATGGATGCTGACCCCGTGCAGCTCCAGCATCTGGTGCACGATTCTCAAGCCAAGCCCCCCGTCGCGGCGGGCGCCGCCGACCGTGAACGGACGCCTGAACAAACCTTCGCGCAGCTCTGGCGAAATGCCAGGGCCAGTGTCGCTGACCGTCAGCTCCAGCTCCGGGCCCACGCTTCTGATGCCTATGCTGATCGACCCGCCTTCGGGGGTATAGCGCAAGGCGTTGTCGAGCAGGTTGCTCAGGACTCGCTCCATCATTCCCAGATCTGCACGAACCGCCGGCAACTGCGGCGGCAGATCCGCCTGCAGGGCGATATGGCGCGACTCTGCAGCAAGCTCGAACTTCTGAAACACGTCCTGCACCAGGTCCCGCAGCGAGAATGACTCGGGCTCGGGCTGCACAAAGCCATACTCCAGCCTCGCCAGCTCGAACAGACTTTGGGACAGCGCTCCCACCCTCTGGCTTTGGTCGAGCGCAATGCCCAGATAGCGCCTGCGCTCTGCGGGCTCCAGGCTTGCATCCTTGAGCAGCAGGGTCTCCAGATACCCATGCAAGGACGACAGCGGCGTGCGCAGATCGTGGGAGACATTCGCGATCAATTCCCGGCGCTCCTGATCCTGTCGCCTCAGCGCCTGCCATTGCTCGCTGATGCGCAGCACCATCTGCCTGTAGGCCGAGTCCAGCACGGCGATCTCGTCATGGCTGTGATCTGCCGCCTCCGAAGCACGCGCCGGCATCTCAGGCGGAACGCCATGCATATCGAACTGCCGCACCGACTCGGTCAGGCGCCGCAAGGGGCGTGTGATCAAGGTGAAGGCGACAAGCCCGGCGGCCAGGCATAGCAGCCCCACCATGCCGATCGACAGCAATGCAGTCTTCAGCACCGCATCTGCGGAACCTCTGGCGGCAAGCAGATCATGGGCCTCGCCGAGCAACACCACATAGATGAAGCCGACCTCCCTCCCGTTCACGCTCAGGGGAGCCGCACTGAAGACCTTGCGGCCATCGCGGCTGCGCGGATCGTCACCCAGGATGGGCAACATATGACCATCGATAAATCGATGGACCGGTTCCAGATCGACCCGGTCGCGGCGCAAGCGCCCTTCGGGAGCCGCATGACCCGCAATGCGTCCATCGGGCTCCAGCAGATAGACCTCGACACTCGGGTTCACCATCATCAGCTGGTTGAACAGATTGCGCACCGCGCTCGGCATCAGGCCGTTCGCATCCGTCAACTGGGCGTCGCGGGCAATGCTCTCGGCAACGTCGCGGGACAAGGCCTGCACCACCTCCAGTTCATGCATGCGGTTGGAGCGCAGCTGCAGCCAGGCGGAAGTGCCGCTGCAGACCAGCAGCAGCAGCGCAAACACGATCGCCAGCCGCTGAGTCAGGGTCAGATTCATTCGCGCTCCCCGGCTTCGGCAAACTTGTAGCCGCGTCCCCAGACCGTGAGGATTCGTGTGGGCTGTGCAGGGTTGCGCTCCACCTTGGCGCGCAGCCGGTTGATATGGGTGTTGACGGTGTGCTCATAGCCCTCGTGCTGATAGCCCCAGACCGCGTTGAGCAGGTCCATGCGCGAAAACACCTTGCCCGACTGGCGGGCAAAAAAATACAGAAGATCGAACTCCCGGGGTGTGAGGTCGAGATGTCGTCCGTTCAGGCTGGCATCCCTGGCGACCGGGTCCATGACCAGCCCATTGACCGACAGGCTGCCCGATTCCAGGCGCGCGCTCTGAGCCAGCGCGTCGACCCGGCGCAGCAGGGCCTTCACCCTGGCCACCAATTCCAGCACCGAAAACGGCTTGGCCAGATAGTCGTCAGCGCCGATCTCCAGTCCCAGAATGCGATGCACCTCGCTGGAGCGGGCACTGATGATGATGATCGGCGTGTAGCGCGTCATGGCGCGCGCACGTCTGCAGATCTCCAGGCCGTCCACCCCAGGCAGCATCAGATCCAGTACCAGCGCATCCCAGCCGCCACGCTCCAGATGCGCCAGCCCGTCGTCGCCGCGGGCGCAATGCACGACCTCCAACCCCTCGTCCCGAAGGTGAAGCGAAAGCAGATCGGCGATATGGGCGTCGTCCTCGACCAGCAGAATGCGACGGGCAATGGTCATGGGTATTCAGGTCTCCGGGGCAGTTGGTGCAGCTCGGCGGCGCAGTACCGCCTGATTTCACATTGTGCTCAAACTGCTCGCGGGGAGTTATCACGTTTTTTTTAACTTTGCGTGAGGACTTCGGGATCCGCACTTCCTAAGCTGGATGCCATCGAACCCTGAAAGCCGATGCCATGACCACCCGACGCCACATGCTGCTGGGCACCGCAGCCTCCGCCGCCGCGCTCTGCGCCGCAACACTCCACCGCCGGGCCACTGCCGCGACCGAGTCCTTCGAAATCAGCTACACCGACGCCCAGTGGCGTGCCCGGCTAAGCCCCCAGCAATATGCCGTGCTTCGTCAGGAGGCCACGGAGCCTCCGGGCAGCAGTCCGCTCAACAAGGAGCATCGCCCCGGCATCTTCTCCTGCGCTGGCTGCTCATTGCCCTTGTTTGCCTCCACCACCAAGTTCGAGAGCGGCACCGGCTGGCCGAGCTTCTGGAAGCCACTGGACAATGCCGTCGCCACGCGCAAGGATCGAAGCTACGGCATGGTGCGCATCGAGGCCCACTGCCGGCGCTGCGGCGGTCACCTTGGCCACGTCTTCGAGGACGGGCCGCCTCCGACAGGTCTGCGCTACTGCATGAACGGTCTTGCACTGACTTTCGCGCCCAAGCCCGCTTGAGGAGAAACAGGCCATGTTGCTGATCGTCCTTGCCTATCTGGGCGGCGTGCTGACCATCGTCAGTCCCTGCATCCTGCCCGTACTGCCCTTCGTGTTCTCTCGCGCGAATCAGCCCTTTGTGCGCAGCGGCCTGCCATTGCTGGCAGGCATGGCACTGACCTTTGCGGTCGTTGCCTCTCTCGCAGCCGTAGGCGGCGGCTGGGTGGTGGCTGCCAATCAATATGGCCGCTGGCTGGCTCTGGCGCTGGTGGCCGTTTTCGGGCTGACCCTGTTGCTGCCGCATCTGTCGCAGCGGCTGACCCGTCCATTGGTAACTGCCGGATCGCGCCTGTCCGAGTCGGTACAGCAAGACGGTACGCCCAAGACGGCCTCCTCCGTGTTGCTGGGAGTCGCGACGGGGCTGCTGTGGGCTCCATGCGCCGGACCCATCCTGGGACTGATACTGACCGGCGCCGCCCTGCAGGGTGCCAACACGACCTCAAGCTTGCTGCTGCTGGCCTATGCCGCCGGGGCAGCGACCTCCATGGCTGCGGCTTTGCTGCTGGGCGGCCGGGTGTTTGCCGCGCTCAAGCGTTCGCTGGGTGCCGGTGAATGGGTGCGACGCGGCCTCGGGGCAGCCATGCTCGCAGGCGTTGCAGCCATCGCACTGGGAATGGACACCGGCGTGCTGGCCCGACTGTCAACGGCATCCACCGGCAGCCTGGAGCAGAAACTGGTCGAGCACCTGAACCAGCCGCAGAGCGACGACCAGTTGGCCATGCGTGGCAACCCGGGCATGAAGATGCAATCCCTTGCACCTGCTGACGGGGTTGCCATGATGGCCGCGGGAGCTGCAATGCGCATGAGCGGGCCGTCCAGCACAGCCCGGGCCCTACCCGATGAGGGCATCGCGCCGCACCTGGACGGTGCAACCCAATGGCTCAACTCCAAGCCACTGGATGGGCAGGACCTGAGAGGCAAGGTGGTGTTGGTGGATTTCTGGACCTACTCCTGCATCAACTGCCTGCGCACTCTCCCCTATGTGAAGGCCTGGGCCGAAAAATACCGAGACCAGGGCCTGGTCGTGATCGGCGTGCACGCACCCGAGTTCGCCTTCGAACGCGACATCGGCAACGTGAGCAAGGCCATGAAAGATCTGGGCATCAGCTATCCGGTGGCCGTGGATAACCAATATGCGATCTGGCGCGCCTTCCGCAACCAATACTGGCCTGCCCATTACTTCATCGATGCCACGGGACGCATACGCCACCACCACTTTGGCGAAGGCGGCTATGCAGAGTCTGAACGGGTGATACAGCAGCTTCTCAAAGAAGCGGGCAGCACCCGTTCGGCCATGGACCTGACGCAGGTGGATGCAGGAGGCGTGCAGCTGGCCGCCAGCATGGATGAGGTCGCCTCGCCCGAAACCTATCTGGGCTACGAGCGCGCCGAGAACTTCGCCTCCACCCCCAAAGCCGTGCACGACATAACGACCACGTATCTGGAGCCGCATGAGACCCGGCTGAACGCCTGGGGCCTGGGCGGTCAATGGATGGTGGGGCCGCAAAGCGCTTCGCTGGCCGGTCCTTCGGGGCGCATCGTCTACCAGTTCAAGGCGCGTGATCTGCACCTGGTGCTGAGCCCCGGCCCCGATGGCAAGCCAGTGCGCTTCAAGGTCAGCGTCGACGGCAAGCCACCCGGCGATGCCCACGGTGTGGACGTGGCAACCGACGGCAGCGGCACCGTCACCGCGCAACGTCTCTATCAGCTGGTGCGCCAGTCCGGTGCCGTTGCCGAGCGGACCTTCAGCATCGAGTTTCTTGACAGCGGCGTTTCTGCCTACGCCTTCACTTTCGGATGAGCCCCATGAAAACCAACCTCACCGCCTCGGCCACCTCGAATCGGCGCGGCCTGCATAGGCGCGGCCTGCTCCAGACCTTGACTGGCGGCATCGTTTTGCTAGGCAGCGGACTGCTGTGGCAATCAACGGCCTTCTCGGCCGACGAGGCAGTCCGCATCCCGCCCCCTGTCATGGACATGCCGGCCACCGGGCCCGCGCCGCAGCGCGCCATCTTTGCCGGCGGCTGCTTCTGGGGAGTGCAGGGCGTATTCCAGCATGTCAAAGGCGTGCAGCGGGCCGTCTCGGGCTATAGCGGAGGCACTGCAGCCACCGCCTCCTATGAGCTGGTCAGCCGCGGCAATACCGGACATGCCGAATCGGTAGAAGTTACCTTCGATCCGTCCCTGGTGAGCTATGGACAGCTGCTGCAGATATTTTTCTCTGTGGTTCATGATCCCACCCAGCTCAACCGGCAGGGCCCGGACACCGGCACGCAATACCGCTCAGCCATTTTCGCGACCAGCCCCGCCCAGCTCAAGACAGCACAGGCCTATGTCGCGCAGCTTGACGCGGCACACCCGTATCCGAATCCCATCGTCACCCGCCTCGAGGACAGGGCAAGCTTCTATCCGGCCGAGCTCTACCACCAGGATTTCATGACCGAAAACCCGCGTCACCCCTATATCGTCTTCAATGATCTGCCCAAGGTGAACAACCTCAAGCGCCTCTTCCCAGACCGCTACCGGAGCGAACCGGTGCTGACCAAGAAAACGCATCCGTAGCAGTCCGACACGGGAAGCCTGACAAGCCTGGTCTGAAGGACAGCCGTGGCGCAGCCGCCACGGAGATGCGCAGCAGTTTGCCTACAATTTGATGCATGCAGCAAAGCCCCTCTACCTCAACCGCTACGGGTGCCGCAGTGGAGCGGCTTGTCCAGCTGTACGAACAACTGGCCCCTGACCATCTACAGCGACTCGACAGCTATTACGCGAGCGATGCGCACTTCAAGGATCCGTTCAATGAAGTGCGCGGCGTGAGCGCAATCGCCGGCATCTTCGCCCATATGTTCGACACGCTGCAAGAGCCGCGCTTTGTCGTCACCGAGCGGCTGGTACAGGACAGTCAGGCCTTTCTGGCCTGGGAATTTCGCTTTCGCTTGCGACGCTGGCGGCCCGGTTCCGAGCAATGCATTCGGGGTGCCAGCCTGCTGCGCTTTGATGCACAAGGTCTTGTCTGCCAGCATCGCGATTACTGGGATGCAGCTGAAGAGCTTTACGAGAAACTGCCATTGCTTGGAATCTTGATGCGCTGGCTGCGCAACGCAGGTTCCGCTTCCAGGAAAACGCCCCATGATCACCGTTCATCACCTTGAAACTTCGCGCTCGCAGCGCATACTCTGGCTGCTTGAGGAGCTCGGTGTTCCTTACGAACTGCGTCGCTACCAGCGCGATCCCGGGACCCGCCTGGCGCCACCGGAGCTCAAGCGCGTGCATCCTCTGGGCAAATCGCCGGTAATTACCGATGCGGACAGTGTTGTCGCCGAATCAGGCGCGATCATCGAGTATCTGGTGGAGCGCTATGGCCATCAGGCGCCTTCGGAGCTTTCCCACCTTGAACCCCTGCGCGGCACCCAAGAACACCGTGAGTGCCGCTTCTGGATGCACTATGCCGAGGGTTCGCTGATGAACTGGCTGGTGATGAAACTGGTTTTCGACACCATCCCGCGCCAGCCCATGCCTTTTTTCGTGCGTCCCATCGCGCGCGCCCTGTGCAAGCGGGTGCAGCAAAGACTCGTTGCGCCCAATGTGCAGACTGCATTGGCCTTTATGGAAGCGCATTTGGCAGAACATCGCTGGTTTGCCGGCGAGCATCTGAGCATGGCCGACTTCCAGATGAGCTTTGCCGTTGAAGCGGCTCTGGTGCGCAGCGAAAACGAGAACGCCTGGCCTCATCTGATCGCCTATCGCCAGCGCATGCACGAGCGTGCTGCATACCAGCGAGCCTTGAGCAAGGGCGGGCCGGTCATCATGCAATCCTGAGACTACGGCAGACTTCCACAAACCGGATCGAACCCTTGTCAGGACAGCGCCAGGTGCTGGTGCATCTGCTGGTACCGGCTTCTCAGCGCGCCACCGCAAGCCCGTCAAACGTGGTGCTCGTCACCCAGTCGATGATCTGCGCATGCGTGTACTGCCCCGATTCCTTGAGCAGGGCCACGACAGGATCGCAAGCCCGTGCGAACAGGGTATACAGCACCAGTTCTGGGGGTAGCGCGGCATGCAGCTGGCCGCTGGTCTGGGCTTCGGTGATCCAGATGCTGAGCCGGTTGCTAAGGGCAATCAGCCGGTCCATATAGGCGTCGTTGGATTGCAAAGAGGCGCTGAGATTCGAGTTCTGCGCCGGCAGCGAAGGCATTTCACCCTCCAGCTGCGTCTGCATGGCCCAGCGCGTCACGGCCTTGAGCTGATCCAGCGGGCGCATGGGAGCACCTGCCTCGACCGCCTGGCTTGCTTCGTCGCGCAGGCCGTCCACGAAGGCCAGGGCACGATCCAGCACCCCGACCATGGCAGCTCCCGCCAGTTCCTCCTTGGAGGTGAACAGCTTGTAGAGGCTGGCCTTGGCCATGCCGGCTTCGGCAGCGACCTCGTCCACCGTCATGGCGTCATAGCCCTTGGTGGCCAGCAGCCGGTTGACGGCCACCACGATGGCCTGCTCACGCACGCGCTGTATCTGCTGTTTGATGGAGGAGCGGCTTGTCATGGGCATATTTTAGACCTGATAGGCCACACCTAATACTAGATAGTGCAAAGTGGAAATGTTTGGTTTATAGTTTGAACTCATCAGTTCACGATTTGACCTTCCTGGTGCAAACGAACTGATAAACCAGGAAAGGCATTCCCATGCATCGCATTGCAGTCATAGGGTCTGGGGTTGCGGGGCTGGCCGCTGCCCGCCGTATGGCAGGCGCGCCTGGCCAGCATCGCGTGACATTGCTGGAAGCGGGCCACCATTTCGGCGGGCATGCCAACACCGTCGATATGACGCTGAATGGCGTGAGCCAGGGTGTAGACACCGGCTTTCTGGTATTCAACCACCGCACCTATCCGCTTCTGACGCAATTGTTCGAAGAGCTGCAAGTACCTACGGCGGCCGCCGAGATGTCGTTTTCGGTACAGGTTCCCCTGGCCGACGGGCGTGCCGGCCTCGAGTGGAGCGGCAGCTCACTGGGAGCAGTCTTCGCGCAGCGCAGCAATCTGCTGCGCCCCCGTTTTCTGAAGATGCTGGCCGAGATCCTGCGCTTCAATCGTCTGGCCACAGGCATCGCCCGGGAAGGCGACGAGGCCGGCCTGCGCAGCTCCATCGAAGCTTTTCTGGATGAGCACGGCTTCGGCACCGCATTCCGGCAGGACTACCTGCTGCCCATGATGGGTTGCATCTGGTCCTGCCCGACGGATCAGATGCTGCGCTTTCCCGTGGCCACGCTGATCCGCTTTTGTCACAACCATGGCCTGATCCAGGTCTCCGACCGGCCCCAGTGGTACACCGTGCGGGGCGGCTCGCGCCAGTACGTGCGGCGCATGGTGGCCGCGCTGCAGCACGATGGCCGCCACGAGGCCCGTCTGAACGCGCCCGTGCTGGGCCTGCACCGCGTGGAACATGGCGTGTTGCTGCAGATGGCGCATGGCACGGAGCACTTCGATGCCGTGGTACTGGCCTGCCACAGCGATCAGGCCCTGCGCCTGCTCGGTCTCGACGCCACGCCGCAGGAGCGCAGCGTGCTGGGTGCCATACGCTACCAACCCAATCAGGCCGTGCTGCACACCGATGCCAGCGTGCTGCCCAGCCGCGAGGCAGCCTGGGCGGCCTGGAACTACGAACGCGCGGCCGATGCGGGGCGCAACCGGACAGGCGTCTGCCTGCACTACCTGATCAACCGCCTGCAGCCTCTGCCGTGGCAGCAGCCCGTGATGGTCTCCTTGAATCCGGTGCGTCCCATCGACGACAGCAAGGTTCACGCGCGCATTGCATACAGCCATCCAGTCTTCGACCTGGCGGCCATCGAGGCCCAGGGCCAGGTCGCGGCTCTGCAAGGCCAGCGCCGGACCTGGTTCTGCGGAGCATGGTGTGGCTACGGCTTTCACGAGGATGGCCTGCGTTCAGGGCTCGATGCGGCCGATGGCCTGCTGGACGTCTTGCCCAGGCTGACCGCCAGCCCTGCCATCAGGGGGGCGGCATGAACGCCCGGCCGCTCATCGGCTTCGGCCATGTCTGGCATCGCCGTCTGCGGCCCGTCGAGCATGCCTTCCGATATTCGGGCTACTTCCTCATGCTGCCGATGCGCAGCCTGCGCATGCACACCGATACCGCGCTGCGGCGCAACCGGCTCGGGTGGATCAGCTTTCACGACAGTGACCACGGCGATGGCGGAGCCGATGCCCTGGACTGGCTCGAGCAACTGCTGCACAGCGAAGGCATTGACGATGCCGACGGCGAAATCTGGCTGCACACCTTCCCGCGCGTGCTGGGTTATGTCTTCAAGCCCGTGAGCTTCTGGTATGCCCACCGCAGCGATGGCTCCCTGGCCGCCGTGCTGGCGGAAGTCAACAACACCTTTGGCGAGCGCCATGCCTATCTGCTGGCCGGCCCTGACCTGGCCTGGGGCCGCGAGCAGGTGGCACGCAAGCAATTCCATGTCTCGCCGTTCTGCGAAGTGCGGGGCGAGTACCGCTTCCGCTTCGAGCGCAGCGAGAAACGCACCCTGGCTCGCGTGGATCTGCATGACGAAAACGGCCCGCTTCTGCAGACCAGCGTGGGTGGCACGCTGCATCCGCTGGACGCGGCCACCGTGCGCCGCGCCTTCTTCGGCACTCCTTTGATGACGCTGGGCGTCATCGCCCGCATCCACTGGCAGGCGCTGCGCCTCTGGGCCAAGCGCCTGCCCTTCCATGGCAAACCCACCGAGCCCGAGCGCTTCGTCACACGATGAACACCACCGCCGCCCCCTTGCTGAGCCCCGCCGCCGCAGCACCGCGCCGCACGCCTGCGCGGGCACGCCGTGTGCTGAACTTGCTCGAATGCCTGCCCCGCGGGCAGCTGGACCTGGAGCAGCCCGACGGTCGCCTGCTGCACCTGCCTCAGATGCGCTCAGCATCCGGCATCGCCGACGCACATTGCGTGCTACGCGACTGGCAGGCGCTGGAGCGCCCCCTGAAATCGGGCGACATCGGCCTGGCCGAGGGCTATATCGCCGGCGAATGGGACAGCCCCGACCTGGCGGCACTGCTGCGGCTGTGCATGTCCAACCGCGACCATGTACAAAGCCTGATCTACGGCAGCTGGTGGGGCCGCTTGGGCTACCGCCTGCGTCACCTGCTGCAGCGCAATACGCGGGCCGGCAGCGCCAGAAACATTCACGCCCACTACGACCTGGGCAATGACTTCTACCAGCTGTGGCTGGACCCCGGCATGAGCTATAGCGCAGCCTGGTTTGAGGGGCGCACGGGCGAATCGCTGCAACAAGCCGACCTGCAGGCAGCCCAGCAGGCCAAGCTCAGGCGCACGCTGGACGAGGTACGGCTGAAGCCCGGCCAGCGCTTGCTGGAGATCGGCTGCGGCTGGGGCGGCCTGGCCGAGGCGGCAGCGCGCGAATTCGGCGCCCGGGTCACGGGCGTGACGCTGTCGCGCGAGCAGCTGAACTGGGGGCAGCAGCGCATGCGGCAGTCCGGTCTGACCGATGCCGTGGAGCTGCGCTACCAGGACTACCGCGACCTGCCTGCCCTGCATGCCCGCCAGCCCTTCGATGCCATCGTATCCATCGAGATGTTCGAGGCCGTGGGCCGCGAATACTGGCGCGGCTACTTCCAGACACTGCGCGACTGTCTCAAGCCCGGAGGCCTGGCCTGCATACAGACCATCACGCTGCGCGAAGACCTGTTCGCTCGCTATCTTCGCTCCACCGACTTCATACAGCAGTACATCTTCCCGGGCGGGCTGCTGCCCAGCGTTTCAGCCTTCGAGCAGGAAGCACGGCGTGCCGGCCTGGTGGTCGAGCATCACCTGGCCTTCGGCGGCGACTATGCGGAAACGCTGCGCCGCTGGCGCCAGTCCTTCGAGCACCAGCTCGACGCCGTTCGCTCCCAGGGCTTTGACGAGCGCTTTGTACGCATCTGGCGCTTCTACCTTGCCTATTGCGAAGCGGCCTTCGACACCGGCAACACCGATGTCGTCCAGTTCACCCTGCGCAGGCCTCTGTCATGACAGCCCCTCAACCCCGCGCGCACCGCCGCCAGGCCTTGGCCTGGGGCGCTGCCTGCGCTCTTGTCCCTTCACTGACCGCCATGTCCAAGCTGACCCACGCCATGACCACGACAGCAGATCTCCCCATTGAACTGCGCAGCACCCTGCCTGCCGGTCGCCTGGTCGGCAAAGGCGTGCTGCGCTTCTTCGGTCTGCGTGTCTACGAGGCACGGCTGTGGGCCGCTCCCGGCTTCCCTCCCGGAGACTACGCCCGACACCCGTTTGCGCTGGAGCTGGTCTATGACCGCAAGCTCGAGGGCATGGCCATTGCCGAACGCTCCATCGCCGAAATGCGCAGGGTGGGCAGCTTCACCGAGGAGCAGGCCCGGCAATGGCTGGAGCTGATGAAACAGGCCTTCCCCGACGTGCAGGCCCAGGACAGGCTGCTGGGCCTGAACGACGGCCAGGGCGAAGTGCGCTTCTTCCACAACGGCCGCCAGACCGCGCAGCTGCGCGATGCAGAGTATGCACGCCTGTTCTTCGGCATCTGGCTGTCGCCGCAGACTTCGGCCCCTGCCATGCGCAGTTCGCTGCTGGGCATTGGCTGAGCGCCAGCGGAGCATCTCATGGCTTCACATACGGCCACCGCCCCCCTCCTGCCTTGGCGCACAGGCCTGGCCTATGGCGCTCTGGCCGCGCCGCTGGCCTTCGCCTCCCTGCCGCTGTATGTGAACCTGCCCTACCACTACGCCAGCGTGGCAGGCGCTCCGCTGGCGGGACTGGGCGCCGTGCTGCTGGCCACACGGGCCTTCGACGCCCTGCTCGACCCGGCCGTCGGCCGCTGGGTCGACCGCCTTCTGCGCCAAGGCGTGGTTTGCACCGCCAGTGCGGCGATCCTGGCCAGTCTGCTGATGGCGCTGGGCTTCGGTGCCCTCTGGCATCCGCCTTTCGATGCGCAGGACACGACGGGCATGCTGGGCTGGCTTGCCTGCAGCCTGCTGGTGTGCACGCTGGCCTATAGCGTGCTCGTCATCCTCCACCAGGCCTGGGGCACGCGCTGGGGCGGTGAGCCCACCTGGCGTGCGCGTGTCACGGCCTGGCGCGAAGGAGCCGGCCTGACGGGCGTGCTGCTGGCCAGCATGCTGCCGGCCTGGCTGGGACTGGATGCGACCACAGGCTTTCTCGCCCTGGGTCTGGTGCTGGGCCTGACCGGCCTGTTGCGGCTCAAGACCCCGGTTCCACCACAGCAACAGCCGCAGTCCGTGACCGGGCCTGCCAACTCCCCATGGGCCAATGCAGGCTTCAGGCGGCTGCTGGCTATCTTCATGGTCAATGGGGTGGCTGCCGCCATTCCCGCCACCCTGTTGCCTTTCTTCGTGGCAGACCGGCTGCAGGCCTCGGAACTGCAGCCGCTGCTGCTGCTTTGCTTCTTCGGCGCTGCAGCCCTGGGCCTGCCGCTATGGGTGAAAGCCGTCGCACGCTGGGGTCTGGCACCCTGCTGGCGGGCCGGCATGCTGGCCAGCGTGCTGGCCTTCGGCTTCACGCCCTGGCTGGGCGAAGGCGACGGCATGGCCTTTGCCGTGATCTGCCTGGCCAGCGGTCTGGCCCTGGGCGCGGATCTGGCCCTGCCAGGTGCGTTGCTCACAGGCGTGATTCACGAGTCCGGCGAAGGCGGCCGCAGCGAAGGCCGCTACCTGGGCTGGTGGACCTGCGCCACCAAGCTCAACCTGGCCCTGGCGGCGGGCCTGGCCCTGCCCCTGCTGTCGGCAGCCGGCTATCGCAGCGGTGCCAGCGAGCCCGCAGGCCTGCAGGCGCTGGCCTGGGCCTATGGCGGCCTGCCCTGCCTGCTCAAGCTCGCAGCAGCGGCCCTGCTCTGGCGCGCCGAGCGTCTGCATTCTTCCTGGAGGCACATATGAGCCACATCATCCGCTCCACCTCGTTTTCGCCGCTGCGGCGTGCCTGCCTGGGCGCGGCATTGGCGCTGAGCCTTGCTGGCTGTGCCGGCCCTTCCGTGCAGGACTATGCCAAGGAGCAGCCGCAACTGGACCTGCGCCAGTACTTCAACGGGCCGCTGACGGCGCACGGCATGTTCACGGACCGCTCGGGCAAGGTGGTCAAGCGCTTCACCGTGCGCATGACAGGGACCTGGAAGGGCGACGAGGGCACGCTGGACGAGCACTTTGTCTACAGCGACGGCAGCACGCAGCAACGCGTCTGGCATATCCGTCATCTGGGCGACGGGCGCTACAGCGGCCGTGCCGACGACGTGGTGGGAGAAGCCCAGGGCCAGAGCGCTGGCAATGCCATCCGCTGGAGCTATGTGCTGGCCCTGCCCGTGAATGGAAGAGTCTGGAATGTCAGCATGGATGACTGGATGTACCTGATCGACGGACGCACCCTGCTCAACCGCACCGCCATGAGCAAGCTGGGCCTGCATCTGGGCGATGTGACGCTTGCCATCGTCAAGGAGTGAAGATCATGTCACTGCTCTGTGCACGGCTGAACCCGCCACTGCGCGACTGGCAGGGTCGCTCGGCCTGGATTCTGGGAGCCTCCTCGGGCATAGGTCGCGCCACGGCCGACGCGCTGCACAGGCAGGGAGCCACAGTGATCGTTTCTGCGCGCCAAGACGACGCGCTGCAGGATTTCGTGCGCAGCCACGACGGCTGTCTGGCCCTGCCGCTGGACGTGACCGATGCCGATGCCCTGTCTACAGCAGCCCGGGCGGTGCAGGTTCATTGCGGCAAGGCTCCGGACCTGATTCTCTATTGCGCAGGCCGCTACAAGCCCCTGCGCGCCACGGAGTTCGACCTGTCCGAGATGCAGCACCACCTGGCCGTGAACTATGGCGGCGCCCTGCATTTGCTCGATGCCGTGCTTCCTATGCTGCTGGCCGCTGGGCAAGGCCATCTGGCACTGGTCGGTTCGGTGGCCGGCTATCGCGGGCTGCCGATGTCCCTGGCCTACGGCCCGACCAAGGCGGCACTCAACAACCTCGCCGAGAACCTCTATCTGGACCTGCACGACCGGGGCCTGGGTGTATCCATCATCAACCCCGGCTTTGTCGATACCCCGCTGACGGCACAGAACCGCTTCAGCATGCCGGCCCTGATAGACGCCGACGAGGCTGCCCGGCATATGCTGCAAGGCTGGGCCCAGGGACGCTTCGAGATGAATTTCCCGCGCCGCTTCACACGCTGGATGCGTCTGCTGCGCTGCCTGCCCGATGCCTGGTATTTCTCGGCCGTGCGCCGCATCACCGGCAACTGACTGCCTGCCACTGCCCAAGCTGCTGAGGCCGAGCAGACGCTCTGCCACCGAGCCATGCTCTTGAGCACATGGCGCCCGCCAGGTCCCAACGGCTTGCGTGCGAGCCCGAACACCGCAGCTCGGCATATATCAACGGGATGAATGCAACCCGCACCCCGAAACAAAAAACCCTCTTGAATCATTGATTCAAGAGGGTTTGATACCTGGTGGGTGATACATGGATCGAACATGTGACCCCTGCCGTGTGAAGGCAGTGCTCTACCGCTGAGCTAATCACCCGATGGACGTTATTGTATCAGGGATTGGCGCTCACATTTTCAAAGTTGCGCCAAGCGGTCTTGCCGCCACTGGATTTATCCATCTGCTTGAGAACATCGTCGTGGGCAGCCTGCTCCTGCTCGTTGGCACGCAGCACCGGCAGCCTGAAGCTGCTCAGGTCCACCGAGGCAACGATCATCGTCCCGGCCGCGGGGGCATCTGCAGGCTCCTCCGACATGAGCAAGGCATCTTGCCCGCGCGTCAGATTGATGTAGACATCCGCCAGCAGCTCCGCATCGAGCAAGGCTCCGTGCAGCGTGCGGTTGGAATTGTCGACACCCAGACGATCGCACAGCGAGTCCAGCGAGTTGCGCTTGCCCGGGTACATCTCCTTGGCCATGACCAGAGTGTCAATGACGCCCCCCACGCACTGCTTGAGCGGCGGACGCTTGGCCAGCTTGAGCTCGTTGTTCAGAAAGCCCAGGTCGAACGGCGCATTGTGGATGATGAGTTCTGCGCCTTGCAGATACTCCCAGATCTCGTCGATCTTTTCCTCGAAGCGCGGCTTGTCCTTGAGGAACTCGGTCGTGATGCCGTGCACGCGCAGGGCATCGGGGTGGCTGTCGCGACCCGCATTGAAGTACAGATGCAGATTGTTGCCGGTGAGCTTTCGGTTCACCAGCTCCACGCAGCCCAGCTCGATCAGGCGATCGCCATCGATGGCCGACAGACCGGTGGTTTCCGTATCCAGAACAATTTGGCGCGACATTCAATTTCTCTCCGTTAACTGTGGCGCTCACATCGCCCTATTTTCAAAAACTGGCGTCGACCACACCAGAGACAGCAAGCAAGCGCCGCCGCGCAGCGAGGCTGTCGTCCCCCTCCCGAAGAGAGAGGGGGAAGCGGCAAAGCCGCTCAGGGGGTCAGTGATTTTCCTTGGCGTGATTGATGGAGTATTTGGGGATCTCCACCGTCACATTCTCGCGCGCCAGAATGGCCTGGCAGGACAGGCGCGACTGAGGCTGCAGGCCCCAGGCCTTGTCAAGCAGATCTTCTTCCTCTTCCTCGGCCTCGTTCAGGGAGTTGAAGCCTTCCTTGACGATGACATGACAGGTCGTGCAGGCGCAGCTCATGTCGCAGGCATGCTCGATATTGATGCCGTTGTCCAGCATGGCTTCGCAGATCGAAGTGCCGACGGGAGCTTCGATTTCTGTTCCGTTGGGGCAGTACTCGGCGTGAGGAAGGATTTTGATGATGGGCATTGTTCTGTTTATGAATTAAATGGTGTTGACACTCTTGCCGGCCAGCGCCTGCTGGATGCTGCGATTCATGCGTTCGGCCGCAAATGACTCGGTTCCCTTGGCCAGGGCCTGCGTCGCGCCTTCCACGACGGCCGGATCATCGCTGGCGACGGCCGCGCGCAGCGCCGTCATCAGGCCGTCGATGCTGTCGCGCTGCTCGGCGCCGAGCACATCGCCATCCGCGTCCAGCGCGCTCTGCGTGGCCAGCAGCATGCGATCGGCATCCACGCGGGCCTCGACCAGGGCGCGGGCCTTCATGTCTTCCTGTGCCGTGGCAAAGCCGTCCTGCAGCATCTGGGCGATCTGGTCGTCGGAGAGGCCGTACGAAGGCTTGACGTTGATATGCGCTTCGACGCCGCTGGTCTGCTCCTTGGCGCTGACGGACAGCAGGCCATCGGCATCGACCGTGAAGGTCACGCGGATGCGCGCCGCACCGGCGGCCATGGGCGGAATGCCGCGCAGCTCGAAACGCGCCAGGCTGCGGCAGTCGGCCACCAGGTCGCGCTCGCCTTGCACCACGTGAATGGCCAGAGCAGTCTGGCCATCCTTGTAGGTCGTGAAGTCCTGTGCGCGGGCCGTGGGAATGGTCTCGTTGCGCGTGATGATGCGCTCGGACAAGCCGCCCATGGTTTCCACGCCCAGCGACAGCGGGATCACGTCCAGCAGCAGCAAATCGCCGGCAGTATTGTTGCCGGCCAGCTGATTGGCCTGAATGGCAGCGCCCAGCGCCACGACTTCGTCGGGATTGAGATTGGTCAGCGGCTCGCTGCCGAAGAAATCGGCCACGGCCTGGCGAATCTGGGGCATGCGGGTGGAGCCGCCAACCATGACCACGCCCTGCACCTCATCGCGGCCCAGGTCTGCATCCTTGAGCGCGCGGCGCACGGCCGCAAGGCTCTTACTGGTTAAGTGAGCAGTCAGCGCAATGAATTCCTCACGCTTGACATCAAATGACACTGAGCCCGAGGAAACATCAGCGGCAAACGCTACAGTTTCAGAATCAGTCAAAGCCTGCTTGCAATGGCGCGCGGCAATACGCCAGGCGGTCTTGTCTGCTGCCGACTCCAGTTGCGTGCCAGTCTTTTCCGCGACCCAGGTTGCCAGCGCGTCATCGTAGTCGTCGCCACCCAGTGCCGAGTCGCCGCCGGTGGCGATCACTTCGAACACGCCATGTGCAAGGCGCAGCACCGAGATATCGAAGGTACCGCCACCCAGATCGTAGACGGCGTAGACCCCCTCTGCTGCGTTATCCAGACCGTAGGCAATGGCTGCCGCCGTGGGTTCGTTGATCAGGCGCAGCAGATTGATGCCGGCCAGCTTGGCCGCATCCTTGGTGGCCTGACGCTGGGCATCGTCAAAGTACGCGGGCACGGTGATGACGGCGCCATAGAGCTCGTCATCAAACGTGTCTTCGGCGCGGAAACGCAGGGTCGCCAGGATTTCGGCGCTGATTTCCACGGGCGTCTTGGCGCCGTCCGCAGTCTCGATGGAGATAACGCCTCCGTCCTCGGCCTTGAAGCGATAAGGCAGCTTCTCGGGCGACTCGATATCGGCCAGGCTGCGCCCCATGAAGCGCTTGGCCGAACTGATGGTGTTGGTGGCATCCTGCGCCTGAGCGGCCTTGGCATCGAAGCCGATCTGGCGGCGGCCCATTTCCATGTAGCGCACCACCGACGGCAGCAGCACACGCCCCTGATCGTCAGGCAGGCATTCAGCCACGCCATTGCGCACGGCGGCGACCAGAGAGTGCGTGGTGCCCAGGTCGATACCCACGGCAATGCGTCGCTGATGGGGATCGGGGGATTGGCCGGGCTCGGAAATCTGCAAAAGCGCCATGAAATTCTTCTTTTGAAACGTCTGAGGCCAGCGTGGCTGGCCCGCTCAAGATGGATACGCCATGCGCCATGGGCACAAAGCGTTGCTCTGGGTCTTATTGTCCCAGTTGATCGCGACGGCGATCCACATCTTGCGCAAATCGCGCAACAAACATGAGGGCTCTCACCTGCTGCACGGCAGCGACCGCATCGCCAGCCTCGTCCAGCAAACGGCCGCATTCGGCAAGCATCTGCTTTTTGGCGGCGAGCATCTCGGCCTCCAGCGCATCGAGCTCCTGCTCGCCGACAGCATCCTCCAGCGCTTCGCGCCACTCCATCTGCTGCATCAGGAATGCCACAGGCATGGCCGTGTTGTCTTCCGCACGCACCGGAGCGCCGGCCAGCTCGCACAGATAGGCCGCGCGCTTGAGCGGGTCCTTGAGGCGCTGATAGGCCTCGTTGATGCGCACCGACCATTGCATGGCCACACGCTGCGCGGCCGCACCCTGCGCCGCAAAACGGTCAGGATGCGCCTCGCGCTGCAGCTCTTTCCAGCGTGCGTCGATCTGGCTGCGCTCCTGTGCAAACTTGCGCGGCAGGCCAAACAATTCAAAGTCGTCAGATTGCAGATTCATGGCATTAAAAAACCGCCTGCAGCAAAGCTGAGGCGGCTTCCTTTACTCAAAACCAGGGAGCTGACCAAGAGGCCAGAGACACCAAGCAAAAGCCGCCTTGCGGCGAAGGTGTCGCCCCCCTCTGGGGGAAGCCGCAAAGCGGCTCAGGGGGAGTCAGATTCTAAAGCTCTCACCACAACCGCAGCGATCACGCTCGTTGGGGTTGTGGAACTTGAAGCCCTCGTTCAGGCCCTCGCGCACGAAATCCAGTTCCGTGCCGTCAATATAGGCCAGGCTCTTGGGGTCGATCAGCACCTTGATTCCATGGTCTTCGAACACCACGTCATCGGGCTGAACCTCGTCCACATACTCCAGCTTGTAAGCCAGACCGGAGCAACCCGTGGTCTTCACGCCGAGGCGCACGCCAATCCCCTTGCCGCGACGTGAAAGATAGCGGTTCACATGACGGGCAGCCGCCTCGGTCATTGAGATGGCCATGGCCTCAGGCTTCCGTTGCAGTGCGCTTTGCGCGGTAGTCGTTCACGGCAGCCTTGATGGCGTCTTCGGCCAGGATGGAGCAGTGAACCTTGACCGGGGGCAACGCCAGCTCTTCGGCGATCTGGCTGTTCTTCAGGGCCGCAGCCTCGTCCAGCGTCTTGCCCTTGACCCATTCGGTCACCAGCGAAGACGAGGCGATGGCAGAGCCGCAGCCATAGGTCTTGAAACGTGCGTCCTCGATCACGCCAGTGGCGGGATTGACCTTGATCTGCAGCTTCATCACGTCGCCACAGGCGGGCGCGCCCACCATACCCGTGCCCACGGAGTCATCGCTCTTGTCGAACGAGCCAACGTTGCGGGGGTTTTCGTAGTGGTCAACAACTTTTTCGGAGTAAGCCATGGTGTCTACCTCTTGAACTCTTTGTAATCTGTGCTTAGTGTGCAGCCCATTGAATAGTGCTGAGGTCGATGCCGTCTTTGTACATCTCCCACAGGGGGCTCAGCTCGCGCAGCTTCAGCACGTTTTCGCGGATCGACTTGATCGCGTAGTCGATCTCCTCTTCCGTTGTGAAGCGACCAAAGGTCATGCGCAAAGAGCTGTGTGCCAACTCGTCGCTGCGGCCCAGGGCACGCAGCACATAGCTGGGCTCCAGGCTGGCGGATGTACAGGCGGAACCCGAGGACACGGCCAAGCCCTTGATACCCATGATCAGCGACTCGCCTTCGACGAAGTTGAAGCTCATGTTCAGGTAATGGGGAACACCGTTGTCCATATCACCGTTCACGAACACCTGCTCCAGATCCTTGAGACCGTCGAGCAGACGCTGGCGCAGTGCACGGGCGTGTGCCATATCCTTGGCCATCTCTTCCTTGGCGATGCGGAAGGCCTCGCCCATGCCCACGATCTGGTGGGTTGCCAGCGTGCCCGAACGCATGCCGCGCTCATGACCGCCGCCGTGCATCTGCGCTTCCAGGCGCACGCGCGGCTTGCGGCGCACATACAGCGCACCGATGCCCTTGGGACCGTAGGTCTTGTGCGAAGCCAGGCTCATCAGGTCGATGGGCATGGTCTGCATGTCCAGATCCATCTTGCCCGAAGCCTGAGCGGCGTCGACGTGGAAGATGATGCCCTTTTCACGGCACAGAGCGCCGATGGTGTTCAGGTCCTGAACCACACCGATCTCGTTGTTCACGGCCATCACGCTGGCGAGGATGGTGTCGGGGCGGATCGCCGCCTTGAACACCTCGATGTCCAGCAGACCGTTTTCCTGCACGTCCAGATAGCTGACTTCAAAGCCCTGGCGCTCCAGTTCACGCATGGTGTCCAGCACAGCCTTGTGCTCGGTCTTCACGGTGATCAGGTGCTTGCCCTTGCCTTGGTAGAAATGCGCTGCACCCTTGATGGCCAGGTTGTCGGACTCAGTCGCACCGCTGGTCCAGACGATTTCGCGCGGGTCGGCACCAATCAGATCGGCGACCTGCTTGCGGGCCTTCTCGACAGCTTCTTCGGCTTCCCAGCCCCAGGCATGGCTGCGCGATGCGGCATTGCCAAAATGTTCACGCAGCCAGGGAATCATGGCGTCCGCCACGCGGGGGTCCACCGGAGTGGTTGCACCGTAGTCGAGATAAATGGGAAAGTGCGGGGTCATGTCCATGACTGGCTCGTCTTGTTTTTGGCTGACAAATCGTGAGGAATCGATGCACCTTGTGGTGCCATCAGGGCGAGAAAACATGCCGCACAGCCATGCATGTATCCAGGCCCTGACTATCGGAGTCGGGCTTCAGAGTGATCCTGTTGTCGCCGCGCGAGCACTGCTCGAGCGGCTGCGGATCAGGATTTCGCGAAGGCGTTACCCAGGGCGAACACCGAGTTCGGTGCGTTCACACGGATGGGCTTGACCACGGGCGCAGTGGAGATGGCGCGGCGCACCACGGGCTTGTCCTCGATCTGGATGCCCTTGGCCAGTTGTTCGTCCACCAGCTTTTGCAGCGTGACGGAGTCCAGGAATTCCACCATGCGCTGGTTCAGTGCGGCCCACAGTTCATGGGTCATGCAGCGGCCGGCTTCGCCCAGACAGTTTTCCTTGCCACCGCACTGGGTCGCATCAATGGGTTCATCCACCGAGACGATGATGTCGGCCACGGTGATGTCTGTTGCCTTGCGGGCCAGCGTGTAGCCGCCGCCGGGGCCACGGGTGGATTCCACCAGTTCGTGGCGACGCAGCTTGCCAAACAGCTGTTCCAGATAGGACAGCGAAATTTGTTGACGCTGGCTGATGGCAGCCAGGGTCACGGGGCCATTGTTCTGGCGCAGTGCCAGGTCGATCATCGCGGTGACCGCAAAGCGGCCTTTGGTCGTAAGACGCATACGAGCTCCTTCAGTCAGGATTGTTCGTTACAGAAACGCACGCCTGGTCACAGTACCTAGACGAGCACAGTCTCCGCCCTTACTCCGTCCTGTGATTAGGTTCAGAGCCCTTCTGTGAGGGAAGTTTGTTGTTGAGTGTTTGACGCGAGTATATCACATTCCCCATCAATTTTGTCGGGTAACAGCGTGCACTCACGTAATAACCCTGAGAGTTGCGAAGGAATATTCCTACGGCGCCGCGCCGAACAATTGCTGCTTGAGAAGCGAGAGCTGGTCTCGCACACGCGCTGCCTGCTCGAATTCCAGGTTCCTGGCGTGCTCGAGCATTTGCTTCTCCAGACGCTTGATCTCCCTGGCGATGTCTTTCTCTGTCATGTCCTCGACACGTGCCTGCTGTAGGGCCTGCTCCTGCAGGCGTTCAGCCTCTTTGCCGCTCTTTTCGCTGTAGACACCATCAATCAGGTCTTTCACCCTCTTGACAATCTGCTTGGGCACGATCCCGTTGGCTTCATTGAAAGCCATCTGTTTTTCGCGGCGTCTTTCGGTTTCGCCGATGGCTTTCTTCATGGACTCGGTGATGCGGTCCGCATAGAGAATCGCCTTGCCGTTGACGTTGCGCGCCGCGCGACCGATGGTCTGGATCAGGCTGCGCTCGGCACGCAGAAAACCTTCCTTGTCGGCATCCAGGATCGCCACCAGCGAGACCTCGGGAATATCCAGGCCTTCGCGCAGCAGGTTGATGCCGACCAGCACATCAAAGGCCCCCAGGCGCAGGTCGCGGATGATTTCCACGCGCTCCACCGTGTCCACATCGGAGTGCAGATAGCGCACCTTCACGCCGTTGTCGGTCAGGTATTCGGTCAGCTGCTCGGCCATGCGCTTGGTCAGCGTGGTGATGAGCACGCGCTCCTCCAGCTCCACGCGCTGGCGGATCTCCTGCAACACGTCATCGACCTGGTGGATGGCCGGCCGCACTTCGATCTCGGGATCGACCAGGCCCGTGGGACGCACCACCTGCTCCACCACCTGCCCGGCATGGGTCTTTTCGTATTCGGCGGGCGTGGCCGAGACGAAAACCACCTGGCGCATGCGCTGCTCGAACTCCTCGAACTTGAGCGGGCGATTGTCCAGCGCCGACGGCAGGCGAAAGCCATATTCCACCAGCGTGGTCTTGCGCGCCCGGTCGCCGTTGTACATGGCGTTGAGCTGGCCGATCATCTGATGGCTCTCATCGAGGAACATGATGGAGTCGCGCGGCAGATAGTCGGTCAGTGTGCTGGGCGGATCGCCGGGCTGGGAGGCCGAGAGATGGCGCGTGTAGTTCTCGATCCCCTTGCAGTGCCCCACTTCGCTGAGCATTTCCAGATCGAAGCGCGTGCGCTGCTCCAGGCGCTGCGCCTCCACCAGCTTGCCCATGCCCACGAGCTGCTTGAGGCGCTCGGCCAGCTCTTCCTTGATGGTCTCCACGGCCGCCAGCACCTTGTCGCGCGGCGTCACATAGTGGCTGCTGGGATAGATGGTGAAGCGCGGAATGCTCTGGCGCACCCGGCCCGTGAGCGGATCGAACAGCTGCAGGCTTTCGACCTCGTCGTCGAACAGCTCGATGCGCACGGCCAGCTCCGAATGCTCGGCCGGAAACACGTCGATGGTGTCGCCGCGCACGCGGAAGGTGCCGCGCGAGAAATCCTGGTCGTTGCGCTGGTACTGCATGCGGATCAACTGCGCGATCGCGTCGCGCTGGTTGAGCGTGTCGCCCGCGCGCAGCGTCATGATCATGCGGTGGTAGCTCTCGGGCTCGCCGATGCCGTAGATGGCCGAGACAGTGGCCACGATCACCACGTCGCGCCGCTCCATGATGCTCTTGGTACAGGACAGGCGCATCTGCTCGATGTGCTCGTTGATGGCGCTGTCCTTTTCGATGAACAGGTCGCGCTGGGGCACATAGGCTTCGGGCTGGTAGTAGTCGTAGTAGCTGACGAAGTACTCGACCGCATTTTTCGGGAAAAACTCCCTGAATTCCGAGTACAGCTGTGCCGCCAGCGTCTTGTTGGGCGCAAACACGATGGCCGGCTTGCCCAGACGCGCGATCACGTTGGCCATGGTGAAGGTCTTGCCCGAGCCCGTCACGCCCAGCAGCGTCTGGAAGGACTCGCCGTCATTGACGCCTTCGACCAGTTTTTCGATGGCCGCGGGCTGATCTCCAGCGGGCGGATAGGGCTGGAACAGCTCGAACGGCGAGTCCGGATATTGCACGAAACGGCCTTGCGGCTCGGCAGTCATATTTTGTTCTTGCATGATCTCATGTCCATGACGCATAGGGTAAGCGCGAGTAGAATGGCAGCCCAACCCTCAAGCCTAACCTAGGCTGATGCGTTTTTTCGAGCACCGGGCAATGCCCTGTCCGTCAAACGCTCTCGGAGCAATAGCTGGGGGTGACCTGACTTATTTCCATCCCTCAAGGATTTTTTCATGTCTCTGTTTACCGCCGTCGAAATGGCCCCCCGCGACCCCATCCTGGGTCTGAACGAGCAATTTGCTGCTGACGCAAACCCCAACAAAGTGAATCTGGGCGTGGGCGTGTACTTCGACGACAACGGCAAGCTGCCCTTGCTGGAGTGCGTGCAGGCCGCCGAGAAGGCCATGATGGAAAAGCCCACCGCCCGTGGCTACCTGCCTATCGACGGTATCGCCGCCTATGACAACGGCGTCAAGGCCCTGGTGTTCGGTGCCGAGTCCGACGTGGTCAAGTCCGGCCGCGTGGCCACCGTGCAAGCCATCGGCGGCACCGGCGGTCTGAAGATCGGCGCCGACTTCCTGAAGAAGCTCAACCCCAACGCCAAGGTCCTGATCTCCAACCCCAGCTGGGAGAACCACAAGGCCATCTTCACCAACGCAGGTTTTGAAGTCGGCTCCTACGCTTACTACGATGCAGCGACCCGCTCCATCGACTTCGCCGGCATGCTGGCCGACCTGAACGCCGCCGCCGCCGGCACCGTGGTCGTGCTGCACGCCTGCTGCCACAACCCCACCGGCTACGACATCACTGCCGCTCAGTGGGATGAAGTGATTGCCGTCGTCAAGGCCAAGGGCCTGATCCCCTTCCTGGACATGGCCTACCAGGGCTTTGGCCACGGCATCGCCGAAGACGGCGCCGTGATCGGCAAGTTTGTGGCCGCCGGCCTGGACATCTTTGTCTCGACTTCCTTCTCCAAGAGCTTCAGCCTGTACGGCGAGCGCGTGGGCGCCCTGTCCGTGGTGGCCTCCGACAAGGACGAGGCCGCTCGCGTGCTGTCGCAGCTGAAGATCGTCATCCGCACCAACTACTCCAACCCTCCCACCCATGGCGGCGCCGTCGTGGCTGCGGTGCTGAACAACCCCGAGCTGCACGCTCTGTGGGAAAAGGAACTGGGCGAGATGCGCGTGCGCATCAAGGCCATGCGCCAGAAGCTGGTTGACGGTCTGAAGGCTGCCGGCGTGCAGCAAGACATGTCCTTCATCACCACCCAGATCGGCATGTTCTCGTACTCCGGCCTGTCCAAGGACCAGATGGTGCGCCTGCGCTCCGAATTCGGCGTCTACGGCACCGATACCGGCCGCATGTGCGTGGCTGCGCTGAACAGCAAGAACATCGACTATGTCTGCAAGGCCATCGCCGCCGTGATCTAAGCGCGCGATGCAGGGCCTGGTCCCTGAAAGCAAAAGAGCAACGGACTTTTAGTCCCTTGCTCTTTTTTTATGGCCGCTTCGGTGCCAGCTTCAGTGCCAGATCAATATTTGATAGCTGCTAGCGCTTTATCCATATAGTTTTCAGATACAAAAGTATCTAAAACCATTTTAAAACAAACGCATCAAGCTATCAAAATCATATCATGCACTCAATCCCCAGATGGCCGAGCGCATGGACAGCGCCGCATACTGGTAGGCCGTGTTGAACACGCGCGGCGCTTCGCCCTCCTGCACCGCCCCTGCCGCATACAGCAGGGGCAGATAGTGGTCGTGTGTGGGATGGGCCAGACGGGCCTGCGGGCCCCAGCCCAGGAAGGTGCTCAGATCGGCCAGATTGCCGCTGTCCAGGCGCTGCTGCACTTCGGTGTCGAACTGAATCGTCCAGTCATAGGCTTGGTTGTCGCTGGCACCGCGCTGCATGGCGCGCAGGTTGTGCACGACATTGCCGCTGCCCACGATCAGCACGCCGCGGTCGCGCAGCGCGCGCAGCTGGCGGCCCATCTCGAAATGCTTTTCGGGCGCCAGTCCATAGGGCATGCTCAGCTGCATGACGGGAATGCTGGCCTCGGGAAACATGGGCAGCAGCACCGACCAGGTGCCGTGGTCGAAGCCCCATTTCTGGTCCACCAGCAGCGCCGATCCGTCCAGCGGCGAATGCAGCTCGGCCGCCAGCTGCATGGCCACCTCGGGCGCGCCGGGAGCCGGATATTGCTGATCGAACAGCTCTTGCGGAAAGCCGCCGAAATCATGAATCGTGCGCGGCTGGGCCATGCCGGTCAGCGCCCAGTCGGACTCGGTCAGCCAGTGGGCCGAGACGCAGAGAATCAGCTGCGGCGCAATGCCCTTGGCCGTCAGCTCCTGGCCCAGCGCCTTCCAGCTCTGGCGCCAGTGCGTGTCCTCGATCACATTCATGGGACTGCCGTGGCCCAGGAACATCACCGGCATGCGCGGCGAGGGCTTGAGCTTCTGCAGCAGCTGCTCGGGCAACAGGGAAGAAGAAGTGGAGTTCATGGAAAAAGCCTTCCAGCCCCCGCCGGCGGCCAGCACGGAGGCTGCGCCCAGGGACAAAAGCGTACGTCTACGCATCTCGGTCAATCGAACACGCCCCTAGGGGCGTTTTTTTTACAGATAGGGCAAGCTTGCCACAGCGCAACAGCGCCTGAAAGCATCGCCAGCGCAACAGACTGTCCTGAAAGTGCCAGCACCAGGGCCCCGCTTGCACTACAACTGCAGTTGCACAAGCACGACCGGTGCCAATCGGCTCAGGCAAGGGCTTCGCTTCTAGCAAGCCATCCTGATGCACCCTGGTTTGCGCAAGTCCAGACAAGGAATACTCCCACTCATGCCCAGCACCGAGATTCAGCCCCTGCAAGGAATTCGCATACTCAGCCTGGCTCTGAACCTGCCCGGCCCCGCCGCCCTGTGGCGCTGCGCCGGCATGGGAGCCGATTGCCGCAAGCTCGAGCCCCTGGCCCCCGGCGCAGGCCGCAGCGCCGACCCCATGGGCCTCTACTGTCCCGATGCCTACGCGCAGATGCATGACAAGGTGCAAACCCTGCAGGCCGATCTCAAGACCGCCGAAGGTCAGGCCAGCCTGCATGCGCAACTGGCGCAAACCGATGTGCTGCTGACCTCGTTCCGTCCTTCTGCCCTGAGCAAGCTGGGCCTGGGCTGGGAAGCCCTGCAGCAGCGCTACCCGCGACTGTCGCTGGTGCGCGTGGTCGGCAGCGCGGGCGAGCTGGCCAATGTTCCCGGCCACGACCTCACCTATCAGGCCGAAGCGGGCCTCGTGCACAGCACCGCCCTGCCCCCCAGCCTGTTTGCCGATATGGCGGGGGCGCTGATGGCCAGCGAGGCCGTGCTCCAGGCCGTGCTGGTCAGCAGCCGCAGCGGACGCGGCATCCTGCGCGAAGTCGGACTGGCCCAGGCCGCGCAATGGCTGGCCCTGCCCTGGCACTGGGGCCTGACCCAGCCCGCGGGCGATGTCGGCGGCGCCCATGCGGGCTACCGCATCTACCCCTGCGCCGACGGCATCGTGGCCGTGGCCGCGCTGGAGCCTCACTTTGCCCAGCGCCTGAGCGAAGCGGCGGACCTGCTGCTCAGCCACCCAACCGATATGCGCAAGCCCGAGATCCATCAGGGCGTGGCCCGGTTTCTGGCCGCGCGCAGCTGTGCTGAGCTGATGCAGCTGGCCCAGGACAGGGATATTCCCCTGCACGCCCTGCCCGCCTAGGCCGCCCGAGCCCGCCAGCGCAATCTGCAACCGGCCTCAGGCCGGGCGTTTTTCAAACGCGTATTTCTCGGTATCCACCTCGCCCTGGCCTTGCAGTGCATAGCGATCACCGGCAATGGCTTCGGGCTTGAAGATGTCATCGAGCTCGGCCAGCAGCTCGGCATCAAGCTTGACGCTGCCGCCGCGAATGTCTTCGTGCAGATGCTCCACGCTGGTGGTGCCGGGCAAGGCAATCACATGCTCACCCTGGTGCAGCACCCAGGCGATGGCCAGCTCGGCCAGCGTGCAGCCGGCCTTTTCCGCCACGGCCTGCATGGGCGCCAGCAGGCGCAGATTCTGCGCATAGGCCTCGCCGGCAAAGCGCGGCATGGAGGCGCGGATATCGCCCTTGACCAGGTTGTCCACCTGCTGCAGCTTGCCGCTGAAGAAGGCGCGGCCCATGGGGCTGAAGGCCACATAGGCAATGCCCAGTTCCTTGCAGGCGGCGAGCGTGCCCAGCTCCGCGTTGCGCGACCACAGCGAATATTCGCTTTGCAGCGCGGCAATCGGGTGCTCCTTGTGCGCGCGGCGCAGCGCATCGGTCCCCACTTCCGACAGGCCCAGAGCGCGAACCTTGCCCTCTTCCTTCAGGCGTGCCATCTCGCCCACCGACTCCTCGATGGGCACGTTCCTGTCCCAGCGATGCAGATAGTAGAGATCGATCACATCGGTGCCCAGACGCTTGAGACTGTCTTCGCAGTTCTGGCGCAGGGTTTTGGGACGACCGTCGATGACGCGGCGCATCACGCCGTCTTCGCCGCGCACGCCGGCCATGCCGCATTTGCTGGCCAGGGTGATGTGGTTGCGGTGGGGCTTGAGCACAGGGCCGATCAGCGATTCGCTGGCGCCAAAGCCATAGAGAGCAGCGGTGTCGAACAGCGTCACGCCCGCATCCAGCGCCGCATGCAGCACGGCGTGCGACTGCTCGGTGGAGACGGGGTTGCCGTAGGCATGGCAGAAATTCATGCAACCCAGTGCGACACTGGCCACGCTGAATGGGCCGATTTTGCGGTTTTCCATTAACTTTCCTTAAGCATCCAAAGGCCTCCAACCGAACCAAGCGCGGGCGCAGGCCGCTATACAAGCTGGAGCAATATTATTCCAGCTCTGCCTTGTCGCCAGCGACAGGGCCCGGGTTTCGCCCCGGCAGGCGACTTGCTTTCTGACACGCCGATATGCCGGACCACCGAGAAGTCAACAAAGAACGCTATCAGACTAGGCGTCCCCTACCGTCCGCGTCCCTGCGCTTCGCTACGGGCAAACCTGCGTCACGGGGGGTGCGGGTGGCCTGCAAGAGTTATGACGAAATCGACCTCAAACGCCTACCCAGAAAGCGATAGCAGCTATCAAAAAGAAGCTATCCCGTATCCGGTATCGCCCTTTGTGCCCGCGCCTGCGGCGGCAATCTCTTGCGGTACGCGGCTGCACCGTAGAGTGCAGACGCATCGTGCTCTGACTTGCGGCCGCTTGTCTGAGCGAAGCGTGCACAGCACGCGCAGCAAGTTGGGCCGCACAGCCACAAGAGTTTGACGACGCAGGTTGCCCCGTAGCGCAGCGAAGGGGTCGAGGGCAGCAGGGCCGGCTCTTTGCCTGCTTTCTGGTGGTCCGGCACACCGGCAGCAGAAAGTAGGTCGGCAAGGCGGGCCGAAACCCGCCCTCTGTCAGTGAATCAAGCAGGTCATGTGCCTCGCTCACCAGTTCCTGCTATCGGAGATAGCAATAGAAGTTTCAAACCTAATCAGGCTCTAGCCCAGTTGCAGAAAGCGCAAGCAGCTATCAAAAAAAATTGCCTTGCCGCTAGCGACAGAGGCCTTGCTGGCCGCGCCGGGTCTCGCCCCGGCTGGCGACTCACTTTCTGACACGTCAGAAAGTAAGCAAAGAGCGCTTCCCGACCGTCCGCGTCCCTGCGCTTCGCTACGGGCAAACCTGCACCCCGCCATTCAGGCTGCGTGCCGCCCAACTCGCTGCGCGGCATAGCCGCTACGCTCAAACAGACGGCGGCAAGTCAGAGCACAAGGCAACGCTGTCCTGCGGCAGCGTTGCGCGCAGCCCGAACCGCGTGCCGCAGGCGCTGACACACGGGTGAACTCATGCTGCCAGCAAGAGTTATGGCGAAATCAATCTCAAATGCCCATCCAGAAAGCGATAACAGCCATCAAAAAGACAAAGAAGCTCTGGTATTGCCCCTTGTGCCCACGCCTGCGACGGCAAGCTCTTGGGGCTTAGGTTACCCCGTAGCGCAGCGAAGAAGTCGTGGCAGCAGGGCCGGCTCTTTGCCTGCTTTCTTGTGGTCAGGCACACCGGCGCAAGAAAGTAGGTCGGCTGGCGGGCCTAGACCCGCCGGGGCCGCCCAGCCCTCTGCAAATCAATCAAGCAGTTCGTTTGCCCAGCGCACCTTCTACTGCCATCAGGCCGACGGAGACTCGTTGCTCATCAAGCAAGTCTTCATGCCCGCGAGGTCCCGTTGGTTGACTCAGCGGGCTCTCGTTGTGAGCAGCGCGGCAAAGCGCTCGATGCTGTGCGTGATGACGGCCTGCGCGCCGGGCGACCAGCGACCCATGTCGAAGAAACCGTGGATCATGCCCGCACCTTCAATCAGCTCGGCCTGCCCGCCCGCAGCACGCAGCGCCTCGGCATAGGCCGCGCCCTGATCACGCAGCGGATCGAACTCGGCATTCACGATCACGGCGGACGGCAGGTTTGCCAGGCTCTTGGCCTGCAGCGGTGCCAGGCGCGGATCCAGCGCATCGGGGGAGGTGCCGGCGTAATGGTTGTAGAACCAGGCCATGGTCTCGGCCTCCAGGAAATAGCCCTTGGCGTTCTGCTCGGCGCTGGCGTACTCGGCGGCGGCGTGGTCTACCGCGGGGTAGATGAGGAATTGCGCAGCCAGGGCAATGCCCGCATCGCGCAGCTGCTGCGTCACCACGGCGCAAAAGTTGCCGCCGGCGCTATCGCCGGCCACGGCCACGGTGGCGCTGCCCCCCAGCGCATGCGCATTGGCGACCACCCATCGGGCGGCAGCTACGGCATCCTCTATGCCTGCGGGGAAGGGATGCTCGGGGGCAAGCCGGTAGTCCACCGACACCACCACGGCCTGCGCGCCACGGCAGATCTCGCGGCAGATATTGTCATGCGTGTCCAGGTTGCCGATGACATAGCCTCCGCCGTGGAAATAGGCCACGGTGGGAAAAGGCCCTGCGCCTTCGGGCCTGTAGATGCGCGCGGCCACTGGGCCTGCACCGCCGGGCACGGTCGTGTCCTGCACGCTGGCCACGGGCACGATCTGCTCGGGCGTGAGCGAGCCACGGGTCAGCGCCAGATAGCCGGCACGGCCCTCTTCGGGCGTGCCTTCGGCGGTGGATTTCCTGTTGGCAGCGGCCAGTTGCTGCAGGACGCCGGCCAGATGGGGATCGAGAGCCATGCTTGTAGTCTCCTGTCGTTACAAAGAGTGAGGGAACGGATACGGGGGCGGACCTAGCGATAGGCCAAGGCATCGTCCTGCAGCGATGCGGCAGGCAGAACCACGCGCTCTTCGGCGTACTCCAGGTCATGCCTCCAGGGCTGGCGGTCGCCCTGGCCGAACATGGCATCCTGCGCACGCAGCACATAGCCGGCGTTGAAGTTGTCGGCCTCTATCCATGACAGGCGCTGCATGCCGGCATCGGCTGCCGCCACGGTGGGCCGTACCTCGGCATGGCCTTGCTCGCGCATATGGGCAAGCAGGCGGCACACCCAGTCGCACACCAGGTCGCAGCGCAGCGTCCAGCTGGAGCGGAAGTAGCCCTGGGTGTAGGCCATATTGGGCAAGCCCTCGATCATCACGCCGCGGTAGGAGATGCGCTTGCGAAAATCCACCGGCGCGTCATCCACGCTGAACGCGATGCCGCCGAACAGCTTGAGATTGAAGCCCGTGGCAGTAACGATGATGTCGGCGTCCAGATGCCCGCCGCCGGTCAGCTGTATGCCGCTGCCATCGAAGCGCTCTATGGTGTCCGTCACCACCGAGGCCTTGCCTTCTCGCATGCTCTGGAAGAAGTCCCCGTTGGGCACCACGGCAATGCGCTGCTGCCAGGGGCGGTAGCCGGGGTTGAAGTGCCTATCGATGTCGAAGCCCTCTGGCAGATGGGAGCGGATCTCGCCAAGCAGGAAGGCACGCATCGCTTCGGGGTGCTGCCTGGAGGTCTGCACGATCTCGTCGGTGCGTGCGATAAAGGCGCGGCGCATGATCTCGTGGTACCAGTCCTCGGGCAGATTCAGAGGCTTGAGCAGCGGCACCAGCGGATGCTCGGACGCGGGCAGGAAAAAGGTGGGCGAGCGCTGCAGCATGGTCACATGGCCCGCATCCGGTGCCAGGCTGGGGATCAGCGTGGCCGCCGTGGCACCCGAGCCTATGACCACGATGCGCTTGCCCTCGTAATCCAGCTCCTGCGGCCAGTGCTGCGGGTGAATGACCTGGCCCTTGAAGTCCTTGAGCGTCGGCCACTCGGGCACATAGCCCCGGCCGTGGTCGTAATAGCCGGCGCAGACCCAGAGAAAACCGGTGGTGAAGGTCTGCACCTCGTCCGAGCCGCTGTGGGTGACTTCCAGCGTCCAGCGCCTGTCCTCGGACGACCAGCGGGCCGACTGCACCTTGTGGCCGTAGCGGATCAGCGGGGCCAGACCGTTCTCCTCAATGGTCTCGGCCAGGTAGTGGCGAATCTCGTCCGCCGTGGCAATGGCATTGCCCGTCCAGGGCTTGAAGCCATAGCCATAGGTGAACAGGTCGCTGTCCGAGCGCGCCCCCGGGTAGCGGTGCGTCCACCAGGTGCCGCCGAAGCCGTCCATGGCTTCGAGGATGGCGAGGCTGCGGTCCGCGAACTGCTCACGCAGATGACGCGCCGCACCAATGCCGGAAATACCGGCGCCGATGATGAGAAAGTCGAAATGCTGTGCCATACCGGGTGTCTCCTGCTTGTCTGCTGGTGCGTGAGCCGACAGGAATGTGCAGGGATCGCGGCCTTGAGGTGAAGCTCCTGCCTAGACCTGATTTGCGTCAACCGTGTCTGTCACGCAGACATGCTAGGTCTAGCCCTCTGGCAAAACTTGTGTTTGCGCGACAGGATTTTGATGTTGAACGACATGCAGTACATACCCCGATGCCTGCCAAGCCCGCTGATTCCGCCGTCATGACCAGTGTCCGCGCCGCCTCGCTCGCGGGCTTTGAAGACCTGGTGCGCACACAGGGCGGCGACCCCGCCGCCATCCTGGGCGCCTGCGGCCTGGTGCCTGACGATCTGGCCGACCCCGAGCGCTACCTGCCCAGCCACGCCGTGGCCCTGGCCATAGAGGAAGCGGCCTGCGTGCTGGGCGTGCAGGATTTCGGGCTGCGCCTGTGCGCCCGGCAAGGTGTCGAAACCCTGGGCCTGCTGGGGCTGGTCATACAGTCCGCGCCCACCGTGCGCGAGGGCATGATGCAGGGCGGCAAGTACGTCCACTTCCACAACCCCACCCTGAGCTACAGAACCTTCATGGCGCCTGACGAGGGGCTGGAATGCGTGGAAGTGCTTTCGCGCCTGCCCCCCCACGCCCACATGCCCCAGGGCACGGAAATCTGCGTGGCCTATATGTGCCGCCTGATCCATGTGCTGTCCGAAGGTGCGCTGCGCCCCTCCGCCATCCATCTGCGCCATGCCCCCGTGGGCAGCAGCGCGCAATACCGGCGGCACCTGGGCCAGTTGCCGCGCTTCGGCTCCAGCTTTGACGGCATTGCCATCGACCCGCTGGCCTGGCGTCAGCCCATGCCTCGCCACAACCGGCTGCTGCAGCAGTTTGTCGAACGTTTCCTGCTGGGAGCCGCGCCAGGCAGGAATACCAGTGTGACGGACCAGGTGCGCAGCGCGCTGGCCAATCTGGTTCGCATGGGCATGGCCGACCTGCCCTCGGCGGCACGCGCCCTGAGCCAGCACCCGCGCACCCTGCAACGACGCCTGCAAGCGGAAGGCGCGGCCTTCGAGGAACTGCGCGATAGCGCACGCAGGACCTGGGTGGCCCAATTGCTGGCACAGCCCGAGCTGAGCCTGGGCCATATCGCGCAATTGCTGGGGTATTCAGACCAGGCCGTGCTCACCCGAGCGTGCCAGCGCTGGTTTGGCCAATCCCCCCGTCAGCTGCGCCATGGTTCCCGGGAGGGATAGCCTCGGTACAGGCTCTGGATTCGGCCACACGAGAATGCGACCACGATCTCCTCGCGCAGCGACAGAGACTTTGCGCGATGAAACAAGCCCCCGCAGCCACAGGCTGGGGGGCTTGCGTGCGCAGATGCGCCAGTCAATCAGTCCGCGCTGATCAGTCCGCGTTCAGTTGCTGCTCCAGGTCATGCAGGACCTTATAGCAGTTGAAGACCTGCTGCACGCTGGAGTTGGGCTCGCGGCCTTCGCGGATGGCGGCGAAGAATTCGCGGTCCTGCAGCTCGATGCCGTTCATGGAGACATCGACCTGGGACACGTCGATCTTCTCGTCCTTGCCGGTATACAGATCGTCGTAGCGGGCCAGATAGGTGCCGGTGTCGCCGATGTAGCGGAAGAAGGTGCCCAGAGGGCCGTCGTTGTTGAACGACAGGCTCAGTGTGCAGATCGCGCCATTGGCCGCCTTGAGCTGGATGCTCATGTCCATGGCGATGCCCAGATCCTTGTGGATGGGGCCTTGCACGGCATTGGCCTTGACGATGGGGCTGCCGGCCTGGTAGGCGAACAGGTCCACGGTGTGGGCGGCATGGTGCCACAGCAGGTGGTCGGTCCAGCTGCGGGCCTGGCCCAGCGCATTCATATTGGTGCGGCGGAAGAAGTAGGTTTGCACATCCATCTGCTGGATGCTGAACTCGCCGGCCTCGATCTTCTTGTGCACCCACTGGTGGCTGGGGTTGAAGCGGCGGGTGTGGCCCACCATGGCCACCAGGCCGGTCTGCTTTTGCAGCTCGGCCACTTCCTGGGCGTCCTTCAGGGCATCGGCCAGGGGAATCTCGACCTGCACATGCTTGCCGGCCTTCATGCAGGCAATGGCCTGCTCGGCGTGCATCTGCGTGGGCGTGCACAGGATCACGGCATCGACTTCGGGCAGCGCCAGGCTTTCGGCCAGATCGGTTGCCACATGTGCGATACCGTATTTGTCGGCCACTTCCTTGGTCTGGTCAAAGCGGCGACCGACCAGGGAGACGACTTCCACGCCGTCGATGTTCTTGATGCCGTCCAGGTGCTTGATGCCGAAGGCACCCGCGCCAGCCAGCGCTACTTTGATGGTCTTGCTCATGATTGGGATCTCCGTAGAGCCGCCTCAGGGAGGCGAAGCCCCCCACAGGGGGGCAGTGAATACGCGAAGCAGCGAACGTGGTGAAACGTTCACTGATTCTCGAGGATCAGATGGCCCACTGCGGTGTTCGATGCGGGCACATGGTAGAAGCGGTGCGCCACCTTGGGCAGCGGTGCGGGGCCGTCCACATCGGACATGGCACCACGCGCAATCAGCCACATCACCAGCTCGATGCCTTCAGAGCCGGCCTCGCGCACATAGTCGATATGCGGCATCTGGGCCAGTCCATGCGGGTTCTCGACCAGCAGATCCAGGAACTGGTTGTCCCATTCCTTGTTGATCAGGCCAGCGCGCGCGCCCTGCAGCTGGTGGCTCATGCCGCCCGTGCCCCAGATATGCACATTGATGTCCTGGTCGTAGCTCTCCACGGCCTTGCGGATGGCGCGGCCCAGGTTGAAGCAGCGCTGGCCCGTGGGCACGGGATACTGCACCACGTTCACGGCGAAGGGAATCACCGGGCAGGGCCAGGAGCCGGTCTTGGGGTCCTGCTCGCCGCACATCAGCGACAGCGGCACGGTCAGGCCATGGTCCACGTCCATCTTGTTGACGATGGTCAGGTCGAAGTCCTGCTGGATCACGGACTGGGCAATATGGCTTGCCAGATCGGGATGGCCGACCACCTTGGGCACGGGACGCGGGCCCCAGCCTTCGTCGGCGGGCTGGAATTCCGCAGCCGTGCCGATGGCGAAGGTCGGAATGCAGTCCAGGCTGAAGGCCGTGGCGTGGTCGTTGTAGACTAGGAAGATCACGTCGGGCTTGTTGTCCTTCATCCACTGGCGGGAGAAGTCATAACCCTTGAACAGGGGCGCCCAGTAGGCTTCCTGCGTCTTGCCCATGTCCATGGCGGCGCCGATGGCAGGCACGTGCGAGGTGAAAACGGATGCGGTGATGCGTGCCATGTCTTAGTTGCCTTCCTGGTTCTGGTTGCCTGCGCTGCGAGCACTTCCTTGTGGCTGATGGTGTGCCTGCGCATCGCCATCCTCGCCCACATAGCGGTTGCCTTCGGCAGAGCGGCCTCCGCCCATCATCATGGCGCGGTACTCTTCTTCGGTCATGCCGGTCATGGAGCCAGCCATCTGCTGGAAGCTCTTGCCGTCGGTGGCGCCGATCTTGGCCAGGAAATAGATATTGCCGCCGGTGCGCATGCACCAGTTCAGATCGCGCGCCAGCACGGCCTGCTTCTGCTCTTCGGTCATCGCCCACTCGTCGAGATAGGCACGCTCGTTGGCGCGGAAGCGCTCACGGTTCTCTGCCTTCATCAGGCTCATGCAGAACTGGTTGAGCCAGTAGCCCTTGCGGGACTGCTCGGCATCGAAAATGATGGTGCCGGGCACGTCCAGATACGGTTTTTCCAAAGCCATAAATTCTCCTCGTTAACGGATGGCGCAGCCCATGCGACAAGGCTGCAGCCTGTTTCCGGGTGTATGTGTCGCCGGAACTCCGTCAGACCTCTTCGGGCCAGTACAGACGCATGGGGTTGTCCACCAGCAGCTTTTGCTGCAGCTGCGCGGTGGGAGCGATATGGGGAATGAAGTCCACCAGCAGGCCGTCGTCGGGCATGTGGTCCTTCAGGTTGGGGTGCGGCCAGTCCGTTCCCCAGAGCACGCGATCGGGGAACTCCTCGACCACGCGGCGCGCGAAAGGCACCACGTCCTGGTAGGCATTCTGCTCACCATGAAGCGCCTTGGGGCCGGTGACGGACAGACGCTCGGGGCAGGACACCTTGCTCCAGACGTTCTGGTGCTCGCGCATGAACTTCAGGAACAGGGCGAACTCTTCGCTGTCCACGCCCTTGGTGACGTCGGGGCGGCCCATGTGGTCGACCACCACGGTGGTGGGCAGCGCGGTGAAGAAGTCCCAGAGCTCGGGCAGGTCCACAGCTTCGAAATAGATCACCACATGCCAGCCCAGCTTGGCGATGCGGCCCGCGATCTCCATCAGCTCGTCCTTGGGCGTGAAGTCCACCAGACGCTTGACGAAGTTGAAGCGCACGCCGCGCACGCCGGCGTCATGCAGGGCCGAGAGTTCGGCATCGCTGATGGAGCGCTTGACCGTGGCCACGCCACGGGCCTTGCCGCCCGAGGACTTGCAGGCATCGACCATGGCGCGGTTGTCCGCACCGTGGCAGGTGGCCTGCACCACCACATTGCGTGCAAAACCCAGATGGTCGCGCAGCGCATACAGCTGGGCCTTGCTGGCGTCGCAGGGGGTGTACTTGCGCTCGGGGGCGAAGGGGAACTCGTTGCCGGGGCCGAACACATGGCAGTGCGCATCCACAGCGCCGGCAGGCAGCTTGAACTGGGGCTTGCTGGGGTTGGCATACCAATCCATCCAGCCGGGGGTCTTTTCAAATTCGCTCATTTGTCTTTTCCTCGATGGTCTGTGAGTGGGCCATAGCCGCCAATACTGGCGCCGCACAACTCAGAGATGCCAAGCAAGAGCCGCCTCGCAGCGAGGGCATCGCCCCCCTTCGCATTGCCAAGCAAAGCGAGAGAGGAGGAAGGCGCGGGGCCGCCTAGGCGAAGCGACTCAGGGGGGTTAATCAATATATTTCAGGCCGGCCTTTTCCAGGGGCTCGCGCATCTTGTACATATCCAGGCCGAGGATGCCCGAGGCCAGCTTGGCGCGCTTCTCGCCTTCGAAGCTTTCACGCTTCTGGGCGGCGGCCAGCACTTCCACGGCACGCGCGGCGGGCACGCAGACCACGCCGTCGTCGTCGGCCACGATCACGTCACCGGGCGTGACCAGCATGCCGGCGCAGACGATGGGGATGTTGACCGAGCCCAGGGTGGCCTTGATCGTGCCCTTGGAAGAGATGGCCTTGCTCCAGACCGGAAAGTCCATCTCCTGCAGCGTCTTCACGTCGCGCACGCCGGCATCGATGATCAGCGCACGTGCGCCGCGCGCCTGGAAGCTGGTGGCCAGCAGATCGCCGAAGTAGCCGTCGGTGCACTCTGCGGTGACGGCTGCGACCACGATGTCGCCGGGCTGAATCTGCTCGGCAGCCACATGCATCATCCAGTTGTCGCCGGGCTGCAGCAGCACCGTGACGGCGGTGCCCGAGACCTGCTTGCCGGCATAGATGGGGCGCATATAGGGCTTGAGCAGACCGACGCGGCCCATGGCCTCGTGCACGGTGGCGGAGCCCAGGGCGGCCAGGCCGTCAGCAGCAGCGCGGTCGGCGCGCTGGATATTGCGGTAGACAACTCCCAGTTCGTACATGGAAATACCTCTTTGCTAAGACGTTATTGAATCAAAAAAGTGAGCTGCCATCGCATGCCATACATCAAATTTGAATAGTTTTCATATTGAAAACGTTTCATTACCTACGGTAGCAGCTCTCTTTTTTGAGAAGTTACAGACCCTTGGCCTTCAGCGCCTTGTCCAGGCGCGTGAACACACGGCGGGCATTGCCTTCGTAGACGGCGTGCTTTTCATCGGCCGTCAGGTTCTGCGTGGCTTCGATGTAGCGCTTGGTGTCGTCGTAGTAGTGACCGGTCTGCGGATCGATGCCGCGCACGGCGCCGATCATTTCGCTGGCGAACAGAATGTTCTTGGTCGGAATCACTTCCGTCAGCAGATTGATGCCGGGCTGGTGGTAGACGCAGGTGTCGAAGTAGATGTTGTTGAGCAGATGCTCTTCCAGCAGCGGCTTCTTCATCTCCTGCGCCAGACCGCGGAAACGGCCCCAGTGGTAAGGCACGGCGCCGCCGCCATGGGGGATCAGGAACTTCAGGGTCGGGAAGTCCTTGAACAGATCCGAAGTCAGGCACTGCATGAAGGCCGTGGTGTCGGCATTCAGATAGTGGCTGCCCGTGGTGTGGAAGCAGCTGTTGCAGCTGGTAGAGACATGGATCATCGCGGGGATGTCGTACTCCACCATCTTTTCGTAGATCGGGTACCAGCTCTTGTCGTACAGCGGAGGCGAAGTCCAGTGGCCGCCCGAGGGATCGGGGTTCAGGTTCAGACCCACGTTGCCGTATTGCTCCACGCACTTGACCAGCTCGGGAATGCAGGTTGCAGGGTCCACGCCGGGCGACTGGGGCAGCATGGCGGCGGGAATGAAGTGATCGGGGAACAGCTCGCTGACGCGGAAGCACAGCTCGTTGCAGATGGCGGCCCAGGTGCTGGAGGTCTGGAAGTCACCGATGTGGTGCGCCATGAACGAGGCACGGGGGCTGAAGATGGTCAGATCGGAACCACGCTCCTTCATCAGGCGCAGCTGGTTGGTTTCGATGGTCTCGCGGATTTCATCGTCGCTGATCTTCAGATCGGCCACCGACGGGGTCTTGCTCGGGTCCTTGAGGCCGGCGATCTGCAGATCGCGCCATGCGCCCAGGGCCGCTGGCGCCGTGGTGTAGTGACCGTGTACGTCAATGATCATCTTCAAGCTCCGTTCAAAATAATTCGTCTATCAAAAAGTTCAGTGCGCGCCGCCCAGGCCCAGCATGGAGGTGCGCGGTGCGCCGCCGGCATAGCGGTTCTTGACCAGCAGCGCCAGCGCAGCGATGACGCCGGGAATGGCGACCACCATGAAGACCTGCGGCAGCTCCAGGTGACGGCGCGACAGCTCGGCCACCAGGAAAGAGCCGGCAATGCCGCCAAAGCGGCCGATGCCCAGCATCCAGGACACGCCGCTGGCACGGCATTCCGTGGGGTAGTACTCGGCAGCCAGCGCCTGCATGGACGACTGTGCCGCATTCATCAGCAAACCGGCAATGAAGACCGAAGCCACCAGCATGCCCACGCCGCCGCCGAGCACCTGGCCGATGAAGGCCACGCCCAGGCTGGTCAGGAAGTAGCCGGCCGCAATGATCAGATTGGCATTCCAGCGGTCCATCAGCAGACCGACAAAGATCGCGCCCACGCCGCCGAGCTGGAACAGCGCGGCAATCACGGCAGCCTGGCTGGCGGGCACGCCCGCCTCCTTGAACAGCACGGGCATCCAGTTGACCAGGCCATAGACGATCACCAGGCCCATGAAATACGTCACCCACAGGGCCAGCGTGCCGACCAGATATTTCTGCGAGAACACCAGACGCAGGCCCTGGGGACCCTGCTGTGCCTGGGCGGCAGCCTCGCCGCCGTCGTTCAGAACGAAGCGCGCGGCATTGCGCGTGCCTGCGGCGATGCGCACCATCACCTTGCGTACGCGGTCGGCCGAGTAGTTCTTGAGCACCATGAAGCGCACCGACTCGGGCAGCATCACGATCATCAGCACGGCCAGGATCAGGGGCACCACGCCGCCCACGATCAGCAGGCTGCGCCAGCCGAAATGCGGAATCATCCAGGCCGCGATAAAGCCGCCGAAGGCCGAGCCGATGGGGAAACCGCAGAACATGCAGTTGGTGATGAAGGAACGCTTGCTGTCGGGGCAGTATTCGTTCATCAGCGTGATGGCGTTGGGCATGGCGGCGCCAAGACCCAGGCCGGTGATGAAGCGCCAGATGGTCAGGCCTTGCAGATCGTGCACCAGACCGGAGGCAATCGATGCACCGCCCATCACCAACGCAGCGATGATCAGCACGGTCTTGCGGCCCACGCGGTCCGCCAGCGGACCCGCGCCCAGCGCGCCGAACGCCAGGCCGAACAGGGCCGCGCTCAGCACCGGGCCCAGATGGGATTTGTCGATGCCCCATTCGCCGAGCAGCGAAGGCGCGATGAAGCCGATGGCGGCGGTATCAAAACCGTCGAGCAGAACAATCAAAAAACAGAGGAAGAAAATCCCCCACTGGAAGCCCGAGAACGGGCTCTCGTTGAGCACGGTCTGCACGTTGACGACCGTCGGGTCGGTGTTCTGTTTGCTAGTTTGCGAAGTCATAGTTGGAATCTCAGTTGCCTCTCTTTGTCGCCTCTATCTCCTGTCTCGCGGCTGGCGCCAAAGCCTCAAAGGCATCTGGTACGTCCGTCACGAAAGGGCTATGACTGCCCTTTTGCTGGATGGGTTGCAGTGCCCAGGCCCCCGCCTGGACACGAAATCAATTCAAGCGGGCTCCATGCCCTGGCGGCGCTTGGCCGCTGCGGCCTCGGGCGAAGCCATGAAGGCCAGCAGGCGCTGCACGGCATCGGCATGGGCCGAGCCCGCCACCAGGCCGGCAGAAAACACGGTGTCGATGGCAATCGCAGCAGGCAGGCCGCCCACGATCCTGATGCCCTCGACATGGATCAGCTCGCTCAGCTGCTGAAAGCCCAGCGCCACTTCGCCCGAGGCAATCATGGAGCCCACGGGAACGCCGGGCCTGGCCTGCACGATGCGGGACTGGATCTCGTCGGCAATGCCCCAGCGCTCGAACAGCTTTTGCAGCGCCACACCACTGGGGCCGGTGGAGTAACCAATGCTGGGCGCGGCCAGCACGGCAGCGCGCACGGCCTCTTCCGAGCCGATATCGGGCTGCGCCGCAGCGGCAGGCACGGCCACGGCGGTGCTGGAGAGCACCAGATCCACCTTGCTGCCTGCAACCACGCGGCCGGCGGCCTGCAGCTTGTCGATGGCGTTGGAGGCCAGGAAGACCACATCGAAGGCCTCTGCGCCGGACTGCACACGCTGCGCGGCATCCACACCGCCCACGGATTCGATCTGCACCGGCTCGCCGCCCTGCTCCTGCCAGGCTGCGGCCAGATCGGCGAGGACCTGGCGGGTTGCCATGGAAGAAATGCCCTTGAGTGCTGCGCTCATGCCGAAAGACTCCTGAAGTGGATGCAGTGGCTGCCCCGCCAGATTCCGCAACCCAGCCTTCCAGGCTTTGCGAGCCACTCCCTCATGCTGCGGGCACACTGCACCGGCAGGACAGGGACGCTCGACAGGGTTTGCGCAAGGGCAACCATCTAGTCAAAACGAATGAGACTATTGTCGATAGCCCCGAGCGCCCCTACTAGGCAAGCCCTCCGCTAGCAGCTATGCCAGGAAGGCATAGCAAAGTGCTTGCTCATATCACGTATAAATACCTACAAACAAACCACAAATCCAATAAAGAGAAAAGGCTGAATGCTATTTTTTCAATAGCAACCAGCCTTCATTGCTGTGCATAAGCAACAGTAAAATTAGTGGTTAACCCCTAATTTAGTCGCCATGGCGTCCATGTCCACGGCCGTGACCATGACCGTGCCCCCGGTCGTCGCGATCATGCCTGTCCCAGTCACGTCGGTCGTGGCGATCGCCTCGGTCCCAGTGGCGATGATCGCGGCGTTCGTCACGCCAGTCGCGCCTGTCGTGATGGTGATGCGGCGGTGGTGCTGCACGCCAATGGGGTGGCGGATTGCGCAGGAAATAGACCGGCTGGCCGCAGGCATGGTAGCGACCGCAGTAACGGCGCCAGTTGCGCGAATGACCGGGTGGCACCCACATATAGATGGGCTGCACCTGCGGCACCACCGGGCCGCCCCACATCGGCTGGGCATAAAGCACCTGCGGCGGCGCATTGCCGATATTGACCTGACCGTAAACCCCGGGCGCCAGCTGCCCGGAAACGGAGCCACTGATATAGGCCTGGGCCTGGGCGGCACCCGCTGCGCAAACCAGCGCCAGGGCCGCCAGGCAGCGAGTGAGTGAAGTGCGATTGGACATATGTCTCCATGCTCGATTGAGATCACCGTGGGGCCGGCGAGATCGCGCTTCAACCCGGAAACGCTTAAGCCCTTAACGCGCCAGAGCCGGTTCCCGCTGACCTGTATCCATCTCGAAGCGTAAAGAGGCGTAATGCGCGGATTCGGCTCAATCGGCTGAACGGGCCGGCCAGCCTCTGACCTGATCGTCCGGCCCCACATCTCACCGCCCACAGATGCAGCGCAAGCTCGATTGCGCCATGCACCATCCTATGGCGGCGCCGGGCCTTGCCGACACGCCGCCAGAAGCCATCACGCTAAGGCAAAGGGCGATCGCCATGCGCTCAGAGCGCAATCACGAGCATGCTGGACTTGGCCCGCGAACAGCAAGGCAGGAAGACGCTGCAAGACTGCTTTTCATCGTCCGTGAGGTACATGTCGCGATGCTCGGGCTCCCCCTCGACCACCCTGGTCAGACAGGTCCCGCACACGCCTTGCTCGCACGAGACCGGAATCTGTATGCCTGCAGCGGCCAGCGCATTGACCACCGTGACCCCCTCTGGCACCCGCACGATCCGGCCCTGCCCTTGAATCTCGATGTCGAATCCGCTGGAGTCGGCCTGCGAGACCTGCGCAGCAAACAATTCGCAGTGCACGCGATCCGAAGCCCAGCCCAGGCTTTGGGCACAGTCCAGGACCGCGTCGATGAGACCTTTGGGGCCACACACATAAAGGTGGGCATCGGCGGCGGGATTCTCCAGCAAGGCTGCCAGCGCCAGCCCGCCTTGGTCGTCAAAGTGAAACTGCGCGTGCTCGCCCAGCTCTGCAGCCAACAGGTCATGGAACGCCATCTTGCTGCGGCTGCGTGCGGCGTAATGCAGACGAAAGCCGCGTCCCAGTGCCTGCAGACGACGCGCCATGCTCACCATCGGGGTGATGCCGATGCCGCCAGCTATCAGCAGCGAATGGGCCGCCTCCTCCCGCAGCGCAAAGTGGTTGCGCGGTTGGCTGATCCAGAGCTCGTCGCCCTGCTGCACCGCAGCGTGCATGTTCACCGACCCGCCACGGCCCTGCGGACTTCTGAGGACGGCAATCTGGTAATGCTCACCCGGCGTATTCATCAAAGAATACTGACGGATGAGGCCATTGGGCAGATGCACGTCAATATGCGATCCCGGTGAGAAATGCGGCAGCGGCTGCGGCCCGGCGGCTTCCAGCCGGTAGCTGGATATTTCATCGGTTTCCGCTGTTTTCCGCGTCACTTTGACCTTGATTTTTCCCACCATGGACTCCCTTACCTCATTGCAACACCCCCCGTCAAACTGCCAACCAGCGACAGCAATCGAGGGCCGTAATTGGACTCAAGCTCGCCTTTTGCCACCTGATATGACTGCAACACGCAATTCATGACGGCAATTTCCATATTCGGCTCCCGGATCAAGGGAACCGCCACCGCATAAATATCAGGCCTCAAATCACCATACGAATAACAAAAGCGCTTTACCCTGTATTCCGCCAAGCTACGCTCCACCGCCTCGCCAAATTTTTCCCAGAGCTCCGGGGTTTTCACCTTGGCCTCATTGAGCAAGGCGTCCCGCTCCACGGAAGTGCAGGCACATAAATAGGCTCGACCAATTGCACTCGAAATCATCGAATGTGCCATCCCTACTTCAGCCATATTGGCGGAGTACACAGAGCGAGCCCTTGCCGTCTCCACATAAACCATTTGCATGCGCTCCCGAAAACCGAGAGAGACCGAGCCTTGAACCGCATTGGCAAAATCATGCATGGCGGGCCTGGCCATTTGGCGTACCCCGAGATTCGCAAGCAAAGGGTAGGCCAGGGTCAGGATCGCCGGAGCCAGCAGATAGCGGCCCGTGTCCTTGTCAGAGCGCAAATAGCCCAATTGCATCAAGGTATAGGTGAAGCGGGACACCGTCGCTTTCGGCATACCCGTCAACTCCGAAAGCTCCTTGTTGCTCAGGCTTCCGCGCTCCGGCGAGAAGCAACGCAGCACATCCATGCCTCTGGCAAGCGTGTAGGCGAACTGTCGATCCGAGGGATTTTTATCGTCTTGAGGGTAATCAACCATGGTTTGACTCGCTAAGCAGAACTTTGTTTCGACATGCGAAACAAAACATATTTTCTGTTCCGAATCGAAAAACAATATACGCATATTCCAGCTTTGTCCACCCTGCTGGATCAAACCAAGAACGTATCCAGCCGATTCCATCCCCACGGAGCGCCCATGTTGAACCATGAAGACAACCAGCTATTGACATCGACCCTGCCTCAAACCGGTATGGGTGATTATTTCAGGAGGTTTTGGCAGCCCGTTTTGCTATCGTGTGAACTTCCCGATGCCGATGGCCCTCCCAAGAAAGTAAAGATCCTCGGCGAAGATCTTCTGGCCTTCCGGGATACCGATGGCTTTGTGGGCTTGGTGGATCATGTTTGTTCACATCGCGGCGCCAGCCTCTATTACGGCCGAAATGAAGAAAACGGCATTCGCTGCGTCTTTCACGGCCTCAAATTCGATCGCCATGGAAAATGCATCGATATTCCGATTGCCGCTCCAGGCACCTGCCGTGAAAAGCTCAATCTCAAGTCTTACCCCACGCACGAGGCCGGGGGATATATCTGGGCCTATATGGGCCCCAGGGAGGAAACTCCCGAATTCCCGGCCATGGAATTCACCGCCGTTCCGGCGAATCATGTTTACGTCTCGAAAAAATGGCAGGACTGCAATTGGGCCCAGTGCCTGGAAGGCGCCATCGACACCGCCCATTTCTCGTTTCTTCACATGGTGATTGCCAAGGACGAAGAAGAGGCACTGAGCAAGCTGCAGCACGCGGCCATCGGCGCGCAATCCGCCCAGAACGCACGCATCCGCTGGGTCAAGGACGACCCGACGCCCAAGTTCGAAGTGCTGGAAACCGATGTCGGTCTGACGATTGGTGGCGCTCGCAAGGCCGACGGCGATGATCTGTACTGGCGCATTGCCCAGTTCCTGCACCCCAACCATGCGCTTGTGCCGAGTGCCTTTCCTGGAGAGAACTACCACGGCCAGACCTTTGTGCCCGTGGATGACCACTCCTGCTGGATCTACACCTACACATGGAACCCCGATCGCCCGCTCACGGATGAGGAAATCGCGCGCTGCAAGATAGGCCATACCGTGCACGCGCAGGTCGACGACAACTACGTTCCTCTGCGCACCAAGGGCAATGACTACCTGATTGACCGTGCCGCCCAAAAAAGCCACAGCTTCACGGGCATCGAGGGCGTCTCCGAGCAGGATGCCGCCATCCAGGACAGCCAAGGCCCGATTGCCGACCGCACCCGCGAGCACCTCTTCCCGACCGATGTGGGCGTTGCGCGCTTTCGTCGCCACATGCTGCAGGCGGTGCGTGCGCTGAAGGAAACACAGCAAGCCCCCAAGGCGGCAGCCCCTGCCGGGTCCTACAAGATGCGTTCCGGCGGCTGGGTGGCACACAAGGACAAGAAGCTGCACGAAGTGATGGTCGAGCGCTTCGGCCACCAACAGGGCATCGTGGCATGAGCACGATCGCCAGCAGCCTCAAGCAGAAGCTGTAATCGGGCCAGCAGGTCGTCGGCCTGTTTTGCTGCACCTACAGCCCACAGATCTCCGAGGCCCTGGGCGAAACAGGCCTCGACTTCCTGCTGTTCGACAACGAACACACCCCCAACAACTCCGTCAACCTGCATGCGCAGCTGTGCTCCTTGAAGGGCACCGGCACAGAAGCGGTGCTGCGCCTGCCCATGATCGACGAGTTCACGATCAAGCTCGCGCTGGACCTGGGCGTTCGTTCGCTGATGCTTCCCAACGTCAAAACCCCGGAAGAAGTGCAGCGCATGGTGCGCTACGCCTACTACCCCCCCCTGGGGCAGCGCGGGATTGCGGGCTCGGTGCGAGCTGCCCGATACGGCAGAAACCAGCAGTACCTGCAAGAGGCCAACCAACAGACTTCGCTGATCATTCAGATCGAATCGCTGCAGGGCGTGAAAAACCTCGAAGCAATTCTGCAAAGCACCAGTCATGTCGATGCCGTTTTTCTCGGTCCACATGACCTGGCCGCAGACATCGGCCTGATGGGCCAGCCCCGGCATGAGCGCGTGGCGGCACTGTGCGTCCAGGCCATCCAGACCGCGACACGCCTGGGCAAGGCCTCGGGCATTTTGTGCACGCCGCAAGACATGCCCGTTTTCCAGGAGGCGGGGGTACGCATGTTTGTGCTGGGCTCCGACATGGGCGTGCTGCTGAACTCCACAGCCCAACTGCTTCAACGATTCGAAGAGCTCGCCAATACAAGGAGATGACGATGCAATATTCAATAGAGCCGATCAGCGCCAGCGATGTCCTGGCGGCAAAGGAGTTGCTGGAGCAAATGATCCGCATACGTCTGCTGGAAGAGAAGATTGCAGACCTGCGCAAAAGTGGCGAGATTCAGGGTTCCGTTCACCTGTGCATAGGCCAGGAAGCCATCTACAGCGGCAGCTGCGCTGCCCGTCAACCCGGCGATCGGGTGTTTTCCACCTATCGAGGCCATGGCTGGGCCCATGCCTGCGGCGTGCCAGCCGAAGCCATTCTGGCGGAATTGCTGGCCCGTGAGACCGGGGTGTGCGCGGGCCGTGGCGGCTCTGCCTACTTCAGTGCGCCTGAATGGGGATTTTTTGGCGAAAACTCCATCGTCGGTGCCGGTGCCCCGATAGCCTGCGGTGCCGCATTGGCCAGCACGATGGCCAAGGACGGCAGCCTCGCCATCACCGCCTTCGGTGATGGGGCGATGAACCAGGGAGGCGTGTTCGAGGCGATGAACTTTGCCTCATATCTCAAATTGCCAGTGATTTTTCTGTGCGAGAACAACACCTATGCCGAGCTGACACCGATTGCCGACACCGTGCGCGATGCCGCACTTTTCAAGCGTGCCCGCGCCTTCGGCATGGATGGCGTACGCATCGATGGCAACGACATCCTGGGCGTCAGGCAATGCATGGAGCATTTCGGTCAGAAGGTGCGCAATGGCCACGGGCCTGTGCTCATCGAGATGATGACGCAGCGCCTGGTGGGCCACTACATCGGCGACATGCAGAGCTACCGCACAGCCCGTGAAATTGCCGAGGCCAAGCTGCATGAGCCCATCGTGCGCCTGGGTCAACGCCTGCAACTCAGCGGCGTGTCCGATGCCGAGGTTCAGAACATCCACCTCAATGCTGCCGCCCATATCGAAGCGGCCACCGCCAAGGCACTGAACGCCCCCCTGGCCTCTGCCGACACCGTGATGGAGCACCTTTATGCAGAATGAACAAGCCACATCGACCCTAGCACTGAGCTACGCCAAGGCCATCAACGCGGCCTTGAGCCGGGCCTTGACGCACATGCCTGAAACCTTGCTCTTCGGCGAAGATGTGGCCAAACCCGGTGGCGTTTTCGGGGTCACCAAGGATCTGCAAAAGGAGTTCGGCAGCGCACGCGTTTTTGACACGCCGATCAGCGAAACCGCGATGCTGGGCACCGCTGTGGGCGCTGCCATGTGCGGCATGAGGCCCATCGTCGAGATCATGTGGATCGACTTCAGCCTGGTCGCCATGGACCAGATCGCGAACCAGGCCGCCAATGTGCGCTATGTCTCGGCCGGCAAGCTACAGGCCCCCATGACCATCCGCACGCAGCAAGGCGCCCTGCCCGGCTCCTGCGCCCAGCACTCGCAGAACCTCGAGGCCATGTTTGCCCATGTACCCGGCCTGCGGGTCGGGCTGCCGGCGACTGTGCAGGATGCCTACGACATGCTGCTGACTGGTATTGCCTGCAATGACCCGAGCCTGATCATCGAGAACCGGGGGCTTTATCACACCCTGACGGAGCCGGTCACCCTGAACGGCCCGGTGCAAAGCAGCTTTGACGCTCACATCACACGCAGCGGCCGCGACCTGACCATTGTGACCTGGGGCAGCATGCTGCACCGCGTGCATGAAGCAGCGCAGACCTTGCACGCCGAGCATGGCATCGATGCCGAGGTCATCAATGCACGCTGGATTGCGCCTTTCGACTGGCCCACACTACAGCAAAGCGTGCACAAAACCGGTCGCCTGCTGATCGTGCACGAAGCCAACCTGACCGGTGGCTTCGGCGCCGAGATCGCGGCCCGCATCCATGCCGAGTCCTTCGGCGCTCTCAAAAAACCTGTGGCGCGCCTGGCAACACCGGATATTCGAATCCCCGCAGCGCCCCACTTGCAAACGGCTGTCATTCCTTGTGCAAGAAACATTATTCAAAAAGCGCGAGAGCTCGTCGGTTAGTTTCGAGTCACCGTCAATCAAGGAGGCGCCAAGAGCGACACATTGACCCAGGTATCTCTCAAGAACTGAAACCAGACAGAAAGTCAGCCCTTCAATCGGCAACCGTACAAAAAAGGCGCTGCACCCCGATTCACTCACTAACTCACGACATAGATCCATATTCCTGACAGCCATTAAAACACTTACAACGGAGACAGCCCCATGCGATTGAACATCAAACTCTGGTTCGCCACCCTTGCCACCTGCGCAATTGGAATGACCAGTGCTCACGCCAGCGACATATATCCAAGCAGGCCCATTCGGCTTATCGTTCCCTACCCACCTGGCGGTCTGGCCGACACATTTTCGAGATCACTCGCAAAAAATATCGGTGACAAGCTCAAACAGCCGGTGATCATTGAAAACAAGCCGGGTGCCAATCAGGTCATAGGCGTGGAATCTGCTCTACGGGCACCCGCAGATGGATATACGCTGTTTCTAGGCTCCATGACCAGCCTGGCCACAAACATCGGGGTCTACCGACAATTACCTTACGACCCGATAAGGGATTTTTCTCCGGTCTCAAGCCTTTTTTCATCGCCACTCATTCTCACCGTTCGAGCCGATCTTCCTGCGTATAACGTTGAAGACCTGGTGACACTCGCAAGAAAGAATCCCGGCAAGACGACCTATGCCTCACTGGGAGATGGCGGCAGTCTCCATCTCGCCAGCGAGCTGTTTTCTCAGGCCGCCGATATCAAACTCCTGCGCGTGCCCTACAAGGGCAGCGCTCAGGCCATCAACGATGTGATGGGCGGCAACATCACCATGATCTTCGATGCAGGATCGACGGTGATTCCGCAGGTCGAGGGCAAACGGCTGCGTGCACTGGCCGTGACCGGAGACAAGCCAATCCCGGCGCTGCCGGGTATTCCGTCGATGAAGCAGGCTGGCTATCCTTCCGTGGATATCAGTGTGTGGTGGGGGCTGGTGGTACGCAGCGGAACTCCGAAACCCATTGTGGATACGCTCAACAAAGCCGTCAAAGCCACTCTCGCCAGTCCCGAATTCGCGCAACCGTTTGTGGGCTATGGCTTGACGATCGAGTCCAGCTCTCCCGAGCAATTCGGGAACTTCATGCGGGAAGAATCGAAACGCTGGCCGACTTTCATGGCAAAGATCGGCATTCAGGCTCAGCAGTAAAGCCCGCCATGCTTGACAAGATCCATACGGATATTCCTTCGGCCTTGGCCGACATCGTCGATGGGGCCACCGTCCTGGTGGGCGGCTTCGGAGGAGCCGGCCTGCCTTACGAGCTGGTTCATGGACTGATAGACCAAGGCGCCCGCGACCTGACCATCGTGAACAACAACTCGGGAACCGGACATGGCGGTCTGGCTGCACTGGTGGATGCCGGACGGGTCAGAAAAATGATCTGCTCCTTTCCCAAAGCGGCAAACCCCAAGTCCGATCCCAACATTTTTTCTCGCTGGTACAGGGAAGGACGCATCGAACTGGAGCTCGTGCCGCAAGGCACCATCGTGGAGCGCTTGCGAGCGGCTGCAGCCGGCCTGGGCGGTGTCTACTGCCCGACCGGAGTCGGCACACTGCTGGCCAAGGGCAAGGAAATGCGCATGATTGGCGGCAAACCCTATTTGCTGGAATTGCCCTTGCACGGGGACTTCGCCCTGATCAAAGCGCATCAAGGTGACCGCTGGGGCAATCTCACCTACCGCAAAGCGGCACGCAATTTCAATCCGGTCATGGCCATGGCGGCGAAAGTCACCATTGCACAGGTTCACCAGACGCTGGATCTCGGCCAACTCGATCCGGAGCATGTTGTCACCCCGGGGATTTTCGTTCAACGCGTGGTGAATATTGCGGGAGCACAGTCATGAGTCTTTCTGCCAACAGGGGTCGCAGCCGCCAAAGCCTGGCGCGGCGTGTCGCCGATGACATCGAGAACGGCTGGTATGTCAATCTAGGAATTGGACTGCCCGAACTGGTTGCAGGCCATATCGGCGCAGGCAAGAGCGTGATCTTGCACAGCGAAAATGGCCTGCTGGGCATGGGTGGCCCCGCAGCCCCTGAAGCCGTCGATTGGGACCTGATCAATGCGGGCAAGAAGCCGGTAACCCTGTTGCCGGGCGGCTGCTATTTCGACCACCTCAGCTCGTTCACCATGATGCGCGGAGGCCATCTCGACCTGTGCATTCTGGGTGCGTTTCAAGTCTCGGAGCAGGGAGACCTCGCCAATTGGTGGACTGGCGACCCGGACGAGTTACCCGCGGTGGGAGGAGCCATGGATCTTGTGACCGGAACTCGCAGGGTTTTCGCGATCATGGACCATGTGGATCGCGATGGCCGCCCCAAGCTGGTATCGACATGCACCTATCCTCTTACGGGAGCGTCAGTCGTCAACCGCGTCTACACCGACCTGGCGGTCATCGATATCACCCCGCAAGGCATGGTCGTGCAGGAAATGGTCGATTCCCTGGATCTGAAAATGCTTCAGGAAGTCACGCAAGCACCGCTGAGCGCAGCACCTGGCCTCACGCTGTTTGCCCGTTCTGACGAAGACAGGAGAAGCAGCTCATGAGCACTCTTGAACCAGAGGATCATGGCGTGCAGGCTCGCTATTTCGATTACCTGGCTTCTGGCCAATGGCGAATACCTGTTTGCACCGACTGCAGCGAGATCATTTTTTACCCGAGACAAATATGCCCCAACTGCGGGGGAGGCAAATTCCTATGGATAGCCCCCAAAGGCACGGGCACCATTTATTCCCAAAGCGTTATCCCGCGCTCTGAAAAAAATGGCGGCGCCTACTGCATTGTGCTTGTCGATATGGACGAGGGCTTTCGCATGATGAGCCGCATGCACAACCTTCCACCGGAAGAGACTTATATCGGAATGCGGGTGAAGTCACTGCTTGCGTGTCTTGATGGTATTGCACAGCCCCAGGTTTTGTTCGAACCGATAGTCGGCAATTGAAATGAGAGATATCAATCAACTGCGCGCCACGGCAGCAATTACCGGAATAGGTCTGGCGGGGATGGGAGATGCCACCGGTTTTACCGAGATGGAAATACTGGCAAAATCCGCACACACTGCCGTGCGTGATGCCGGCCTCAAGATGTCCGACATCGACGGACTTTTTACGGCAAGCTTCAACCGATTCTTGCCGGCACTCTCGGTCGCTGAATACCTTGGCATCAATCCAGCATACATGGACAGTACGAATATTGGCGGAAGCGCCTACGTCAGCTGCCTAAAAAATGCTGCCATGGCCTTGAACAGCGGTGCATGCAATGCGGTGCTGGTTGCCTACGGAAGCACCGCTTTTTCCGCTTCAGACTTTCGCCAGCAGATCGCTGCGCGCGCTCAGCTTGAGCCCCAACCCTTTGAGGCGCCTTATGCACCGTTCAACCCCGCGAGCTCCTATGCTTTGGCTGCGGCGAGGCATATGCATGAATATGGAACCAGCCGCGAGCAGTTGGCCGCTATTGCCGTCGCAGCCCGGCAATGGGCACAAGCCAACCCGCTGGCCTTTCGTCGCGGGCCATTGACTGTCGAAGATGTGCTCTCGGCTCGCATGATCAGTGACCCGCTGACCACCCTCGATTGCTGCTTGATCACGGACGGCGCAGGTGCCTTTGTCATGACCCGCTCGGATCTGGTTGGACCCAGCGCAGCGCAGCCCGTCTATATCCTGGGCGTGGCTGCCTCACAGACACACCGGCAGATTTCCTGCATGCCAGACCTCACATCCACGGCGGCCCGCGAGTCGGGCGCTCGCGCATTCGCCATGGCCGGACTTTCCGCGAAAGACATACATGCAGCGCAGCTGTATGACGCCTTCACCATCAACGTTCTGCTCTTTCTCGAAGACCTGGGTTTTTGCGCGAAAGGCGAGGGAGGAGGCTTCATCACAGAAACGGGTATCGGTCCTGGCGGCGCGCTGCCCGTGAACACCAACGGAGGTGGCCTTTCTTGCGTGCATCCTGGCATGTACGGGATATTCACCGTCATCGAGGCCGTTGAGTTGCTTCGTACAGGTGGACAATCACGCGGGCTCAAGCAGATCGATGCCGTGCTTTGCCACGGCAATGGGGGAGTGCTCGCCAGCCAGTCCACGGCCATATTAGGTACGCAAGCCACGCTCTAGGTGCTGCGCTCAAAAGGCTCCACGCCCTCTCCATGCTTGACGACACCAATGCCAACCGCCTGCTGATGAGTTCTGCAAGCTACCTGCAGGGCTGCGCTGGCAGCCGAGATGAGGCCTCTTGATCACGCCCACTTCATCAGCCATTGCCCCAAAGAGATCAGTGCGCAATGAAAACTGGCAGGCCAGGCAAACCGCCTATTTGATGGTCTGGCCCTGCAGGCCTTTTTTCAGGATCAGGTCCACCACGGGCTGCTCGCGCTTGTTGGCGCGCATGCAGTGATCCTTCTGGAAGTGGTCTGTGACCCTGATCACCCAGCGCGCCCAGCGCTTGTTCTCGCGTTCGCGCCAGGCATGCGATGAGACGCTTTCCCAGGCATAGCCGTTGAGCACTGCGGCATTGACGAAATGATCCAGGGCGCGCACTCCGGCCCTGCCTCGCTCCGTCTTGCCGAACAGGCCGACCCAGCAAAGAATCAGCCAGCCCACGACCGCCAGCGGGACGACGGCGCACATCAACACAAAACCTGCCAGGCGCTCCTTCATGCATCCTTCCTCTTGCGCAACTTGATACGTACCCCATTTTCAGAGCGAATCGTCAGCCGCCCCACGGGCTGCGGCACATGGCCCGGCGCGGGCAGGATTTCATAGCGCTGCAGCAGGCAGGCCAGAATCAGGACGGCTTCCTGCAGGGCAAATGCAGCGCCCAGACAGACGCGCGGGCCCATGCTGAAAGGCATGTAGGCGTGTTTGATGGCCTCCTTGTCCTCCTCACGGTCAAAGCGATCAGGGTCGAAGGCATCGGGGTTCTGCCACCATTTGCGGTGACGTTGCAGCAGCCAGGGTGCCACCACCACCGTGCTGCGCTCCTTCAATTGCTTGCCCCGGATGGGGCAGGACTGAACGTTCTCCCGCGCAAAGAAGCCCACTGGCGGGAACAGGCGCAAGGTCTCGCGAAAAATATTCCAGACCTGCGAGAAGCTCTTCATATCCGCCTGCTGCGGCAGACGGTCGCCGACCACCTCCAGCACCTGCTCATAGGCACGCTGCTGCACGTCGGGAGACTGGGACAGCAGATAGCTGGCCCAGGTCAGTGCGCTGGCAGAGGTTTCATGCCCCGCCAGAAACAGCATGGCAACCTGATTGACCAGCTCTTCCTCGTTGAAAGGCTCGCCCGTATTCGGATCCTTGGCCTGCATGAAGGCGGCAAGAATGTCCTCCTGCTCCTCGGCCTCGCCCCTCAGGTGCGCCTCATAGCGCGGCTTGATCATGGCGTGCAGCAGGCCTCGAATTTCGCGGGCGGCCTGGTTGCTCTGCCAGCGATACCAAGGCATGGTCAGCCAGCGAACGCCGAACAGGGCCGGCAGCATGAGCTTGGGAGCCAGTGCCTGGTAGCGGGCAAAGGCCTCGAAGATGCGATGCGCATCGGGCCCCTGCAAGGGCGTGGAAAAGATCGTGCGAAAAATGATATCGGCAGTGACATGAGTCATCTCGATCTCGATGTCGTAGGGCTGGGCCTGGTCCACGGCATCCAGGCGCTCCAGCATGGCTTGCGCGGCACCCAGCATGCGCGGGAAGGCGACGTTCACGCGGGCCTGGGCAAACGCCGGGTTCATCATGGTGCGCTGACGCTGCCACTGCTCGCCATTGGTCGTGAAGATGCTGTCTCCCAGCAAGGGCTCCAGCGACTCGTGCAGCAGATGGCTCTTGGGAAACTGCTGCGCCTCGCTCTGCATGACTCTTTTGACTTCCGCGATGTCGTTGAGCATGTAGAGATCCACGCCAGGCAGATGGACCTCGCCCATCTGCATGCTGTAGCTGCGCTCGAACAGCGCATCCATCCAGGAGCGCCGTGCATGCCAGAACATGCGCAGCTTCGATGTCTGCTCGGGATGGGGTTTGGGATAGGCGGGGCAAAAACGACTCATCGCACCAATTTCCTCTCTATGTAGTCACGCATCGGACCGGCGCTGGTGAGCAACTCGAAATAGTCATAGGCACCGGCAACTTCGCCGGCCATCAGATACTGAAAATGCATGCGCATCTTGTTCCTGCGCAACCAACGGTAAGTTGCCGGCAAAAACAGCTTGTGAAAACGCGGTGAGCACACGGCTTGCGGATTAAGCCCCCACTGGGCCCGGCGCTTGCCAGCCTCGGTAAAGGAGCGGACGGCCTGGGTCTCATCCTTTCGCCCATCCTCGCGCAAGGACAGCCCCACCACATCGCACATGCCAAAGCACACGCTGTCGCTGGGGGAAGAGATATCGGCCCAGTACACCGCTTCGTCCATGGCGATCTCGCGCAAGGTCTGGCGCAAGGCACCGGCACCTGGAAACAGCCCGAACAGCGGAATGCAATTGCCCAGGGTGACCAGATTCACCAGCGGCCTGCGCGAAGGCTGCAAGGATAAGGGACTTTCTGCCAGCTTGCGGCGAAGTGCCTGAGTCAGCTTCAAAGCCTGCACACTGCCGACACTGAAACCGACCACCACCACTTCGCGCCAGCGCTGCTGCTGCTGCAGGGCCTGCGCTACCTCGGCGGCCATGGTCTCGATGCGCGCATCGAGCACGGGAAAGGTTTCCCGGGAACTGACATGGGCAAAGTTCAGAATCCTCAGAAGCCAGCTGATATGCAGATAGCCATCCAGCACCAGGCCGCCCCAGCCGACGACAGCGACCGCAGCCAGCATCAGCGCGGCTGCGCCCACTGGCGGCAAGCCGTCCCAGGCACTGACAAGCAGAGAGCCCAAGCCCAGTCCGGCCAGCAGCACCAGCAGCATGTAACACAGCGGATACATCAGCGCCCACAGGGTAAAGCGCGCCTGCTCCCGCACGGGTTGGAGCCACTGCCTCAAGTTCCAGATGGAGACATAGGTGCCCACGGCCTGGCGGAAAACCTCTGCCCGACTTGAAGGCCAGTGCAGACGGACCTGATCATGCCAGTCGAAAAAAACAAAATCGGCGCTAGCCGAGTTTCCGGAGTCCGTCTGAGAGACTTTCCAGCGTGAATGCAGCGATTTCTCCTGCCCATGCTCCCCGGCGCTCCATTTTTCTCTGGCGCCAATCGCGTATTTTCGATCCGCAGAAGCCACCGGCTGCTTTTGCGCCTCGGCACGCATCAGCTGGTGATAGTGTCTTGCACCGCGCGGATCAAAGCCGCCCATGAAGATCACCAGGCGCTCGCCATCCCCTGTCTTCTTTGAAGAATCGAATGAGATGTTCTTTTCGCTGCTAGTCATTGGTCCCCTCCATACCAAGGCTTATTCGACAGAGGCGACCCCCTGCAGCATGGAAGGCATGGCATCTTTCTGATTGGCCGGCCTGGAAAAAAGGACTGGCTCCGCAGCCTCTTCGGGCCACAGCACAGGATCGACCGACGGGCCACCGCCCCACAGGCGCTGGGCCATCTGACCGTCCAGCGCAGCCCCGCAGCGCCAGGAAACCCCCGACAGCCGGCGATAGAAGCTGCCGTTGATCTGCGTGCACTCAATCAAGGCCTTGCGAAAGCGCGAGAGCATTTCCTGGTCGGGAATCGCCTGATGGGCCCGAAACCAGAAGTCGCGCATCTTGCCCTGATAGGTCAAGCCTTCCAGGTCATACAAGGCATTGCCGCAGACCTTGACGGGAGCGCCATGACCCAAGGCCGAAAGCCCGGTCGTGCTGTTGACCAGCACCACCCCCTTGGCGCTCTTGAGCAAGGAAGGCAGATGCTGGTCATGGATATAGAGCACCTTGCCCTGCAAACCATGCCGCCGCGCCAGCAGATGAATGATGTTGGCGTAGTTCCTGTGTCCGCGGTCCATGGGGTGGTGCTTGAAAACCACCACGTCATCCGCAATCGACTCTCCACCTTCGGGCACGCCACTCGTGCGCTCCAAGGCCTGGGCCCGGGAAAACGAATGCAGCACGTGATTGATGAAATCCGTCACGAAATCATAGTTGGAGTGGACCACGATCTGGGCATCGTTATAAACCTGCAAGGGCGCCAGAAAGAACTTCTTGCGCAGGTCACCGAGCAGCCGGTCTTCGATGTCCTTTTCAGTGCGCCGGTACCAGAATTTGCGCAGATAGCTCAGCCACCACCAGGGAGCATCGCGCACCGTCATGCTTCGGTGATGCAGGGCGTTATTCCAGAACCACTGGCCCAGCCAGGCCGCAAAAAAATACAGCATGCCCCACATGGCCGAATGCCAGAACGAGTTTCCGACCTTCTTCCACGACTCCGTGGCCGGCCCGTTCGCATGAGAACGCGGTGGCACGTCTTCCTGGTGCGCCCTCTGTTTCAGCCATAAGGCCAGTCTCTTTTCGAAATGCGAATGCCCGTTGACGCCCATGGGCTCGAACGTGATGTGATCGGGCCGCAGATAGCCCTCTTCGAACACCCCGAAGGCACAACCCAGACGCTCCGTCATGGAGCGCACGCAGGCATGGACCGGCCGGCAATCGCCGAACAGCAGCACCGCATCGATACGATGCCTGACGATAAAGGCCTCCAGCACCTCGGGCCACTGGGTCAGATCCCCCCGGAACGAATGGGCCTTGCGCGGATAGAACAGCCAGTCACCGGCATTGAAGTTGAATTTGAAGACAGTCGCCCCCACCGAGCGCAAGTCCTTGGCCAGGTTCCAGAAAAAAGGCCCCACCGGGCCTTGCAGCAACAAAACACGTTTAGACGCAAATCCACTCTTATTCTTCATGCGTTCAGGACTGCGGGCTGTCAGGCCGCTTGGTATTTCTATGGAGGCGTCATGAAGCATGACCCCTGCATTTTAGGGGTTTCACCGGACAACACCCTCGCACATCACTGCACGATGACAACAAATCGATGGAAAATAATTGCAAAAAAAGGTAAGTGTCACCAGTCCGACAAAATCGACCGCAGCAACACCCCGCTTTTGCGCCATTGCCGCCGCAACCAGCCGGACTTCAGGCGATGCAGGCCGCCAGACTGCTCCAGCGCCGTACGCTGCTCCAGCAAGCGCCTGAGCACCGCTTCGCAACTGGTGTAGCCCCGCAGCACCGGATCCCAGTACAAGGGGTAGTGCAGCAGCGCCCCTGCCACCAGTTCATCCAGACACAGCGGGCGGCTGCGGCGCGGCACGGGCAAGCGGTCCTGCGTCAGACCCCAGCCGGCGTAGAACGGGCGCCCATGCACAACCACCTGCTTGTTGCGCAGCAAGGCATCGAAGCCCGTCAACGAGGTCATGGTCACCACCACACGCAAGCCTCGATGCAGCTGACCACCGAAGCGCCCTGTTCAATGCAGTCGGCATGCTGCAAAGCCTGGGCCGGCTCGACATGGCCCTTGCGATTGCCGCTGCTCACATCGGGGTGCGGCTTGAAGACAATGAATGCATGAGGAAACGCAGCGCGCGCGGCCTGGATCAGACCCAGATTCGTGCAGACGCCATCGGTATCGCAACCAAAGCGAATGGAGGCATCGTCTTCCACCTGACCCGGCACCAGCACCACCTGCCGACCGGCCTGCGGACGATCCGTGCTGAACCAGTCCACCGGGCGATTGGGCTCGAGGTTGTACTTGGTGATGCCATGCTCGACGATAAACGCACGCACATTGCGCGCACGCTGCAAATCCTGCTTCGTGAATGCCCGGGTGTTGAGCAGGTCCTCCAGCTCCGACGGCTGACCCGGGTCGAAATAAATGCCCTTGGCGTCCAGCACAAAGGACTGCGGCGGGATCAGGTCGGAGCCCAGGCCCACGGAGCGGACAAAGCCATCCTCCATGCGAAGCAGGCGCACTCCCGATGCATCCGCCAATTCCTGTACACCTGCCGGCGGCACGCGACCCCAGCAGACCAGGCAATCGTCACCGCCAGGCTGCAAAGCCCTGGCAGCAGTTGCATTCTTGACGAAGACCACATTGCCCGGATGCAGGGACAGCATGGCCTTCACGTTCGCAGCCTTCCAGCGCCGAAAGCCCACCACGATCATGCGCCCGCCAAAGCGCCTGACCACCATGCGTTGACGCTGCAGCCACTCCATCACATCCAGCACATTGCCGCGTTGCCGCGTCTCGGGATTCAGATAACGGCTGTAGTGCATATAGCCGACAGCAAACAACTCGTCCACCGAGCGCCGGTGACTGGCGCGGCGCAGCATGGCGGCATGCTGCGGCTGGCGATCATCTGTCACACCCCAGCCCGCATACCAGGGCACGCCAAAACAGACCACCGGTTTGCCGGCCAGCAAGGCCTCGAAGCCCATCGTCGAACTGACCACATAGACCTTGTCCATCTGCGCAATCAGGCTCATCGGATTGACGGCGTCGCGCAGCACCACCGTGCGGGCATCAGGCTGCACGCCCGTCAAATAGCCGCCCTTGCGGCCCGAAGTAACCTCGGGATGGGTCTTGACATAGACCGTGGCCTGCGGATTCTCGGCCAGCGCAGCGGCCAGCATGGCGTCAAACGTAGCAGCATCCGCCCCGCCCTTTGCCACGCTCATATCGCCCGCCGTCTGATCCACCACCAGCACCCGCTGAACATCATCGCTGCGCAGCATGCCCTCAGGCAGATCAGGAGCATGGTTATATTTGCTCAGCCCAGCGAACAACAATTTCTCGCGGGCCTGCCGCACTTGCACGGCATCCGATGCTAGTACATCGGCATTACTGCAAAGCAGGCGCTCCAGTGCACTGGGCCGCGTGCAGTCGTAATAGATGCCTGCGTCATCGACCACCAGCGACAGCGGCGGGAAATGTTCGCCGGTGCCGAAAGAGCGAAGAAAGCCATCCTCAAGCGCCACATAAGGTAGGCCATGCTTGCTTGCATAAGCCAGGGCCTTGCGTGTGCTGGGGCGCAGGCCCCATCCGGCCACAGCATCCACGTCAGAACGAAGCCAGGACGAAAGGCGCGAGACATCAGCTCCCGCCAACCTATCAAGGAAAGGGATTCTGCCAATGCCCTTCGAGAGAATCCCGAACCTCATATCAAACTGCCGGAGAAGATTCGCCCTTCAAACCATAGATCTGAAGCACCCCCGTCACTTGACCTCCGCCATTCTTCACAACCAGAGCACCCACCTCTTTTTCCCTCATGAAGGCTTCGGCTTCCGCAAAACGAACCTCTTCACCAATCGTCAGGGGGTTCGAGGACATCATCTGCTGAGCACTCAAAAGCTTCACATCATCCTGGGCACCGAACGCCCTGCGCAGGTCGCCATCCGTGATGATGCCTTGCAGCGCTTCGCCATCCATCACCAAAGTCAGTCCCATGCGGCCATAGGTGATAGAGGTCACCACATCGCGGAACGATGCCTCGGGTGAACATACAGGCAACGGCCCTTTTTGCATGACATCGCATACGCGCGTCAGCAGGCGGCGACCCAGACTACCGCCGGGATGGAAGCGCGCAAAATCCTCTGGCTGGAAATCGCGCTTTACCGTCAAAGCCACCGCCAGGGCATCGCCCATCGCCAGCGTATTGGTGGTGGAACTGGTTGGAGCCAGATTGTTCTTGCAAGCTTCACGTTCAACCCCGACATCCAGCACGACGTGCGAATGGCGTGCCAGTGTGGACTCCATCTTGCCGGTCAAGGCAATGATCCTGTTCTTCTGATGTTGCAGGAACGGGAGAATGCGCAGCACTTCTTCCGTCTCGCCCGAATTGGAAATCAGCAGCGCAACGTCGATGGGCTTGATCATGCCCAGGTCGCCGTGGAAGGCTTCTCCCGGGTGCACAAAAAAGGCTGGCGTTCCGGTGGATGCCAGGGTGGCAGCAATCTTCTGCCCAATGATGCCGGACTTGCCCATGCCCACCACCACCACGCGCCCCTGCATGGCCAGCACCATCTCCACCGCATCGTTGAAACGGGCATCCATACGCGAGCGCATGCGGCGCAGTGCTTCGATCTCTATGTCCAGCGTCTCTTGCGCAATGGCCAGAGCATCGCCAGCAGTATCGTTCTTCACTTTCATGTCCATTTGTCTACTTCCCTCTGTTCGTCATTGAGTCATGGCAGACATCACGCCTGCATAGCCTTCGGCAGAGCCGATCACATCTTGTTTGCCCTGTGCGGCCAGGATGGCATCTGCCAGTTCACGAAAGGCGCCCTGCCCACCCGGGGTCTGCAACACGCCGCTTGCTGCCTGGCGCACGTAAACAGGGGCATCAGGGACGGCAAAGCTCAGGCCGCAAGTCGCAAATGCCGGCAAATCAATGCTGTCGTCACCAATACAGACTGTTTGTTCTGCCTGCACTCCAGCCTGGGACATCAGTTCACGACAAGCAGCGGCCTTGTCCTTGACGCCAAGCATGCACAGAGTCAAGCCCAAATCGGCAACACGCTTGCGCAGCGTGGCAGAGTCACGACCGGAGAGCACGGCCACACGCACACCGCTTTCGTCCAACAGCTTCATACCCAGGCCGTCCCGCACGTGAAAGCGCTTCAGGCACTCACCAGTCGCGTCATAAAACAGCCCGCCATCGGTCAACACCCCGTCCACATCGGTAATCACCAGACGAACATCTGCCAACGTCGACCGCGACTCCGGCTCACGCCCTTCCAACAGCGCGCGCACGCGCTCCAGACATTCGGGAGTATCGACGCCAGGCCCTGTAGGCTCCACGGCATAGGCGCGGATCTTCAGACCGGCAGCCATGAGGCGCAGCTGCTCAAGCTTTTCAGCTTTCTCGGCCATGGGCTGGGGCAACCCGGAATAGCGCTCCAGCACCTCACGGCGATAGGCATAGACGCCCACATGCTTGAGATAGGTGGCTTCCTGCGGATCACGTGGATACGGAATCGGTGAACGGCTGAAATACAGCGCGTCGCCGTTATCGGCCAGAACCACCTTTACCGTATTCGGGTTCAGTGCTTCCTGCCCATCGATCGAATGGCAGAGCGTTCCCACAGCCACGCGGGCATCAGCCAGCATGCCGTCCACCAGTCGCTGTACATCCCCAGGGCGTACCAACGGCTCATCACCCTGCAGATTGACATAGATGTCTGCGTGGACTTGAGCCATTACCTCGGCCAGACGGTCCGTTCCGGACGGATGATCCTTTGAGGTCATCACCCAGCGACCACCAAATGCCTGCACGGCCTGCGCCACGCGATCATCGTCGGTTGCCACCAGCACGGCCTGTACACCTGCAACCTGGCAAGCGCGCTCGTACACATGCTGAATCATGGGCTTGCCAGCGATATCAGCCAGAGGCTTGCCGGGCAAGCGGGTGGAGCCATAGCGGGCCGGAATCACAATAGCTACTGCTGTACCTGGGCCAGCACCGCCCATGGAACAAGCGTCCGAAGTGGGCTCCGTCAGAGCATGTTGCATATTCAATAAATATAAAAACAATAGCTACTACCGCTTATCAGGCAAGCGATAGCAGCCATTTTTATAAAAATCAGCGAAAACCGCGATATATCGCGGCTCAGTCAATCTCCAGAGGCTCGAAAGACTTCACCAGGTCATCCACTGCCTTCACCTGGGCCAGGAAGGGCTCCAGTTTGTCCAGCGGCAATGCACTGGGGCCATCGCACTTGGCCTGGTTCGGATCGGGGTGAGCTTCCAGAAACAAGCCAGCCAGCCCTGTTGCCATGCCCGCACGGGCCAAGTCCACGATCTGCTGACGGCGTCCGCCCGATGCGCCTGCGTTAGGGTCGCGCTGCTGCAGCGCATGCGTCACGTCAAAGATGATGGGCAGATCGCCTGTCACCTTCTTCATCACGCCAAAGCCCAGCATGTCCACCACCAGGTTGTCATAGCCAAAGCAGGTGCCACGGTCGCACAGCATGAGCTGGTCGTTGCCGGCTTCCTTGAATTTCTCCACGATATTGAGCACCTGGGAAGGGCTCAAAAACTGTGGTTTCTTGATATTGATCGGCTTGCCTGTCTTGGCCAGGGCCATTACCAGATCGGTCTGTCGAGCCAGAAAGGCCGGCAGTTGCAAAACATCCACGACCTCAGCCACAGGCGCAGCCTGCCAGGGCTCATGCACATCGGTAATCACCGGAACGCCAAATTCTTTCTTTACCGCCTCAAAAATCCTTAAACCCTCTTCCAGGCCTGGGCCACGGTAGGAATGAATGGAAGATCGATTGGCTTTGTCAAAGCTGGCCTTAAAAACATAAGGTATATGCAGCTTATTTGTCACTTTGACGAAATGTTCTGCACACCGCAATGAGAAATCCAGATCCTCAAGAACATTCACTCCCCCAAATAACGAGAATGTACTTTCATTAGATACGTGACTAAATGAAATCATTTACTATCCTTGACCCAGTTAATTTCCTTAATATTTCCATTGAAGTGCTGATAAACATCCACCGGAAAATAATCAAAACAATCAGCAATAGAAAAAGTCTTTGCCCGCCGCCCCGTTTTATAAGCTGACAACTGTATCTCGTTCTCAAAGGTAGAAACCTTTGATTTTTTACAGTCAAATCCAGCCATAATCAGATTATATAGAATATATCCAGCATTCCACAAAGAGTTTGCATTACCTGATCCAATGCTGTTCGTGAATGCAGGACAAATTACAATGCAAATTCCCCCCTCCTTCAAGGCATTAAATGCGGAATCCAAATACAACCCCAGATTTCTTTGACGATGAACTTCTGAAATTATTACAAAATCAAATTCAGAAGGATTTTTCTTTACTGCATCCCAAGGCTGCACATACTGATATTTCTTCAGGAAATCTTGAAAATCTGAAGCAACTTTATGTCCTGGTTCGATATCAAAAAGAGAAAATATTTCTTTCTCCGCAGAAGAATGCTTTTTTCTTTGAAAGATAGGATTCTCTAAAGAAACATATCCACTATGCAGGCTTCTCGATATATTAAAAATCGCATCTATTTTCTTATTATTAGAGGCCAATATTGATAGATTATCGGCAATAGACTCTATATTGTTCTTAATAGCTGAAATATTAATTTCTTCTGGGCGTTTACTTTTTTCACCCTCGTTAATAGGAGCATTGCGCTCCGCCTCAGTAAAAACTCCCCACTTTAGTCCCTGATTTCTTATTACAGAAGGATCTCGCTGAACCTCCATCTGAAGTTCTTTGGTAATACTATCTAACTCCGTCGCAGATCTACCTGAATCAAACTCAGGATGAAATGCTACAACTTTAGAAGAGCTGATGTGCTTCAGGCCCAAGCGACGCAAGCGCTGGACAATATCATGGTCTTCATTACCGTATCTTTTAAAGCGCTGATCATAGCCACCGATAGATATCAATTTATCGCGACTTACCGCCAGCCAAGAACCATGCGGCATATCAACACCAACCCCACGTGGCCCCTGCAATTCCCCATTCATATACCGATAGTGAACGCCTGTTATATAGCATTCACCATTATTTGCATCCATAATCCTTTTTGTCTCCGCAAGAGGATCCAACAAATGCATAATATCGCCATCAGAAAAGCATATATACTTCCCTTTTGCCGCTTTAATTCCAGCATTACGAGCGAATCCAGGATTTCGATACTCGCCAGCAGTCTTATCTGTTCTAATTAAGCGAATATTTATATTCTCATTAGCCAACTGATGAAAGAAAGCCTCTGTGTCATCAGTAGATCCGTCATTAACAACGATAATCTCATAGCCAATATCCGTTTTCTCGAGAAGCTTCAACAGAAGGAAAACGCATGATTTCGTGATATCTGCACGATTAAACGTCGGGATAATAATTGAAAATTCAGGCATCATAATGATTATCTAGAAGAGGGAAATACAAATCTCGCCATTCTGACAAGAGAGATGTTAGAATCTGCGCAAAATTTTCTAGGGTTATTAACAAACTTTCTAAGTTTTTTACTCTTTAGTGTAAAAATATTTCCACTTACACCGGCATCTGGAATCACCTCGTTGATCGCACTACCCTTTAGAGATGCCGCACCCTTTTGAGATGTCGCATTTTCATTCTTTTCTACTAAAGTCGGACTAGTAGCGCTAGACTTTTTCCCCTGGGTCGCTACAACGCCCTGAGATTTGACTGGGTTTTCTACCTTTTTGGCAAGGCCAATAGTTACAGGCGAGCCAAAAATTGATTCCAATCTAACAACCCCAGAATCATGAACCGACACTAGTTGCCCTTGAAGAAGCCTACGCGTAAATTCTTCAAAATTCTTATATTCACGCAAGTGCAATGTGCCACTAATCTTTCCTGAATTCAAATCAGCCACACAATCCTTAATATTCCTCAGATTGTAATCGCTAGTAAATCCCTTTGCTCCAAAGAACGCGTTTCCAAACTGCAATGGCTTTAAGCCACTAAAAGCCGCCTCAAGTAAACTCTGGGAATTAAGACCTGTAACAAAATCAGATTTAGCAAATAATTTTTCTATTGGGTAATGATCAACAATCTTTATACGCTCTTTTTCCATATCAGGAAATTCAGCTATATATTTGATCAATGCATCACGGGTAAAAGGGGTCTGAATGTTAGTTTTCTTCTCTTCCCAAGGATGGGCCTTAAATACAACATTGAATCCACTCTGAACCAGAGCGGAAATAAGTTCTTTATAGAATTCAATAGATGCTAAACCTGTATTTTTGTACTCCAGCAAGGAAAAGTCATTAACAACCTGCCCTAGAATTGTTACAATCTTCCCTGAATGCAAGAACCTAATATCCTCTCCAAAATCCGGTTGCTCTACATTTTTGTTCTTTGCAAGAATGATCTTGTTAATTGCCTTCATCCGCTCCTTATCCATATCATTGGCGGAAAGATCTACAGCCAACGATTCATAAACAGCTTTATGACGGATTTCACAATTATTCGCTATAGGGCCATATTTTTCTTCGCAGTAATAATCATTACCGGTAAAGAGTGACTCCATCACCATGACTTTTGTCGGCGTGTAGCGCAGCAACTCAATTAAAGAGCGCTGATATATCAATGATCCAGAGAAGACGCAGCAGTGAGTGAATGCCTTCTCGTCCGCTAAAATTTTCGACCAAAAATCAAGCCAATCCCATGCCGCAGCAAGGCACAGCATCAAAACAGGCTTATTATTAATTAGCAGTTTATCAAAAATACCTCTGGATGACTCCGGATACGCAACGTCATACCATTCAGGTTCAACAGCAACCTTCGAAAGGGTTTCCGCCCGTGATATCTTAAAAAGATTAACACCTCTGACATTGTAATTAAACAACGTGTCTGCAGGCAGGCAAGCGAGAACTCTCGCCTTTTCATTTAATTCCGATACCTTGGATTCGTAGTTCCCATACAAGGCAACCCAATCTTTTCTATCTTTTATAAATTTTATACTAGAACCAGTTTTTGTAATAAACTTATGAAATGAAGGAAAATTCCTTTGATTCAAGTGCAAATCATCAGGAACTAGAATGTTGTATTTTTTACTCATGAACAGACTCCAGTTCCATAACTAAACCTTCTTCTGGGGCGTGCTCGTCTTCCAAGATATTCATATATATAGGCTCAAGAATATTCGCACCGATTATTTTTGAATAAGCATTCAGATTTCCTAGAATTGAATCGCCCCAAGTTGGAATATTCGCCACCTGTCCGAGGCATCTCTCTTCCACCCCTTCAAATTCCAATCTATCTGTAGCATAATTCATTATCAGATTCGCATCAACGTCTGGATCCAGGGTCAAGAACAACCCATTATCCCCGTGTCTGATGAAATCCAAAGACATTCCAATAGGACTTGAAAAGACAGGAGTTCCAGTAGCCATCGCCTCTGGGATATTGGCAGGGCCACCTTCGTGACTGCTGCACATCAGCAAAGCATCTATTTCAGAATAGAAGCTTTGGAACAAGCGATAAGGCAGACGCTCAAAAACTTCGATTTCGAATCCGTATTGACGAAAGTCAACTGCATCGATACTCCGGTCTTGCCCAACCAATATAAATTTGACAAAGTCTGGATCGAGTCTTTTAATTAATTCAGAGAGATACGCCTCGCCTTTTACACGTCGACCATATCGACGTGATGCAATTCCCAATGTAAATTTTCCCTGCCTGTTTTTTCCTTTATTAATGGGCGACAAAATCTTATTATTGTAACCATGGGGAACAACAAATACCTTCTCTTCCTTTACGCCTTCCTCATTAATAAGTATTTTTTTCTGTGTTTCATTGAGGCATATAACAGCTGACGATTCGTTATATCTAGGAATAAACCTCTGGCGCGCATGCCAAATATCTGGATCATCCAAATCATGATGCACTGTGCAGACCGAGTTTTTTCTCAGCTTCGTTTCCAAATGTGGTCGATGATAGTGATAAACATCAGCCTCTTCCAAAGGCTCTACGCTCTCAACGTTATCAACCCATTCGGGGCTATTCTCTCTAAAATATCGAAGAATAGCCGCAAAGATACCACTATCGATATCTTTGCTCATTACATGATTGATTGTATATTTTCTGACTTGCATTAACTTTCCCTATCTCATTAAAGTCCGAATACAACCTTCGCACCAATAGCAATCTGGTACATGATCTGAGTGATGTCTTTCCAGAACTGGCGTTTTTTCTCATCCACCTTAGGTAATACCAGCACCTGGTCGCCGGCCTTGAGTCGGGTATTCTCAAAAAGCTTGCCGGTATCCACCTGCTCGAAGGCTCCATCGCGATGCGCAACAACGACGCGAGCCGCATCTGCGGTCTGGGTAAAGCCGCCAGCACGATCGATATAATCCTTGAGGCTCAAAGAGCCATCGAATGCCACAGCATTGGGGAAGAGAACTTCACCACTGACCAGCACCAAACCATCCTTGCGCGGTATGCGAATGACGTCACCGTTTTCCAACAGCATGTTGTCGCGCTGCGCCGCCTGAGCAATCTGCACCTGGCCGGTGGGCTCTACCTTCTTTGCACGCTCTACCCATTGCAGGGTCAGATCGGCTTCTTCCTTGCGCAGTCGGGCCTCTTCGCTGCTGCCGCTACGGGCAGTGAGCAATGCGGTTTCCAGACTGCGCAAGCTGGTAGCCAGCATTTCCTTCTGGCGATCTTTCACGCTCTGGCGAAAGAGCTGAATACTCTCGGGCTCGGCGTCTGCCGAGGTCTGAATGCTCTGCATCAGTGCCCCCAGGCGTGTGCCATAGGGCAGCACATATTCCTGCGAATTCAGATGCTCGCCTTCGACACGCACGGTAATGGTGCCGGGCTTCTTGTCCGCAGTGAATTCCAGTTCGTCACCGTTTTGCAGCACCAAGGCATTGGCCTCCTGCAGTGGGTAATACTCCGTGTTCTTCACTGTTCCGGTATTGCGAGCAATGCGCACATGGGTGGCCTGGGCCTGCGGCTTGGCCAGTTGCATCAACTGAGCAACGGTTTCAGAGCCCTGGGCAAACTCAAAACGCTTGGCATTATTCACAAGACCCGAAACGCGCACCCGGTTGGCAATCTGGGGGACAAAAATCACATCTCCATCATTGAGCTGCAGCAGCGGCAACTGCCCTTTGAGCAGAAAGTCATAGAGATTGAAGGTGCCACGCACGGAGTTGCCGCGCTTGACCTGCACAGTCAAAAAGCTGCCCCGCTCCGGGTCGATACCGCCCGCCTGGTCCAGATAGTTAAGCAGGCTGTCCATGCTGGTGCCGTTGTACAGGCCCGGGCGCATGACATTGCCGCCCACAAAAATGCGCACCGGCTGGGCGGCGGCCAGGCTGGCATAGCTGTAGACATTGGCGCGGAACACGCGCCGCACAGCAGCCTCTACCTGCTGCTGCAGATTCTTGTTGGCAATACCCAATACCTTGATCGGCCCGACCTGGGGCAGAAAGATATTGCCCTGCGGGTCAACAGAAGCCACGCTGTCAAAGGTAAAGCCACCCCAGAGGCGCAGATGAATCCGGTCGCCGACTGCTACCAGATAGTCGGGGTTGAACTGCGTTGCCCCGGCGCGCGCAAAGTTGCCGGTAAACAGGTTTGCGCCAAAGACATCGCTATTGAGGTTGGCCGTGTAATCAGCGGTCTGTGGGGCTTGCGGCAACACAGGGGACTGCATGGGGACGGCAGCAGCAGAGCGACTTACCGAAGCATCGCTAGATCCACCAGAAGGAACCAGCCCCAGCGCCTGATTGATCTGGAAAGGATCAATACTGGATGCCGATGTATCTTGGCTGGACCGGGCTTGAGAGGTCTGGGTCTGGGCCAAAGCTGGTACCAAACCAGTCAGCAGCACCGCGACTGCCGAACTGATACAGGTACGCGCGATAAAACGTTGCATGATAAAACTCGAAAAATTTAGAACAATCAGTCGCGGTGATCGCGCACGATGGATGCCAGCAACTGCACCAGCCCGGCCAGCAGCAGGGCTCCGAGGATAAAGGTGGCAATGTTATAGAGACGACGGGGCCGCATTGGATATTCAGGCATCGACGGGCTTTGCAGCACCAGCACCTTCTTCAAAGTGCGCGTTGCCTCCACCCGGCCTTTTTCCAGTGCCACCAGAGCGCTCTTATAGGCATCCTGTTGAAACTGGGCCTCCAGCTCCAGGCGCTGGTACTCTTCTACCGTCTTGTTCAGCGACTGCCCTTTGGCACTGGTCAATCGGGCCTTTTCTGTCTTGATCTGCTTTTCCACGGCCTGGATCTGTAGATCAACCTCCACGACCGCAGGAGCCGTGGGTGCCAGATAGCCCAGCAGCGCAGTCTTGCGCGCGCTAAGTTCGGTCAACTGCTCATCCAGCTTGTTGACCACACCGGCCAGATTTTCGGCAGCGGACTGCGGCGAAATCAGGCCCTTGGCATTCTGAAAGGCCAGCACACGCTGACGCGCATTCAGCGCATGTTCACCACGCGCCTTGACCTGCTTTTCCAGAAAATTCACCTGCTCCTGGGCCAACTGGTGGCCCAGTGTATTCATGTAACGCTCGCCTTCATGTACCAGTGCGCTGGTGATCTTTTTGGCCATTTCAGCGTCATAAGCCTGAGCCTGAATGACCAGCACACCGGCATATTCGTCATAGTCCACGCTTACACGTGACAAAAAATGCCTATGAAAAAACTCCAGAGAGGCATCATGGAAGAACATCCGCGAAAGAATGTCATGATCGTGGCTGCTGTAGTGCTCGCGCAGGTTCAGATCCTTATCCAGCTGCAGCAACATATCGATGGACAGCAATCGATCTCGCAACAGCATCTGATCAGCACGCGAGATTCCATCTCCACCAGCCAGCAAAGAACTGAAATCCATGGCCTGAGAAGCCGCCATATCTGTACGCTGAATCAGCACACGGGCTTCGGAAACATATCGATCAGAAGCGATAAGCCCCCAGTAGATAATCGCCAATACAGATACACATAACGCAATAGCCAGGGCTTTCATGCGCCAGATGGCTTTGCAATGGCCTTTAAGGCGTTCTTTTATTGAAAACTCTGTCATTTGGAAATACTATCTTTATAGTTTCTTAAAGCATCTTCGATATCATCAAACCAATAGGCCTGACCATCATTGAGCCAGATACCTGCTTGACAAAATTGACGCAGCGTTCCATCGCCATGCGCAACCATAATAAGTCCAGAACGGTCAGCAATCCGTTTGAATGCATCAGCCGCTTTTTGTCGGAAAGATGCATCACCAGCAGATGTCGCTTCATCCGATATATAGACATCAAAGTCAAATGCCAATGACAATCCGAACTGCAGACGAGATTTCATGCCCGAAGAATAAGTACGAACAGGTTCATCAAAGGATGAACCTAGCTCGGCAAAATCTTGTATATAGGCAATTTTTTCCGCCATGGCTTGTAATGAATCAAACCCATGCAAGCGGCAGACAAATTTTGCATTCTGCCGACCAGTCAGGGAGCCCTGCAAGCCGCCTCCATAACCCATGGGCCAAGATACACGGCAACGCCGTTCCACCGTTCCACGAGTAGGCGTGTCTACGCCTCCGATTAAATTCAGCAATGTAGATTTACCTGCCCCATTACGTCCGATTAAGCCAACGCTGACATTAGAAGGGATCGTGAAATTCACACCCTTGAGAATCCAGCGGCCAGCACCATGAGGGGTCTGATAACGCTTGTGTACGTTATTGACGATAATCATTGAGCTCTCAACCGTTGAGAAAAACGGACCTGCAAAGCAAGCCCCAAAAAGATGGAGCAGGCTGCAAAAGCATAAAGATACTTGAAATTAGCTTCAGGCGAGGCATGGTAAGTCGGGAAAAAGCTGCTTCTTAGCAGTTCCAATCCGTGCGCAAATGGATTTAAAAAAGCCCATTCCCTATACTTGATTGGAATAGCTGACAATGGAAAAATAGCCCCTGAAAGTAGATACAAGGGGCGAAAAAGAAAATTCACCAAATTTGCCGCCTCAGGCACCAAATCACTGAGAACAGAAAGAATGAGACCAACACCGAGCGCACAAAGAATCAGACCTATAAACGAGAATATTGACTCAATAGGTGATTCTGGAATAATTGATCGGCCAAAAAAAGCCAAAACCAAAAGCAAGGCCAGCAATATGATGAAGCCCATAAGCGTTTCAAGGGCCGCACGCACAATAACCGTGTCGATGGGGCGCACCTGACGATAGGCAAATAGTGCCTTGTTGGCATCGACTGCTCCCATTGATCGCTGGAAGACGTTCTGTACCGTGAAGTAGCCAGTCAAGCCCAAGACCAGCCACACCGCTACATCAGCACCCGCCATGGTGCGTGTGCGCAGCACCGTGTACAGCAGCAACATGAAGCATGCATGCAACACCGGCTCCAGCACAATGAGCACCCAGGCGCCGCGCGTGGCGCTGAGGCGCGCGACGGCTTCGCGCAGGAAAAGTGCGTTCCATACCGCAAAGGTGACGGAAAGTGAACTACGTGGCGCAGAGATCGCACCAGAAGACGGGGCTGAGTCCAAGATAAATCCTCGTTCTTTTGGACTCAAGACGCACTGAAATCCAATCGACTGATTGTAAATGAAAACATAAGCAAAACCTTATTACAGGCAGCCACTGCCTCCCACTTCACATTCAATTACATTATTAATAAACTATCGAAATCTATAAATTAATATATTTTATCTATTAGATATTTTTAATTCAAAGAAAAATCAATTAGGATTTTTCAATCCAAGAAGAGAATTAGCATATCAATATCAGAATCATTTCTCATATATATTTTTCGAAGTAAACATTCAATAGTAAAAATCGAAGAAACATAATCTCAATTATTTATTTACCTCATATTTAAAACAATGAATAGTTGAAAAATATATTTCACGTCTCCAGGCACACCACCGCACCTTCTTCATGCCTCGCCCGAGCAGATCTCCGATGGAATCGACCACAAGACGGCAGATCCACACCCCAGGCAGTCAATAATGAGAGCCTACTGTGCGTTCAGGATGAACTTCTGACCGAGCACAAACATCGCTACCGTCACCGCAGCAACATCGGAGCTGCTTGCCGTCTGGATTGATATGAACACCACTCAAGAAACCGCCTCCCCCGCGACCCCGCGCCTGACCTCTCTGTCTCACGGCGGCGGCTGTGGCTGCAAGATTGCGCCCGGCGTGCTGTCGGAGCTGCTGGCCAAAAGCAATCTGCCCAAGCAGTTTTTCCCCGACCTGCTGGTGGGCACGGAAACCGCAGACGATGCCGCCGTCTACAAGATCAATGAGGAGCAGGCCATCGTGGCGACGACTGACTTTTTCATGCCCATCGTCGACGACCCCTATGACTTTGGCCGAATTGCCGCCACCAACGCGCTGTCCGATATCTACGCCATGGGCGGCACGCCGCTGATGGCGCTGGCCATTGTGGGCATGCCCATCAATGTGCTGCCGCACGATGTGATTGCCAAGATTCTGGAAGGCGGCGAATCGGTCTGCCGCGACGCCGGCATTCCGCTGGCGGGCGGCCACTCGATTGATTCGGTCGAGCCCATCTACGGTCTGGTCGGCATCGGCATCGTCAATCCCAGGCAGATGAAGCGCAATGCCGATGCCAGGGATGGCGATGTGCTGATTCTGGGCAAGCCCCTGGGCGTGGGCATTCTCTCGGCGGCGCTCAAGAAGAATTTGCTCGACGATGCAGGCTACCGCGCCATGGTGGATGCAACCACCAAGCTCAACCGCCCCGGCACCGAACTTGCCAAGCTTGACGGCGTGCACGCGCTGACCGATGTGACGGGCTTCGGCCTGCTGGGCCACGGACTGGAACTGGCCCGTGGCGCCCAGCTCAGCGCACGCATTGACAGCGCCCGGCTGCCTGTGCTCCCGGGTGTCCAGGCGCTTGCAGCGCAGGGCATTTTCACGGGCGCATCGGGGCGCAACTGGGCGTCTTATGGAGAACATGTCCAGCTGGCTTCGTCCCTGAGCGATGCCCAGAAGGCGCTGCTGACCGACCCTCAGACCTCCGGCGGCCTGCTGGTTTCCTGCACCGCCGATGCCGTCCAGCAGGTGCTCAAGGTCTTTGCCGATAGCGGGTTTGCCGATGCCGCCGTGATTGGGCGCATGGAAGCAGGTGCACCCAAGGTCTTTGTGGACTGAGAGCGGCTGGAAGTCGGAAAAACGGGACGAAGGGGCATGAGCCCCCCTGCCCCATCTTCCCGCCTCATGCAAAAACGCCCGGCATAGACCGGGCGTTTTTGCATGAGGCGCCTGATGAATTCAGGGCGCCGAAGTCTCACCGACCACCTCGGCCGTAGTGCGGCGGTCGATCTTGCGGCTCAGCACCACCGAGGTATAGGTCTGCTGGATACCGTCGATCAGGCCGATGCGATCAAGCAGCGCATCCAGTTTTTCATTGCTCTCGCAGCGCACAAACACCATGTAGTCGTACTGCCCGCTAACAGCCGACACCTCTTCCACCTCGGTGAAGCGGTTGAGTGCCTGCATCACCGAAGTGGCCGTCTTGGGCTGGACACGGATGCCGCAGTAGGCACGCACGGCGGACTGCTCCATGCGAGAGCCAAGGCGAACGCCATACCCGGCGATCACGCCTTCCTGCTCCAGCTTGGCGATGCGGGCGACCACCGTGGTGCGTGCCAGATTCATCTGCCGGGCCAAGTGCGCGGTCGAGGCGCGCGCATTGGTCTGCAGCAGGCGCAGCAGCTGGCGGTCCGTTTCATCCAGTCGATATTCCATACCTTGTCTATCCAAATCTTGCCGTGCTCTTACGCAAACGCTGCGCCAGACACTCATCCCCAAGAACTCTCTGCCAGCAACTGCAGTCATTCATTTGCCAAGTGGCTTGTGTTCCTGTTTGCTATCGGCCAAACGCTTGGCGCGAGCATCAACTGCACCCAACTGCCAGTGATTGTGTCAGCTAACCCAGTTTGGTAGCGAGCTTGTCTTTTCAGATGGCAAATCTGTATACATTTGTTTCATCCAGGCAAGAAATTCAACCTATCTGCACTTGCCTGTGCTTGTGGCCAGGGCAAGAGCGCGCTGCGATACTTTCAGCCGGGATTACTGCCAAAGTCAGGCTTCTGCAGCGAGCATTCCAGCTCGTTCACAAAGACCCGGGAGCGCTCATTGAATAACAGCGACACAAAAGAGCGAAGAGTCTACCGGCTGTTTTCCCGCACCCATTCAAACCACCGACGATACGGCGAAATCGCTCGGTAAGTTTGGCTGGTTTAGCACAACTATCTGCAAATGGTAAGTACTTACCCTAGTCCATTCATTGAGCCTACGCGTCGTTTGCTCTCATTCCCGACTCCGCCAGACAACACGGCTGCCCTCAATCGTTGCAACCTTGTACCCGGCAGTGCAGTCGCCCACCGGAAGACGCACCTGCATGCCCAAGGCAGAGGCCACAAACTCGGGGCTCGCTACCAACGCACGGCACACATCGCTTGGCCCGCAAACAAAAAAACCCTGCTCATGGTGATGAGCAGGGTTTTGAATTTTGGCAGGGGAAGAAGGATTCGAACCTTCGCATGCTGGAATCAAAATCCAGTGCCTTAACCAGCTTGGCGACTCCCCTACGATGGATCGAATTCTACAACGACTTTTCGCTACAAATTTCGAAGTGGTCCAAAAATGTGCAATTGCACATGGAATAGGTTTGCCGCCATCCAGCAGGCTCAGGCCCAGGCCGCCTATTCCACCACGACAGCCGTGCCGCTGGCCGAGACCATGAGCATGCCGTTGCCCTGGCCCAGCACCTCAAAATCAAGATCCACGCCGACCACCGCATTGGCTCCGGCCTCGGCAGCACGCTGCTCCAGTTCCCTGAGGGCAATCTCGCGCGCCTTCTGCAACTCGCGCTCGTAGGTTCCCGAACGCCCGCCCACGATATCGCGGATGCCGGCAAAGAAGTCCTTGAACACATTGGCGCCCAGAATGGCCTCGCCCGCCACCACGCCGCAATAACGGGTGATGCGCTTGCCTTCGATGGAGGGAGTGGTGGTGACAATCATGTTGGGCTTTCAAAAAAACAGCACACCGAGATCGGTGCGCGTCCGCACTGCCGGGAATCGCTCAGCGCTCCTGATGCAGCAGATACAGACGGGATCGGTGCAATCCGCCAGGCCCAGTATAGGCATGCAAACCATGCATCATGACTAGCCGCGACCCTGGACTGCAAAACGTCAATGCAGCAATGCCGGACTGCATCTGTCTCGCATCGATATTCAACATCAAATACCGCTCAACCCCGATACCATCAAGCGAAAGGCGCTATCAAATATTCATGAGTCCGGCAGCAGCAGCTTCTGCATGCCTTGCACGGCGTCGCGCAGAAAGCTCCAGGTCGTGGCTATGCGTGGAATCTGGCGCGACTCCACGGGCATGCTCATCCAGAAAGTGCGCGTAAAACATGCTTGCTCGGGCAATACACGGCTCAGTATCGGGTCCTTGTCGGCCACAAATGCGGGCAGCACGGCAAGACCGGCGCCGGCGCGCACGGCCTCATATTGCGCGGTGATGCTGGTGCTGCGCAGCGCAAAACGTTCGGGCCGGTGCAAGGTGTCCAGCAATTGCAGCTCGCGCGTGAACAGCAGATCGTCCACGTAGTGCACAAAGCTGTGGTGGCGCAAATCCTCGGTTCTGGCCACCAGTGGCTTGCGCGCCAGATATTCACGCTGGCCGTACAGATACAGCCGGTAGTCGGTCAGCTTGGTCACCACCACCGAACCTCGCTTGGGCCGCTCCAGTGAGATGACGATATCGGCCTCGCGGCTGGACAGATGCAGCATGCGCGGCAGCGCCAGCAGATCCACGCTAAGCAGCGGGTAGCGCATTGTGAGCCTGGCGAGTTCGGAGGCCAGCATCTGCGTGCCGAAGCCTTCGGTGGCCCCCACCCGCACCAGCCCGGCCGGGCCCTCAGCGGCGGCGGCATGTGCCAGCGGTCCTCGCTCCAGGCCGTCGACTGCGCTTTGCATGGTATTGGTCACGCCCTGCAACTGGCGCCCGGCCTCGGTCAGCCGCCACTGCCCGCCTTCACGCGCGAACAGCACGGCACCGAGCTGCTTTTCCAGCGCCTGAATGCGCCGCGAGACCGTGGTGTGCTCGACTCCCATGCGCCGCGCAGCAGCGGCCATGCTGCCGCTGCGGGCCAGTTCGCCAAAAAAACGCAGATGGTCCCAGTCCAATGTCTTTCCTTGCGATCAGTGATTCAGTCGTTCACGCTGTCCTGCGCGTTGCCCGCGAGGCCCTTGACCGCCTTGACCGCCGCACTGCGCTTGCGCTCGGCACTGCGCTGGGCAACTGCGCTGGGCGCGCGCGCGAACTCGTCGTTCTCGTGAATCAGCAGCGACAGCATTTCCATGAACTGTGCCCGTTTGTCGTCGGCAAGAGGCTCCAGCATGCGGCGCTGGGCACGCAGCACCGAAGGCTCGGCAGCGACCAGCAGATCTCGCCCCTCTTCGGTCAGGCTCAGCAAACGCACGCGTCGATCCGCAGGGCTGGCGTTGCGCGCCATCAGGCCACGCGCTTCCAGACGGTCGATCACGCTGCCTATGGTGGAGGTGTCGAAGCCGATATTGCGTGCCAGCGTGCGCTGGTCAATGCCCGGCTGACGCAGCACGGCCGACAGGGCTGCGTACTGCACGGGCGTCACGCCGAACTCCTCGGTTTCTTCCATGAACACGGCCACCGCGATCTGCTGCAGCCTGCGGATGTGATAGCCGGGATAGTTTTCTAGTTCTGCGGGTTGGTATTGCATGTCTTGAGGGCCGACGCCGGGCCCGCCCTGCCGCGCGGCAGTTGAAGGGCCATGACTGAAAGACCCCGATATTCGCACGAGTGCCGCCCTGATTCGCGTTAAGCCTGCTACCGGGTTTCACCCAATCAACGCTGACACAGATCAACATTATGCTAATCATCAGTGTGCTGTTTATTTGATTCGCAGCCTTTCCTGGCCCAACTCAAGGCCACCAGAGCCTGACTCAAGGCAGCAACGCACTGCCCGGCAGATACCAAAGAAAGAGACAAACCATGAGCCTTGTGCAAGCCCAGCCCTCACCGGTCAAGCTCACGGCCCGCAACACACCCGGCCAACCCGAACCCACCGCTGCGCTGGAGCAGTTGTACCGAGGCTTCGAGCAGGAAATGCTGGTGCCGCTGTGGACGGAGATCGGCGGCCTGATGCCCGCCCACCCCAAAAGCCAGGCTGCCGCGCATCTGTGGCGCTGGGAGAATCTGCTCAAGCTCGCTGATGAGGCCGGTCGCATCGTGCCCGTGGGCCGGGGCGGCGAGCGCCGCGCGATTGCCCTGGCCAATCCGGCGCTGGGCGGCCGTCCCTTTGCCACGCCCACGCTGTGGGCTGCCATCCAATACCTGATGCCCGGGGAAGATGCCCCCGAGCACCGTCACACCCAGCATGCCTTCCGATTTGTGGTCGAAGGCGAAGGCGTGTGGACTGTGGTCAACGGCGACTCGATCCGCATGTCGCGCGGCGACTTCCTGCCCCAGGGCGGCTGGAACTGGCACGCCCACCACAATGCGGCCAGCCAGCCCATGGCCTGGATAGACGGGCTGGATATTCCGTTTGCTTACACCACCGAATCCCAGTTCTTCGAGCATGGCCGCCTGCATCTGGACCCGCAGGAGCGCATCACGCCCGAGTTCTCGCGCTCCGAGCGCCTTTGGGGCCATCCCGGGTTGAGCCCAGTGGCACATCTGCAGGACCGCCCGACCACGCCTTTGCTGGCCTACCGATGGGTGGATACCGACCGCGCGCTGACCGAGCAGCTGGCGCTCGAAGCCGAAGGCCATGCCGCCACAGTCAGCCCCGGCCATGCCGCCGTGCGCTACACCAATCCCGCCAATGGCCGCGACGTGCTGCCCACCATACGCTGCGAAATGCACCGCGTGGCTTGCGGCGCCAGCACCCGACCGAAGCGCGAAGTGGGCTCTGCCGTCTTCCAGGTCTTCGACGGCCAGGGCACGGTGACTGTGGGCGAGCGCCAATGGCAGGTGCGGCGCGGCGACATGTTCGTCGTGCCCTCCTGGCAGCTGTTCAGCGCGCAATGCGATGCCGACCAGCCGCAGCTGGACCTGTTCCGCTTTGCGGATACGCCGATTTTCGAGGCCGTCCACGCGTACAGGGCAGAAACCCTCTGAGGCGCTTTGCGTCTTCCCCGTGCCCGTCCCCCCCCTTGAGGGACGACAACCTTTACTGCGAGGCGGCGGAGCCTCCTAGGCCCTTGCTGGCTGCCTCACACATAGAACGTGTCTTTTTCAAGCACCTAGTCACCAATACCCCCATCAGGAATCACACATGACCCAAGCCAACTATCTCTGGGCGCCGCCCCCCGTGCAATCTCTGCCCGTGCGCGGCAGCGAGCAGCGCCTGCCCGTCAACCGCCTGTTCTTTGTGGGCCGCAACTACCACGCCCATGCGGTGGAGATGGGCCGCCCCGTGGACAAAAGCGTCGAGCGCCCCTTCTACTTCACCAAGGCCCCGCAGACACTGACCGAATCGGGTGCCTGCGTGGCCTATCCCCCCGAAACCGCCAACTACCACTTCGAGATGGAGCTGGTCGTGGCCATCGGCAAAGCGGGCTTTCGCATTCCTGCCAGCCAGGCCCATGAGCACATCTACGGCTATGCCTGCGGCCTCGACATGACACGCCGCGATCTCCAGTTGGTGGCACGCGACAAGGGCCGCCCCTGGGATCTGGGCAAGGATGTGGAGCAGTCCTCCGTCTCCAGCGAAATCGTACCCATGGCCGGCAAGGTGATCGAGTCCGGCCTGATCGAGCTGAGCGTCAACGGTCAGATCAAACAGCAGTCCGATGTGAACAAGCTGATCTGGAACATCCGCGAAATCATTGCCGACCTGTCCCTGTTCTATCACCTGCAAGCCGGAGACCTGATCTACACGGGTACGCCCGAGGGCGTGGGGGCGGTAGTGCCCGGCGACCAGATCACGGGCCGCGTGGAAGGCGTGGGCGAGATTGCACTGAGCGTGGGCCAGCCCGAGTAAGGCGCACAGACCATGAAGCTCTACAGTTTTTTTCGCAGCGGCACCTCGCACCGTCTGCGCATCGCCCTCAGGCTCAAGGGCCTCACGCCCGACTACCTCCCTGTCGATCTGCGCGTGGACGAGCAGGCCGAAGCGCCGTTCAAGCAAATCAACCCGCAAGGCCTGGTGCCCGCGCTGACGCTGGACAGCGGAGAGACGCTGATCCAGTCGCCGGCCATCATCGAATGGCTGGAAGAGCGCTACCCCACGCCCGCGCTGCTGCCGACCGACCCCGAGGCACGCGCCCATGTGCGCGCCCTGGCGGCCATCGTGGGCTGTGATGTGCACCCGATCAACAACCGCCGCATCCTGCAGACCCTGCGCCAGCAGTTCGGTGCCGACGAGGCCGCCATCAACGCCTGGTGCGCCACCTGGATCACGGCCGGCTTTGACGCCATCGAAGCCTTGCTGGCACAGGACGGCACACGCGGGCGCTTCTGCTTCGGCAAGGCCCCCGGCCTGGCCGATGTCTATCTGATTCCGCAGGTCGAGAGCGCACGCCGCTTTGGCGTGGATCTCGCCCGCTGGCCACTGATCAGCGCCGTCGATGCAGCCTGCAGCGCCCTGCCCGCCTTTGCCCAGGCAGCGCCGCTGGCCCAGCCCGACGCCCCGCAATAGACCTTCCCCCTGCAGCCGCGCCCAGACGCGGCTGCCCACCAACGCTCTGCAGTCCCTAAAAAATATCCACCGGAGACAAACTGTGAAATACGAGCAAAATCAGCCCAAAAGCAAATCCACACATACCCAAACAGCTATCAAGACCATAGTTGCCGCAGCCGCTCTGCTGGCCGCAGCCGGCCAGGCGCTGGCCCAGGGCGATGCGCCCGGCTATCCCAACCGCCCGGTGACCGTGGTCACGGCCTTTGCCGTGGGCAGCGGCCCCGATGCCGTGCTGCGCATCGTGGGCGAAAAACTGGCCCAGCGCTGGAAACAGGGCGTGACCGTGGACAACCGCCCCGGCGGCGGCGGCTTTGTCGCCATCGAGTACGCGCGCCGCGCCAAGCCCGACGGCTATACCCTGCTGCAGCTGGACAGCGAGCATATCTCCGCCCTGCCCTATCTCTACAAGAACAAGAACTTCAACACGCTGAGCCACTTCGACCCCGTGGCCCCACTGTTCCTGACGCCCTTCTTTGTGGCCGTCCCCACGAATTCACCGTGGAAGAACATGGGCGACCTGATCAAGTCCGCCAAGGCCGAACCCGGCAAGATCAGCTATGGCTCCTGGGGCGTGGGCAGCCCCGGCCATCTGGGCGGCGAATGGCTGGACTATCTGACCGGCAGCAAGATGACCCATGTGCCTTACCGCGAGGTCAGCCAGTTGTTCACCTCGGTCGCCAATGGCGACCCGACCTGGAGCTTTGCCAGCCTGCCCTCCAGCCAGGGCATCTACAAAAGCGGCAAGATCCGCTATCTGGCCGTGGCCGCACCCAAGCGCATTGCGCAAATGCCGGACGTGCCCACGGTCGCCGAAGCCGGCGGCCCTGCCGAGCTGGATGTGAACTCCTTTGTCTCCCTGCTCAGCCCCAGGGGCGTGGACGCCGCCGTGCGCGACAAGATCCGCAACGATGTGGTGGCCGTGCTGCAGGACCCACAGGTCCGCGAGAAGTTCTCCACCTTTGCCTTCCAGCCCATGAGCTTTACCGTGCCCGAAATGCAGCAATTTGCCAGGAAGAAGTCCGAGCAATACAAGCTGCTGATCGAGAAGGCCCAGATCAGCCTCGACTGAGAGCTGGCTGCGGCCATCCCGAAAGCGCGGCCCGGACACATCCCCAGCCCTCAAAAAGCCCCGTCAGCACTGGCTGCACGGGGCTTTTTGCCTGCCGCACCGACACTGGGCAACAGGTGCTGCGCAGGGGCTGCAGTTCTCGATCCCGTTGCAGCGCGGTTCCTGCAGGCCTGCAAAAATGCTAGCAAGCCAGGGTTACACTTGTTGCGAGGCGCTCCCACGGACTTGTATCCAGACTCTGGAGCGCCCCCATGCCAAGAGGCTGCTGCCGATCCGCGGCAGGCCTTCTCTCAAGGCCGCTTACCGCCCAGGCTGCAGCGCCGGGCGCCAATCCTGTTTTCACGTGACTCCACGCGATTCAGCCCCTTCAAATCGTTATAAAAAGATGAACAATTCCATCAAGACAGCCATCGCCTTTTTGCTGCTGCCCCTGGCTGCAGCCTCACAGGCGGCCGAGCCGCCCTCGCCCATTGCTGCGGCCGAGCTATACATCCGCACCTTGGTCAATCACGACGAGCAGGCCATCAGCCAGCTCAATGACTATCTGCGGCCCGACCGCCTGCGCTCGGGCCGCAGCGCGGACTACGCCAATGCAGCCGAGTTGAAAGAGGCTGACAAGGACTTCCCGCGCGAAATCGCCGACGTGGCCCTGCCCCTGTTCCCCGAAGCACAACGCAATGCCCTGCGCGCGCCCGTGGAAAGCCTGATGAGCACGGTGCAAAAGACGCGCCAGCAATCGCAGTGCAAGACCGTCTCCGCCAGCAAGCCCAAGCTCGACAAGCATGGCGTGCTCAATACCGAAGTCAAGTTCAGCTGCCAACTGGTCAAGACTCCCGAAACCTGGGCTGAAGGCATTCAGCGCATGGCGCGCAACAAGCTCAGCGTGGATCAGGTGCAGGGCGAGCTCAAGAAGCTGCAGGCCGCCTACTCGGCTCCTGCCAACCACACCTACGAAGGCACGCTGTCTCTGGGCATGGTGCCCAAGGACAAGGACAAGGCATGGCGCAACGACTTCGCGCGCGAAACCTTTGACGAGATGTTCAGCGAACTCTAAGAGCGTCTGAGCCCTGCGAAAGGGCCCAGCGTGATACGGCCCGGCCTCCGCGGCTCGGCTTCTGCGGCCCAGCCCGCCCACAGGCATTGCAGCAATGCCTGGGTCGCAGCCGGGCCGTTTCGCCTTGTGCCGCCGCAGGTACTGCAGCCATGCCTGCGGCACGAGCTCCAAACCGCTGGCAGACATAGCATCCACTCGTGCACATTTGCACACCCTATGTGCAGTGTTTGCTATTGCTAGAGCAAATCCGCACACATACCATGAGGAACAAATTCACCAACGGAGACACCTCATGAACGCACCGACTTCCGCCAAGGTTCTGGCGCCCACGGTCAAGCTGCTCATCAACGGGCAGATGGTCGAATCCAAAACCACTCAGTGGCGCGATGTGGTCAACCCTGCGACCCAGGAAGTGCTGGCGCGCGTGCCTTTCGCCACGCCCGACGAGGTCAACGCTGCCGTGGCCAATGCCAAGCAGGCGTTCAAGACCTGGAAGAAGACCCCCATCGGTGCACGTGCGCGCATCTTTCTGAAGCTGCAGCAGCTGATCCGCGAGAACATGAAGGAGCTGGCCGCCCTGCTGACGGCCGAACAGGGCAAGACCCTGCCCGACGCCGAAGGCGATGTCTTCCGCGGCCTGGAAGTCGTGGAACATGCGGCCAATATCGGTACGCTGCAACTGGGCGAGCTGGCCAACAATGTGGCCAACGGCGTCGATACCTATACGCTGAACCAGCCGCTGGGCGTGTGCGCAGGCATCACCCCCTTCAACTTCCCGGCCATGATTCCGCTGTGGATGTTCCCCATGGCCATCGCCACGGGCAATACCTTCATCCTCAAGCCCTCCGAGCAGGACCCCATCGTCACCATGCGCCTGGCCGAACTGGCACTGGAAGCCGGCGTGCCTCCCGGCGTGCTCAATGTGATCCACGGTGGCGAGGACGTGGTCAACGCCATCTGCGACCACCCCGATATCAAGGCCATCAGCTTCGTGGGCTCCACCAAGGTCGGCACCCATGTCTACAACCGCGCCAGCCTCAACGGCAAGCGTGTGCAATGCATGATGGGCGCCAAGAACCACGCCATCGTCATGCCCGACGCCAACAAGGAGCAGTCGCTCAATGCACTGCTGGGCGCGGCCTTCGGTGCGGCCGGTCAGCGCTGCATGGCGGTCTCCGTGGCGGTGCTGGTGGGAGAAGCCCGCAACTGGATTCCCGATCTGGTGGCAAAGTCCAAGACCCTCAAGGTCAATGGCGGCACCGAGCCCGGCACCGATGTCGGCCCGCTGGTGAGCTGCGCGGCCCTGTCGCGGGTCGAAGGCCTGATCGAGCGCGGCCTGGCCGACGGTGCCACGCTGGAGCTGGACGGTCGCAAACCCGAGGTGGCCGGCTATGCCAAGGGCAATTTCGTCGGCCCCACCATCTTCAGCGGCGTCAAGCCCGGCATGAGCATCTACGAGCAGGAAATCTTCGGCCCCGTGCTGTGCCTGGTCGCGGCCGAGGACATCGATCAGGCCATCGAGTTCATCAATGCCAACCCCAATGGCAACGGCACGGCCATCTTCACCCAGTCGGGTGCGGCCGCGCGCAAGTTCCAGGAAGACATCGATGTGGGCCAGGTCGGTATCAATGTGCCCATTCCCGTGCCGGTGCCGCTGTTCTCGTTCACGGGCAGCCGGGCCTCCAAGCTGGGCGACCTGGGCCCCTACGGCAAGCAGGTGGTGATGTTCTACACCCAGACCAAGACCATCACGGCGCGCTGGTTCGACGACAGCACCACCAGCCACGGCGTGAACACCACCATCAGCCTGAAGTAAGCCGGCCATGAAACCCGACAGTGCCGCCCTGCCTCTTGCAAGGCGCGGGCCGCACTGCCTGGCTTTGCTCATGATGGCTGGCATGTACGCTCAAGAATTGTCCCGTTGCCCATCTCAGCGCCCTGCCACCGGCACAGCCGGCATTGCTGCCCGGCCGCTGGCCCGACTCTGCGCCCTGGCCGTCAGCGGCCTGCTGCTCATCCATCTGCCTGCAACTGCAGCCCAGGAGGGCGATCAGGACCCGCCGCATTGCCCGTCCGGCCAGCCGCTGTCGCTTGCCTGCCTGCAGCAGCAGGCCCAGGTCATAGAACGCAGCATGCAGGTGCTCTATCTGTCGTTGCAGCGCCGGCTGCCGCAGGCCAGCGCCCGGGCTCTGCAGACCGAGCAGCAAGAGTGGACACAGGAGCGCGACCGGCGCTGCCAGCCCAATGGCTATGTCCATGAAGCCGAGGACATGGCTGCCTGCCGCATCGGCATGGCCCTGAGCCGGGTCGTGGTCTTCAAGAACCAGTGGCATCCGCTGGCCTGGAACGAGCAAGGCGGCGAACAGCCATGAACCGGGCAATTGCACACCGACAGCGCCTGCAGCCCACCATGGGCTGCGATGATGCGGGCATGACGATCCGCAATCCCCAAAGCAGGCGCACATGGCCTGCAGCCGTTGCCAGCCAATCGCTTGCAGCTCTTTTGATGACAGCCAGCTTGAGCCAGCATGCACTGGCACAGGCCGGTGCCGACTGCGTGCCCGGCGGCACCACGGCCCAGACCAATGCCTGCGCCATCAAGGATTTCCAGCAGGCCGACACCGACCACCAGATTCTCTACGGCGATGTGATGCGTGCGCTATCGGCCCATGAGCGCCCCGCCCTGCGCAAGGAGCAAGGCGAATGGAGCCGCCATCGCGTCACCCATTGCAAGCAGGCCACGAAGGCCTTTGAAGCGCAGCCCGACTGGCCCAGCCGCTACCACGGCTGTCTGGTGCAGCAGATCACGGCCCGCGATGCGGTGCTCAAGCGCTGGCTGCACCAAGGGCCGCCGGACTGAACTGCAAAGCCGTCAGGGGCCAGAAGACGAGTAGAACAAAAAAGGAGACATGAAATGGACTTTGAACTCAGCGAAGATCAACGCGCTTTTGCCGATACCGCCCGTGCTTTTGCGCAGGCCGAGCTGGCGCCGTATGCGGCAGAGTGGGACCGCGAGCATATCTTCCCGCGCGAGGCCATTGCCAAGGCCGGCGAGCTGGGCTTCTGCGGCCTCTATGCTCCGGAAAGCATTGGCGGCCTGGCCCTGCCACGACTCGATGCGACCCTGGTCTTCGAGGAAATGGCAGCCGTCGACCCATCGACCACGGCCTTCATCACCATCCACAACATGGCGACCTGGATGCTGGGCACCTGGGCCACCGATGCCGTGCGCGCCGAATGGGGCGAGCAGCTCACCAGCGGCAGCAAGCTGGCCAGCTACTGCCTGACCGAGCCCGGCGCGGGATCGGATGCAGCCTCGCTCAAGACCCGGGCCGAGCTGGTGGGCAACGAGTACATCGTCAACGGCAGCAAGGCCTTCATCAGCGGCGCGGGCAGCACCGATGTACTGGTGCTGATGGCAAGAACCGGCGATGCCGGCTCCGGGGCTTCAGGCATCTCGGCCTTTGCCGTGCCTGCCGATGCGGCCGGCGTGAGCTATGGCAAGAAGGAAGAGAAGATGGGCTGGAACAGCCAGCCCACGCGCGTCATCAGCTTCGACAATGTGCGCATTCCTGCGCACAACCTGCTGGGCCGCGAGGGCGAAGGCTTCAAGATCGCCATGAGGGGGCTGGATGGCGGTCGCATCAATATCGCCACCTGCTCGGTGGGCGCGGCCCAGGGGGCGCTGACCCAGGCCCAGCACTACATGCAGGAGCGCAAGCAGTTCGGCAAGGCCATTGCGAGCTTCCAGGCCCTGCAGTTCAAGCTCGCCGACATGGCGACCGAGCTGGTCGCGGCACGTCAGATGGTGCGCCTGGCTGCATCCAAGCTGGATGCCGGGGCGCGCGACGCATCGACCTATTGCGCCATGGCCAAGCGCTTTGCCACCGATGCCGGCTTCATGGTCTGCAACGAGGCCCTGCAGCTGCATGGCGGCTATGGCTACATCCGCGAGTACCCGCTGGAGCGCCTGATGCGCGACGCCCGCGTGCACCAGATTCTGGAAGGCACGAACGAAATCATGCGCGTCATCATTGCCAGGCGCATGCTGGAAGGCGATGCGCCGGAGCTCATTCGCTAAGCTGCTGCCTTCCTACCAAGCAAGGACTGCCATGCCCGCCAAACCCATCGCCCCTGAAACCCTGCAGCTCATAGACGCCGTGCGCGATGCGCTGCAGGATTGCACAGCCGTGGAAGAGAAGACCATGTTCGGCTGCCATGTGTTCATGGTCGACGGCAAGATGTGCCTGGGCGTGGAAAACGACGAGTTGCTGGTGCGCCTGCCGCCGGCCGGCCACGCGCAGATTGCGGAGATGCCGGGCGTGCGCCCGCTGTCCTCGCGCGGTCTGATGGACGGCTACTTTCTCGTCGGCCCCACGGCCTATGCCAGGCGTGATCAATGGCTGTACTGGATAGGCGAGGCCCTGGCCTTCAACCCGCTGGCAAAGGCCACGCCAAAACGCAAGACCGCCAGCAAGGCCGATATCAGAAAGCCGGCCGCCGAAGAAAGCCCCGACGCTCCAAGCACAAGCAGCGCACGCAAGCGCTCAAAGCCGTCGCCCAAGCCGCTGGATACCGACGCCCCCCGCAAGCACCCCATTTTCGACAGCGAATAAGCACCAAGGACTGAACTCATGGCCATACGCATAGTCCAGCTAGGCAGCGAACGTGCCCCCGACGAGGGCCTGCGCATAGGTACGGTGCGCAGACCGCCGCGCGGCGTGCCCAAGGCCGAGTTCGCAAGCCGCAACTACTACGACTGCTGGTATCCCGAGCTCTCGCCCGAGGTGGAGCTGATGCAGCAGGCCCTGGAGTCCATCAAGCTGCGCAAGGCAGGCCAGGAGGCACAGGCCGACAAGCTCTGGAAGCAGTTTGAAAAGCAGTTTCGCAAGCAACTGGCCGAGCCCGCCGCCGATCGCACACTGGGTCTGCTTGCGGCCCTGTCGCATAGCTCCGCCTTTTCTCTGGGCTGCTACTGCGACGACGAGGCGCATTGCCACCGAAGCATCCTGCGCAGCCTGCTCGCGGACAGTGGGGCAACTCTCAAGGATTAAGCGAAATATCGATCAATCGCTTATGGATAAAGCGTTAGACGCTATCAATTCAATAACAGCAAGGAGACAGACATGCAAATCGCTTTTATCGGCCTGGGCAATATGGGAGCCCCCATGGCCATCAATCTGGCCAAGGCTGGCCACAGCGTCAAGGCCTTTGATCTGAGCCAGGAGGCCATCGCCAAGGTCGTGGCCGCAGGAGCCCAGCAAGCCTCCAGTGCCCAGGATGCCGTACAGGGCGCCGAAGCCGTCATCACCATGCTGCCTGCCAGCCAGCATGTGGAGAGCCTGTTCCTGGGCCGCGAGGGCGCGGCCGGCCTGCTCGCACATATCGCCAAGGGCACGCTGGTCATCGATAGCTCCACCATCGCCGCAGCCACCAGCCAGAAGGTGGCACAGGCGGCCCAGGCGGCAGGCATCGACTTTATCGACGCCCCGGTCTCGGGCGGCACCGGCGGTGCGATTGCCGGCACGCTGACCTTCATGGTGGGCGGCAGCGATGCGCAGCTGGCACGCGCCCAGCCTCTGCTTGAAAAAATGGGCGCCAATATCTTCCACGCCGGTGCTGTGGGTGCGGGCCAGACGGCCAAGATCTGCAACAACATGCTGCTGGGCATTCTGATGGTGGGCACCAGCGAAGCGATTGCACTGGGCGTGGCCAACGGCCTGGACCCCAAGGTGCTGTCCGAAATCATGCGCCGTAGCTCGGGCGGCAACTGGGCCCTGGAAAAATACAACCCCTTCCCAGGCGTGCATGAGAACGCACCGGCCAGCAAGGGCTATGCAGGCGGCTTCGGCACGGACCTGATGCTCAAGGATCTGGGCCTGGCGCAGGACAACGCCACCGCCAACCGCGCCAGCACGCCGCTGGGCGGCATGGCGCGCTCCATCTATGCGGCGCACAGCCTGTCCGGCCATGGCGGTGAAGACTTTTCCAGCGTCATCAAGATGCTGCAGAAAAAGGCCTGAGGCCATGGCCCTGCCCCATGCCCAACCCGGGGTTCCGGTCGACGTGCTGCCCTACGGCACTTCGCTGGGAAGCCAGGTGTCCACGGCACTGTTCAAGTCCGACACCCTGGAAGTGATCCGTCTGGTGCTCACGGCAGGCAAACGCCTGCCTGAACACGAGGTGCCGGGCGAGCTGACGATGCAATGCATGGAGGGCCGGCTCGCCGTCATCCAGGGCGCAAGTCGCCAGACGTTGAGCGCGGGGCAGTTGCTGTTTCTGCCCGTCCAGGTCCGATACGAGATCGAGGCCGAGCTCGACTCCTCGGCCTTGCTCACCATCGTGCTGCACAGCCACTAACCACCAGACCCGGTCACCGGCCAGCCGACCCCGCGTTGCTGCAGCGGGTATCACGACTGACCTCCGGGACTGAAGCCTGCCAAGCTGTCAGCTCTGATTTTCAAGCGCTGACAGCTATTGTTTCTGAAGTCAGACAGCCGCCAGAAGACTTCTTGTCTGCCCACGCAAATCGACTCCTGCTGACGCTTGCCACGGTGGTGCAAATCGCTGCCCTGTGTTTAAGATGGCCCCAGAGGAAGTGATCGCTGCGTTGCTCTCAAGGAGTTCTCCATGATGAAGCTGACTGGACACAACATTCTCATCCTCGGCGCCGGCAAGATCGGCTCAACGATCGCCGACATGGCTGCCGAGCTGCATGAAGCCACCGTCACGCTGGCCGATATGCAGCCCCCGCCCGGCAGCGACCCGCAGATCCGCCCACTGCAGCTGGACATCCACGACGATGCGGCGCTGACCCGCACGCTGCAGCAGCACTCGCTGGTCATCAATGCCCTGCCTTTCTTCTGTGCCGAGCGCGTAGCCCGGGCTGCGGCGCGGCAGGGCGTGCATTACTTCGACCTGACCGAGGATGTGGCGGCCATGCGCGCCATACAGGAGATGGCGGCGCAGGCACGCTCGGTGCTGATGCCGCAGTGCGGACTGGCGCCGGGTCTGATCGGCATGCTGGGCGGCCATCTGGCCCAGCAGTTCGACGAGCTGTTCGATCTGCAGCTGCGCGTGGGCGCGCTCACGCGCCATGCGACGAATGCGCTGCGCTACCACTTCACCTGGAGCGTGGACGGCGTCATCAACGAGTACTGCAAGCCCTGCAACACCATCGTCAACGGACAGCCCATGCTGGTGCCGCCGCTGGAGGGGGTCGAAGCCCTGATTCTGGACGGTGAGAACTTCGAGGCCTTCAACACCTCGGGCGGCCTGGGCACGCTGTGCGAGACGCTGCAGGGCCGGGTGCGCAACCTCAACTACAAGACCATACGCCATCCCGGACACCGCGATGCCATGCATTTGCTGCTGCATGGACTGCGCCTGATCGAGCGACGCGATCTGCTGCGCCAGGTGCTCGAAGGCGCGGTGCCCCACAGCCGCGAAGACATGGTGGTGATTGCCGCCATGGCCAGCGGCATGCGCGCGGGCCGGCTGGAGCAGCTGACGCGCGGCGCCCGTGTCTTTGGCGCTGCACTGCGCGGCAAGCAGCGCACGGCCATAGAGCTGACGACCTCGGCAGGCATGCTGGCCGCGGTGGAGCTGTTCGCCACGGGCCAGTTGCCCCGGCATGGCTTTGTGCGCCAGGAGCAATGCACGCTGGCCGCACTCTCTGGCACCCGCGTGGCCCATTACTTTGCAGGCCTGCTCGACTGAGGCCTGTATCTCACACCCATCAGGAGGCAACGCCATGACTGCCATCTCCGCCGCCGACTTCCAGACCGTACTGAGCCGCTGCGGCATTGCGCTGCAGGCCCTTGAAGGCAAGGACATCAGAGTGCACTCGCCCATCGACGGCACGGAACTGGCTGGCCTGGCCGCCCTGCCAGGTGCCCAGATCCCGCCGGTCATAGACCACGCGGTGCAGGCTTTCAAGCAATGGCGCCTGATGCCCGCCCCGGTGCGCGGCGAGCTGGTCCGGCTCTGGGGCGAGGAGCTGCGCCGCGCCAAGGCCGATATAGGCCATGTGATTTCCTGCGAGGTCGGCAAGATCGTGCAGGAAGGCCTGGGCGAGGTGCAGGAAGGCGTGGACATCTGCGAATTTGCGCTGGGCCTGTCGCGTCAGCTGCATGGCAAGACCATTGTCTCCGAGCGTCCCGGCCACCGCATCATGGAGCAATACCACCCGCTGGGGCCGGTGGCCGTCATCACGGCCTTCAACTTTCCCAGCGCCGTATTTGCCTGGAACGCGGCGATTGCCCTGGTCTGCGGCAATCCGGTGATCTTCAAGCCCTCCGACAAGGCTCCGCTATCGGGCCTCGCCACCTTCAAGGCGCTGGAACGCGCCATTGCCCGGTTTGGCGACCGGGCTCCGGCAGGTCTGGCGCAGATCGTGCTGGGCGGCGCAGCTGTCGCCGAGGCCCTGGTGGACAGTCCCCGGATTGCGCTGGTTTCGGCCACGGGATCGAGCCGCATGGGCCGTACCGTGGGCCCAAAGGTGGCGGCGCGCTTTGGCAAGCGCATTCTGGAGCTGGGCGGCAACAACGCCATGGTGGTCACGCCGGCAGCCGACCTGGATCTGGCCGTGCGCGCCATCGTCTTCAGCGCCGTGGGCACGGCCGGCCAGCGCTGCACCTCGCTGCGCCGCCTGATCGTGCACCGCGATGTCAAACAGCCGCTGCTGGACAGGCTGCTGCCGGCCTACCGCAGCCTGCGCATCGGCAACCCGCTGCAGCCGGATACCCTGGTCGGCCCCTTGATCAACCAGGCATCATTCGAGGCACTGCAGCACTCGCTGAGTCAGGCGCTGAAAGACGGAGGTCATTTGCTGACGGGCGGCCAGCGCCAGCTGGAGCAGCAGTTTCCTCAGGGCTTCTATGTGGCACCGGCGATCGTGGACATGCCGGCCCAGACCGGCATCGTACGCCACGAGACCTTTGCCCCGCTGCTCTTTGTGCTGAGCTACGACGAGCTGGAGCAGGCCATTGCGCTCAACAACGATGTGCCTCAAGGCCTGTCCTCCTGCATTTTCTCCAACGATCTGCGCGAGGTGGAGCTGTTCCTGAGCGCGGCCGGCTCGGACTGCGGCATGGCCAATGTCAACATCGGGCCCAGCGGTGCCGAGATCGGCGGCGCCTTTGGCGGCGAAAAAGAGACCGGTGGCGACCGCGAGAGCGGCTCGGACACCTGGAAGCAGTACATGCGCCGCACGACCAACACCATCAACTATTCGCGCGAGCTGCCGCTGGCCCAGGGCATTCAATTCGGGTGAACCACAGGTACCGCAGCCCGTGACTGCCAGGGAAGCCATGCAACGCGGATTCCGGGGTTAACGGACTCCATCCAGGAGTCCTGGCTGCCCGGCTTCCACCAGGTTCTGCACGCTGGCCACAAAGGCCTCGAGCACGGCCGGCATGCCCTGTGGCCGCCAGGCCAGCACGGCCGGCGTGGTCACCCGGCTGCCGCGCAGCGCCGCAAAGCGCACGCCGTTCATGCCCACGGTCTGCATGCAAGCAGGCACCAGGGCTACCCCCTGCCCGGCCGAAACCAGTGCCATGACGGTCAGCCACTGGCGAGCGGCATGGCGTGTATGGGGATGGATGCCGGCCTGCTGCAGACAGGCGATGACGTTGTCGTAGTTGGCCGGCGCCACCTCGCGCGCAAACATGACAAAAGTGTCCTGGGCCAGTTCGCGCAGATCGATTTCGCCGCGCTGGGCCAGCGCATGGTCACTGGGCAGGCAGCAGACAAAAGGCTCCTCGCCTATGGACAGCGTGCGTATATCGTCCTGCGGCGTGCCGATATTGAGAAAGCCGCAGTCGATCTGCCCGCTGGCGATGGCCTGCAGCTGGTCGCGCGTGGACATCTCGTGCAGGCAGAGCTCGACCAGCGGGCGCTCGGCGCGAAAGGCCCGGCAGAACCCGGGCACCTGCCGGTAGACCATGGACCCGGTGATGCCGATGTCCAGCCGCCCCTGCAACCCCTGGGCCACGCCGCGCACCACCTCGGCCGCATGCTGGAGCTGGGCCAGCACCTTGCGTGCCTCATGCAAGAAGGCCTCGCCTGCCGCAGTGAGCTTCACGTTCTTGGCGTCGCGCTCCATGAGTACCGTGCCCAGATCCTGCTCCAGCGCCTTGAGCGCCATGCTCAGCGGCGGCTGGGTGATGCACAGGCGCTGGGCGGCCCGGCCGAAGTGCAGCTCCTCGGCCAGGACCACAAAGTAACGCAGCAAATGGGTTTTCATCATGATTCGCAAAGTTTGGCCAAGACCTTACCTGATGCAGCAAGACAGTAGCTATCAAAACAGCTAGCAGATTTGTCGCCAACGACAGAGACCTTGCCGGCCACGCCGGGTTTTCGCCCCGGCGGGCGACTCACTTTCTGACGCGTCAGAAAGTAAGCAAAGAGCGCCTCCCTACCGTCTACGTCCCTGCGCTTCTCTGCCGGCAAACCTGCGTCACGCCATTCAGGCTGCGCTGCCGCCCAACTCGCTGCGCGGCTTTGCCGCTTCGCTCAGACAGACGGCGGCAAGCCAGTTCACGATGCAACGCTGTCCTGCGGCAGCGTTGCCCGCAGCCCGAACCGCGTGCCGCAGGCGCAGACACACGGGTGGATACGGGCGGCCTGCAAGAATTGGGACGAAGCCGGTTGTTGGTCTCGCCCCTTGTGCCAACGCCTGCGACGACAAGCTCTTGCGGCGTGCGGCTGCACCGCAGAGTGCAGACGCTTTGTGCTCTGACTTGCGGCCGCCTGTCTGAGCGAAGCGTGCACAGCACGCGCAGCGAGTTGGGCCGCAAAGCCGCAATAGCTTGACGGCGCAGGTTGCCCGCAGGCGAAGCCGCAGGGACGGGGGCAGCGGGGTCGCCTTCTTTTGCCTACTTTTCTTGGCGAAGCAAGAAAAGTAGGTCGGCATGGCGGGCCGAGACCCGCCGGGGGCGCCCAGCCCTCTGTCTAAAGATCCGGCATGTTGCCGAAGCAGAAATCCAAGCAAAATCACCCTCTAACCCACTTACAGCAAACGCAAGCAGCTATCAAAACAGCATGGCTTGGTCGCGGGCGACAGAGGCCTTGCCGGCCGGGCCGAGATTTCGCCGCGGCGGGCGACTCACTTTCTGTTGCCAGAAAGTAAGGCGGCTGGCGGGCCGAGACCCGCCCTCTGACCTTGGCGAAGAAAGGTCAATCAGGTCATTGGCTCGACCCTCCATCCCCTGCACCTCGGCCCGTCAATACGACTTGGGCAAGCCCAGCACCTTCTCGGCAATAAAGCACATGATGAGCTGCGGGCTCACGGGCGCCAGGCGCGGAATCCACGACTCGCGCATATAGCGCTCCACATGGAACTCCTTGGCATAGCCCATGCCGCCATGCGTGAAGATGGCGGTCTCGCAGGCCTTGGCGCAGGCTTCGGCGGCCAGGTACTTGGCGGCATTGGCCTCGGCGCCGCAGGGCAGGCCCTGGTCGTAGAGGAAGGCGGCCTTCTGCACCATCAGGTGTGCGGCCTCCAGCCCCATCCAGGCCTGGGCCAACGGGTGCTGCACGCCCTGGTTCTGGCCTATGGGCCGGTCGAAGACCACGCGTTCGTTCGCATACTGGGTGGCGCGCGCCAGGGCCGCACGGCCCAGGCCCACGGCTTCGGCCGCGATCAGGATGCGCTCGGGGTTGAGGCCGTGCAGTATGTACGAAAAGCCCTTGCCCTCCTCGCCGATACGGTCCTGCACCGGGATGCGCAGCCCGTCGATGAAGAGCTGGTTGGTGTCCACGCATTTGCGGCCCATCTTCTCGATCTCGGTCACGGCGATGCGGCTGCGGTCCAGGTCGGTGTAGAACAGCGACAGGCCTTCGGTACCCTTGCACTCCTCCACGGGCCTGGTGCGAGCCAGCAGCAATATCTTGTTGGCCACCTGGGCCGTGGAGATAAAGACCTTCTGCCCATGCACTACATAGACATCGCCTTCGCGCACGGCACGGGTCTGCAGCTTGAGGGTGTTGAGTCCGGCATTGGGCTCGGTCACGCCGAAGCAGGCCTTGTCCCGGCCCGCGATCAGCGGCGGCAGCCAGCGCTGTCTTTGCTCGTCCGTGCCGAAGACCACGGCCGGGTGCAGACCGAAGATGTTCATGTGCACGGCCGAAGCGCCCGACAGTCCGGCCCCCGTGGCCGAGATGGTGTGCATCATCAGCGCCGCTTCGCTGATTCCCAGACCCGCGCCGCCGAACTCCTCGGGCATGGCAATGCCCAGCCAGCCGGCTTCAGCCAGGGCCTGGTGGAAGTCGTGCGGAAAGCCGCCGTCCCTGTCCTTCTTGAGCCAGTAGTCATCGTCAAAAGGCGCGCAGGCCCGCTGCACGGCGTCCCGGATCTGTTCCTGCTCGGCGCTCCATAAAAAATCCATGGCGGCTTCTTTCTATCGGTTGAATCTCAATGAAATCCGCCTCAAACGCCCGTATTACAAGCGCCATCAGCTATTGTTTTTAATCACTCAGGTCGGCGCACGCGCGCCGGGTTCTCACCGTAGGGCGGGCTGTAGATGACCAGCAGACGCACGGGCGTGTCGCTGGTGACGCGAAACACATGCATGCAGTCCTCCGGGAAGAAGCAGGTGTCGCCCGCCTGCATGGCAAAGCGCTCGGTCTGGCCCTGACTTTGCACCTCCACCTCGGCCGTGCCGTCCAGCAGATAGCAGGCCTGCTCCATGCCCGGGTGGGCATGCGGCAACGCACCACCGCCTTTTTCCAGCGTTCCAAGCACCACTTCCATATGCTGTGCGCCGACATTGGCCTGGCTGACGAGGCGCCGGTTCACCGTGCCGTGGTGGTTGGCGGGGCTGTATCCCTGTACGTCCTGCTCGCGGATCAGATAGCGGGGCATATGTCTGTCTCTCTTTTATCGTTGGATGATGAAGCCTGCATGCAGCCACCGCTGGCCTGCAACGCGGCAATCTGCGCCTCGCCAAGACCCGCTTCGCGCAGCACCTGCAGCGTGTGCTGGCCCAGCTGCGGCGCAGCGCTGGCCTGGCTGCCCGGGGGCGTGGCGCTCCACTGCGTGGGATTGGCCGTGGTGCGCAGCCGCCCCTCGCTGGGGTGCTCAATCTCGCGCACAAAGCCCGTGGCCGCATGGTGGGGGTCGGCCAGCAAGTCCTCGGGAGAGGCCATGGGCATATTCGGCACGTCGGCCGCATCAAGCAGCGCGCGCCACTCGTTCGTGCTGCGCTCGCGCATCAGGCTTGCCACCTCGGCATAGACGGCATCGATATTCGCTGCGCGCTGGCCGTGGGTGGCAAACATGGGCTCATGCATGCGCTCGCCCTGGCCTATGACGTTGAAGAAGCTGTGCCAGTGCTTGTCGTTGTAGATCAGCACGCAGAGATGGCCGTCGCTGGTGCGGTAGGGCTTGCGATGGCGCGTCAGCAGCCGCGCATAGCCGGCATCGCCCAGCGGCGGCTCGAAGCTCAGCCCGGCCATGTGATCGCCGAGGATGAACTGCGTCATGGCCTCGAACATGGGCACGACCACCGCCTGGCCCTGGCCGCTCTTCTCGCGCGCATACAGCGCGGCCGTGACCGCATAGACCGCATGCAGGCCCGTGACCCGGTCGCCCAGCGTCATGGGCGCATAGGACGGCTCGCCGCCGCCGTACTGCTGGGCCAGCCAGGGCACGCCTGTCGCCCCCTGTATCAGGTCGTCGTAAGCCGGCTTGGCCGCATAGGGGCCGGCCTGATCAAAGCCGCAGCAGCTCACATGGATCAGCCGCGGATGGCTCGGCTCCAGCGTCTGCCAGTCCAGGCCCAGCCGGGCCATGGCCTGGGGCCGCACGTTGCTGATGAAGACATCTGCATCGGCCAGCAGCTGCAGCAGCGCCTGGCGCGCTGCGGCCTGCTTGAGATCCAATACCACCGAGCGCTTGCCCTGGTTGGCCTGGAGAAAAATGGGGCCCATGCCGGGGTTGCGCATGGGGCCTACATGGCGCATGTTGTCGCCCTCGGGGGACTCCACCTTGATCACATCGGCACCCAGGGCAGCCAGAATCTGCGTGGCAAACGGCCCCATGATCACCGAGGTCATGTCCACGACCCTGACGCCTGCCAATGGCCCGGCTGAAGTACCCACAGCCTGGCGGCTATCGCTATGCATGCTCGTCATATCACTGCGCCTCGATGCCGGCCTGCTTGACCAGCTGCCCCCATTTGGCAAGCTGCTCCTTCACATAGAGTGCGAACTCGTCGGGCGTGGCCGTGGGCCAGACTTCAAAGCCGACCTGGGCCAGTTGCTCCTGCACGGCCTTGTCCTTGAGGATGAGTTGCAGCTCGCCGTTGATGCGCTCGGCTATGGCCTTGGGCATGCCGGCCGGGCCGAAGATGCCATTCCACGAGGTGATGTCGAAGCCCGGCAGCGTCTTGCCGATGGCCGGCACGTTGGGCAGCAGCTGCGATCCCTTGGCCGCCGTCACGGCCAGCGTGCGCACGCGCTCGGTCTTGAGCGTGCCCCAGGCCGAACCCAGGTCGGCCACATACATCTGGATCTGGTTGCCCATCACATCGGTCAATGCCTGCGGGCTGGATTTGTAGGGCACGCCGGTGATCTGCGTACCCGTGATGTATTTGAAGGTTTCCGAAGCCACCAGCGAGGTGCTGTTGGGCGTGCCGTAGGAGAGCTTGTCCGGATGCGACTTGGCATAGGCAATCAGCTCGGCCACGGTCCTGGCCGGCACCGAGGGATGGACCACCAGCGCAAACGGCAGCTCGCCCACGCGCGCCACGGGCGTGAAGTCCTTGATGGGGTCGTACTTGAGACCCTTGACCAGCCAGGGGTTGGCCGAATGCGAGGTGTTGGTGGTCATGAACAGCGTATAGCCGTCCGGCTTGGCCTTGACCACATGCGCGGCCGCAATCTGGGCATTGGCCCCGGCCCGGTTGTCCACCACCACGGCTTGCTTGAGCCGCTCGCCCAGCTTGTTGGCCACCACGCGGGCCACCGCATCGGTGCCGCTGCCCGCAGCAAACGGCACCACCAGCGTGATGGGGGCCGCTGGATAGCCCTCCTGCGCCAGTGCTGTCCCCGCAAGGCCAATGCCCATGGTGGCTGCAAGGCCTGCGCTCGCACAGGCACGCAGTAAGAATCGCTTGTTCATGCTTGTCTCCTTGTTCAGGCTGCGGCACCTGTAACCGGTGCCTGCCGTGCATGCTGAGGCGTTCAAGCATTCAAGTCCAATTGTTTAAGAAGAGTGAATGATTCGATTTTCCAATCATTAAATCCAGCTAGACATTTGCGGCCGCTGCGCACGGCGCCTCGCCTCCCCCTCTGAGGCCAAATGAACCGGATCTGTACCTGCGTCATTCGATCTTGCTGAGACGCTGGGCTGGAGCATTCTCTACAGCGGGCTTCAGCCCCATGCCTGCCGAGAATCTACGGCAGTTTGCATGATCGCAGCCAGCGCACCCGGACCTGAGTGATACGCGCTGACCAGCGCTGATGAGCAACGAAGCGAGGCGATAAGGCCTGATGCCCTACAGCGCTGTCACAAAACGGTGATTGAACTTGGGCCACGCTCGGGGGAGAATGCGTTATTACCGCTTTCGCTCAGGTGCTGTCATGGACCATATCCACTCCACGCCCACCCACCAAGCTCTGGATGTCGCTCCTTACGGAGCCAGGCTTTCAGCCGCTCACTCGAGCGTGCTCTTCAAGGCGGAAGATCTGGAAGTCATTCGCGTCGTGCTGCGCTCGGGCCAGTCGCTGCCGCCGCATCGCGTACCTGGCAGCGTCAGCCTGCAATGCCTGGAAGGTCGGCTCGAGGTTCTCATCGGTCAGACCGTACATGAACTGGGCCCCAAGCAGCTCATGCATCTGCCAGCCAATATGCCCCACGCCGTGCGTGCCATGGAAGACTCGTCTGCGATTGCCACCATCGTGCTCTGTGAGGCCTGAAGCATTTCTATCGAACAGGCAAAAACTGCATGAAAGGGCCGGCAAGCAGGCCCTGGGCATAGCCGATGACGGAGCGCCGGTAGCGCTCGGTGGTGTAGTCCGCCACCAGATCCAGCCGGCCGATGATCTTGCCCATCTCGCGCTCGAAGCTCAGATTGCGGCCTTCCTCTGCTATCTGGTTCGATAGCAGCAAGGGCTTTCCACCGGGCGCCTTGCGCGAGTTGAGAATCCAGTTGGCAATCTCCAGATTGCGCGCCGCATTGAAGACATGCTGCGGGTCCAGCCCGTCGATCAGCGTGAAGCTGGTTCGCCCGCCATGCGCGGTGATCAGCATATCGGCGGCAGCATGTACGAAGGCCGCGACCCGGTCCCCGGCGAACTCGGGCTGCAAGGCCAGGGACAGCGCCGCCACGTCGCGCTTGTCCTGCAGCTCATGCCAGGGCTGGCGCTCCATGACGGCAATGCGCACATAGGTCATGGCCGCTTCCCGGCTGGAGGCGGTCTTTTTCCATTCGGCGGGATTGCGGCGGTAGAGCTTGTCCATGATGAGAAACAGGCTCTCCAGGTTCTCCTTCATGGCCAGCGTCGCCATGCGGTTGCTGTCGGACTGCAGCAGCTCGCGCGAGTGAAAGTTCTCGCCCTTTACTTCGCCATGATTCGTGGGGGCGCTGGAACAGGCGGCCAGACTGCACAGCACCAGCCCTGGCAGCAGCCACAGCCCCATGCGCAAGCCGCCGCGCAGAGGATCGCGCGTGCAGTGGCCTGCGGCGGCAAGGGGCAAAGCTCGTGCTGCTGTCATGCTACAAACATAACAGCAGATGCTGCCGGGTCAGTCACGCCAAAGGCGCGCGATTGTTATCAATCGTGAACAAAGCCCGGGCCCGCTCACCGGCCAGGACGCTATTTGCGCAGCTGCCTGAGGATCTGCTCCAGCACCCGCCACGGCTCGGCCTGGTCGGCCATCGCCACGGGCACGCGCAGCTTGCTGCTCGTTGCCTGCTGCGGCGAAAACAGCAGGCCCGGCGCCAGCAGCAGATTGCTCAGCGCCGCCTGACGCGCCAGTACCTCGGTATCCACGCCGCAGTCCACCCAGGCAAAGGTGCCGGCCACGGGTTCGTACTCCGCATGGCAGCCCAGCGCTTCGAGCTTGCGCAGACAGCGCCCGCGCGCCCTGTCCACCCGCTCGCGCAACCGGTCCACATGCTTGCGAAAGGAACCGTCGGCCAGAATATGGTGGACGATCTGCTCCGCCGGCAGCGAAGAGGTCAGGCCCGCCAGCAGCTTCATGTCGGTGAGCCGGTGCACATATTCGGGCTTGGTCGCGATATAGCCCACGCGCAGGCCGCCCGACAAGCTCTTGGAATAGCCGCCCACCAGAATCACACGCTGCAATCTGTCCATGGCCGCCAGCCGCAGCGGCATGGCGCCCAGGAATTCGGCATAGGTATCGTCCTCGACGAGCAGGAAATCATGGCGCTCGGCAATGCGCAGCACCTCGTGGGCGACACCGGCAGACAGGCTCAGCCCCGTGGGGTTGTGCACCGCCGTATTGAGGATGAAGAGCTTTGGCTTGTGGCTCTGGGCCAGCGATGCCAGGGCCGCCACATCGGGCCCGCCGGGCAGGCGCGGCACGCCGACCACATTCACGCCCATGTACTTGAGCCGCCCGAAGATCAGGAACCAGGCCGGGTCTTCGACCAGCACGGTATCGCCGGGCTTGAGAAAACAGCGCACGACCAGATCCAGGCCATGGGTCACCCCGCCCACCGTCATGAGATTGGCCTCGGGATGGGCCGGCACCTCATGGGCTTGCAGATTCGAGGCGATCTGCTGGCGCAGCGGCAAAAAGCCCTGGGGGTGGCCATAGCTGAGAAAGCTCTGCTCGGCGCGCGCATTGTTGCGGGTGATGGCGCGCATGGCGCCGGTGATCAGACCCTGGTCCATCCAGCTCGAAGGCAGGCAGCCCGCGCCTCCGGTTCCCGCACTGTCGTCGCGAAAAATACCGCGCAGCAGATAGGCGGTGTCAAAGTCCGCTGGCTGCGCCGAGGCTGCAGCGGCGGCCGCAGGCTCCATCACGCGGCGCTGGGCCGCCACATAAAAGCCGCTGCCGCGCCGCGACTGCAGCAGACCCTGGGCCGCCAGCTTGTCATAGGCCTGGACCACGGTGTCGCGGCTGACACCGGCGTTTTCCGCCAGCGCCCGCACCGAAGGCAGGCGCACGCCCACACGCAGGCCATGGTTGCGGATCAGGCCGCCGAAATGCTCGACCAGCTGATCCACCAGTCCCACCGCACTGGAGCGCATGGGTTGCCATCCCATGGATCCCGTCCCGGCCAAGGGCAAGGTTGCCGGGGCCGCTGCCCCGCCGTCGATCTGTGCATCCAGCATCGGGCGCTTTCTCAAAGTGTCAGGTCAATTAGAGCAGGCCAGCTCATCAACTGGCCTGCAAAAGTGTACTGATAGTGTACTGATATCCAAGCTTAGCATAGAGGCACAACGCTTATGTCGCCCCAAGGTTCACCATGTCATTCCTGCCTGAATCCTCAGCCTTCATCCTGCCACTGGCCATGTTTGCCTTTGTCAGTTCCGTGACGCCCGGCCCCAACAATGTGATGCTGACCGCCTCGGGGGCCACTTTCGGCTACCGCCGCAGCGTGCCGCATATGCTGGGCATCTGTCTGGGCGTGGTCATCATGGTGCTGCTGATCGGCGCGGGTCTGGGCAAGCTGTTCGAGGCCGAGCCGCGCATCTACACCCTGCTCAAATATGTGGGCGCCGCCTATCTGATCTGGCTGGCCTGGAAAATCGCCCGTGCCGGCGGCGTGGATCAGGGACAGTCGGGCAACCGTCCGTTCGGCTTCTGGCAGGCCGCTGCCTTCCAGTGGGTCAACCCCAAGGCCTGGATCATGGCCGTGGGTGTGGTAGCAACCTACACGCCGCGCGAAGGCTTTTTTGTCAATCTGATGCTGTCGGCCCTGGTGCTGGGTCTGGTCAACTACCCCAGCATCAGCGTCTGGACCCTGTTCGGCAGCACCGTGGGGCGAGCACTGCGCACGCCACAGGCCCTGCGCATGTTCAACGGCGTGATGGCCGGCCTGCTGCTGCTGTCGCTGGTGCCCATCTTTGCCGAGCATGTCTAAGAACCTGTTTGCGAGCTCTACGCAGCCGCGTTGGAGCGCCATCGGGATGAGTTCGAAGCGATGGCTCGCCGCTTGCACCGGGGTGCAAGCAAGAGACAGCGCGCAGCACATCGCCCGATTTCGCGCCAACCCTGCGGGACAGGTGCCTTGCGCACGCCCGGTCAGGGGCGGTCTGCGGCGTTGCCTCGCCGGCCGCGCGAATCCTCGCATTAGCGCGGCTGTTGCTGCGGTATCGCGCGCGGGGGGCCGCCCCCTGGCATCCCATCCCGCAAAGCCTGTGTCGCGGTGCGAGAAGATCGCCAGCACGTTCTAGACTCACCCATGTCCTATGCCATACGCCAGCTGAACAAGTCCGATCTTTGCAGTTATCGAGCCCTGCGCCTGCAGGCTCTGACCCAATGCCCCGCCGCCTTCGGCGCCACGCCCGCGACCGAGCAGGCACTCGGCGAGGCACAGCTGCTGAGCCGCTTCAGCGGCGCCCTGGGCCAGGCCATGTGGGGAGGCTTTGACGCAGACGGCAGACTCTGCGCCAGCCTGGGCCTGTATCGCGACCAGGGAGAGAAGACCGCGCACAAAGGCCATCTCTTTGCCATGTATGTGGCTGCACCGGCGCGCGGCCAGGGCCTGGCCCGCGCCCTGCTGGAGACGGCCGTGGCCCACGGCAGAGTGCTGAAGCTGCGCCAGCTGATGCTGGGCTGCAATGCCGGCAACGACAAGGCGCTGCGCCTGTATGAACAAGCGGGCTTTCGCGCCTACGGGCTGGAGCCGGCGGCCCTCTATGTGGGCGGCGAGTACTTTGACGAAGTGCTGATGGTGCAGGAGCTGGGCCGGCCTCTGGCCAGCCCCTGACGGCTGGTCAAGCCGCTCGCAGTGAATAGGCGGCCCGACTCAGCGCGCCTGCATCGCAATGATCTGCTGCGCCAGAGCGGTGATGGCCTCGTCCGAGAGCTGGTCTGTCTCCAGAATCTGGCGCCGGGGCCATTGCTCGAAGTGATTCGACTGGGAGCGCTCGTAGTGCGGGTCGTAGTGGCGCAGCATCAGCTCTTCGAACAGCGCAGGCAGCTCCCCTTCCCGAGCCCATTGCTGCCAGCGGCTCACGGTCTCCTTGCCCTGCAACTCCTTGAGCCAGCCCAGCTTGGTGGCCAGCACTTCAGGGTCGTCGCCCAGATAGGCATAGTCGCGCAACAGATAGGACAGACGTGCGGCAGCCGTGGCGCGTACCTCGATGACCGGAGCCCTGTGCAGATGCTGGACCAGCACCAGCGGCAAGCCGACACGGCCGATCTTGGCGCTCTCGCCCTCCACATAGACGGGGCGGGAGAGATCGAAGGTCTCCAGCTGCTCGGCAATCAGGGTCTCGAAGCGCTTCTGGCTGGGCTGCTCTATGCCGGGCAGACCGCCCAGCAAGGAACCCTTGTGGCTGGCATAGCCCTCCAGATCCAGCACCTGCTCGCCGCTCTGGGCCAGCGCATGCAGCACGCGCGTCTTGGCCGAGCCGGTGGCGCCGCACAGCACCCGCATCTGCAGCTGCGGCACCAGGCTTTCGAGCTGCGCGATCACATGGCCGCGAAACGCCTTGTAGCCGCCGGCCAGTTGCTGGGCATCCCAGCCGACCAGACGCAGCCAGGTCACCATGGAGCCGCTGCGCAGGCCGCCGCGCCAGCAATAGACCAGGGGCTTCCAGTTGGCGGGCTTGTCGGCAAAGGTTTCCCGCAGATGGCGCGCCAGATTGGCCGACACATAGGCAGCGCCCAGACGCTTGGCTTCGAAGGGGCTGACCTGCTTGTAGATGGTGCCGATCTCGGCGCGCTCGGCATTGCTCAGCACGGGGCAGTTGATGGAGCCCGGAATATGGTCGAGCGCAAACTCGGCGGGCGAGCGGGCATCGATCAGGGCATCGAACTGGTGGCGTTCAGGAACGCGAACGGGCTGGCGGTGGGACACGGCAGACTATCCATGGCTGGGCCTGACGGCCTGCAGGGCCGCCGGGCAAATGGCGTGTGCTCGGGCGTGAAGCGGCAATCGCGATGGGCTGCGATTCGACTTGAGGCTCGGCAACATGAAAAACCTGCCGCCTCCTCCAACGATGGAGCCCGGCAGGCCACGAAGCATGGGCGTGGATCGAGCCTCGATACGCACCACCGCTGCGGCAAGCTTGCCCGCAGCGGTCATTCCCTGTGTGCTGCATTTTCGCAGATGTGGCGGCCTGCTTCAGCGCCGGCAGCCAAAACCCGGCACACCCGGGCCCAGACCGAATCAAGCTCTGGCACTACTCACTTGCGCGGACGCAGCAGCATTTCGTCGCCGCTCATCTGCACATCGAAGAAGCGCAGAAAGTTCTGGCCCAGCAAGGCGTCTTCGCTGTCGTCGCCGGTATAGCCCGTGCCCACGCGCACATCGCGCACACGCAGGCTGGCAATGCGTACCTCGTCGGCCGTGACGATGCGGCCATCACGCTCGCCGTTGGCCGTGCGAAAACGCACTTTCTCGCCCCCCTCCAGGCCGGCACGCTCGGCCAGCGCATCGGTCACGCTGACCGAGGTGGCCCCGGTATCGACCAGAAAGGTGACTGGCTGATCGTTGACATAGCCCTTGGCGCGGAAGTGCCCGTCCATGCCGCGCTCGATGCGCACCGTGCCATCGGCCAGGACCTTGGCCTGGGCCGGCTTGAGGAAATGCTGCATGACCAGATACATCGCTGCCATGACCACCAGCCAGAACAGCAGAAACAGCATGGTGCTGCGCCGTGCCACGGATTGCGGGGAAGGCTCGGACTTTGGCGAGGACTGGGGCGGCGGCGTGACATTCAGGCGCATGGACAGGCAAAGAAGCTGAGGACAATGCAGCCATTTTGCCAAGACCGGCGCCAAGGTCATCCCCCGCATCACGGCACTGCGGCCCCGGCAGCGCTTACATTGAAGCTTGTCTGCAAAATCCACCGGCCTTGCCGGTCGTCCAACCATGAACACATCCCAGCTGCCCGCTCTGGTGCTGCACTATATTTTCGATCCCCTGTGCGGCTGGTGCTATGCCGCCGCCCCGCTGGTCAAGGCCGCGCGCGAAGTGCCCGGCATCGCCGTGCAGTGGCATGCCGGCGGCATGCTGACCGGCGCCCAGACGCGCACCATCACCGCAGACTGGCGTGACAAAGTCATGCCCAGCGACCAGCGCATTGCCGAGATGACGGGCCAGCCTTTTGGCGATGCCTATCTCAACGGCCTGCTCAATGACATCGGCGCGCCGCTGGATTCCGAACCCCCGACCACGGCCCTGCTGGCCGCCGAAGCGCTGGCCGGCAAGGGCCTGGAAATGCTGGCGGCCGAGCAGAAAGCCCATTACGTGGAGGGCCGCCGCATCAGCGAGCCCGCCGTGCTGCGCGAGCTGGCGGCCGGCATCGGTCTGGACAGCGCGGCCTATGACGCAGCCTGCGCCGAGCAAAGCGGCGCGGCCACGCAAAAGCATATCGCCGAAAGCCGCGAATGGCTGGGCATGGTGCAGGGCCAGGGCTTCCCCACCCTGGCGCTGGAGTTCGACCACCCCGAGCAGGCTGGCCAACGCGCCGTGCAGCGCATCGAGATCGGCGAATGGCTGGGCGATGTCGACGGCTGGAAGGAGCAGCTGGCCGCCTGGGCCGAGCAGATTGCCGAACTCAATCAGCAGCAGGCCGGCGACACCGACACCAGTGGCGACCCCAGTTGCGGCCCCGACGGCTGCGAGCTGCCAGCGCGCTGAGCGGCGTAGTCTGCGCGGCAGACACTCTTTTATTCATAGCTTACAACGCTTGTTATTTAAAGATTTCAGGCATTATTCAATCTGAATTCCTTATCTATAAATCGCAAGCAGCTATCTTTTTTAATCCCTCTACCGACGGCTCCGCACCCTGCCGCTACTGCGGCAGGGCATAGGCGATCACATAGTCACCGCGCTTGGGCGACTGGCGTGCGCCACCGGCGGTGATCACCACATACTGCCTGCCGGTTCTGGGCGAGACATAGCTCATCGGCCCTCCCTGGCTGCCCACGGGCAGGCGCGAGCGCCAGATTTCCTTGCCGTTGGCGCTGTCGAAGGCACGCAGATAGAAGTCCTGCGTGCCTGCGAAGAACACCAGCCCCGACTTGGTGACCATGGAAGGCCCCAGCGTGGGCATGCCGATGGGAATCGTCAGCCACATGGGAATGCCCAGAGGACCGGTATCGCGCACCGTGCCCACGGGCACCTGCCACTTGATCTGGCGCGATTTCAGATCCACGGCCGTCATGGTGCCGAAAGGCGGCTTCTGGCAGGGAATGCCCAGCGGCGACAGAAAGCGCTCGCGCATGGCACCAAACGGCGTGCCTTCCTGGGGCACGGCCCCCATCTCGATACCGCTGGCGCCGGGCTTCATATCGGCGCGTGCAATCATGTAATTCGCCAGGCCCAGACGCATATCGTTGACGAACATGGTCTGGGTGATCGGGTCTATGGAGACGCCGCCCCAGTTCATGCCGCCCAGCGAGCCCGGGAACTGCAGTGTCGGCCCCATGCCCGGCGGCGTGAACACGCCCTGATGATCCATGTCCTTGAAGGCAATCCGGCAAAGCAGCTGGTCGAAGGGCGTGGCGCCCCACATGTCCGACTCCTTCAGGGTCTGGTTGCCGATATTGGGCATGCCCGTGGAATGCGGCTGGGTCGGCGCATAGCGCTCGCCGGGTACATGGCCTTGCGGCACGGGCAGCTCCTGCACCTCTGCCAAAGGCTCGCCGGTCTCGCGGTTGAGCATGAAGATCATGCCCTGCTTGGTCACCTGCAGCAGCGCGGGGTCCACCCCGCCCTGGGCATTGGTCACATCGACCAGAGCGGGCTGGGACGGAATGTCGAAGTCCCACAGATCGTGGTGCACGGTCTGGTAGAGCCAGCGCGGCTTGCCGGTCCTGATGTCCATGGCCACGATGGCGGAGCTGTTCTTCTCCATCTCCGGCGTGCGCTGGGCCGCATAGAAGTCCGGCGTCGCATTGCCCGTACCCAGATAGGCCAGGCCCAGTCTGGCGTCATAGGACATGCCGCCCCAGACATTGGGCGAGTTGCGCGTATAGGTCTGCCCCTGCGGCGGCTGCCCGGTGATGCCGGCATTGCCCGGGTCCCAGGCCCAGACCAGCTTGCCGCTGAGCACATCAAAAGCGCGCACCACGCCCGATGGCTCGTCGGTCGAGAAATTGTCGGCCACGCGGCCGCCCACGATCACCAGGTTCTCGGCCACCAGCGGTGCCGAGGTCTGCTGATACCAGCCCTGCTTGACCTCACCCATGCCCTGGGTCAGATCCACCACACCGTCCTTGCCAAAGTCGGTGCATGGCTTGCCCGAATCGGGATCGAGCGCGATCAATCGCGCATCGATGGTGGGCAGAAACAGCCGGCGTCGGCAGCCCGGTGCGACATCACCGGACCTGCCGGATGCGCCCGACGCCCTGAGCGCGGCCTCGTTGCCGTCAAAGTAGGCCAGGCCCCGGCAGCGCTGCCAGTTGGGCGACTTGGCCTCGGGGTCGAATTTCCACTTCTCCTCGCCCGTGTCCACATCCAGCGCCAGCACCTTGCCGTAGGCCGTGCAGACATACAGGCGGTCCCCGATCTGCTGCGGCGTGTTCTGGTCTTCGGCGCCCGAGCCGGTGCTCTGGGGCACATCGCCGGTGCGTGCCGTCCAGGCCACGGCCAGCTTGTCGACGTTGTTGCGGCTGATCTGCTCGACGGCCGCAAAGCGCTGGCCTGCGGGTCCCTGTCCCCAGTCCGTCCAGTCCGAGGCCTTGATCTCCATGGAGCCGAGCGATGGCAGCTCGGTGACCTCGGGGGCGATCACTCCCTTGGGCGAGAAGGCGCTGACGGCTGTCGCGACGATGGCCAGGCCCAGCACCACCACCGACACTGCGGCGCCCAGGCGGCCATAGTCGTTCATGACCAGCTTGCCCGCTTCAAGCTGTGCATAGCCCAGGGCCACCAGCAGGCCCAGCACGGCAAACACCATCAGGCGCGAAACCAGCGGCCAGAACTCCCAGCCTGCATCCCACCAGGCCCATACCAGGGTCAGCACAAAGGCCAGCGCATAGAGATGGGCACCGGCTCTGCGCCGCGCCAGCAGCAATGCCGCCGAGACCAGCAGCGCCAGCCCCATCAACACAAAGTACCAGCTGCCTCCCTTGCCGAGCAGAATGCCGCCGCCTATGGTCATGTACAGACCCATCAGCAGCATCAGCAGCCCCACCACAAGCCAGTACCAGCGCCCGTCATTGGATGAAGGAGCCATAGCCTCACCTGAAATTAATTGCCATTTGTGTATTGCACGCCTTAACGCCGATACACATCGACATACTTTCGAGGGTTTGCACGCCAGCCTCAGGACTACAAGCGCCAGGTCTCGGGCGCAGAAAAAAGCCGCACCGTAGGGACGGTGCGGCCGCTCAGATCGCAGTGCCGGCAACTCTTGCAACTGCCGGGCAGGCAGCGCAGCTCAGTCCATCATCGAGATCACCACATCCCCGAAGCCCGAGCAGGACACCTGGGTCGCACCGTCCATCAGACGGGCGAAGTCATAGGTCACGTGCTTGCTCTGAATGGCTTTTTCCAGCGACTCGACGATCAGGTCCGCAGCCTCGCGCCAGCCGATGTGGCGCAGCATCATCTCGGCACACAGAATCATGGAGCCCGGATTCACATAATCCTTGCCCGCATAGCGCGGCGCCGTGCCGTGGGTGGCTTCGAAGCAGGCAATGCTCTCCGACAGGTTGGCACCGGGAGCAATGCCGATGCCGCCCACCTGCGCGGCCAGCGCATCGGAGATGTAGTCGCCATTGAGGTTGAGCGTGGCCACCACCGAATACTCGGCCGGACGCATCAGAATCTGCTGCAAAAAGGCGTCGGTGATCGAGTCCTTGATGATGATGTCCTTGCCCGTCTTCGGGTGCTTGATGCGGCACCAGGGGCCGCCGTCGATCAGCTCGGCACCGAACTCCCGCTGCGCCAGCGCGTAACCCCAGTCACGGAAAGCGCCTTCCGTGTACTTCATGATGTTGCCCTTGTGAACCAGGGTCACGCTGGGCTTGTTGTTGTCGATGGCGTACTGGATGGCCTTGCGCACCAGGCGCTCCGTGCCCTCGCGCGAGACGGGCTTGATGCCGATGCCCGAGGTTTCGGGAAAGCGGATCTTGTTGGCGCCCATTTCCTTGGCCAGGAAGTCGATGAGCTTCTTCGCCTTCTCGCTGCCGGCCGCGTATTCGATGCCCGCGTAGATGTCCTCCGAGTTCTCGCGGAAGATCACCATATTCGTCTTCTCGGGCTCCTTGAGTGGCGAAGGCACGCCCTTGAAGTACTGCACGGGGCGCAGGCAGACATACAGGTCCAGTTCCTGGCGCAGCGCCACGTTCAGCGAACGGATGCCGCCGCCCACGGGCGTGGTCAGCGGGCCCTTGATGGACACGGCATAGTCGCGCACGGCGGCCACGGTTTCCTCGGGCAGCCAGACATCGGGGCCGTAGATGCGCGTGGCCTTCTCGCCTGCATACACCTCCATCCAGGCGATCTTGCGCTGGCTGCCATAGACCTTGGCCACGGCAGCGTCAGCCACCTTGCGCATCACCGGCGTCACATCGACGCCGACACCGTCGCCCTCGATGAAAGGAATGATGGGTTGATTCGGAACATTCAGTGTCTTGTCCGCATTGATGCTGATCTTCTCACCCTGCGGCGGAACCTGGATGTGCTGGGACTTGCTCATGCTGTGGAATCTCCTAGTCTTGAATACTGCGCGGCGGCGCACCTTTTTGGTGCTGCTTCTTGCCCCCGATTTTGGCACCTTGAACTCAGCAAATTTTAAGAAATGCCGCATAAAAATCTGTCAACGGCGGCACAGGGCTGCCGTTGAGAGGCTGTGGCAGCAGATGGGCTGCTCCACACTTCAACCTGAAACCTGGCATTGCCGCATATTTGGGAAATTGGCATCCATGAAAAAACTACTCGCTGTCCTGATTGCTGGTTCGTTCGCTGCTGGCGCCTTTGCTCAAACCGCCACGCCGGCGCAGCCTGCCACCCCTGCCGCTGCAGCAGCGGCGCCTACCGTCAAGCATATGAAGGCCCAGCCAGCCCAAAAGCATCATATGCAGCACAGCACCAAAAAGATGCACAAGCCCGCCTGATCGCTCACTGAGAGCAGCCCGGTGACATCGAGGGGCCCATGGCCCTGACAACCGGATCTGACTCGCCCCCGGGCCTGCCGGACCGCAAGTCCTGCGGGCTCTGCATTTTGCAGACCGGCTACGGCCGCATCCCCATGACGCTGATTTGCACCGCAACCTGCCCGGATTGCTATAGGCTTGCGACTTCCGACTTCCTGTTTGGCAAGCAAGGCTCATGAAGACCCTCTCCACCAAGACACCCCAACAATCCGGCTGGCGCGCTCCGCTGCTGGCCCTGGCCTGTACCGCCCTGCTGGGCCTGTTCGGCAGCCCCGCGATGGCCCGCGACGAAGGTCAGCCACAGATGAATCTGCGCCGCATCGACCTGACGGCCGGCATGTACCGCATCGACACCCAGCTGGCCGTCACGCCGCAGCAGCGCGAGATCGGCCTGATGTTCCGCAAGGAGATGCCGCAGCAGGAAGGCATGCTCTTTGTCTTCGAGGTGCCCGGCGTGCAGTGCTTCTGGATGCGCAACACCATCCTGCCGCTGACGGCGGCCTTTGTGGCCGATGACGGCACCATCGTCAATCTGGCCGACATGAAGCCCATGAGCGAAGACTCCCACTGCTCGGCCAAGCCCGTGCGCTATGTGCTGGAGATGAACCAGGGCTGGTTCACCAAGCGCGGCATCAAGGCCGGCACCAAACTGGGCGGCGCTCCCTTCAATCGCTAAGCACCGCCAGAGTCAGCATCCTTCATGCTCTACCGGCCCCAGTTTCCGCAAGCGCTGAGCGATACCGCCGCTGCGCTGCTGCAGAAACTGGGCAAGTCGCAGGCGCTTGAGCCCTGCCCCGGCTTCACGGTAAGGATTGATGGCGAATTGCTGCATGCTCCCTACCGCGTGTACTACGACGAACGTGAGCTGCAGCAATGCATTCAAAAAAGCACCGGCCCCGCACATCCACTGGCCCTGTGCCTGGGCAGCCGCCACGCCAACGGCCATGTGCGCGAAACCTGTCTGCGCCAGTTGCTGGCGCATGACTGCGACTGGGTGCTACCGTTTGTAGTCCGCGCGGCTGGCGAGTATGTGCTGGAAATTGCCGAGCATCTGCCAGCCCAGACCCATAGGCTATCGCCACACAACTACGGGCGTTTTGCTGCCGAAAACCCCGAGTTTGTGACTGCCTGCAAGCAGCAGGCCGCCAGTTACTGGGATTGCTACCACCGCCAACGCTATCCGCTGCTGCACCAGCATCCAGGCATGCGATTTCTGCGCTGGGTTGAAGAGGCACGCCAATCACTGCCCCACGCGGATTGATGCCACTTTACTCAGAACGCGCGGCCCATGCCGATAGCGGTTGCGCGCTGCCAGTGGGAGCACGCTCTTGAGCATTCGGTAGTCGCAGGCACCAAAGTACTGAAAGTTGCGCCGACCATCGCGCAGCGTCATATGGTTGGGGCCGGAGTATTCATCCGGGCAGTCCACATCCCAGCCACTGTCTTCCCAGAAGCAGACGCTGCAGATGCTGTACTCGCCACGCTCATCCAGCGAGAAATAGTCGCAGCACGGACACTGATACAGCGGCATGGAGCGCCTTTCATAAATTCGAATCAATCAAGCTACAGCGCTCATACATCAAGCACAGGCAGCTTCTATTTATATAGCAACCACTGAGACCGGACACAAAAAAGCCGGAGACCTTTTCAGGCTCACCGGCTTTTATGGGGCACTGCCTGCACGCAGGCGGGGCAACCCGCTCTGCGAGGCAGGCTGGCTTACACCGACGCGATGGCGGCGTTGAAGGTGGCGCTGGGGCGCATCACGGCGTCCAGCTTGGCCACGTCGGGCATGTAGTAGCCGCCGATATCGGCAGCCTTGCCTTGCACTTCCTTCATCTCGGCCACGATCTTGGCTTCGTTCTCGGCCAGGGTTTTAGCCAGAGTGGCGAACTTGGCCGCCAGTTCTGCATCTTCGGTCTGAGCAGCCAGAGCCTGGGCCCAGTACAGAGCGATGTAGAACTGCGAACCACGGTTGTCCAGCTCGCCGGTGCGACGCGAAGGCGACTTGTCTTCGTCCAGCAGCTTGCCGGTGGCTTCGTCCAGAGTCTTGGCCAGCAGCTTGGCGCGGGCATTGTTTTCCTTGATGCCCAGGTCTTCGAACGAGACGGCCAGGGCCAGGAATTCACCCAGCGAGTCCCAGCGCAGGTGGTTTTCTTCCACCAGCTGCTGCACATGCTTGGGAGCGGAGCCGCCAGCACCCGTTTCGTACATGCCGCCACCAGCCATCAGAGGCACGATGGACAGCATCTTGGCCGAGGTGCCCAGCTCCAGAATCGGGAACAGGTCGGTCAGGTAGTCACGCAGAATATTGCCGGTCACCGAAATGGTGTCCAGACCACGGGCCACGCGCTCCAGCGTGTAGCGCATGGCGCGCACTTGCGAGAGGATGTGGATTTCCAGGCCGTTGGTGTCGTATTCCTTCAAGTAGGTCTGCACCTTCTTGATCAGCTCGGCTTCGTGGGGACGATAGGGGTCCAGCCAGAACACGGCAGGCATGCCGGAGTTGCGGGCACGGGTCACAGCCAGCTTCACCCAGTCACGGATAGGAGCATCCTTGACCTGGCACATGCGCCAGATGTCACCGGCTTCCACGTTCTGGCTCAGCAGCACTTCGCCGGTGGCAATGTCCACGATGTTGGCCACGCCGTCTTCAGCGATCTCGAACGTCTTGTCGTGCGAGCCGTACTCTTCGGCCTTTTGAGCCATCAGACCCACGTTGGGTACGGTGCCCATGGTCTTGGGGTCAAAGTTGCCGTGCCATTTGCAGAAGTTGATCACTTCCTGGTAGATACGGGCAAAGGTGGACTCAGGCATCACGGCCTTGCAGTCGTAAGGCTTGCCGTCAGCCGCCCACATCTTGCCACCTACGCGGATCATGGCGGGCATGGAAGCATCCACGATCACGTCGTTGGGCGAGTGGAAATTGGTGATGCCCTTGGCGGAGTCGACCATGGCCAGACGCGGACGGTGCTCCTGGCACTTGTGCAGGTCACGGATGATTTCTTCGCGCTGCGAAGCAGGCAGGGTCTCGATCTTCTCGTACAGATTGGCCATGCCGTTGTTCACGTTCACGCCCAGCTGATCAAACAGCTTGCCGTGCTTTTCGAAGGCTTCCTTGTAGAAAATCTTCACGCAGTGACCGAACACGATGGGGTGGGACACCTTCATCATGGTGGCCTTCACGTGCAGCGAGAACAGGATGCCCGACTCGCGGCAGTCTTCGATTTCCTTTTCATAGAAAGCGCACAAGGCCTTCTTGCTCATGAACATGGAATCGATCACTTCTGCAGCCTGCAGCTTGACCTTGTCCTTCAGAACGATGCTGTTGCCGGATTGGGTCTCCAGCACCATCTTCACTTCGCGGGCCTTGTCCAGCGTCATGGACTTTTCGCCATGGTAGAAATCGCCCTCTTCCATGTGCGACACATGGGTTTGCGACCACTGCTTCCACTCACCCATGGAATGGGGGTGCTTCTTGGCGTAGTTCTTCACGGCAGCAGGTGCGCGGCGATCCGAGTTGCCTTCGCGCAGCACGGGGTTCACGGCAGAGCCGATGCACCTGTTGTAGCGTGCCTTGATGTCCTTTTCGGCATCGGTCGTGGCGGTTTCAGGATAGTCGGGGATGGCGTAGCCCTTGCCCTGCAATTCCTTGATCGCGTCTTGCAACTGGCCCACGGATGCGGAGATATTGGGCAGCTTGATGATATTGGCTTCAGGCGTCAGCGTCAGCTTGCCCAGTTCAGCCAGATTGTTCGGAGCGCGTTGGGCTTCGGTCAAAAAGTCGGGAAACTCGCCCAGGATACGGCCTGCCAGTGAGATATCGCTGGTCTCCACATTGATGCCGGCCGGTGCTGCGAAAGCACGGATCACGGGCAGGAATGCGCTGGTAGCCAGGCGGGGAGCCTCGTCAGTCAATGTGTAGATGATGGTGGGTTGCTGCGTACTCATCTCTTGTCTCAGGTTGTGAAAAAAGGGGGAAAGGTGCCTTGGGCCTGCATCCCGGGCTTGCGCAATGGGGCCTGACACAGCGGGACGACACTTTCTTGATGCAATGCGTTCCCACAATACAAAATTCTACGCGCAACCGGGCCGGTTTTTTTAAGTCTTGTACAAGACTCAGGGATTTAGCTCAACTTTCATCAGCTGTTTTCATAGGGAAACCGGCCTTTTCGCCGTGTTTTCGACCATGTAAAAATATCGCATCTTGCAGTCATTCTGCGGCCATCGCCGCCATGAAAGTTGCGAGTTAAAGTTGCGTGGCGCGGCCTTTGGCACAAATTTGCGCGATCTTTGGCACAAAGTAGCACAGGCTTTGGCACCAAGGCTGACAAATCGGCAAGCATTACTTCACCACAAGTGTTGCTTTGCTGCATATCAATAGCTCGCTGATCCATATAAGACTTCGGATCTCTGCTCATCACTCTTAGTCATCGACAAAGTTCTTCTGAGACAAGCGTCGTGCTTTTGACGTATGTCTGTTAGCGCAAGCATCCGCTAACAAGCCGCGCTCAAAGTTGCTGTATAAATATACAGTTATGAACGCCAAAATGTTGATCCTGCGCGAGTTCGGTCGCATCAAAGTGCCGTTAGGAATTGCCAACAAAGCGTCTGGCTCGATCTCCCTTTATCACGAGCACCCCAGCTCATCCGATGAGCGCACCGTGCCTGTTCTTCACATTCTTGATGGCAGCAGCGCTTTGCCTGCAAAGCGCAGAAAGCTCTTTGAGCCACGCATAACGTACATGGGTTCAGGAACCATCAAGTTCAGCGGCCTGGAATATGTAGACGGCGCTTGGTATGCGCAAGAGTGGAGCTGTGACTTCGACTGCTGATAGCCACCCTACTCTGCTGCGCACGCCAGGCCGATGCGGCTTTCCCAATGAGCGCATCCTGCCTGGCAAAGCCAGCGACTACATCACAGACAAGAGCCATCGAGGGTGGCTGCTTGTAGTCACTACCGAAAGCGGTCTCGTTTATTTCGGGCCTGGTCCGGCAAGCGCTCTGCGTCCACCTGCACCGTTTTAAACATATCCGGTTTTTGTCATGCGTCTTAGACGAAGCCACTAGATAGCTTCCCTGAAATCTATTTCCGTGAACCATCTGTAACAATGACTTCAGGGAGATATAAACGAATGCATGAAACACTCGAAAATATTAACGTTCAACTCAAGCAGGTAATCGCAAAAGTACAGTCACATGTTCCTTCTGCGCAGCCCTTCGGAATCGCTCACGGCAATTGGAGCTTTCCAGGACTCACGAGTGAGGAACTTGCAGCTGAAGCTCAGTCACTGATTGATTTGATTGACGAGCACAACGCCGACCAGCTCGGAGAAGCCGAGAGCATTTTGCAAGACTATGTGCGGCGCATCAAATTTCTGCATGAACACACAGTTCCGAGCATTTGGGGAAATGCTGGAACTGGTGTTCCGACCTATCTCCTGACACTTCAAGGTCTAAGAAAAGCTCTGGCGGCAGCCAATATTCAGGGTGCTCAGGATGCGAGCACGGCAAAACTACGCAAGCTTACAAACCAAGTGCGCAGCTTGGAAGCTAGGCTGAAAGATCTGGAGCCACGCACCACTAGCCTGACAACAATGGTCTCCCGAATTGAAAGCGCACACGATGCAGCAGACCAATTGCCAACCGACCTTGCTTCTTTAGCCGAAGCTCGTGAAAACCTCCAGTCCTTAGTCCGGGAGGCAACCAAAGATCATGGACATATTGAAGAACTGCGCAGTAAGGCAGACGACCTAGACAAAAGACTTCAACAGAGTACAGAGGACGCGAAGTCTGTTTTAGATCGATGTGAAACAGCCTATTCTGCCGCGACAAGCGTTGGGCTTGCAGCAGCCTTCACCGAACGATCTGGAGCCCTGTCCAAGTCAATGTGGATATGGGTACTCGGACTCGTGGCGGCGCTGGCAGCGGGCAGCTATTTCGGCTCAGCACAACTTCACTCCTTGTCGGAGCTATTTAAACAACCAAATGTCACTACTTCAGTGGTCATCCTGAACCTAATGCTATCGATGCTGTCGGTTGGGGCACCAGTATGGTTCGCCTGGCTTGCGACGAAGCAGATCGGACAGAGATTTCGGTTAGCAGAAGACTACGCTTTCAAGGCCTCAATTTCTCGTGCTTACGAGGGATTTCGTCGTGAAGCTGCCCGTGTGGACAAGGATATGGAGGCTCGACTGCTAGCGTCTGCCCTGACGCGTTTGGACGAACTGCCATTACGACTGGTAGAGACTGACAGCCACGGTAGTCCATGGCATGAACTTGCTTCCTCAGATCTCATGAAAGAAGCAATGCGTGCTGTTCCCGGTTTTGCTGGACAGGTCAAAGAGCTGGCAGCCAAGGCAATTAATACCATGTCACAGCCCAAAGCCAAAGCGGTTGTGCAACCAGCCTCTGACGAAGTTAAGCAGCCCACCGAAACCACAGCTTAAATTTTTTGAGTGATGGCCAACTACAGTTGGCCATATCCTCTCAAAACAGCCCCGCAGGCTCCTCGCTCCTGGCCCAGCTATAAATCACCAACTCGCCACGCTCGACCCGGTTCGCGCCACCGCCGACCGTGTAATCCAGCTTTAGTGCCTCCATCTCGAAGTCTTTAAAGCATGCCCGGATTGCAGGATGATCATTAATGCTGATGACAGCTTTGCCTTTGATTTCCTTGAGCTTTGTGGACATCAGCTCGTACTGCTCCCACTCAAACGGCACTCCATAGCCCTCGGTCTCCCAATAGGGAGGATCAAGGTAGAAAAGCGTGTGCGCCCTGTCGTATCGGTCAATGCATTGCGCCCAATCGAGCTGCTCTATGTATGTGCCTCCAGCCATTCGTAGATGCGCTGCCGAAAGGTTCTCCTCGATCCGCAGCAAATTGATGGCCGGAGCCGTAGTGGCCGTACCAAAGGTCTGGCCTGCCACTTTCCCTCCAAAGCTCTGCTGCTGCAGGTAAAAGAACCGGGCAGCGCGCTGAATGTCCGTCAATGTTTCGGGCCTGGTCTCTTGCAGCCATCTAAAGACCAGCCTGCTGGTCAAGGCCCATTTGAACTGCCGCACAAACTCTTCCAAGTGGTGGGTTACCACCCGATAAAGGTTGACTAGGTCACCGTTGACGTCATTCAGGACTTCGACATCTGCGGGGTGGCGGGCAAAGTAGACCGCCGCCCCACCCGCAAAGACTTCCACGTAACAGCTATGGGCTGGAAAGCGTTTCAGGAGCAGATCGACCAGGCGGCGTTTGCCCCCGATCCAGGGCACGATTGGGTTTGTCATGGGTTTCAGCTGGTGGCCCTGTAGCGGGCTCTGGTGTGGCACTCACGGCACTCAGCTGATTGAATGCCCCGCACCTGGGGCACTTGATGCTCAGGCGTACATAGACGCCCTCGCCTAACTTCTTGCGGCAGTTGCCGCAGCGGATCTCTTCCATTTGCAAGCCTTTAAACCATTAAAACTCTGGTAGGCTGGCCTCACTCTCGCGAGAGTGGCGGGCCTTGCCGGCTTGCAGGCACGTTCTGCAGGTTGGGGTTTGATCAGGTGTTGCTGCACCTGTTCAGGTCGCCCGTCTTTTCAATTGCTACACCTCCCCTTCTGCATAGGTGAGGTTCGGAGCCTCCCCCTCGATCGCTCCATCTCGCACAAACACACGCTGGCCAGCCTGAGCCGGGCCTCGCGCTTGCATCCGTCCTCCGCCAGGCAGGCTGATCGTCGCCAATCCGTTGACGACAAAAGCTACAGTGCCCACCAGCAAAGGCTTGGGCGACTGCAGATCCATGAACTGTTTGTAGAGGTTAGGCATGGGTTTCAACCTCCAGCGTCTGGCGCACCTTAGGAGCAGCCCAGCTGACAGAGGTTGAGCGCACGATGCCTTGAACCGCCTCATTGCCGCGATACCGGACAAACTGGCCAGGCAGGATCACACCCGTTTCGGGCAGCACCTGCATGGAGAGCGACACCCGCGCCTGACGGCCCGTGTCGGCAAGCTCAGCCAGGCCGCGCAGCCTGTGCACCGTGGAGTCGGTGATCAAGGCATGCGTGACCTGAGGCGCAATCAGGTCGCCAGCAGTTCCAGCCCGAGTGATCGGACCAAACACACCCGCGCTCATGCCACCGACAAATACCCGGTTGTAGTCGGGCTTGTCCACAAACTCCGTGCCCTCCACTTCGGCCACGGCTGAAGGAACTTCAAAATCCGGCACCACATCACCCCAATGCCAAGGTGCGGCGGGGTACTTGGGCAGGATGCGCAGCACCTGGTCGGTGTTATGGGGCTGTACATAGCCGCCAGCCGCCGCAGCGATATCGTTGATGGCATCGATATAGCTGCCCTGCAGCGTCCAGGCTCCAGCAGGAACTTGCCAGTCCACCAACTGCCAGTCGATACCCCAGCCAATGGAGACGCCGTTGACCCTGAGCACTTCGGCAGCCAGTTGCTGGGCCGTCAGCGTCTGATTCGGGCTGCCAAAGGGCATGGACTTTGCCCAAGGCTCTGCCAAGACTGCTGCAAGGCTACGCCCGGAGACAGACCAGCGCTCCTGGGGCAAGAATCTGCGGTCACGGCTGGTGCGCTCCAGGCGCAGCTTGAACGGCACGCCATTGACGTTGGCCAGAAACTGCGCTGGGTCGCCGTCCGCGTCACGGCCCAGGTGCAAAGCCGCATCCCTATGCAGTGAGGCCGTCCAGTTCCATGTCCAGCTCTGGAAGTCCAAGGACATATTGAAGGCCAGAGCAGGCAGCTCGACACCGCTATCCAGCCGCGTCAGCACGATTTTGTTGAGCACGATGTAAACCTTTCTGACGGGAACAATGACCTTGCCCGGCTGCGGCCCTCCGTCCTTGCAGCACGCAAAGACCAGCGCGGTCGACGTAGCCCAGGGCTTGCAGAACAGCAATTGGATGGGGCCACCCACCAGTTGCTCATAGCAACCGGGCTTCTCCGGCTCTGGCGGTTTGGTCTGTGACTTGCCTGCAGGCGGCTTCATGGCCTGCTGATAGCGGCCCAAAAATCCTCGGTACAGCGGCACCGAGGGGCCTGCGCCCGTAGTGAAGAGGTATTGCAGGCCCATCGCATCCTGCGCCGTTGCCTCGACCATGCGGCGACGGTCGCGCAGGCTTTCCTGAAATCGCACAGCCCAACCGGCCCGCACTGGCGCGGCGTCCTGGGCCTCGGCCAGCAGGCCCACGCGCACGCTCTGGGCCTATTGCCAACGGGCCTGGGTTGCAGCACCAGGCAGAGACCGTGCTTGCTGAAACCGCCCCTGCAGGCCCCCCCCTTGCCGCTGGCCGTCCTGCCAGGCAACACCAAACTGCTCTTGCATAGGTATGGCATCCTGCGCGTTCGATACCCAACCCGCAGGCAGCGCATCCGTGTCCTGCCAGCCAGAGAGCCAGCCCTCTGTCACAGGCTGCGCCTGCTGGGCACTGGCGGCCACCTCGGCCACCACGGGCCGGGGCGTGTCGGTGTGGTAACGCACGACCGCACTGCAGCGCAGGCCCGGCATGCCGCCTGCTGCGACCAGATCCTTGCGTACATGCACCAACGATCTGAACCGCAGACCCGGCATGCGCGCGGCAACGGCCAGCGTTGCATCGGGCACCTGCCCGCCACCGCCATCGTCGCCAAACACCAGCTCGACCGGGTTGCCGGTCGTGTCAGGCAGCATTGAAATGAATCAGGCCTTCCCCATCCCCATTGACCTGCTGCCGCCGCTGCTGCAGGAGTTTGAGCGCCTGGTCGGCCTGCAAGCCACCATGGCACTGGTGCGCAGATGGGGCGTGCTGCGGGTCTACTTCCCCACCCCAGAGCGCGTCACCGAACATCACCCCTATGCCGCGGTGATTGGCGTCGACGCGCTTTTAAAGCTGGCAAAGGAGTATGGAAGCCTGCCTCATTTCCAGCTGTCCAAAGCGGAAAGAGCGCTCCAGGCCGTGCGCAATGCATGGATTGCGGCAGAGTATGCGACGAACAAGACCGCTCGGGAGATCGCTGCCGAATATGGTCTTACTGAGGAGCAAGTCGTTCGCATCGTGGCCAGCATGGGAGTGACGGCCCCGCTTGACCGGAGGCAAGGAGCGTTCTTTCAAGCCCGCCATACACCTCGCTTAACATATGCCCGACCATGCTTGGTTGGGCGTCTTTCATTCAACAAAGCGGTGCCAGTTTGCTGGCCTATCAGGTCCACAGCGTATTCAACGAAATGAGCTGCCATGTCCCCCGACGGCCAGAAGCTGCCGGTGACTCTTGCAGAAAGCAGACATCTATCAAAACTCTACGTTTCTTCGCAACAAACTCACGCGTCAGAGCATTGATGTGGAGCAGAAAAGTTGCTTAGATCGGCTGAGACAGTTGCTGGAGCCTGTGCTCTACTCGCTGAGTGAGCTTCTCCTGACACAACGGAATTCATGTTGAGCATTCGCGCCCCGCACAAGAAGAGAGTCAGCTCCATTGATCAGCTGATAGATGGCTTAGTTAGAAGTCTTATCCAGTCTAGATGTCTTTTGCTGAAAACCATTGCAGGAGTTTTCTTTATTGCTTCTATATTGATAGCAACTACTTGGCACAATCTGAACGAGTCGTATGACTATCACGTTCAGCGGGGAGTGGATGCATCGGTTAACCAAGCTCGCCTGTTGAGCTATGAGCTAAACACCGAGATGCGGCTTATCGATAACGCTCTAGCGACGATTGCTCAAGAATTCCAAGAGACAGGACTCACCGCACCTCAGTTTGAAAACGCCGTTATCAATCAGCAGGCCTTGCTGCCTTTTTCCAAGGCCGTACGCGTGGCCGATGAATCCGGCATGGTTCGCCTTGGCCTTTTATCTGGCGAGCGCCCCTTCTCAATCAAGGATAGGGGCTACTTCGACGCTTTGAAGCACTCAAACCAGATGGTGATCTCCGAGCCACTGATCAGCCATTCTTTTAGAAAATGGAGTCTTGTCTTGGGCCGCAAGCTGGAGTCCCGTGATGGGGCATTCAAGGGGGCCGTCTTTGTTGTTTTGGAGGTGGAACATTTCCGCAAATTGTTTGAGACGCTGACACCAGGTGAAGACAGCGCCACCACCTTGCGCTCTGCCGAGGGCCGGGTAGTGGCTCGTTACTCCGCTGCTGACCCAACGTCGACGAAAGGTATCGGCGGAACCTTGACATCCTCGGCGCTCAAAGAAACCCGGCGGCTCAACCCAGAGCATGGCTGGTACATCACGCCTACTGCATTGGACGGCATCGAGCGCATTACCGCCTATCAACGCCTTTCAGCCCCCTATCCATTGACGGTGTATACAGGTCTGGGCACTGCAAGCTACCTTCAGCCTTGGCGCAGTGAAGCGGTGTCCGCGTGGAGCTTGACCGCGTTTTGCGTGCTGCTTATGGCGTTTGGTGCTGGGAACTTGTTCTTGCACCAGCAGCGGGAGCTCGCTGCCAAACTCCAGAACGCACAGCTGCTTAAGGAGCAAAACTTCTTTGTGGAAAATGAGCTGATCGGCATGATCAAGGTACGCGACCGCAAAATACTCTGGGCTAACAAAGCCATGGCACGCATGGTGGGCAAGCGCGTTTCCGAGTTACTCCAGCAATCCAAGCGCTGCATTTATCCCAACGATGAAACATATGAGCGGATGGGGAGACTTTCCAGCGAGGCACTCAACCACAATAGGCGCTTTCGCACCGAGGTGCAGCTGCAAAACAGCAGTGGTCAAATCTTCTGGGTCGATGCCAATGCTGCACAGATCACTGATACCGATTCAGTGTGGATTTTTGTGGATGTGGAAGCTCATAAAAAGCGCCAGAAAGAGATTGAATATCAAGCCACTCATGATGCTCTGACGGGGCTGCCTAACCGCCGTCTCGTCATCGCGCAAATGAAACAGTCCATCGCGCTTGCTGATCGAGACCAAGGCACTGTTGCCGTGTGTTTTATCGATCTGGATGGTTTTAAGAGCGTGAACGACACGCACGGACACGACGCAGGCGACATTGTGCTGCAGACAATTGCCGAGAGGTTGAACAGTGCAGTGCGTTCGCATGACTGTGTAGCCCGTCTGGGTGGCGACGAGTTCGTGGTGGTGTTGACGGGGAAAAACAATCGCGAGAATGTGGTGGGCATCATGCAGCGCTGTTTGGACATGGTGCAGATTCCCATCGTGGTAGAAGATGGACATGCCGCCACGGTGGGTTGCAGCATCGGCATTGCCTACTATGCGGGCGACAACGAGTCCTGCGACTCATTATTGGAGCGTGCCGATGAGGCCATGTACATGGCAAAGCACGCCGGCAAAGGCCGCATCATCGAGTCTGTTCGGACGCAGGCTAGTGGATCCACATTCGAGCATTCGCCAGTCGCAGCTTAACCCGCGAGTGATGCAATATGAAAAGTGCCTTTTTATTCGGATGAACTCTACGTCTGCTTTGTGTGAATGTTTCAGTGGCGGATCTGGGCCGATCTTTGACTGGCGCAGTCCGGCCAGAAGCAGTCGGTCTCGGCAGATGAAAGCGACGCTCAACGTCCCAGTTACACGACCTAAAACATCGGGCCACCGGGCCCGGGATAACGGTGTCGTCATGCATCCAATGGGATGAAAATTGAGTCGGAGCATCCAAGGATGTGACAACCATATGGCGTGGAACGCATTATTGCGGGCTACCTCAAAAGAGATTTACAAAGCTGAGCAACATCGACCAAGCCAGCTCCAGCAAAGCCCAAGCAGAAAATAATCCATTCACCACAAGAAAAATCGCGCCAACGACAATCACTAAAACGATGAGTTGCACAGCCTTCATACTATGAAGTCTCCCGAAAAAACCAATTCTATGGCTCATCTTTGGCTGGTCATGCACTGCCCCCTCTGGGTCTAACTGCGACTGTCGTTGTCAGGCCGGGAGCAGTCGCACATGGTGAGAATTTGGTCATAGACACGTTGACGCGAAAGGATTAGTGATGCGCATTAAGGAAATAGAGACCAAGCGATTGCGTCTCAGGCAATGGCAAGACCCTGACTACCCTGTATTTGCTAGCATCAATGCAGACGTGGAGAGTATGCGCTTTTTTCCCGCGACACTTACTGTTGAACAGAGTAATGACTTGGCGAGGTATTGTCGTAGCCTCATCGAGCAGCAAGGTTGGGGGGTCTGGGCTGTGGAGGAAAAGACGACGGCCAAATTCATCGGCTTTACCGGATTGCACAAGCCTACGGATGAACTTCCGTTTACTCCATGTGTTGAAATTGCTTGGCGCCTTGACAGAGCATCATGGGGAAATGGTTTTGCAACAGAGGCGGCCAGCGCAGCACTCTCCTTTGCATTTGATAAGTTAGCCCTGTCTGAAGTAGTTTCCTTTACAACTTTGGATAACACACCCTCCGAACGCGTTATGCAGCGCCTAGGCATGAAGCGAGAGCCTAGAACATTTGAACACCCGTCCTTGCCTACGGGGCACCCGTTGCGTGAACACCTTTTGTATCGAGCTCACCCAGGCGAAAGGGCATCAGATTCCGTATAACGATACTTGGAATGAGAAAGCAGCTAACGTCTACTAAGGGGCCTTCGGCGGCCGGCTGCTACCGGCCACCGCGCCAACTGGGCCGGTAAAAATACTCACTGAAGCACAGGCACAATCGACCATAATTGGCTGCGCTCCATCCGAACTAAAGACCCCTAGTACTCTATCGCCATGCCTATGAGGTCCTGGTAGCTTGACTATCGGTCATTTCAAAGCAGCCATCTCCAGCAAAAATATCCGTCAAGGCTGCTTTCAGCTCCTCGTATTCGCTGGCCGAAAGATCGAAGTCGATGGACATGTGCTCAAGACTATTCATGCCCTGCGCCCCCTCGCGTTTGAACGTGACCTCCACACCAGAACGTTTCAGCACAAACTCCGCGATGCCGCCATAGCAAGGACTTTGCGGGCCGCTCCACTCGACATGGTAGGTGTCCATGCCCAGCACTTCATCCTGTTCGTCTTTGTCCTCTGCGAAGGAGCGTTGGAGCATCAGGTAGTGCTCCGTGCCGTGCTTTTTGTCGGCGAAGCCGACAAGGTGGCAGAAGCCTTCAGGGTCTTTTGTGACTATGCAAGCAGCGGTGAACGAGAGGCTGTTCATGTTGGTGGTTTGAGAGGGCAAAGCAGCGACAGGAGTATGGTACGTCCTGCCGCTCACTAGCGGCCAGAAGCGGTCGTCGGAAGCTCGTGACTGAGCTTGTTCAGAGCCATCGCTTCTCAATGAACTCAGTAATCGAGTAAATCCGATTTAGTAGCTTTTGCCCTATCACTGCACTTACGATTTGCTGTACGCCATGAACGTAAGGAGAGTCGCCAACTACTCTCGATTCCATCTCGATTTGGCACGAGCCGTCATTGATTCTGATTTGATGAAGGGCATGCCGCCCCAGATGCTCTTCGTGAATGTTTAACTCATCTTTTTGGATCGCTGTATCACGAACTGAAGCAATCTTGTCTAAAGGAATGTTCAATGCGTTGGCAATAGAAACAGCAGTGCCTGGAACAGACTTCTTAGATGCTTGGTGAGATTCCGTTAGCTTTATGTCATAGCCGCTGAACAAGCTGCCTGAGCATTCCAACATATGCATAAATTTAAGCATGAGGATGTTGGTGTTTGGGCATAGCACAACTGGAAAGCAGACATCCACGGACTCAATTGCGGAACCCGTGGACAGTTCAATCAGTACGGAGGATGTGCGAGAGCAGAAAGTGGAAATTGTTTGCAGCTCACGTCCAGAGCCCGCATGAATGACGATGCTCTTTTCATTCGAAATCGGCTCGCCATGCCAGGGAAGAATTGCCTGTCCCTCTTTAGAAGTGAGAGATTTCAACAATTCAGAACCAAGTTTTCCTGTACCGGCTACAAAGACTTGCATGAAATAGATCTACCCGTTCAACCACTATTGATGTACTGCATCGTATCGTGAAAATGATGCCGCGAATGACCGCAAGGGGTAGAACAGCGACAGCCGCAGATTGGCTGAACACGAGATATTTGCAATGCCTCGCCACACCTACAGCCAGGAGCGCAGAACTGCGGCCTGCTTGCGTGTAACCGTCTCTCCGACGCTAGGGCAATGAGCCTTGTTTTAAGCCCTTTACCAATTTCAAGACGCATAAACAGCGTCCGACCTCCACGCAGGTCGGACGTCGCTGCATTGAGCCGATCTTGCGCCTATGTCACTGATATACATAGAGAAGATGAGGTTGGACACAAATGCATGTCCAACCTCATCTTGTCCGACCTCGGTGAACTGACAGGAACCCGGCCCTATCGGCGCTGATACCCGCTAAGTGCCCGCCATACAAGGGAAATAGGAAATCCCAGCACCTGCCCTATTCAGCACGCTATCGGCCCATTCCGGCCGTTTGTGCCCCTGATCGGCCCATTCGGTGCCAACGCGCCCAAGATGCCCCGCAGACACCAAATCGCATGCAAACCCGCACCAACATTAGCGATCCCAGAATTTGCTTGGACAAGCCTCTGTGCCAAAACGGTCACTCCCCCACACGTGGCCGCGAGCGGCTGATTCACAGATGGCTGTAGTCGTTCAAGTATCAAGTGTCAATGACTGAAAGCAGTCAGGGCACCAGGACTTGTGCTTTGCATTGAGTTAATTAAGTGCAGCTTGCCTCAGAGCTGGCGCAGACATAGTTCAAAGATCTCGGCGAATGAGTGCCCCTTTGAACAGCACTGGGCCAGTCGGCCCCGCTGAGCTGGGTACGCCGCCTTTGGGCTCCAGACTGATGGCCAGTGCGGGAATCGCTCTCATCTCGGATTCTTGTGCCGTGAGCTGCTCGAGCTTTCCATCACCCATGATCCCGAGGGAACGTGGCGCGCCTTGCTGAGGCAAGGCCCACAATTGCAGCGACTTGTTGTCCGCCTCCTTGAAGCCGCTCACGCGCTGCAAAACCAGTTGCTGGTGCTGGGGATCAAAGGTCACCAGCATGGATGCATCGGCCTTGCCATCGGCCAGTACCGCCACATATTGAATTTGGGGTACTGCCTGCAATTCAGCCTGCGCCATCTGGAGCTGAGTCTGCAGCGCAGACAATTTCTGTTGCGAGGCTTCCCTGAGACCTTGATGCGACCAAAGCCCTACCGAGATAGCCGCCACCGTGGCCAAGCCGCCTGCCAGGGCCAGTCCGCGCCACCATGCCAGCGCTCCTGAAGGCGACTTCGATGCAGCGGCTTCACGCTGCCGTGCCAGCCTGGCGCTGGACTTCTCTGCCTGCAGCAAGTTGGCGATGCGTGTCCAGACTACTGCGTCGGGCTGCACCGGAGCCTGCACCTCGGAAAAGGCTGACCAGCGACCTTGCCAGAGCAAGGCCGCCGCACGAACCTGGGGAAACTCACGAGCCATCTGCTCAAAACGCCTGCGCGCCCCGCCGTGCAAGGTACCTAGCGAATAGGAGGCTGCCAGGCGATCGAGCAATTCAGGGTTTCGGATCAGATTCATGATGTGGACTCCTGGCACTCAGACATGGCGCGCCATGCATTTGCGCAGTTGCTCAAGGCTGCGGCGTACCCATGTTTTGACGGTCCCCAGCGGCAGCTTCAGGCTGCTGGCCAGCTCGCTATGGCTTAAGTCCCTCAGATAGGCCAAGCTCACCACTTGGCGCTGGGGCGGCTCCAGCTTTTCTAGACACTGATGCAAAACAACGGCTTGTTCACTGGCCTCCACCAACTGCATTGGCCCTTGCGTGTCCTTGTCCTGCGGCAGCGCGTCGGCATCCTCAATAGGCACATTGAGATGCAGGCGTTCGGCTCTGCGCCGGCGCAAAAAGTCCAATGCCCGGCTGCGCACCAGCATGCCCATCCAGGCCAGGGGTGGGCTGAGCGAGTCCCGGTAAGTCCCCGCACTGCGCCAGATGGCCAGAAAGCTCTCTTGCAGCACATCCTCGGCCCACTCCTTGTTGCCGAGGATGCGCAAAGCCAGACCATACAGCCGGGAAGCAGTCTGATCGTATAGAAGCTTGAGAGCAACCTCATCCCGGGTTGCTACGCGATCGAGTAAGTCCATCAGTTCGTGGTCCGGTGTATTGGCGCTCATGTAGCCATTGTGATCAGAAGCACATCCTTCATGCGGCGCTGTTGGATAACTGCCAAGGCATGTTGCTGACCTTGGGTATTTACCTATACGCAGCAACTGAGCTGCTGGATGTGGGCAGCGCACGAATAAACAGAAAAATATTCTCAGAATCTTGAATGCATCTTGCCAAAGGCTGCGTGCTCCAAGCGTCGGACATCGCAGCGCCACAAATTGCAGGGCGTGACCAGACGAACCGCCCGAATAGCTCGCAGACGGGGCACTGACTTCTACCGCCGAAATAAAGTCAGAGGCAACCTTGCTGTATGTCCGCGCATCCGTCTCATCGCCAACAAAGAATGAATAGCAAAAATCAATGAATCCAGACAGGAATTGGCTGCGTATTCCTTACAGCCGGCATTTTTCGGCTTGTACATCAAGGAGCATCCATGTACTCGATTCAATCTGCACGCAAGTTGGCTTCGTTCGGTCTGGCTATCTCGATGACTGCGGCCTCCGTCGCAGCGATGGCCGATGTGATGGTTGGTGGTGCACCCATGCTGCCTACCAAGGACATCATCGACAACGCGGTCAACTCCAAGGATCACACCACGTTGGTTGCAGCGGTCAAAGCCGCTGGTCTCGTCGACACGCTCAAGGGACCTGGTCCGTTTACTGTCTTTGCGCCTACCAATGCGGCGTTTGATGCGCTTCCTGCTGGCACCGTAGACACGCTGCTCAAGCCTGAAAACAAGGGGATGCTGACAACGATCCTCACCTACCACGTTGTACCGGGCAAGTGGGATGCCGCAGCACTGAGCAAGATGATCAAGGATGGAAACGGCAAGGCCATGATCAAAACCGTCAGTGGCGGCACTCTTACGGCCAAGTCGAGTGGACAGAAAATTATGCTGATGGATGAAAAAGGTGGCGCAGCCACGGTGACCATTCCCAACGTATACCAATCCAATGGCGTGATTCATGTGATCGATAAAGTACTACTGCCCAATTAACGGAAGGGTTGTCACAAGGGTATCGTCTCGATCACTGACCACAAATTTGAGTGGTCAAAATGCAGTATCAGGACAACCAAATAGGATTGGATGCTCAATTTCCCTAAGTCCAAGAGGCGTGAATTCGAGCAAACAATCAGAGAGTCTTGATTGAGACGAGGCGCGAAGCCGAATCGAGTGTGAAAGGCTTCGCGCCAATGCATCAGTGGTAGTACCGCCAGGCGGTCCTGGTGAGTCAGAACAGTTGCCGCACCGAGCAATGGGTCGATCGCAGGCTCTCACAAACGACCGCTAACCGGCATGCAAACTTGCGGCCAAACCTCGTCCAGATTGCCCAGTGTCGAGTGACTGCTCCCGCCGAGAGCAGACGCTGGCTGGCGATCTTGCGAGCGACCGCAATGGATCGTGTTGCGATGTTCAAGATACGCTCAAGGCCTTCGACAAGCCAGACTGGCCGTGAGTTCTCCTGACGGCATTTGCTTCCCGAAGATATGTGGGAAGCTTGCGGGGTGACTGAACCACCAAAGCGAAGGCAACGATCCTTGTTTTAAAGGTCACCTTCGGCTTGCTGGGCACACTACTTTGAGATGCGCCTTTAAGGGCTAATTCTTCCACTTCCGACGTTCGCGACGTGGGAAGTTCAGGTGCTCCGGGGCATCTCCAGATAACTATCTGATTTTCATAGGCTTCCAAGGTTGGAAGCAACAGATCTTCCGACCTAAAAACTTCCGACCTTGGCGCCTTGAAAAATTCCAAGCTTTGCAGCCAATCATGCCTGTAAACGCCCGAGGCACAGGAAAAACCGGCAGTCGCGTGCCAGCCCTCTTCCGGGCACTATCTGCCCATTCTGGCCGCTTTGTGCGCTGGGCCGACCCAGTTCGAGCCAACGCTGACAACACCCCGCGCTCGGCCCAAATCGCCCGCAAACCCGCGCCAGCATTAGCGAATCCAGAATTCCCCTGGACCAGCCCCTGTGCCAAAACGGTCACTCCCCCACATGAACTCAGCCAGGCATTCCATCGCTTGCGATGGAATATGAGCCCTGCGAGATGACTGAGCGCAGATCAGCGCAACCCACGAGAATCGTTTTTTTGTGTCGCGCCTGAGTTTTTGAAGTTGACCCGCCTCAAACCAAGACACAATGTACGCGGTCACTTTCCACTGAAAGTGAACCAACTGCATAAACGACGTATCTCATGTATGGGTGCATCCCTTTAGTGCTGGTTCATAACTTTACATAGGACCTCTTTTAGATGAGTACACATTCTTATAAGGATTTGTTGGCGCAACGCGAGGCTCTTGAGCAACAGATTGCTGCGGCCCGAAAGACTGAAGTCGCAGACGCGGTGCAAAAGATCAAGAATTTGATTGAGGCTTTCGGCCTGACACAGGACGATGTCTTTCCTCCAGCCAAGCAAAAGCAAAAGCGCGAGGCAGGCACTGTGGCTCCCAAATACCGCGACCCCGTGACTGGCCAGACCTGGACCGGCCGAGGAAAGCCGCCGAACTGGATCAAGGATCAAGACCGTTCGCAGTTTGCGATTTAAAAGTGGCCCTAGCGGCCACTTTTTCTTTATGGAGACATTCACGACCGACGGCCTGTCGGCGACACCTTTTCTGGTGCATCACTGAGGCTCCTGGTCTCTCTCGCTATCACTTCGTCAAATACTGGCTGCACCGGCTTGCTAACCCTGCTCCTGGCCACTCGGCCATCGCAAAATCATTGACCGCAGAGACTTGGACGATGCTGCCCCGGAAACCGCTTGCCGCGGTCAGGAGCAAAGGCATACCCGGCCTCTGGAAGACCAATCGTTTTTATCGCAGGCTTTTGAGAGTCAGGCCTGGGCAAGAATGCTGGATTCGATTGCAGAAAGATTAGGGTGACTCGACTCTGCTCAAACGCGGTAAACGCAGGTCTTTGCTCAGTTCCCGCGCGAAGGCATTCATAATGCGCGACCATGCAAGCGCTGCGTAACTCACTGTCACTGACCCGCCTGGTTTTGGCGTGGTTCATGCTGACTTTGGCAATTGCAGTCGCGTCACCCATCGTGCATCCCAAAGTCATCGAGGTTGTTTGTACCTCGAGCGGCAGCATGCAGGTGATCATGCTGGATGACGATGGGCAAGCCACACCCGGTCTGCATCATTCGCTGGACTGCCCCCTGTGCCTGACCATCACAGCACCTCCGGCCTATTCCTCCCAGCATCTTGAACAGCCACAGCCGCTTGGCCTGGCACTGCATCCCGTGGTTTCGGCGCGCATTGCCGCGCTGGTGGGGGCCGCTTTGCCCCCGCGAGGACCACCAGCACTCGTGTAAGTCCGCTGTGCCCGTCTACTGAGACGGCCGCACCTTATCGCCGTCGGGCTCAGCCCTGCCCGGCCGATTCCACTTGCACGCAGTTTTTCCATGACCTCTTACTCTTCTGGTGCGATGCCTGATGGCAGCGCTCGCTCTTTTTCGTCCCTACCGCTCCAACGCCAGCATGTGGCGCTGACGGTTGCCCAGCTATCGCTAGCCGCGCCTCTTCTCGCGGCCTCTTCAGCGGGTTGGGCGCAGCCCGATGTCACCCTGGACACGGTCACCGTTCACTCTTCGGGCAATACCTCTTTGGAGCGTGCGGTAAGCACCGGCAGCCGGCTTGACCTCAGTGCACGCGATACACCGGCCAGTGTCGAGGTCACCACGCGCGAGCAACTGGAGGCTCGCGGCGACACGGCTCTCGTCGACGCCATCACGCGATCTACCGGCATCACCAGCCTCGGACATCCGGGCAATAGCGGCAGTTCTCTTTCGGCCAGAGGTTTCACGGACACCACCTCGGTCATGCGTCTATACGACGGCACGCGTCAGTACGGCGGCGTCGGAGTGAGCTTTCCCTTCGACACCTGGTCCATCGAGCGTATTGAGGTTCTGCGTGGACCGGCATCCGTGATCCATGGTGACGGCGCCATTGGCGGCGTGGTCAACGTGATCCCCAAAAAGCCGGCACGCGGGCCTGTTCAGAACGAAATCCAGGCCACCGCAGGAACCAATGGCAGGCGTGCGCTGGCCTTTGGCAGCGGCGGCGCAATCAACGACCAGTGGTCCTACCGCCTGGATGTCAGCGGTGATCAATCAGAGGGCTGGGTGGATCGCGGGGACTCCAGCAACCGCACAGTCTCTGGCGCATTGCGCTGGGATGTGACACCTGATCTCAACCTGCAGCTGTCGCATGCGCAGGGCCGGCAAAAGCCCATGCGCTACTTCGGCACACCGCTGATCAATGGGGTCCAGGATCCAGCCATCCGTGAGCGCAACTACAACGTCGCGGACAGCCGCATTCAGTACAAGGACCGCTGGACCGAGCTGCTCGCCCAATGGGCCCCCAGCAGCAAGGTGGTGGTGCGCAGCAAGCTCTACCACATCGGCAGTGATCGCTATTGGCGCACTGCGGAAGCCTATCGATACAACATGGCCACAGGGCTGATCGACCGCTCGGACAATACGGAAATCGGTCACGACCAGACCCAGACAGGCAACACGACGGATGTGAGCTTCAGCGGCAGTCTGTTCGGGCGCGCCAATCAGGTCTCCCTAGGGTTCGACGTCAATAGGGCATCGTTTCAGCACACCAACAACACCTACACAGGCAGCTCGGGCTCCGTGGATCCCTACAACCCGGTCCCCGGCAACTACAACAGCTCTGTCCCTTTCATTCCCCGCTATGAGAACAAGGCGGAGCAGTATGCGCTGTTCGCGGAAGACAGGCTGGAACTGACCGATCGCTGGTCTGTCGTGGCGGGTGCGCGCTTCGACCACACGGACCTCTCGCGCCAGGATCTGGTCGCCGGCAATCAAGCCTTCAAGCGAAGCTATTCCAATACCGGATGGCGCCTTGGCACCGTCTACAAGCTGAACCCGGATCTGTCACTCTATGCGCAAGCTTCCAGGGCGGCAGATCCCGTCAGCGGCCTGCTTCTACTGTCGGCGGCCAATTCCACCTTCGATGTATCGACCGGCAGACAGTTCGAGATCGGCGTCAAGCAATCGTTCTGGGAGGGCAAGGGAGACTGGACGCTTGCCGCATATTCCATCACCAAGAACAATCTGCTGACACGAGATCCTGCCAACCCTGCCTTGCGCGTGCAGGTCGGCGAGCGTTCGTCCAGGGGGATTGAAGGCACGCTATCGATGCCGCTTGGCAAGACGGTGCAGATCGATGCCAACATCGCCTTGCTCAAGGCTCGCTATGACGAATTCAGCGAGTCGGCAGGCGGCGTTACGGTCTCGCGTAACGGCAATGTGCCGACGGACGTACCGGAACGCGTTGCCAATGTCTGGGTCAGCTGGAAGCTCGTGCCTGACTGGACACTGTCCGGCGGTCTGCGCCATGTGGGCAAGCGCTATGCAGATAACGCAAACACCTTGAAGCTGCCGGCATACACCACCGCTGACCTGGCGCTGCAATGGAAGGCAGCCAAGGCCACCACGCTCACACTGCGCGGGTTCAACCTCTTCGACAAGCACTATTTCACGACTTCCTACTACACCAATACCCAGTGGTTTGTCGGGGAAGGACGACGTGTCGAGCTGACCTTGAACCATCGTTTCTGATCGGGCTGCTGATGTGGACTTCCGCCCATGCCAAACGCTTGGTGTTCCTGGTGCATCGATGGACAGCAGTGGCTGCCTGTGTGCTGATGGCCCTCTGGGTCTTCAGCGGAGTGGTCATGCTCTTTGTCGGCTACCCCAAGCTGCTGCCGTCCGAGCACCTGCGCGCACTGCCCTCTCTGAGCACTGGTCAGTGCTGCCTGCCGGTTGAGGCAGCGCTGAACCACAGCCCATCGCCGGACAAGGTGCAGCAGATCACCCTCACCACGATTGCAGGCCGTCCCAGCTACCGGCTCAAGGAGGCTGACGGCACGCTGCGAGTCGTTGATGCCGGGACGGGAGCTGTTGCTCCGCCACCCGATGACGCAACCGCACTGCATAGCGCCCGAGCATTCACGTCTGGAGCGAATGGCGTTCTACAAGGTCGAACCCAGGACGATCGCTGGACGCACTCGGCCCTGCTGAATCCCCATAGGCCTCTCATCAAGGTCCGGATGGATGATTCCGCATCAAGCCTGCTGTACATCTCGTCAAGCACCGGTGAGGTGGTCATGGATGTGCCGCGTCATCAACGCTACTGGAACTACGTGGGGGCTTGGCTCCACTGGGTATACATGTTCCGCGATGGCTCCAGGGATCCCCTATGGAGCTGGTTGGTCATCGGCCTTTCCGCTTGGGGCACCTTGTGTGCCATCACTGGCACCTTCGTGGGCATCTGGCGATGGCGCTTCCATGGCCGCTACAAATCTGGCGCCAAGACTCCTTACCGGGAGTTCCAGATGCGCTGGCACCACATCACGGGCCTCGTATTCGGGGCAGTGATGACCTGCTGGATTTTCAGCGGCCTGATGTCCATGAATCCACTGGGACTCTTCAGCCCGCAGGGAGCCCGTCCCAACCTGGGCGCCTACCAGCATGCAGGCCCGGGCGCCACGAGCGCTGGACTCACCACGCACCAGGCACTGGCCCTGCTCGATGCCCAGGGCTTTGACACGCGCGAGGTCGAATGGAAATGGCTGAACGGGCAGCCCTATCTGCTGGCCTTTGACGGAGCGGGCGACACCCGCGTGCTGCCCGCAGATGCTGTTGCGCCCAAGGTGGAGCGTGCATTTGAGCAGTCTCTGCTGGAGCAGGCAGCGCAGAGGTTGCTGCCCTTTGCCATACGCTCCACCGCCTGGTTGCACGAATTCGACGCCTACTACTACCGTCGGGGCGAGGCTTCCATGTATGCTGCAGCGGCGCGCGAGCTACCCGTACTCAGGGTCCAGTTCGAGGATCCGGGCAACACCATCGTCTACATCAGCCCGTACTCCGGTGATGTGGTGCTGAGCCTGGACCGTAGCCAGCGTACAGGCAGATGGTTGTTCAATTTCCTGCACAGCTGGGACTTGCCGTGGATGCTGCGCAGCGCTTGGCCGCGAGATGTCATGCTGGTCCTGCTCAGCCTGGGTGCGTTTGCGCTGGCATTCACAGGCATCGTGCTGGGCTACAGACGGCTCAAGCTATTCATCAGCCACAAGCTCCGCAGCTGACCTGGGCCGCAAGGGCTACGGCCCAGCCTCGCGTGCTATCGCCATGAAAAGACACCCGACCTTGTTCCGGGTCGGGCGTTGCACATTCCCGGCTGCACTTGCACCAGGGATTGGCGCAAGCCGATGCCGCAGTCACATGTGAAGTGAGACCGTTGGCGAGCCAATCAGCAAGCCGCAATCAGTAGCACAGCGCAGGGTTCATGCCTTCACTTCGACGACCTGCTCAAAGCCACCGAAGATCATGCGCTTGCCGTCGAAGGGCATGGGCGGGTTGCCGGGAGCTGACGGGTCCATGCGCGGGTCTTCCATCATCTTCTTCATTGCGGCGTCGCGCGTGGCCTTGTCCGGCCATTCAACCCAGGAGAAAGCAACCGTTTCTTCGGAGGTGGCCAGGACCGAGCGCCGGAAATCCGTGACCTTGCCCTCGGGGACATCATCGCCCCATCCCTCGATCACGCGGATTGCACCCAGTTCGAGGAATATCGGATCGAGCTTGCGTGCGTGCTCGATGAATTTTTCCTTGTTGGCGGTGGGGACTGCGATCACGAAACCATCGATATATGACATGTTTTCACTCCTGCCAAGTTGGCCCGTCGGTGCTTGAACAACACCGCTACAGAATGCCCGCCGGGTCCACCGCTGCATTGCTTTCAACATGGACCCTTTGGGCTCGCAGCTCAGGCTCGGGCAATAGGAGCCGAGCCTGAGCATTCAACATTGTCTTTGGCGAACAGCAACCAGACCAAGGCCCAAGCACGCTGGCCCTGGACCTGATTGGCAGGATCGCCGGGAAGGTGGTGATGACTAGGGGTTCGATGGTACTGCTGCTCCTGTGCACAAAGGCTGACGTTTGTGACCGACGGCTTCTGGCCGGATCGCCCCCAGCAGACCTTGACTCTGCCTGCGCGAAGCAGGAGGCCATCGGCGGACTTGAATTGCGGGCATCTGGAAGCCACGCGCCTTTGCAGGGCATGGCCCGGAAGTGATCGTCGCAGGCCTGAAGATCACGCCTTGTGGTGCGTGCTGGGGAGAAAGGCGGTGGCCAGCCCCAGCAAAGGCAGGAACGATGTGACGCCGTAAACCCAGACGATGCCCTTTATATCTGCCAGTTCGCCAAGGCCGGCGGCGCCGATGCCACCAATGCCGAACATCAGACCAAACATCAGGCCAGATACCAGTCCCACGCGGCCGGGAACAGCCTCCTGTGCGTAGACAACGAGTGCTGCGAAGGCCGATGACATCACCAGACCCACGGTGATGGCCAATACCGCCGTCCAGAACAGGTTTGCGTAGGGAAGCGCGAGAGCGAACGGAGCAACGCCGAGAAAGGAAATCCAGATGACGGCCTTACGCCCTATGCGATCACCCACCGGGCCGCCCACGAACGTTCCAGCAGCGACGGCAGCGAGGAACAGGAAAAGAAACATCTGGCTTTGCTGCACGCTGAGGTCGAAGCGCTCGATCAAGTAGAAGGTGAAGTAATTCGTGAACGATGCGATGTAGACAAATTTCGCAAACATCAGAATACAGATGACGATCACGGCTTGGATCACATGAGCCCGGCTGAGGCCGGCTCCATGGCTCCTGGCCAGACTCTTGGCCTTGGCCTGACCATGGTGCTGCACCCACACCGTAAGGCGATACAGCACAAAGATGGCGACCAGCGCCACGAGCATGAACCAGGCTACTCCGCCCTGACCGAGGGGGATGACGATGGCGGCCGTGAGAAGCGGTCCGATGGCACTTCCGGTATTGCCGCCGACCTGGAAGGTGGACTGCGCCGTGCCGAAGCGGCCACCCGACGCCAGACGCGCTATGCGCGATGCTTCGGGGTGGAAAGTGGCAGAGCCCACGCCGATGACGGCCGAGGCAATCAGCAGCATGGGAAAGGAATTTGCCGTGGCGATCAGTGCAATGCCAATCAAGGTCATCACCATGCCAGAAGGCAGCAGGTAGGGCTTGGGATGCTTGTCGGTGTACATCCCGATCCAGGGTTGCAGCAGGGAGGCTGTGACCTGATAAACAAGGGCGATGATGCCGATCTGCCCGAAGCTGAGCGAGAAATTCGACTTGAGCAGCGGATAGATCGACGGCAGCATGGCCTGGATCAGGTCGTTGAGCAGGTGGGCAAAGGCCGCGCCTCCGACGATGGGCAGCAAAAAGCCGTGTGGCTTTTGCTCCGCCACTGATCCAGAAGATGACACGGCCGGCGCGTCGAGCGTTGCAGATTTCGCGGACATGGAAGGCTTGTAGAGCAGATGGAAGCCTGCGAACGAGGAGTTCGACAGACCCAATGGACAAAATGGATTCGGGCATCTAGGCCTTGATGATGATCAAGGTCACTGCCAGCATGAAGCGTACCGAGAAGCTGCACGGCAGTCGCACGCTGATCTGCCAACTTCTGTAGAGTTTCTGCCATGCACGCCCATCCATCAGACAAGCACAAGCACTTCGACAACCTGCCACGCCCTTTGGTCGTCATGGAGAACGCCTGGCCGACGGGAAGCTCTACCGGATGGCACTCACACCCGAGGGGGCAGCTGCTCTACGCCACCGATGGTGTGATGGTGGTGCACTCGGACATCGGCTCATGGGTGGTCCCGCCCAACCGGGCTCTGTGGATGCTCGCGGGGCTGCGACACAATGTGACCATGTCCGGTGATGTGCTGATGCGCACCGCGTACATCGACGAGACAAAGATTGCGAATCTGCCAGCCGAAAGTTGTGTCATCAACGTATCGCCGTTATTGCGCGAGCTGCTGGTCGAAGCCGTCAGGATTGCGCCAACCGCGCAAGTCGAAGGCCGCGAAGCCTTGCTGTTGGACTTGCTGGTCTGCGAACTTCGAGTCTCCAGCAGCATACCGCTGCACCTGCCCATGCCGGTCGACACGCGGATACGCTTGATATGCGATGCCTTGTCCAAACGCCCCTCGGACACATCCAGTGCCGCCGACTGGGCGCAATCCATAGGCGTGGCCGAGCGAACATTGCACCGGCTTTTTGCCAAGGAAACCGGTATGACTTTCGCGCAGTGGCGTGAACAGGCGCGCTTGCTCCACGCCTTGCGCCGGATCGCCGAGGGCGACAAGCTCATCGAAGTGGCCATGGACTGCGGCTACTCAAGCCCAAGCGCGTTTGCAGCGATGTTCAGGCGCCACTTCAAGACCCCGCCGTCCAGTTTCTACCAATGACGCTGCGCCTCATCTGGCTGCTACAGCTCGTCGGACGCGATCAATATCGAGTGGCCAGCCATAGTCCATCTGTGCGCATCCTCTGAGTCCGGGACGAGCTGCCCCAAGCTGAATCTCCTCGCATCCCGCCAAATGATTGCCAGCCGGGTGCTCTTGCGCGCGGCTACGAGCCTGCGTGCATGCCCAGCCCTCCTGATTTCAGCAACGGGAGCAGCCGGCCATGTCCCGCTTCACAGTGACCCGCTCACGAAAAGCCGATCGATGCGCCACTGCGTCCACCGAACTAGCTGCAAGACCTCGCCAAAAACATGCGGCATCAGTGGCGTCGGCCCATTCAGCGCAGAAATGTCCCCTTGACTGGCGTACCCTCTGGAAGCTCTCCCGTCGCGAGGTCTCCCAAGCCACGATCGGTCGCAGTTTCCTGCGAACATTGGTCACTCCCTGAATTTCCACCCTCCGATCTCCGAGCCCCAACGGCCCCCTCGCTCCAACCCATCCACCTCCGATGAAGGCGCTCCAATCACCATGAGACCTGATCAGTATCTTGCGCATTTGCAGGCCGTGTATGCCGCATTCCAGTTGCCCTTCGATCCGATGCCTCCGGCAGGCGAGCAAGAGCTGGCCGCTCTGGTGGCAGAGCTCGGGCCGCTGGATCCCGATCTCGCCGCCCTCTGGCGTCTGACGGCGGGCAGCAGTTCCGACCGCACCCAGCCTTTGTTCCAGCGGCCGGGCTTTGTGGATGCGCTGGACCTTCTCACGCCAGCGCAGGCCACGGCCCGGGCAGCCGGCATGGAAAAGCGGGCCCAGCGCATGTGGGATCTGGCCGGTCCTGCGTCGCAGGACCCGCGCCTTAGCGGGCGCTGGTGGCAGGCCGGCTGGCAGCCATTTGCCAGCTTTTACGGAGATATCGTGCTGCTGGTCGATCAACACCCCGGTCCTGAAGGCCAGCGTGGCCAGATCATCGCCTACGTACACGACCCCGACCAGATCCAATGGATTGCGCCCAGCTTCGGTGCCTACCTGCAGGCGGCAGCCGATTCCATCGACTCCGACAGAGAGGAGTTCTTGAACGGCCCACTTGACGAGCTTGAATGAAGCCAGGCAGTGCAGAGCGGAGCTGCCGGCGGGCATTGGCGGCGAGGCATGGCCGGGCACTGTCTGGCTACCCTCACCGCCGCCCCCTGCGCACCAACGCAAAAAACAATGGGCCCACGATCGCAATCTCGTGGGCCCATTGATCATTGCAGACGGCCTGCAGTCAGCGACCGCAGCTGTGCAGCATCAAGCGAAGTTGGCTTCAGCGAACTTCCAGTTCACCAGCTTTTCCAGGAAGGTCTCGACAAACTTGGGACGCAGGTTGCGGTAGTCGATGTAGTAAGCGTGTTCCCACACGTCCACGGTCAGCAGCGCCTTGTCGGCGGTGGTCAGGGGGGTGCCCGCAGCGCCCATGTTGACGATGTCCACGGAACCGTCGGCCTTCTTCACCAGCCAGGTCCAGCCGGAACCGAAGTTGCCCGCAGCGGAAGCCACGAAAGCCTTCTTGAACTCGGCGTAGGAGCCCCACTTCTTGTTGATGGCATCGGCCAGAGCGCCTGTAGGTTCTGCACCGCCGTTGGGAGTCATGCAGTTCCAGAAGAAGGTGTGGTTCCAGATCTGGGCAGCGTTGTTGTAAATGCCGCCGGAAGACTTCTTGACGACCTCTTCCAGATCCATGTTTTCGAACTCGGTACCCTTTTGCAGGTTGTTCAGGTTCACCACATAGGCGTTATGGTGCTTGCCGTGATGGAATTCCAGCGTTTCCTGGCTGTAGCCGAACGGAGCCAGTGCATCAATAGCGTATGGCAGGGGGGGCAGGGTGCGTTCCATGATGGTTTTCCTCGTGGTTGAAATTTTTGGGAGCCGTCCAGTGCCATGGCGCCTGAGCGGTGACCGTTGTGCCGGCCAGGGCGGCAAGCACATTGCTGTACTGCAGACGTCAAGTATTGCACTAACCGAACCATTGTAGAAAGAACTGAGAGGCTGCGCGCCATTCATCAGGACTATTGCTCAAGCGGGAAAAAGCATGCGCTAACGGCTTACAGCGCATGAACGCTGGACCCTGCTGCATTGCCTGCGCCGATTGCAAAAGAGTTCTGATGAAGAACCCGGTGAGCGTGGAGGTGTTTTGTGGCCCGCCTGTGGCTGGCGAGCCTCAAAGCAGACGCGGCTGAGTGACCACCACATCCACCGCTCCGTCCGACAACTGGGCCTTCAGCGCCGCTCCCGGCACGGCCTGTCCAACCTGAGTCACAGGCCTGCCCTGCTCATCCGTCAGCAAGGCATAGCCGCGCTGCAGCACCAGGCGAGGGTCCAGCAACTGCATGCGCAGGTCGATACGATCGAGCTTGTGCCTTTGCTGCTCCAGGCTGCGTCGGAGAATATTGGGAAAATTAGCCTGAAACGCTTTCTGGTTCTGCGATAGATGCTGTAATTTAAGTAGCATCGCATGGCGCAGACGCTGCGCTTGCCGGCTGAGCTGCAACTGGTTGCGTGTCAGCTGCTCACTGGGCCGGCCCAGGCGCTGGGCCGCCATATCCAGGCGCTGGGCCTGGCGATCCATCACCCGCTGCACGGCGTTGTCCAGACGGTCCCCCATCAGGCCCAGCGCGCCCAACCAGACCTCGCGCGGCTGGGTCACCAGCTCGGCCGCTGCCGTGGGCGTGGGCGCGCGCAGATCGGCGCAGAAATCGGCAATCGTGAAATCAGTCTCATGGCCCACGCCACTGATCAGTGGCACCGGGCTTTGCACAATGGTGCGCGCCAGCTGTTCGTCGTTGAAGGCCCAGAGGTCTTCCAGCGAGCCGCCACCGCGCACCAGCAAGATGGTGTCAATCACCGGCTGCCGTGCGGAGTCAGCAGGCAAATTGCCGCTTGAGCCTTGACCGTCTTGTGCCAGCCGATACAGTTTTGACAATGCCTGCACCAGTGACTGCGGCGCCTGTGCGCCTTGTACCAGAGCAGGCACGATCACCACCGGAATATGCGGCACCCGACGGCGCAGCGCCGTCACCACGTCGTGCAAGGCGGCTGCGCCCAGGGACGTGACCAAGCCGATGCCGCGCGGCAAGGGGGGCAGCGGCCTCTTGCGCGCAGCGTCGAACAGACCCTCTGACTCCAGCTGGGCCTTGAGGCGCAAAAACTGCTCGAACAGAGCCCCCTGCCCGGCTCGCTGCATGGTATCCACCACCAGTTGCAAATCACCGCGCTGCTCGTAGACGCCTAGACGCCCTCTGACTTCGACCAGCTCGCCATCACGTGGCGAGAAACCGACCTGCTCGGCCGCACGGCGGAACATGGCGCAGCGAATCTGCCCGCTCGCATCCTTGAGATTGAAATAACAATGCCCGCTGGCGGCGCGCGAAAAGCCACTGAGTTCGCCACGCACCGCGACTGGATTGAAGCGCGCCTGCAAGGCATCACCGATGGCGTGGCATAGCGCGCCAACTTCCCATACATGCTGCGTGGCTGTTGGGTTTGATCGTTCAAACATTGAATTCATGCGGTGTCAGCGAGGTCATACGCGGGCCGGATTCTCCACAGATGTCGGCGTCCAGCCTTGTCGGCGACAAATCCGGAACGACTCTAAAAATCACCTTAAGGACAAAACCCATCTCATTGATTTAAAACAATTTATTGCCATTCACACAGCTGTCAAACTCGTAACAAGCCTTCACTGCAACGCCGACAGACTGCCGACACGGCGACTAGATCACAAAGTTATCCACAGATTTCTGTGCTATACGCGAAAACATTCGCAAAGAAACGCAAGTTCTGCGTGCCCTGCTGCCTGAACAAGCTCCATCGCTCAAGCCTCGCTTGGCGATCTTGCTGCACTGACTCAAGTCAACATATCAGGCCCGCAAAAACGGCTCGCAACAGCACGACAGTGGGTGATAATCATCGGCTGCAATTTCAGAACGACGAGGGAGAGCAACGTTGCTGTCGATCATACAAGCCGCAGGATGGCCTATCTGGCCTTTGATTGCCTGCTCGATTCTGGCTCTGGCCCTGATTTTTGAGCGCTTTGCCTCGCTGAAAGCCAGCAAGGTTGCGCCGGCCAATTTGCTCAACGAAGCGATTTCGGTCTCCAACAAAAACCTGCCCAGTGCAGAAACCACCCAGCAACTGGCGCAAAGCTCGGTACTGGGTGAGGTGCTGGCCACCGGCCTGCGCACCCGCCAGGCACACCCCGAAAGCAGCGAGGAAGAGCTGCGCTCGGCCATGGAAGGCGCAGGACGCGCCGCCGCCCACAAGCTGGAAAGGTATTTGAGCGCCCTGGCTACCATCGCCTCGGCGGCGCCGCTGCTGGGCCTGCTGGGCACGGTGATCGGCATGATCGAGATTTTCGGCTCCCAGCCCGGTGCCAGCTCCGGCGCTGGCAACCCCGCCCAGCTCGCTCATGGCATCTCGATCGCGCTCTACAACACGGCATTCGGTCTGATGGTGGCCATTCCCTCGCTGATCTTCTGGCGCTATTTCCGCGCGCGGGTGGATGGCTATCTGCTGGGCATGGAACTGGCATCCGAGCAGTTCGTGCGCCATCTGGGCCGCCTCAAGCCTGCCAAGTAAGAAGCGGAACGCATTCACCATGAACTTCCGTCCTCGTCACCGCGATGAGCCCGAGATCAATCTGATCGCCTTCATCGACGTGCTGCTGGTGGTGCTGATCTTTTTGATGCTTTCCACCACTTACAGCAAGTTCACCGAGCTGCAACTGACCCTGCCCGTGGCAGATGCCGATCAGCAACGCGACCGGCCCAAGGAAATCATTGTCGGCGTCTCTGCCGACGGGCGCTACTCCGTCAACAAGCAAGGCGTGGATGACCGTAGCGTCTCCTCCGTCGCAGCCGCTCTTTCCGGCGCGGCAACGGCAGGCCGTGACAGCGTGGTCATCATCAGCGCCGATGCCAACTCCCCGCACCAGTCGGTCGTGACCGTCATGGAGGCAGCCCGCCACGCCGGAATGTCGCAGATCACGTTTGCGACCCAGTCATCGGCCAGCGCAGGCAAGGCCAACTAGCCCCCCGCCTCCATCCCCTTATGGGTGAAATACAAAAAAACGGGCCATCTGGCCCATTTTTCTTTACCCTCGCGTCCTGACTCAGGCCTGCAGGCCCAGCGCCGTCAGATCGAGCTTGCCGCCAGACAGCGGCGGGCACCAGAAATAGCAGCCCGTCAGCGGCCTGGAGAAACGAAACAGCCCGTCGCTGATACCGTCATCGATGCCCAGCATGCGGCGCATCTGGGCCTCGAACGCGTCAAAGCTGCAACCAAAGGCAGAGAACATCAATCCGCTGCGATCGCTGCCCTGCGGACTGACGCTCCACCAGGGCATGGAGCGGCGCACCACAAAGGCTTCAGGTTCAAAGCTCTCCTGCGCCGTGCGCTTGACATGGGCCGACTCCGGAGCATCGTCCAGCTCCTCGTTGTCGCTGCGGCGGCGACCCACGGCATGGTCCTGCTGAGTGGTGCTCATGCTTTCAAAAGCCGAATAGTCGTGTTCCCACTGCTGCAAAGCCCAGTAGCTGCAGCCATCCAGCCCAGCCCCCTGCTCTGCAGCAATGCCGGCAGCCACGGCTTCATCCTCCTCGGGGTTCTCGGTGCCGTCTTCATAGCCAGTCAGATCTCGGCCGTGGCCGTTATCCGAGCGCTGGTGCACAAAGGCATCCACCACATGATCAAGCTTGAAGGCCGGCGCCAACAAGGTCGCCAGCCTAGCCGTCAAAGTGATCAGTTCACCGCGCTGGTCGCCACGCAGCCACAGACACAGCGCATAAGGTGTGCTGGGCACTGCGAACTCAGGGCCCTTGAGCGGGGGAAACTCGCGCATCAGCGGCAGCTTCCTGTCCAGTTGCTGCAGCACCTGCAGGCCCAGACCCACCACTACCTGCTGACCGTCAACATTTGCCTGCAATTTCCTCAGGCTGTCCTGCAAATCCGTACTTGCACCGGCCAGGGTGAAAAAAACATAGCGTCCCTGCTCAGGAAGAGACGCCAGAATGCCTGCTTGTGCTTTTATCATGGGGTTGCCGATTCATTGGATGGAAAACACATCAAAGTTTAGTAGCGAATCAGCCGTCCCCAGCCAAGCCTTGAGCGGGTAGCAGAATGAGAAAAATGGGGCTCGAACGCAAAAAAGTCGCGACTTTGCCCAAACCACCATTTTTCCGCTGCTAGAATTCATCCCATCGACGACAGGCGCGTAGCTCAGCTGGTTAGAGCACCACCTTGACATGGTGGGGGTCGTTGGTTCGAGTCCAATCGCGCCTACCAAATATCGCAAGCAAAACCAGAGCTTGCAAACAAGACAGCCCGCTTCACAGCGGGCTTTTTTGTTTTTGCGTTTCGCAACAGGCACGTCAAAACGCGATGCATGGATGGCACGCAAGAACTTGCTCATCCCGCCCTGCAACTTCAGTCCGGCTATGACTATATCGGTGCCGGTCGAACCAAAGAAACAGTACCCGCAATGACGGGAACTGGGAGCATCTGACACTGAAGACTTCATCGAGGTCTCAAGCACCGGTAGATCAGTGACTCCTGATGCCTGTCTTTGTCGTTTCCCTCGGGCCCCAACCAACCCTGCTTCGTGAAGCATGATCTCCTGGAAAACAGTCAATCGCCGGACTGGCGGCTGCCGCGGGGCAGCACATCGGTTACCAGAAATACTGCACAGCGAGTAAGTCACCTGCCCGCTGGCGGGCGGCATTGGTGAGCTCGTGAAATCTTGCAGACTCTGGATATTCCTCAATGCTTTCAGAGTTCATTGCATATGCGCTTCATTTTTTGCTCTGACACACATCAACCCCAGCCCATGTAGTCCATCACACTCTTTGACCTCAACGATCTTCTGCGGCCCGTCACCAGCGAGGACCCTCGTGGAACAGACATGCTGCTGAGCACGGAGTTCGACGAAATACAGAGTGCGCTCCAACAGGAAGATCCGTCACTCGATCAAGGCGAATGGATCACGGCCCGCAAGGAAGCTGACCTGCCATTTGTCACGCGGCGTTGTATCCAATTGCTTCAGGAGCAAACCAAAGACCTTCGACTCGCGATATGGCTCACTGACGCCGTGGCCAGCCAGCACGGCCTACCGGGTCTGACGCAAGGCTATGCCTTGCTCGACGCCTTGGCCGCTCGCTATGGGGACAGCCTTCACCCGCAGCCGGAAGATTGGCGATATGGGGCTCGTATTGGCAATATCAGCTGGTTTCTCAAACGCTCCGTAGAGCAGCTGGGAAATGCACCTCTGCTGCAGTCTGGCAGCATTCGCATCAATATGCTGGCCTGGCAAGCCGCAGTGGCGCTGGATCAAGCAGTACGGCGCCATCCTTGCGAAGCGCATGAAATTGTGAAGGGCAGGACAACTCTTGAAGAGCTGGAGAAACAGCGATCCTCGGTTCCCGACAGCAGTCTGAAAGTGCTGGCCGCGCAGCTGGCTCAATTCCGTGCAGCGTCGAAGTCCTTGGAGGACACGCTGAATGACAGACTGGGCGATGAAGCCCCCAGCTTTGCAGCCATATGGGCGGCGTTGGAAGATCTTCAGCATCTGGCTCGGCGTTGGGGCGCCAATGATGAACCCGTTCAGCTGCCCACAGCTGATGAGGCAGCTGCCGATTCCGCACCTTTCGAGAATGCCGCTCGGATGCCTGCGCCAACCGGATCGGAACACGGGCCGCACTCCGACACGCTTGTCCGCACTCGTGCAGATGCCATTGCACTTCTCGAGCAGGTCGCCGCCTCTTTTGAACACACCGAGCCATCCAGCCCTGCCGCCCATATGGCCCAGAGGGCCGCATGCTGGGCCCGATGGCCACTGCTTGAGTGGCTCAAGCATGTCATCAAAAACGATGATGAGCTGGCTCAACTCTCGAAGAGATGCTTGGCGTGAGCAGCCACGCACGAGTGAACAACAATGGCTAACGCGGTCCGGGCCCACCAAAAAGCAGCACAGCCGTGCCTCTGCATATTCCGGCTGAATCTACCGCCTGTTCCGGTTGCGGCTGAGCCGTCGGCCCACAGCGGATCTTGCGGCTTGCCAAGGAGATGCATGCGGCGCTGCGCCGGTAGTGAAACCGGCCCAGGTATGGGCAAGCATCTTCATGACTGAACGCAGACAGTGCGAGCGCCGCTTCGTTGCACGCTCGCTGCCCAGACCATGAACGCAACCATACTCACGCAGGCGCCCAATATGCAGACGCCAATCCAGCCGCCCCGCGCATAGACCGCGGTGGAAGCCAGTGCACCGGCGCCGCTGCCCATCGCGTAGAACAGCATGTAGCAAGCGACCAACCGGCTATGCGCCTGTGTCGAACTTTGAAAAATCATGGCCTGGTTGGTGACATGCAGTGCCTGGCAGCCCAGGTCGAGCAGCAGGATGCCGACAGCCAGCCACCACAGCGATACGTCCAGAAAACTCAGCGGTATCCACGCAAGCAGTAACAACACCAGGGCCGCCGCGCTGACTCTGTGGCTCCAGCCCCGGTCGGCCCATCGGCCGGCTCGGCCTGCAATGAAGGCCCCTGCTGCGCCGATCAGCCCAAAAGCGCCAATCGCCGAATGCGGCAGCGACAACGGTGGAGCACTCAGTGGCAGAGCCAGCGCGCTCCAGAAGATGCTGAACACGGCGAACATCAGCAGCGCCAGCAAGCCTCGAACCTGAAGCACCCGGTTCGTCCGCAACTGTGCGAGCATCGAGCCGACGAGTTCGAAATACGAAAGACGCTGAACAGGCGCTATCTGAGGCGGCAAGTTTCGCCAGATCAGCGCGGCCAGCATGCACATGAGCACCGCCGAGCCGGCATACACGCCGCGCCAACTGCTCAGATCCGCAATCACTCCGGACCAGACTCTGGCGAGCAACAGCCCCACGACCACACCCGCCTGAGCGGCCCCCACCACCCGTCCTCGCTCCCAAGGCGCTGCAACGCTTGCCGCGTAGGCAATCATCCCCTGTGTCATCGCAGTGCCAAGCAGTCCCACGAACAGCATGCCCGCCATCAGGCCGACGGCGTTCTGGACCATCGCCAGCCAGACAAGAGCAAGAACGAGGCTTACCAGCTGCCATCGGGCGAGCCGGCGACGATCAAGCTGGTCCCCCAGAGGCACCAGGAATAACAAGGCAAGCACTGAGCCAGCCTGCGTGGCAGTAACCACACCACCAATCGCGCCGAGCGAGACACCAAAGTCCGCCGCCAATCGGTCGAGCAACGGCTGCGCAAAGTAAACGTTGGCGACACTTGCACCGCTGGTACAGGAAAAAAGAGCCACGAGCTTTCGGGGCATGGCTGCTGCAGCATGGGAAGAATTCTGAGACATTGCCAAATCTAGTTTCAATATAAAACTAGATTGAGCATAGTGAAGTAAGTTTTAAAATGCAACCAGAAAAGACGGAAAACTTGATGGAGCTGGTCTGATGGCAGAACGCAAACGCATGGATACCGCGACTTGCCCGGTGGCGCGGGCACTTGATGTCATTGGTGACCGCTGGTCGCTGCTGATCGTGCGAGACGCCTTTGACGGCATCAGCCGGTTTAGCGACTTCCAGAAAAATCTGGGTGTGGCGCGCAATATCCTGGCCGGCAGACTCAAGGCATTGGTGGAAGCAGGCATCCTGGAGGCACAACCCGCAGCCGACGGTACGGCTTATCAGCAGTACATGCTCACGGCGAAAGGGCAGACCCTGTTTCCTATCGTCGTCGGGCTGCGCCAGTGGGGTGAGGACAACCTTTTTCACCACAATGAACATCATTCGAGGCTTGTGGAGGCAGCCAGCGGTCAACCCATTGCCCGCATGCAAGTGCAAAGTGCTGACGGACGAAGCCTGGCGTTCAACGATGTGGTTGTGATTGAGAAATCGAAATAGCTTGCCGGGAGGCGAACTTTCTCGTCGCTCCCTCATCGCCGCAGTGGCTCCACCTCGTGGTTTGAAGGCCGGCTGCAGAGGATGGGGAGATCGGAGCTTGCAAGCCCGTCCTCCATGTTCGCGTTGGCGTCTGCGTGGAGCTAGCGGAGCTGGCGGACCTGGCAGCAAGCCAGCGCAGGCTCTGCTGCACGCAAGCCTGGCGGCATGTTGCGAATCGTGAGCCGGAATCAGGGCGCAGTCGGCAGCGCGTTCATGGAACGCAGAACCTTGCGGGCAATGCTCTGGCGTTTGGCAAGGTCGCCGAGCCTGTTCGGAGTATCCATGTTCAACGCGAAGAAGACGGGGCCGCTGGGCCACTCGACCCAGCCCACCCACCATCCGATTTGGCCGGTCCAGCCCGTTTTTGCACGCAGTATCCAGTCAGGGCCGGCCTCATTGACCATCACATCCTTCACAAGTCGTTGGTGTTCGAGCTGGAAAGGCAGTTGATTGAGGTACAGCCGCTGCAGGAAAGCAATCTGCTCGAAGGATGAGATGGCAAGGTCTCCCTCAACCCAGAACGGCTTGTCGCCCGTGGCGATGGCATTGCCATACCCTATCTTTCGCAGGTACCCGGTCTCGCGCACATCGCCGAGTTCCTTGGCAAAGCGCTCATACACCCAGACGGTGGAATTCCTCATCGCCGAGCGCAGGTTCTGGTCCATGTTCCATGCGGGCGTGGGACGCTTCATGCCATCCCAGGGGATGACCTGAAATTCGTCACGCAGCAGCCCCGCATCAAGCGCGAACAGGCTGTGCGGGATCTTGAAAGTAGAGGCCGGCGAGTAACGGCGATGGGCGCGCGAGACGTTGTAGACCAGCGTCGTTTCGGCTGGAGCTCGCGCATCAAGTACAACAATGCTGCCTTGAGCATCGGCTTCCGTGAAAAACCGGGACCATTCCGTCATTTCCTGAAATGGCTGACCCGCCACTGCTATTTGAGCAAACCCTGCAGCCAAGGCCGATAAGACCAAACTTCGTCGATTCATGCGAACAGTTTAAAGGTCAACGGAACCTACCCGAGGGGACCTGAGCGGCGATAGCACCGGCTAGGGCGAGGATGGACGTCTTCTGCGGTTCCTGTGCAGTGGTTGCTTTCGGCCATACACGAACATTTGCGGCCTTCCCTGCATGGCAGCGGCGGACACCCCGAAGATCAATGACGATGCCAAACAGCCAGTCGACGTTTAGCATCGCCGAGTGCTACGCGCCCTGCCCTCAGAACCGATAGCGCGCTGTCACCAGTACATTGCGCGGATCGCCATAGACGCCCGTACCGTAAGAGCCCAGACCCGGCATATAGGTCTTGTCGAACAGATTGTTCACGTTGATCGACATTGACCAGTGCTTGTCCATCTCATAACGTGCCATCAGCCCCACCACGGCGTATGAGGGCTGGGTAGCACGCCAGTATGGGGCGCTGGGTTGCTGGTAATAGGTTTCGGTTTGCCAGGTGACATTGCCACCCACGGTCCAGCGCGACCAGTCACCGCGCAGGCGGTAGGTGCTGCCCAGCTTGAGCAGATGGCGGGGCTGATTGGTATTCACCGCTGGCGTGACCACATCAGGCTGTGCCGGTGCCTTGGACGTGCGGTAGGTATACCCCCCGAACAGGTTCCAGCCCGGCGCGATACTGCCGGACAACTCGGCCTCCAGACCCTGGCTGGTGATGCCATCGATGGCGGTGTAGATCTCTTCACCGCTGGCCCCGTTCACGCCCTGGTACTGCGCCGCATTCTTTTGCTTGATGTGGAACAGCGCAACGCTGGTGTTGAGCTTGCCATCCAGCAACTCGCCCTTCACGCCCACCTCTTTGCTCAGCCCCGTCAGCGGCGACAAAGGGTTGCCGCTTGCATCCTTGTAATAGGTCTGCGGGTTGAAGATATTGGTCACGCTGCCGTACACGGACCACTGCGGGTTCAGGTCATAGACCAGGCCTGCATAGGGCGTGATCTTGCGGTTCACCTGCAGGTCATTGCCCACAGAGCTCTTTCCCGTGGCCAGGACCGTGGTGGTGTCCAGCATGTCGTACCAGCTTGCGCGGGCACCCAGAATCACCGACAGGTCATCCGTGGGCCGCAGGCGGGTGGCCGCCGAAAGGCCTTTTTCCAGCACCACGATCTCGCGGTCCGAGCTGCGCGTGAACGTGGGCTGAGCAATGTTGCCGTCCCAGGCAAAGTAATTGGGGATGTTCGTCCAGACCGTATTCGACAACTGGGCTGCCCGGTGTTGACGCGAATAGCCCGCACCCAGCATCACATCATGGCTGCGGCCCAGCAGCTGAAACTTGCCGTTCAATGCAGCGTTGAAGGTGTTGACGTCGGTCTGCGTGGGAATGGTGCCCGCGATCATGCGGATACCCGCCCCCGTCACCCTGTTCACGGTGCCGTTATAGGCCGCACCGTAGACCACGTCACGCGACTGCGTGAGATGGCTGGCCGATGCATCCAGCACCCAGCCGCCACCAAAATCATGCTTAAGACTGCCAAACAGGTTGCGACTGTCGTTGTCCCAGTAGGACCAGCGCGCAGCCGGATTGACCGAGCGGCTGAAGTCGGTGCGTGTGCCATCGCTGTAGAACAACGGCAAATGACCGAAGGTCGAGCCATCGGCCTTGGACTGCATGTAGTCAAAGCCCAGGCTCAGCAGCGTGTTGGGCGTGAGATCTGCCTCGACGATGGCGTAGAAGTTGCGGGTGTCCCGGCTGTAGTAGTCCACATTGGACTCGGCATTCTGTCCAGCCACCACGACACGGCCGCGCACCGTCCCTGCCGCATTCAGCGGGCCGGAAACATCGGCGGTGGAGCGGTAACGGTTCCATGAACCTGCGCCCACCTCCACCGAGGCTGCAAGCTCCTTGGTGGGCTTTTTGCGCACCAGATTGACCACTGCCGATGGGTTGCCCGCCCCGGTCAACAGGCCGGTGGCGCCTTTGACAACCTCCACACGCTCGTAAATGGCGCTGTCGGCCAGCGAGGTCGTGTACTGGTTGGCCGAGTCCATGGTGTTGGGCACGCCATCGAACTGGAAGTTCTCGATGGTGAAGCCACGCGAATAAAAGGTGTAGCGCTCGCTGTCGTTGCGGCCCACGGTGATGCCAGGGGTTTTCTCCAGCACGTCGGGCATGGCCGTCAACGCCATATCGTCCATCAGTTGGCGCGTAACGACGCTTACGGATTGCGGCGTTTCACGCAGCGTCATACCCATGCGTGTGGCCGTGGCCACAGTTGCTGTGGGGGTGTATGCACCCTCTGCCACAACCGGGCGCTCTGCAGCTGCAGTCACCGTGACCGCAGCCATCTCTGTTTCCCCCGCAGTTGATCCGGCAGCGGTCTGGCTTATCTGCGGCACACGGCGCAACGCCCAGCCGCCATTGCTCTGGCGCACGGCTTGCCAGTCAGTGCCCTTGAGCAGCGCTCCAAAAGCCCCTTCTACGGTGTAGCTGCCGCGCAGCCCGCTGCTGCTTCGACCTGCCGTCTGTTCCGGCGTAAAGATCAGTGCCACACCTGCTTGACTGGCTGCGCTGCGCAAAGCCGTATCCAACGGTCCGGCGGGAATATCGTAGCTGTGCTGCTGCGAGGTTTGGGCATGAGCGGTGGTCACGGCCAGCGGCAATGTGGCAATGACACCTGCACACAAAGCCCAGTGCACGGAATGAGCGAGCATGGATGGAGCGAAAAGGCGGCACGCCGGCCGCTGGAAAGTTTGAAAGTGCATGACGTTGGACAGTCTTTGAAATCCGATGGCAATGAATGAAAGCTTTCGGAAATAAAGAAGCCTGAGAGTTCGTATCGGGTCACCTCCCGTGCAAATATTTTTCGGACGCTTGGAAAGCTATCGCTGCAAGCCGCTTCTGGATGGGGTTAACAGAAGAGGTCAGGAAACAGGCCGGCCCAGCCAGGCACTCAATCGGCCGAAGTCCTAGGCGGCAAGACAGCTAAGAAGCAGTACCACCGTTGCCTCAATGACCGCTGGCCTGGGCTGCCTCCACTCTCACCCACCACTGTGAGCGCCAGCGCACCTGCACCGGCAATGAACTCGGGAGCATTGCCAGAACCGCATCGGTATTGGCGACACCTCCTTCTGCCCCCAGAGGGAAGGCGCCCGAAAAACGCAGCCCGGCCACCGCTGGGTCTACGCGTAGCCAGCCACTGCGGTAGCGTCCCAGCTCGATCAGAAAATCATCAAGGCGCTGGTTGTCCACCCACAACTGCCCTTGGCTCCAGGCCAGCTCGCGCTCACCGGCGGCGCCCGGATCATGCGCGTGCGTGCGTTCAAAAACGACGACCTGCCCTGCATCCAGTCGCAAAGGTGGGCTGCCCGGGGAAGCATCGACGGGGTGTATCTCCACGGCGCCCTCGAACACCGCCACCTGCGTCATGCCGCTGTTCTGCCGCACTGTAAAACGCGTACCTATGGCACGTACAAGTCCTTCGGCGGTTTCAACCACAAAAGGCAACTCGCCCAGCTCGCCAGGCGGATGACCGGTGGTGAACAGCGCTTCGCCCTGCAGCAAACGCACACGGCGCTCAGGGCGTGCGAAGTTCAGTGCCACCGCACTGCGCGTACCCAGCAGCAGCTCCGTGCCGTCGGGCAATGTGTGACGCTGGCGTTCGCCGGTACCGCTGCGGTAGTCCGCCGCCAGTTGCTTCCATTGCGGTGTGCGCGTGACCATCCAGCCTGTGCCCGCGGCCGCTCCCACGCCCACGAACAAGCCCAGCAAATGGCGACGTGACGCGGATGTGGGTGCAGTGTGCAAGGTTCGATAGCCCACACCGTCCGCATTCAAACCGTGCAGCGCACCGGTAATGGACTGCAAATGCTGCCATGCACGGGCATGGTCTGGGTGAGCGTCATGCCACTGACGCCAGCTCTTTTTCTCTGCTGCCGTAGCGGTGCAGCCATGCAGACGCGTAAACCAGTCTGCGGCAGCTTCGGCAACGGCAGCATCCAAGGGGGCACCACCGGCGCGCAGTTGCACACCAGTGCCCGGTGCAGGGGCCGCCAGGCGGCAGGCAGAGCGATTGGTCATGACGAAACAGAAGCGGTGCTCAAGGGATCAGGAAAGCGCCAGGAGAAAGCATTGACGATGCGCCTGCATCAGATAGCGTTTCACCGAAGTCATGGAGACACCGAGCCGCTCTGCAATGGCAGAGTAAGTCAGGCCTTCCAGATGAGCCAGCAAGAATGCTTCGCGTGCCTTTGGAGCCAGGGCATCCAGTACTTGATCGACTGCCTGCAACGACTCAAGAGCAATCAAGCGCTCCTCTGGCGGTGGCACCAGATCTTCTGCCAATAGCGCCACCGCATCCAGATAGGCTTGTTCCAGCACACGACGGCGGTAGCGACGAATGACCAGGTTCTTGGCCACCGTGACCAGGAAAGGCCGTGGCTGCTCGATGCGCGTCGCCATCCCGGAGACGATGACGTTGACAAAGGTGTCGTGAGCAATATCTGATGCCTCGAAGGCATTGCCCAGCTTGCGCCGCAGCCAATGCTGTAGCCAGCCATGATGTTCAACGTACAGCGCGTGAACGGGATCAGCAGGAGCAGAGGAAGATGCGGTCACAGACGGTAGACCGCGATGACGCGGCATTATTTGATAGTGAGAACTATTCTCATTCTAGCGTCTAATCAAATTGCTCTTTGCGAGCCCGCCTGGCCAATGGCCCTGCCCGGTTGCTTGTTTCGCAACGAGGCCTGGCATCAGCGTCATGGCTCGACCACCACCGCAGCTTTGTCAGCAGTGAGCTCATTTTCGAGCTAAGCAGCGAATGCCTGCGGCAGCCCGCATGCCGCGCGCTCAACGCTCAAGTTGATCACGAGCAGTGCAGCAAGAGCAACGCGTGTCCAATCTGCTGGCATCCTTGAATGGCCTACTGCGTTACCCAGCGAATTATTGGCATCTTCAGATTGAAGGTGGGATAGCTTGCGACCATATAGCCAAGCAACCCACCCTGGAGGTGGGTTTTCTGTCTCCAGGGCACTGCAAAGGAGATGGAAAGAATGGACGTCACACCTGCCGAAAGCGCGTCTGCCAAGCAGTCCAGCAAGGGCTCGCCGCACCTCGTCTGCGGAAAGATTGCTGCTGGAAAATCCACACTTGCCAAACAGCTCGCATCCCGTCCGCATACGGTGATCCTCAGTGAGGATGTCTGGCTGGCACGGCTTTATCCCGATGAACTTCGCTCCATCTCAGACTACGTAAGGCTCTCGGAACGACTGAGAGCTGCAATGGAGGCGCACATCGTTGCTCTTCTGCAGTCAGGAACGCCGGTGGTGCTGGACTTCCCTTCCACCACCCTCAATGCAAGAGCATGGGACCGCAGCATTTCTGAGAAAGCGGGAGCGTCTCAGTACTTGCACTTCCTCGATGTGCCGGACGAAGAATGCAAACAGCGTTTGCATCTCAGGAATTCATCGGGCGATAACCCATTCCAGACAACTGACGACCGGGCTACTCAGGCAGGACCTGCCCAAGGGCATTGACATCTCGGGCTGCTCGCAGGAGGAGCTGGATGCGATTGCAAGAGAATTCAACGAGCGGCCCAGGAAGACCTTGGGGTACAGAACTCCGGCTGAGATGTTCAATGAATGCGTTGCATCGATCGGTTGAATCCACAGTCGAAAGCTGCCGATGATCGGATGAAGCATTCCGATCCTCCGCTGTCATTGGGTTGTCACGACACAGGCGGAGACTGCGGTTTTTCACCAATCCACATGCCATGTGGATGGGCCGCAAAGCCTTGCCTCCTTGTATTCGCTGTCATGAAAACTGCATCCCCCGGCTTCGCCCCCAAACGCGTTGCCTATGCCGCTGCCACACTCTTCCTCAGCACTGCCGTGCTGGTGGCATGCGGAGGCTCCGACGATTCTGATCCTCCCCCCACCACGCCCCAGCCACCGGTCGTACAAGGCCGCTGGACCACGGGTGACCTGCATGTGCACACCATGCAGTCCGACGATGCGCAGCAAGTAAACACCTTGGACAAAGTGCTGGCCTCCGCTTTTGACCGCTTTGGTCTGGACTGGGCTACGCTGTCCGATCATCTGCGCCTGAGCAGTTGGGACAATGACGGCAACCGTCTGAATCCGCAGATTCCGATGTCGGAAGCCATGGCCAAATTCCAGGTGCCGCGCATCAAGGAACTCCAGGCCCAGGGCAAGTACGCCGACAAGGTGATCTTCTCGTCCTTTGAATGGGATATGCCTTCGCACGACCACGGCAACGTCGGCATCTTGACCGACAACCCCATGTCGGCAGGTGCGCTCAAGGCCGCCAGCCAGTTCGAGTATCTGTTCACCAACCGCGACGCGGCATTGTTCAAGCCCGAAGATGTGGCGGTCTGGGGCCCCAAGGCCGGCACCGGCTACAACACCCATGCCGAAGCCATGGCCGCGATTGCCTGGCTCAAGCAGAACTACCCCAGCACAAGTTATCTGCAGATCAACCATCCATCTCGCAACCCTGGCAAATACACGATTACCCAACTGCGTGAGATGAATGATCTGGCCCCCAATATTGTCTTTACCCTCGAAGGCATGGTGGGCAACCAGATGGAGCCGGACCGCGGAGGCTACACCAGCGACTACATCGAAGCCAATCTGCCTTCGCGCACCTATGGCGGCGTGGACTATATGGTGGCCAAGCTCGGAGGGACCTGGGACGCGCTGCTGTCCGAAGGACGCCGTATCTGGAACGTAGCCGACTCCGACTACCACTTCACCACGTCGCAAGGCAAATACAGCAGTGGCTACGCGCCGGGCGAATATGCCAAGAACTACCTGTGGGGCGATATCAAGGACCCACAATCGCTGCTGGCCACGCTGCGCACCGGCAAGCTGTTTGCCGTGTATGGCGATCTGATCAATGCGCTGGACTTCAAGGTGAAGAGTGCCAAGGCCACGGGCGAGATGGGCTCTGAAGTGTCGGCACAAAGCGGCGAAGACCTGAGCATCACCATCCGCTTCAAGAGCCCTGATCGCAACAATTTCGAATACCAGCTGGGCAGCGGGCTGTATGCCAACGTCAAACCCGTGGTGGACCATATCGACCTGATCGCGGGCAATGTCACCGGCCGCAAGACCCCGGGCACCCCTGGCTACGATGAAGCCACCACCCCATCGACCCGCGTGCTCAAGCGCTTTACCCGTGCGGACTGGAAGCTTGACTCCGAGGGCTACTACACCGTGACCACCACGGTGAAAGCCACCGGCGACCAGTACTTCCGCCTGCGCGGCACCAACCTGGGCACCGATGTGGCCGGAGAGACAGCGAACGGCGAACCGTTGCCCGATCTGAAGACCGATGACGGCACCGACCATGTGGCGCGCTTCAACAAGATCAATGCACGCAACTACGGCGACCTGTGGTTCTATTCGAATCCGGTGTTTGTGAAGACGGCAGCCCAGTAATTTCTGCACTCTCCCCTGAACTGCCTGGCTCACCGCCGGGCATTTTTGTTCCACGAACTGGTGCCGCAGCAGAGTGCTGCGCCTCACCCGTCCCGGGAATCGCAGCAATTCCGGGTGACCGCCTTTTGCATGTCTTGACTTGGTGCGATAGTCCCGTCGCAACCATGCGCGAAATTCGTGCCGATGGCAGCTTCGCAGCCGACGCCGTCCTTTCCCCTCAGCTATTGCGATGACTGGCCTACGCTTCTTGGCAGAGTCGATAGAGGTGCGCCTTCACCGCGGGACAACTCACCGCCCCTCTGGCTGAGGGACGGTAAAGCTGAGCGTCGCCGTATAGCGCACATCGTGATATTTCCTAGCGCCCACAGTCACCACTGCATCATTGACACGCGCCGATACCTCAAGCACATACAGGCCAGGGAAGGATGGCGTAAAGCTCACCGTACCGTCCTTTGACGGAGCCAGTGAACGCCGCCACCCCTCCCCCGTTTCGACATTCACCTGACTGGCGGCGACGGGCCGTCCCTTGAACATCAATCGAAAGGTGTTTCCATCAGGGTGGATCGGAACCAGCTCCAGGTCGTTCAGGGCCTGAGTGCCCTGGCGACCGTAGCGGGCTTGATAGTAGGTAAGAACGCCATCATCGAACCCGGTAGCAGTGAAGCGCAGATCGCTGACGGGTTTGGGAACAACGAGATGGTTGATCGCAGCCTGCACTGGCAGTGCCTTGCCATCCGCTTGCATTGCCCTGGGCTCCAGCAAGGCAGGCCACTTTTCCAAAGGGCGGTGCAGCTCTCCCACGTAGGCACGGACCTCCGCCCCTTCGGGCTGCACCCAGAGATACTCCGCTTGCGCCTTTGCCGAACACCATAGGACGCTGCTGCTTAACAGGCACAGAGCCGTTCGATGGAATACATCAGGTAAATGCACTAGGTAATCCTTGTCCTCAAACTTGCATCCAATGCGCTCGGCCTATTGGCGCCGCTTGGATTTCTTCCAGCCCGACACCGGCCTGCAACCCAGACCCGGTGTCGAGCAGCACATCACAAAGGCTGGGCGGGCTACGACGATCAGGCCCTGCTTCCACCATCTGCTACCTGCTCGCCTCAGATAATGGCAATCAGCATCCGTGGCCGTTCGCACTGCATTCAGCGCGTGACGCCTTGCGGGGAACCGCTGGGCTTCCGTTGACGCGGATGAAGAACCGCACCGAACCGACCCGAAGTCCGGTCCAGATATGCAGCCAGGCCCTGCTTCACCTTGGCGTCTGATCTGCCATCGAAGCTGGTTCAGGCCGTCCTCTGGATGACCTTGAATGTCGGCGTTCAAAAGTCATAACGCATCCCTACATTGACGCTGCGCGGAGCACCCCAGGTATAGAACAAGCCTGCCGCCGTAAAGTTGGTGAGCCCGGCCATGTACTTCTTGTCCAGTGCATTGTTCACGTTCAGGCTGAACGACAGGTGCTTATCGACTTGATAGCGCGCCATCAGGTCCAGCACCGCGTAACCCCTCTGCGACAAAGTGGCGGCGCTATTGCTCATAGACGTCTTGCCTTGCCAACGTGTGGCGGCTCCCACAGTCAGCCCACGCAAGAAGCCTGCCTCGAAACGATAGGTCGTGCCCAGCTTGAACTGGTATTTGGGATATTGACTGGCGCTGGTGAGTGAGCTGCTTTGCTGCACCAGGCTGCCCTGTGCCTGCCAGCCGCGCGCAAGCTCGCCCGCCAACTCCAGCTCCCAGCCACGCCGCGTGGCAGAAGAGACCGCACGATAGGCCGTATTGCCTGCAGGAGTGAGATCACCACTTTCCTCTGCAGTGTTTTCCGTCTTCATCCAGAAATGCGCAATGCTGGCGTTCAAGCGCTTGTCGAAAAACTCCCCCTTAGCGCCGATCTCATAGGTATTGCCCTGTTCCGGTGCCAGTGTTGCACCCCGTGCATCCTGAGCCGTTTGCGGCTGGAAAATATTGGCATAGCTTGCGTACAGCGACATGTTCGGCTGCACCTCGTAGACCAACCCGGCATAGGGGGTGATCACGCCGTTTTCCTTCATGTCATAGTTCCACCAGTAAGGTGTGATGTCACGCTCTTCAAACCGCGTAACGCGCAACCCCGTGATCATTTGCAGAGAATCCGCCAGCCGGAAGCGCCCCGCTGCATAGGCATAACGCTGCTTCTGACTGAACTTGTTGTTGCCGTAGTTCAAGACACTGAAGTCGGGCTGAGGCAGCACAGCGCCTCCTTGTGCCATGTTGATGCCGAGATTGCCCAGCGGCACCAGGTTCAACGCATTCAGCGGCAATTGCACATTGCTGTGAAAACGCGATACACCCGCACCTGCCAGGAGCTCATGCGAACGCCCCAACAGCTCGAATGTCCCCTTCACATCCAGATTGACGCTCCAGTTATCGGTCTCCATATTGCGCCATCGACCAAAGCTTGCGCGGTCCTGGTCGTAGAAGTAGCCAGCCTTCATATCGTCCATGGAGACGTTCTGATGTGAGAACTTGAGCGTGGCGGCCCAGTTATCCGCCAGTCTTTGCTCCAGGCTGCCGAAGATATTGAGGCCTTTTTGCGTATATCCCCCCCAGGGGGCACCGGTGTTGAACGAGCGTGGCAACCACGCCACCTCACCGCCTGTGCGCGTGTATCGCTGGATCGGTTGCGTGGTGCCAATGCCTTGCGCATCGCGTTCGCGATAGGTCATGCCAAGGTTGAGGGCTGTGCCAGGGGTGATGTCCGCTTCAAGTGCCCCAAACAGCATCTTGCTGCGGCTCTTTTCATGGTCACGGAAACCACCGGCGTCCATGGCGGAGGCAACCAGACGCCCCCGAACCGTGCCCGCTTCGTTCAGTGGGCCGCTCACATCGGCCTGTGTTCGATAAGTATCCCAACTCCCCACATTGGCGCGCACGCTGGCCTGAAATTCGCGGGTCGGTCGTTTGCGGATCATGTTGACCGTGGCGCCGTAGTCACCCTTGCCCACAACCAGACCGGATGAACCTTTGAGGACCTCGATCCGGTCAATCTCCGCCATGTCGTCGAGCGAAAACATGGTGCTGGTCAGGTAATACCAGCCGCTGCTCAGTTGTGCCATGCCGTCGGTCTGCAGGTTGACCTTCGCCCCGCGCGCTTGAAAATCGGTAGCGTTGTTCTGCCTGTACACGGCGATGCCGGGTGTCTGCTCCATCACATCGGTCAGGGTCTCCAGCTTGAAGTCATCCATGCGCTGACGCGTCATCACGGTCACGGACTGAGGTGTCTCGCGCAGCGAGAGATTCAGTCCCGTTGCTGTCCTGCTGGGACCGGTCTGGGTGTAACTGCCCGTACCCTCGGTCACGCCGTCCCTCTCGAGCTGGGCAGTCACAGTGACGGTGGCCAGGGATGAGGAGTCATCGTTTGGCGCGATGGCTTTGATGACCAGGCCTCCTCCTTGGGGGACCGCGACCAGACCACTTCCGGCCAGCATCTGCTGCGCCGCCTGCCTGAGCGTGAGCGCTCCATGCACAGGACGCGCTGTCTTGCCGGCTACCAGCGCGGGAGCAAACCCAATGGAAGTGCCAGAGGCTGCTGCCAGCTCGTTAAGTGCGCTCCCCAAGGGCTGGGAAGTGATCGTGAAACTGATGCTTTGTGCCTTCTCGGCAGCGGATTGCGCCTGCGCAATCACCGGAGAGAGGATGGCCAGGGCTGCGGCCAGAGCAAGAGGAGCGGGCTGAAAATGAGGCTGCGTGAAGCGCATGGAGAGGGATTCCGAACGTCAAGTAATGAATGAAAATAAGACTCACTACTCTTTAAGACGCATCAGATCACCAGAAATACACCCCTAGTCAGAAAAAATTTGAAATTCCCGCATCGAGCCTGAAAGTGCTCAAGGCGCGCTGACGATTTCGGTCTTCCCAGATGGCTCGCTGATCAGCTTCACAGGCAGGATCTGATTCAGCATGCGCGCAAATTCCCCGGGTCTATCAATCTGGTAGCTGCCGCCGATGGTCATTGCAGCGACCGCCGGGTCGCGAATCTCCAGACCCGTAGACCCGTAGCGCTCCAGTTCAAACAATGCATCCGCCAAGGCGGTGTTATCAAAACGCACCAAGCCCTTGCGCCATAGGGCGACACTGCCGGGAGCAACACTGGCCACCTGGCCTAATACGCCGTCCGATGACACCCTCAGGCCTTGCCCTGCCAGCAATTCGACAGGCAGATCAGCCTTCGCGTTGGCGCTGCTGTAGGAACTGGCGACCTGTACATGGCCCTTCTCCACCGAAACATTGACCGCCCCGGCATCGGCCCCCTGGTTGCGATAGCGAACGGAAAACCGTGTACCCAGCACCGTGACACGCGCAGGCCCAGCGAGAACATGGAATGGCTTCTTGGGATCGGCGGCAACCGAGAACATGATCTGCCCATCAGCAATCCGCACCTCTCGGCGGTCGCGGTACATGGTGACCTGGGCTTGCGTGTCGGCGTCCATGGCGAGCTCGGTGCCATCAGGCAAGGTGACAAGCTTTTGCTGCCCCTTCTGCGCAACATAGCTGCTCTCGAATGTCGGCTGCATCCATTGGTGCCATCCAATCCCTGCCGCAAAGAGCGCAGCACCACAGGCAGCGACCAAGGCAGAGCGCGGCTGCATCCAGTTCAACAGAGCGCCGGCGCGCGCCCATCCCTCCATCGCCTTCGGTTTCGCAGGCCCACTGGCAGACTGCGCAGAAGTTCCACCACCGGCAATGGTTTCGCGCTCGAACGAGGACCGTGCTTTTGCAACCATGTCGGAAGGAGCAGAACGCAGCACCGCCATGTCTTGCGCCAGACGACGAAATGCCGCGTCATGTGCCGCATCCTCAGCCAACCACTGACGCAGGGCTTCATGCTCGCTCTCGCTCAAGCCTTGCTCCCAGCGAGAGTGCCATTCGACGGCCGCCACCTCTACCGGATTCTGTCGACTGAAAAAATCCGCAAGCTCGCGCGCTTCCTCAGCCTCGTCAAAGGAGGCTGGCACTTTGCGCTGGGATGCAAAAGAGTGACTCATCTTATGGATAGGGATGCGCGGGGCGCGGCAAGAATTCACCCTCGGCGAAGCAGCTACGCAAAACGAACGCAAATTTGCGATCACTCGACATTATCAAGTTCCATTCTGCGCGCAGCACATGCAAGTTTTCCACGGCTGATGTACTGATTCACCATGCTCAGCGACACTCCCAGACGCTCTGCGATCTCCTTGTTGGGCAACTCATCGAAGATGTACATGCAGAAGGCATCACGACACCGAGGCGGCAGCCCCTCGATAGTGTCAAGATACGCTTGAATGCTCTGAGACGATGCATAGGCATGCTCGGGCTGCAGATGCAGAGGGCTCGCAGGCTGGTCCAGCTCCTCCAAGGAATCGATACTTTGATGCTGGCGCACCTCAGCCCGTCTATCCATATCGATTTTGGCGCGCAAGGCCACCTGTCTCAACAGTGCACCTGGCTCAAGAATGACCTGCCCCTTCTGCTGCATGGAAAGCACACGGGCATAGCTTTCCTGCGCCAAGTCGGCCGCAGTATCGCGGTCTCTCACTTTGCGCATGCAGAAATTCAACAGATCTCTGTAGTAGCGGGTCAGCACGATCCAAAAAGCCAGTAGCAATAAGTGAGGTCGAACATGCGCTGCGATAAGACAGCCTTGGAGCCCTGGCGCAAAGAGTTGCAATCAACTACACGGCAAAATTATAGATTGCTAATGCGACTTATTCTCAATGAATCCATGCAATATGATGCGAGTCATAGGTACGGATCAGCCACGGCCCCATTCGACCCAGCGTTGACCGGCATGTCTGTGCCGACTGTCGACAGCAAGTAGCCAGAAACAGCCGTCAGGGCCGATGAGCAGAAATTCAGCCCATGGCCGAAAACTCCATCTCGCTTGCGAGTCCGAAATCAGGCGCAGGCTGAGGCAGCGCGCATGTCGAACGCTTGCTGGCCACCGCCTCCCCGCCAGGGGCCATGCCAGGCGGCTTGGAACGAATCACTGCTGATCATTTCAGCGTGAACTCGCTCGCGGCTTAGTGAACCCACAGCACCTCAAACTGCTGGCGGGTTGAAGTGATCTGTATCGACACCTCATCCCCTTCGCTCCTACCCAGCACCGCCCTGCCCAAAGGCGCTTTGCTGCTGATGACCTGAATGGGATCTGCGCCGTTGACCAGCTTCATATTCCCTCCATCCGGTCCGAGAAAGAACTGTTGTTGCTTGTCGTCTGAATCCACCAGACAGAACAGCGCGCCGAGCTGAATCCCTTTGCTGGCGTCGTAAGGTTGCGAGCGGAACTGGCGCCAATCAGCCATCGCCTGGCGGATGGCTTCTGCGCGACGAGCCTGGCCGGTAGCCAGGTAGGCAGCTTCGAGACCCAATGTGTCGTACTTGTTCTCGGCGATGTTTTCCTCATGAGTCGCCGCTTCATGAGCAGCCATAGCAGCCTTCTCGGCCTGCAGAAGGTCCTCCGCGAGCCGTTCCAGCACCTGCTGCTGCAACAACAATTTATCCATAGCGAAAAGAGGCATCTCGAACAAGTTGAGGGGCCCCGATTATGAAGGGCCTGTTCACCGCTGGACGCTTCCCATTGGCTATGGTCAGCGCCTATTCACAGGTCGATAAGCCGCAATGCACCATAGGCCTCTTAGACTCTAAATTTATAGCTGGCTGCGCTTCTATATATTGATTTCAAATACATTTGATATTGAAATCAATGCTAGACATACGCAACCAGCTCCACTATTGATAGCTAGCATCGATTTTCAGCACTTGCTACGAGGCGCAAAGCAGCTTGCCGCAGGCTTTTTTTTGCGCCGCTTTCAGTGCTGAAAATTTGCCAATGCAGACAACAGATGGCGCTTGTGGTTGTGAGCCCCAAGGCATGATCCTGAGGCCCCATATTCCACTTCCAGAGGCACGGCCGCACTCACGCTCCATCAGGGATGGTTGGCTCCACCAAGAGGGCAAGCAATTGCAGAGATTCCTGCCAGCCCAGATAGCAGGCCTGCTCGGGAATCATGTCGGGAACGCCTTCCTGCACCACATGCAGCTCGGTGCCGCAAAAGACCGCCTTCAGATCGACGGTGGTGATCATCTCGCCGGGCAGATTGGCGTCCTCGAATCGATCAGTATGGCGTATGCGCCGGCCCGGCACCAGCTCCAGAAACTCACCGCCAAAGCTGTTTTTGCTGTTGGTGGAAAAATTGATGAAGCTCATGCGGTAGCGACCGCCCACGCGTGCGTCAAATTCATGCACCTGCGCCGCGAAACCATGCGGAGGCAGCCACTTGACCATGGCCTCGGGAGTCGTGAAGGCCCGGTAGACGCGTTCGGGCGGAGCTTTGATCACACGGTGCAGTCGAATGGTCTGTGGCATGCGAGACTCCTGAGATAGAGGCCAGCAAGCTTAGCCCTCATCACCGCAGCTGGCTACCAGGCTTTCTTGGATGTATTGATCAGTCGCCTCTTCGGCACAACGCCATCACACATATCACACGCACAAGCCGCTTCGGCTCCACACCCCACCGACCCCATGCAAGATTCGCCGACATTAAGACGATGGCTGTCCATGGCGCGCGATGACGAGATCGTCGTCGATGCCACCGACATCAACCACGAAGCATCGTCCAATCCATGGTGCTTTTCTCCAGACGATGAGGAGTCTCTGGGCATCAGCGCTGAAGCCCTTGCCGATTTCATCGGGCAGGTCGTGGCAGCCAGACAGGAGCAATTGGGTGGAAATGCACCCATGCTTTTCTATTGCTGGCATGAGGCACAGACCAGGCAGCTGCGCTTCAGCCTTGTATCCGCCGCGCATGGCCGGCTGCCTTTCGGCTGCGCTGTCGACCCCGGAGCGAAGCTTGCATCCATTGCAGCAGATATTGTCGAAAAGGACTGGCTCAATGCCGAGTGGGGCCAGCCTGGGCCAGACCAGGCTGCGCCCGATGACCTCTGTGAGGAGCCGGCGTTGAGCTTGGCGGTGTTCGTCGCCCATCTGCCATAGCCTGATCTTCAGGCGCATGTTCAGGCTCTTCGCAACCCGAGCCGCTGCCGATCTGCACACACAGCTGCCGGAATTCAGGCAGAGTTCCCCATACGGCCAGAGGCACGGAACATGGCACACTGTGGCGGACATCGGCGATTACCGCACCGCATTGCGCGTCGCCGCCTGTCGCAGCCCCATGACAACAGCACGGGGAGTTCGTATGGGCAAAGGCAAAACCGGCGCCAAAGCGGCGTTTTCAGCTCTCGCAACCCCGCTCGTCGACTCGGCAGTCGAACAGGCCAGGGACATTGCACGGGTACCTGACGTCGAGGGGATCCATCAGTTGCGCGTCACCTTGCGCAGCCTGCTGACGCTGTGGTGGTTTTACCGGCCTCTGATGGAGGCAAGAGAGTATGCACGGCAGCGCAGCAGCCTGAAATCGATTGCCAACGCAGCAGGCATGGCCCGCGATTACGACATTTTGATCGAGCTGCTGAGACGTAACGACAAATGCAGCGCAGCCGGCATTGCGGCCCTATCGACCGCCCGCGAATCCGCTCTGCAGGCTGGCCGGGAAAACCTTTCGCCCCCCCATATACAGACACGATTGCAGGAAGCGCTGGCGCAAACGTCGGCCAGCTTGGGCCCTGGGTCCGGCCAGCCGCGACTGCGAGCTCTTGCACAGGCCCGGGTTGCGCAGGCAGCGAGACAGCTGCGCCGACGCACCAAGCGGGCGATCACCGCCGGCAGGCCAGACCTTGAAGCCTTTCACGATGTCAGAAAGGCCGGCAAGAAAACACGTTATCTGCTGGAGCTGTTCGGGCCCTTGCTGCCCGCAGACCATCGCCACTTGCTCAAGCGGCTGCAGAAAATCCAGCAGCCGCTTGGCGAGCTGAATGACCTTGCTGTCAGCGAAAGCCTGCTCAGGCAGAACCCGCACCTGATCCCTTCTGCGCATCAGGCGAAACAAATAAGACGCTGGCTCAGAAAGAAACGCAAGAACCGCCTGAGCGCCCTCTCCTGCCTGCTGCGCAAGGATCGGACGCTCAAGCAGGCTTGAGCGCTCATGACGGCGCCGTTATCAGTCCCAGACAGGAGCCAGGCCCTCAGGGCTGACTTCGCGCCCGTTGCGCTCCAGCGCCGCGATCAGCGCCATGTCATCGACGTCCAGCTTCAGATCGCGCGCCAGCAGATTGCTCGCAAGGTTCTCACGCTTGGTGGACGACGGAATCACCGCATACCCCAGCTGCAGCGCCCAGGCCAGCGCCACCTGCGCCACCGTGGCCTGGTGCTTGGCCGCGATCTGCGCCAGCACCGGATCCTTGAGCACCTTGCCGTAGGCCAGAGTCATGTAGGAAGTGACCTGAATGCCCTGCTCCTTGAGGAAGGCCGTCAGCTTGCGGCCTTGCAGATAGGGACTCAGCTCGATCTGGTTGGTGGCAATCTCGCCCTGGCCCACGGCGGCGATGGCCTGGCGGGTCAGCTCGATATTGAAGTTGGAGATACCGATCTGGCGGGTCAGGCCCCGGGCCTTGGCTTCGGCCAGGGCTTCCATGTACTCGGACAGCTCCACGCCGTTTCCAGGTGCGGGCCAGTGGATCAGGGTCAGGTCCACATAATCGCAACGCAGTTTCTTGAGGCTGTCCTGCAGGCTGGGGATCAGCTTGGCGCGGCTGTAGTTGTCGGTCCAGATCTTGGTGGTCACAAACAGATCGCTGCGCGCCACACCGCTGTCGGCAATCGCCTGACCGACTTCAGCTTCGTTGCCATAGATCTGGGCTGTGTCGACCGCGCGGTAACCCACATCGAGTGCGTTGCGCACGGAATCGATCACGACCTGACCGTTGAGGCGGAAAGTACCGACGCCGAAGGAAGGAATAGGGCTCATGAAATCACTCCTGAATGAGATTGAGGGCAGCAGCCCGTCCGGAGCCTGCATGTCTGCTGGCCGTACCGGCTTTCCCGATGCCTGAAGTTTGCCGCGTTCATATTCGCGGATTAAGCCTTGTATTTCACAAATACTCTTGAAATCAAATCAAATATAGAACCAGAATCTTGCAGCAGCCGCCGCCAATTTTCATGATCTGTGATTACCGCACGCACCCGGCCCGACTTGAGCCCCATGCCCGCTGCGGGAAGCTGCGGAACACGGGCCTGCGCGCCATCGGCAATCACTGGCGTCAGTTCCATGGAGGTGAATCCGGCAACACGCCGTTGACCAGGGCGACCAACAGAACCACGGACAGGTTTGCGGCGCGGTGTCCTCGATTAATATTTGCAGATCAAGCTTGGTATCCCCCATTTTTTCTTGAACCGAATTCAACAATGAAGACCACGCTCGACGAACTGCAGGCCTTTGTGGCCGTCGTGGACACGGGGTCCATCACGGCCGCGTCGGAACTGCTGGGCCTGACGATTTCAGCCACCAGCCGCACGCTGGGGCGGCTGGAAGAAAAGCTGCAGACCACGCTGCTGCGCCGCACCACCAGACGCCTGGCGCTGACCGAGGAAGGCACCACTTTCTTGCAGCACGCCCGCGCCATTCTTGCATCGGTCGACGAAGCGGAGGAGTTGATGGCCGCGCGACGCATGCGTCCGGCGGGAAGGTTGCGTGTCGATGCAGCCACGCCCTTCATGCTGCATGTGCTGGTGCCGCTGATTGCAGGATTTCGTGCGCGCTACCCCGAGGTGGAGCTGGAGCTGAACTCCAACGAAGGCATCATCGACCTGCTCGAAAGGCGCACCGACGTGGCATTCCGCATCGGCGTGCTCAAGGACTCCACCCTCCATGCCCGCCCTGTGGGCATCAGCCGCATACGCGTGCTGGCCAGCCCGGCCTATCTCAAGCGCCACGGCATGCCCGCCAGTGCGGCACAGCTCAGCCAGCACAGCCTGCTGGGCTTTACCCAGCCCGAATCGCTCAATGACTGGCCGCTGCGCGACGCCGACGGCAACGCCGTGCACATTCGCCCGGACATTGCGTCTTCCAGCGGCGAGACACTGAGGCACATGGCGCTGGGCGGCCTGGGCATCGTCTGCCTGTCGGACTTCATGACCCGCGCAGACCGCGAGCAAGGAAATCTGGTGCAGCTGTTCGGCAAGCAGACGCTGGACATCTGCCAGCCCGTCAATGCGGTCTACTATCGAAACACCGCACTGGCGGCGCGCATCACCTGCTTTGTGGACCATGTGGTGGAAACGCTGGGCAGCCGCCCGTTCGAGACCTGAGCGGCCCGAGCCGGCGCGGCGGCTGCCGTACCTGTATCGCGGTGAGGCTGCGCTATGGGCCGGCAGCGCAGCACTTGCAGCGAGGCTGTAACGCCGCAGCAGGGCACTCCATGGCTGGACGGCAGAATCAGGCCTTCCGCCTTGCCCTGCAGCCCTTGCCGTCATCGAGGCGCTGGCTCGCCTCCTTGGCAGCTTCTGACCTCAGGCTGCCGGGATCAGGGCCCAGGTATTTGCGCATCACAGGCCGATTGGCTGCGGGAACTCCGGCCGCGCCCGTATGATCCGAACCCCTATGCCTCAAAACACCGTCCAAGCATCCTCCTCGCAACATGGCTTGCGCGCCCTCTGGCGCCAGCGTGGAGCGGGTGCCTGGCTGCTGTGGCCGCTGTCGCGACTCTATGGATTGCTGCAGGCCTGGAACGCACGGCGCATGCGCAGCCGCCAGCAAAGCACGGGGCTGCCGGTCATCGTCGTCGGCAATGTGATTGCAGGCGGCGCGGGCAAGACACCCGTGACGCAGGCCGTGGTGGCCCACCTCAAAGCCAGGGGCTGGCAGCCGGCCATCATCTCGCGCGGTTATGGCCGCAGGATCGAGAGCGGGCAGGATTGCCGCGAGGCCCTGCCGGACAGCCCCGCCAGCGAAGTCGGCGACGAGCCCGCCCTGCTGGCGCGCAGCACCGGCGTGCCGGTCTTTGTCGCCTCCAGACGTCTGGAGGCAGCGCAAGCGCTGCGCCAGCGCTACCCGCAGGTCGATGTGATCGTGAGCGACGACGGCCTGCAACATCTGGCCCTGGCACGCGATGTCGAGCTGTGCGTCTTCAATGATGAAGGTGTCGGAAACGGCTTTCTGCTGCCCGCAGGCCCATTGCGCGAGCCCTGGCCCCGCCCGGTGACGGCCACACTGCATGCGGGCCGGCCGCCCAGGCCGCCGGGCACGGCCCCGACGTTCGCGTTGCAGCGCAACCTGGCCGATACCGCCTACAACGGCCATGGCCAGAGCATCCCGCTGCGCAGCCTGGCTGACCAGAGCCCGGAGGCCGTGGCCGCCGTGGCACGCCCCGAGTCCTTTTTTGCCATGCTGGCCGCCCAGGGCATCACTGCGGCAGCAACCCAGGCCTTGCCCGATCACTATGATTTCGAGAGCTTCTCGCGCAAGCTGGAAAACGACAAGCCCTTGATTTGCACCGAAAAAGACGCCGTCAAGCTCTGGCGCAGGCATCCCGAAGCCTGGGCCATACCCCTGCAGCTGCAGCTGCCGCAGGCCTTCTGGGAACTGCTGGATGCGCAGCTGGCCAAGGCCAACGCCAATATTCGCCGGGATGGCAAGCCAGCCTGACTATCATTGAGCCTATGGATCGGTCCCGGCTGATCACCCCTTTTTTGCAGCGCCAGCCCCTGCTGGCGCCCTCATCCCGTTTTGCAGGAATATTCCATGGACGCCAAACTTCTCGAACTGCTGGTCTGCCCCGTCACCAAGGGCCCGCTGCGCTTTGACCGCGAGCATCAGGAACTGATCAGCCACAGCGCGCGCCTGGCCTACCCGGTGCGCGACGGCATCCCGGTGCTGCTGGAAAACGAAGCCCGCACCCTGTCCGACGACGAGCTGGAAGAAGAAAAGCAATAAGCCATGAGCTATACGGTACTGATCCCGGCCCGTCTGTCCTCGACCCGTCTGCCCGGCAAGCCGCTGGCCGATATTGCCGGCCTGCCCATGGTGGTACGCGTGGCCCGGCGTGCGGCTCTGGCCGGCGCAGCCCGCTGCGTGGTGGCGGCCGACGACGAAAGCATTGTGGCGGCCTGCGCCCGGCATGGCGTCCAGGCCATCCTGACACGCAAGAATCATCCCAGCGGCAGCGACCGTCTGGCCGAAGCCTGTGCGCAACTGGGCCTGTCCGGCGATGATGTGGTCGTCAATGTGCAGGGCGATGAGCCGCTGATCGACCCCAAGCTCATCGAGGCCGTGGCGCAACTGCTGCTGGCCCGCCCCGAAGCCAGCATGGGCACGGCCGCCCATCCCATTGATAGCCTGACGGATTACCGCAACCCCAATGTGGTGAAAGTGGTCTGTGACGCCAAGGGTCTGGCCAGCTATTTCAGCCGCGCGCCCATCCCTTTCTCGCGCGACAACGGCGATGAAGCCTGGTGGCAGACGGCGGCCCCCAAGGCCGGTCACACGGGTTTCACACCGCTGCGCCATATTGGCATCTATAGCTACAAGGCCGGTTTTCTGCGCGAGTTCCCACAACTGGCACCCGCGCCGACCGAAGCCATGGAACAGCTGGAGCAGTTGCGCGCCCTCTGGCACGGCCACCGCATTGCCGTGCATATCACGCCCGATGCACCGGGTGCCGGCGTAGACACGCCTGAAGACCTTGAGCGCGTGCGCGCTGTTTTTGCTGTCTGAGTAAAAGACCTGCGCACCTTGGCGACACCGGTGCGCAGGCCGTCTTCGTCCAGGGCTGCTCACGCATCAAGCCGGCAGCAGCCCTGTCGGCGTGCGCCATCCCAAAGGGCCCTGGGCCAGTCCAGGAAAGCGCCGATCGCTATACTTTCCGCATAGTCCGAATAGCATATGTAACGGCTTCGGCATCTGGATTACAACTACAGCAATCGCGTTTGCAGCGGATACATGCCTTCAATTGGCCGCGCTTGTGACAGCCTTGACTGAATTGTGTAAGCCTGTGTTGGTCTTGTGCGTGCTATCCTTGCCCGCGAAAAAATACGGCCCGGGGACTACGGACGACCACCCGTCTGCCTGGGCCAGCAAGAATTTCTACTCTCCTCAAGGATTTCCATGAAACTGATTTTGTTGGGTGCACCCGGCGCCGGCAAAGGCACTCAGGCGGCCTTCATTTGCCAAAAGTACGGTATCCCTCAAATCTCCACGGGCGACATGCTGCGCGCCGCCGTCAAGGCTGGCACCCCTCTGGGTCTGCAAGCCAAGGCCGTGATGGACGCCGGCCAGCTGGTCAGCGACGATCTGATCATCAACCTGGTCAAGGAACGCATTGCCCAGCCCGACTGCGCCAAGGGTTTCCTGTTTGACGGCTTCCCCCGCACCATCCCCCAGGCCGACGCCATGAAGGCCGCCGGCGTGAAGCTGGACTATGTGCTGGAAATCGATGTGCCCTTCGACGCCATCATCGAACGCATGAGCGGCCGCCGCAGCCACCCCGCCTCGGGCCGCACCTACCACGTCAAGTTCAACCCTCCCAAGGTGGAAGGCAAGGACGATGTGACCGGTGAAGACCTGGTGCAGCGCGAAGACGACAAAGAAGAAACCGTCAAGAAGCGCCTGGACGTCTACAGCAACCAGACCCGTCCTCTGGTGGACTACTACAGCAACTGGGCCAAGGCCGACGCAGCAGCGGCCCCCAAGTACCGTGCCATCAGCGGCACAGGTAGCGTGGAAGAAATCACCGAGCGCGCTCTGGCCGCCCTGGCTTCCTGATCGCCCTGATCACTCGCTCATGGAGCCTTGCCGACTTTTGGCGGTCGGGCATCTCTGGGCAAAAAGGCCGGTGTCTTCACCGGCCTTTTTTGTTCTCGAGCCTCAAGGCCCCTGCCGTTCGGCCGGAATCCATCCGATGCGGGCAAACTGCACCGTGGTGGAGTTGCTGCCATCAATATTCATAGCTATCTACGCTCATATTCATTGATTCTTAGGCAAAAAACATCCAAGATTCCAGGTATCACGAAGGATAGAAGCTCTCAGAATAAGAGCATCAACCCAATGCGCGAGGCCAGCCCATCAACTCCAGCATCAGGCTGATTCTGGCCTTGGCCGCCGGCAGGCTGCCCGCACGGTCATCCGGTGCACCCTGAGCCTGCACCACCTGCCCCTCCTCGCACCGGGTCGTGATGCGCAAAACCATGCCCTGCGCCTGCGCCCAGTCCAGGGCTGGCCCCAATGCCTGATGGACCGTGCCGTTGCCCGTGCCCACCACCACCACGCCACGCACGCACGCCGCATGCCAGGCCTGCATCACCGCCAGCGCCACGGCACTGTTGCAGCCCGCATGGCTGTGCAGCAGCTCCACCTGGGGCCATTGACCTGCGGGCGGTAAAGCGATTGCAGACGAGCCAGCCGCGGCAGCCCTCGGCAGCCCACCCGTTGCCCAGCGCAGTCGCCCCTCTTCCACCCAGCCCTGCGGACCCGCGCCGCTTCCGTCAAAGGCATCCACACGGTAAGGATGCACCTTGCGCACCTGGCGTGCGCTGAACACCCTGCCCGCCACCACCGCCAGCACGCCCCGGCCAGCGGCCTGTGCATCGGCCGCACAGGCCACGGCATCACGCAGATTGCCAGGGCCGTCGGCCGAGATGGCTGTGGCCGGGCGCATGGCACAGGTCAGCACCACGGGCTTTGCCGGGCACAGAACACACTGCAGAAACCAGGCGGTTTCCTCCAGGGTGTCGGTGCCGTGGGTGATCACGATGCCGCTCACATCATCACGCGCGAGCAGCTCGGCACAGCGCAGCGCGAGCGCATGCCAGGTGGCGTGATCCATATCCTTGCTGTCCAGCTGAGCCAGCTGCTCCGCCTGCAGCGACGCGGCAGCAACGCGCTCCAGGTCCGGCACGGCCTGCAGCAGCTGAGCCACGCCCAGCTGGGCCGCGCGGTAGCCCACGCTGGTGCCAGCCTGCTCGGCGACACCGGCAATCGTGCCGCCCGTGCCCAGGATGACGATTTTTTTGTCACGTTCCACTTGCAGTCCTCTTTAAACTGATTAAAAATACAGGTACTGGATGAACACACAGTATTCATCATCGATCGATCAAGGAATGCCCATGGACCACCCCAAGCTCACTCCCCGCCAGCAGCAGATTCTGGACCTCATCCAGTCCACCATCGCTCGCACGGGTGCGCCCCCTACCCGGGCCGAGATTGCCAGCACCTTCGGCTTCAAGTCGGCCAATGCTGCAGAAGAGCATTTGCAGGCACTGGCCCGCAAGGGCGTCATCGATCTGGTCAGCGGCACATCGCGCGGCATTCGCCTGCGCGCCGACACCGTGCGCACCATCAATGCGGCACGCGGTGCCAGCTTTGCGCTGCCGCTCACGGCCCTGGCTCCGCTGGTGCTGCCCCTGGTCGGCCGCGTCGCGGCCGGCTCGCCTATTCTGGCCCAGGAACATATCGATCAAAGCTATTCGGTCGAGCCCAGCCTGTTTGCCGCCAAGCCCGACTACCTGCTCAAGGTGCGCGGCATGTCCATGCGTGATGCCGGCATCATGGACGGCGACCTGCTGGCGGTACAGGCCACGCATGAAGCGCGCAACGGCCAGATTGTGGTGGCCCGTCTCGGTGATGACGTGACCGTCAAGCGCTTCAAGCGTACGCCGCAGGGCATCGAGCTGCTGCCCGAAAACCCCGACTACAAGATCATTCACGTCTCGCCTGAAGAGCCATTCGCCATCGAAGGCCTGGCCGTAGGCCTGATCCGCAACAGCATGTTCATGTAGCGGCCAGGCGGCCTGCCGACATCTCCGTCTGCGTACAGGAGGTGCCTCAAGCCTGTTTCCCTCTCGAGCCCAGGTGGTAGGCGCGAGGCTGCCTAGCCTCGCCCTGGGCGGAGCTTTGCCTGAAGCACGCAATCCTGCCCTTATCCATGCCGCAAGGTCATCAAGAGGAGTTGTCAAATGGGATTCGCCACATCACTGCAGTCTTTGACTCGCCGGACACTGAAAAGCCTGTCGTCCTTGCATCCTCTCACCCCGGACTTCCATTCCGGCGAAGCAAGCGCGGCCGCCACAGAGACTGCCTCCTGCAAGGCCCATCGCCCCAAGGCGGCGCAGATCAGCATTCCGGTCATGCGCGCCAATCGCGGCCGCAGCCGCCTTGGCAGCCGCGTGCTTCATCCTCGGACCTTGGTCACCACCTCGCCCATCACCGCCGAGGCGGTGCAGCCCCCCTCTGCACGGCTGCTCAAAATCGTTCAGCGTGAACCACGCAAGCAACCCGAATGCCTGCTGATCTCCGGGCGCATGGCCGATGTCTGCGCAGCGTTGGAACGCATGGTTCTCAATGAGCAGGCAGCCCGGCAGGCCTGAAAGCACGACGAGCTTGGGCTCACTGCGCTCATGCAGCGCAAGCGCGAGTCGCGACAGACCTGCAACTGATGCAGCAAGGCTTCCATATGCCCGCCTGACTGGCTGACTCGCTGACTCGCTGTGGGCCGCAGGCGCTCTCTGAAGTTTCTGCCCCGTTGATCGACAGATGGCGCGAGATGCCACTGCCGCCAGTACCGCGACGAAAAACTTCATTTCGTCGGCGCCAAACGATCTGGATCGCCATGTAAATTTCTTGCCGGACGTTCAGGCTGCTCCTGCCTGCAGAAACGCCTTTTGCAGCAGCCCGCAAGCGACAAAACTCCTTGTCAGGCGCGAATATCCGCGATCGCAGTACCCGGATCAGGGTATTGCGGCACCTTCTCGACAGTGGAAACATTCATACACACATGTCAACGAGGGCGTCCTATGAGTGCCTACCGCAAGCTCTTGCAGCACATACAGGCCAAGGACGCCAACGGCAACCTGCGTCTGATTCTGGTCTATCAGAGTTTTGACGAAGTCGACATGCCGCATGGCGTCTCCATACGCCCGTCTGCCATTTACTTCGAAACCTCCGATCACCAGAAGGTCAACTGGCTCAATCCCCAGCAGTTCGAGATGGAAGCCACTGGCGAGATCCTCAATCGCGTTCCGGCTTCACCGGAGGAATAAGCCATGTCTTGGCCTGGGCAGAATTCCCCTGCGTTCATCGCCCTGCTCCAGACAAGGTTCTGAACATTGCGCAGCCTGAAATATTGGAATAAATTGGCATTCCGGGACATCTTCCGGTATCAGGAGATTGAACATGTTCAAGCACCTGCTCATTCCCACCGATGGCACCAAACTGTCCGAGGCAGCCGTGCGCGCAGGCGTTCTGCTGGCGCGTGAGCAAGGCGCCAAGGTGACCGGCCTGTATGTCATGCCCGATTACCGCGCCATCATCTATGGCGCGGATGCCCTGCTGACCTATAACAGTGCGGAATTCGAGCGCAGTGCCAACAGCGATGCCGATGCGGCCCTGCAGTTTGTCGACCAGATCGCCAGGCCTGAAGGCGTGCCCTGCAACTTCGTGCGAGTCACTCACGCTTCTGTTTACCAAGCCATTGTTCAGCAGGCCCAGGAACTGCAATGCGACCTGATCTGCATGGCCTCCCATGGCCGCAAAGGCATAGGCGGAATCTTGCTGGGCAGCGAAACCCAGCGCGTTCTGACGCACAGCCATGTCCCGGTGCTGGTGCACCGGCCCGCCTCAACCGGCAATCACTAAGGAGCACAAAATATCAGGCAGCGGATCTATCGTTGCACGCATGGACGCCGACCACCGATAGACCATGACTGCTTAGCAATGCAGGCCAGCCAGCCCAAGCTGCCGGCCGCACCCGATGGGGCAACCTGTCGACCGTTCAAACGCGTCAGCAACAGTGCAAGAGCGATAAACGGCAACCGAGGCTGGAGCCTCTGCCAACTATTCAAATGCATTGACTGTGTGAGCTGCAGAACGGAATCGAAGGGACCCCGAAACTTGCCCGCCTTGCGCGGGCATCTTTTTGGGTGCTAGGCACATCGTGCCGATGTCTCACCCAAGCGCTCTCGATGCCCGGGCAAGGTGAACAGGATCTGGAGATTCTGCGAATCCATTTGCTGCACCACGATGGAGCCGTCTTCGTGCAGATAGATCCGCACCGTCCGGTCATCGTCCAGATCCCAATGTGCCACGCTGGTATTCACGCCCCGCCAGCCATGCTCCTCGCACAGGCGGCGCCGACGCAAAGCCCTCAGGAACTCCGGTGAAGCGCCGAGCTCCGCGTTGACATGCACCCAGCTGTCGATCACCAGCTCATAGGCCATCTGCTGCGTATGGCACGGCTTGGCCATCTTCATATGCCTGATCCAGGCATCCAGACGGGAGGCAAAGGTGTATTGCAGGTGGTGAGGCATGAGTTTTCTTGAATTCAATAGCGCACCAGGCTAAATCGCCATTTGCACATCACTTTCAGAATTTTCCTACGCACAATTTACCTAAAACTTCGTCTGAAACAAAATACACATCACCAATAGGCTCAGGGTTTAAGGCTGTCAATAGCTGGATCAAGAGAGCCGGCCCGGTGAAACCCTAGGAATCTGCGGTCTCGGGCTGCCGTATCCGTCATGTCAATGCCTCGATGGACGCATCGACCAGGCCTAACTCTGCGCCCTGATCGGTAGTGGCTGTACCGGCTCAGTCGTGCCAACCGGAGTGCTCCAAGGCAATCAGCTTGCGCGTGGTGGCTTCCTGGATGGGCGATCCGGCAATGCGAGCCGATTCAGCGGCCCATGCCGACACTGCCCCCACGACTCAGGACAGCGGCATGAGCAGAAAACAGCTGGATGAAGCCAGCGTCCCCTGCTTCGAAGTCCTATGTCGCAGCACCCGGGGCCAGCGCAGCCCAGCCACGTTTTTCTTGCTCGAATCGAGACAGGCAACCAAGCGATTCAAGCCGCGAATTCTGTTCGCGGACATCGACATACCACCCGTTCGGGTTCGCTTCTCGGCCCTGGAATGCAGAGCGGATTTCCACATCTGCACAGGCTTCACTCAATTAATAAAAACTATCTTTTACTCCGTTACTTAGCACGCTTACTTCATCAAGAAAAGATGACAGCCGCACCGGCAAAGTGCTGCCTCCGGGCTTCCTGCAAGCTCACAAACGGGATCAGAGCTATCCATCGGCGCGATCTGTAAGTGCCTACATACTTACTTACATCCGCTTGATACAACATCACTCAAATGCAAAGAAATGTCAGCTCGCAGGTTCTGCGGCATGTGGTTGAGCAACTGGGAGTGTGAACATGAGAAAAGTTAATCCTGCCGCCAAGAACGCGAATCGCGCCTTTGTCCGGCTGCACACCTATGTGACCAAGCAATTCGACTGGGATATCTTCACCAAGGACTACCGGGTCGTTCTCAACACCGACGAAGACGGCGGCGTCACGCTCTTCATCGTCAAGGTCTTCGACAAGAACGGCCAGCCCGCTGCGCTGGGGCCGAAGATCCCTAACCAGATTACGTTTTCTTACCGCCAGGCTCCCATCATGTCGGTATGGACAGAGTTCTTCAATGACGGCAAATTCAGCTGGCGCAATGTCTCCTGCCGCTAGGGCGCAGCAGTGGGGGATGGCGGCCCGGCTGTCGGCATGGACACCTGCCGCAGCGCCAGGGGCGCCATCCTGTCCAGCACCTTCAGGAGAGTTGCATGACCCGCTTCCAACCGATGCTTGCAACTGCTGCCCTGCTCAGTCTGATGACCCTACACCTCAGCAGCAGCTCGATGGCCCAGGCCGCCTTCACGACGCCGGGCGGCTACACCAACTCCTACAGTGGCCAGATCACGGGCAATGGGGTTGTGCAATACGGACTGGAAACGCGGCCCTTCCAGCGCATGACCGTCACGCTCGACACCAACAATCCGTCCAGCCAGATGAACGTCTTCAAGGACGGCAATGCCCAGCCGCTTTGCGCAGGCTCGGCCAGGCAAAACGTCTGTACCTTCCGCGTCGAACGGGGTGCGAGCTACCGCGTGCTGATCTATCTCACACGTGATGCCGCCCAGCGCGGCGAGAGTGCACGTTTCACGCTCACGACCGAAGAAAGCACCTGACTGCTCTCACCGGCAGCCCTGGTGCGCCCGGCGTCTTGACTACCCTCAATTTGACCTTGGCCAACGGCTTGTAAACTGGCTTCACCAGATTCAAAGTGAAAGCTCGTTACACGATATGGAAAACTTTCCCAAGGACATCTACACCGAGCCCACACCCGATGCGAACACCCTGGCCAACCTCGGCCCCTTCACCGGCATGGCCGGCATCTGGACCGGCAGGCGTGGCCTGGACATCAATCCCAAGGCTGACGGCCCCGAAAAACAGGCCTTCATCGAGCACATGGAGCTGCAACCCATTGATGCGCAGACCAATGGTCCACAACTCTTCTACGGGCTGCGCTATCACACGCGCATCGTCAAGCCCGACGACGTGGAAACCTTTCACGACCAGGTCGGCTACTGGCTGTGGGAGCCTGCCACCGGCAACATCATCCAGACCCTGAGCATCCCGCGCGGGCAGACGGCCATGGCCACGGGAAACACCACGGCCGATGCCACCAGCTTCACCCTCAAGGCCGTGCGCGGCTCCACGGTCAACGGCATCTCCAGCAACCCGTTTCTGGAGCACGCCTTCAGAACCGACGCCTACACCATCACCGTCACCAAGCACGCCGACGGCACCTGGTCGTACGAGCAGGAAACCACGCTCACCATCCCCGGTCAGGGCGAGCCCTTTGCCCATACCGACCGCAATACCCTGCACAAGATCGGCGAGCCCACGCCCAACCCCACGGCAAGAGCCGCAGTCGAGATCTGATGGCGAATAGCCAGGACGTTGTCGTAAGCATCGCGCACTCCCCGACCCCGGCAGCGAGGGGTTGAGCTCAATGCTTGCGCAGCGCTGCATCAATGCAATGAGGCAGAGCTGATGGCCTTGCGCAGGCGTTCAAGCAGCGTCCGAGCCAGTTCCGGATCTTCGAAATTGCTGGGCTCCTGCCCTGAGGTCGACAGGGACCTGATGCTGCGTGCCTGCAATGTCTGCACCTGGGCATCCAGCGGCAAGGGCTTGCCCTGGCATTGCGTCAAGCGCTGCGCTGGTGCCTGGCCCAGCAGATAGTTCATGACCGTCAGGTCCACGCACTCTGTCTGATAGACCATCAGGCCATGGCTGCCTTCGTTCATGACGTAAACCATGCTGGTGGCCGGCAACTGCTCGAAGGTCTCCATGGCACCGGCCAGCGGTGTGGGCACGTCGTACTCGCTTTGCACCATGAGCATCCTGGCGGTCTTCAGACTGGCCATCGACGGCTTGGAGAACTGCAACTGTCGTTTCCAGTACAGGCAGGGCTGGCCCGCAATACGGTTGTTGGCGATGGGCAGCGTTCGCGCCAGCTCGAAGCCCTTGTTGACCCAGTAGACCGGATCTCGCTCCAACAAGAGTTCGTCGTTGCAAACCACCGTATTGAAGACCGAGTCGGAGTTGTCCGCAGAAAACGGCACGGCCGCTGTCCAGTACTGCGGATCGTTCAACATCGATATCCCGCTGCCGATGCTGGATGCCTTGTCTGGAATGCTCGCATCCACATCAGGATCACCGGTGCTGACCTGAATGTTCTGCAGCCGGTTGGCAATGTCGGAAGGCTGCATGCCATTGCGCAGATAGCCGCTGGCATCCATGAGCATGCGGGCATAGAGAAGCTCGTTGGCAATCGTGTCGGGCTCGGCCCGGAAGCTGCTCTGCACCAGCATTTGATTCAAAGGTGGCGCGAGCCTTTTCAGCCTGTCCACAATCTCCTGCGTGCTGGTGCCCATGCCCAGGCTGCTGTTGTGGCGCGCGGCATAGGGAGCAATATGGTTGGCAAAGCTGTGTATCTTGCCGACTTCGTAGCTGATGCTGGCCGCATGAATGCTCTGGCTGAAGTTCATATTGCTGTCGACGACCATGGGGCCGACGCGCTCGGGGAACAGACCCGCGTACCAGAAGCCCAGCCAGGTTCCATACGAGATGCCGTAGTAATGCATTTTCTCGTCGCCGAACAGATGGCGCATCAGATCCATGTCACGCGCCGTGGCATCGGTATTGATGAAATCGGAGATCGGGTTCTTCTGGCAGTTGACGGCCATGTATCTGGCTGAATCAGTGATTCTGCGGATGTTCTCTGCGTTCTCCCCGTCGGCCGAGGAGTCCTGCGCATAGACCTGCTCGTTGCCGCTGCACTGCAAATTGGTGCTGGCCCCGACTCCTCTGGGCGAGAACCCGACGAAGTTGAAGCTTTCACTGACCTTTTTGTAGATCGCGCCGAGGGCGGTATTCGGGTTGCCGCCGGCAAGCATCTGGGAATATGCCAGCGACAAGTTGAGACCATCGCCACCGGGCCCGCCGGGATTGAAGAACAGATGAGGCTTTTTCTCGGGGGCATCGGCGGCCTGCACCCTGAGGGCCGAGACCTTGATCTTCAGTCCATCGGGATGCTTGTAATCCAGCGGAGCCTCGATATCTGCACACTGCAAACGACTGCCGAGCTTGCTGATGTAGCGCTCGGCACCCTCCGAGGAGTACTTCGAAAAATACGCATCGCAGCTGCCCCAGCTCAGCTTCTGGTTCTTGTATGCCGCCAGCGGATCTTTGGTTTCAGGCTCGGCATCGGAGCCGCCACAAGCCACCAGCAGCACGGCCAGCGGTACCAGCCCCAACCATTGCATCGATTTCATTGCTCCCCCTCTTACTTTTTGAAAAACTCAGGCAAGAGCAATTACATATTTCGGGCTAGACAAGGACAATCACTGGAATCAGGTATTTGCCGAAAGCAATCCAATGCCACAACTATTCTTTTAATAGCTATCAGCGATTCAACTACAGATGATTAATCCGCTTTCCAATCATTTTCTTACCTCTTGATTTTGATCAAGATACTGCATGAACCGACACTCCCAAGCTTGCATTAACTGCTTCCGAGTGTGAGTATGGGGACGGAAATCGGCCTGAAGCGGTCCATTTCATCTGGCAACCAATATGCGCGCTGGCGCGCAAGGAGGCAGACATGTTCAAGCATATTTTGATTCCCACGGATGGCTCGAAACTCTCCGAAGCAGCGCTGCACGCAGGCATACAGCTGGCCAAGGAGCAAGGCGCGCAGGTAACCGCGCTGTATGTGATGCCGGACTACTCCGCCATCATCTACGGCGCCGAGGCACTGATGTCGTACAACTCCGCCGAGTTTGACAAGAGTGCCCAGAAGGAAGCCGAAAAGGTACTGCAGACTGCGGCCGACATTGCCGCAGCCGCGGGCGTGGAGTGCAAGACGCTGCGGGCGACCAGCATCTCCGTCAACCAGGCCATCATCAAGACAGCCCAGGAAAGCCATTGCGATCTGATCTGCATGGCATCGCATGGCCGCAAGGGCATCGCCGGCATTTTGCTGGGTAGCGAAACCCAGCGCGTGCTGATCAACAGCAGTATCCCGGTGCTGGTGCACCGCCCCTGAGGGCTGCGCGGCAAAGACTCGCGGCGGCACTCGGCAGACCAGCAACGCTCCCGACGCCTTCGTGCGTCGGGGCGCTTTTCAAGCGTGCCAGCCAGACATGCCTCGGGAACACGGAGCATTGCCAGCTGGCCCACGAAGAGAGCACCGGGATGCGCGACGAAGGAGTATGGCAAAGCTCAGGCACGGAATGAAAAGGCCATCTGTCGATGGCCTTTTGCGTTGGGCGAGCTTCAGTTCGCCGTGACCAGGTCCACCGAAGTGGGCGAAATCCTGAGGCGCCCGACCAGATCGGAGGCTGCGGCATAGAGCTTGTAGCCGCTTCCACTGACTGCCTGCATCTCGATGATCCAGTCGCCTTCGGGGGCGATCAGCTCGACGCCGGAATCCACCAACTGCCCTTGCGCGTTCATGACGAGCGGATGGAATTCTTCGTCTTCTTCAATCTCGGCCATGGCCAGGCCGATACCGGCAAGCCCCTGCGAGGAAAGCTTGTACTTCACGACCAAGCGGCCCTGTTCGTCCTGCAGCGCATAAAGCATGCCGTCAGCTTCGCTACCATATTCGTCAAGCATCCTGACAGGGATCATGAACACCGTGTCCTCATCGTTTTCGGGCAGCATGGTGATCACCTGCCCATCGAGATGCGGCCAGACCTGGGACTGAGGCAGACGAACTTCATTGCCGTTCACATCCAGCTGCTGCATGGCCAGTGCCAGGCCGTTTTGTGTGAGCACGGCATAGCCCCGGTCAAAGACACGGCCCAGGCCCGGCATATTGCTGTTGACCAGCGCGCTGAAGGCATTGCCGCTGAGCACCGGGCTGGTCACAGTGATTTGCGGCATCAGCGAGCTGCCCGCAAAAGCGGCATAGGCCTGCACAAAGCCTTTGATAGGGGCGGAGAAGTCCAGCTCCGCGTACTGCGCCAGCAGGCGAGAGTTCAGCGTGGAATAGCGCGGGAAGTACATCATCAGGCCGTAGGCTTCGTCCTCGCCGCCATCCTTGTGAATCACCGCACGGTCGAATGCAGTGCGAATGTCCTGCTGCATCGAGCTGCTCAGCAGACTGCGCGCGGCAAGCTCATTGACCCAGGAGAGCACGTCCACCAGATCAAACTGCGTGTTGAAGATATTGGTCTGGAAATCCTCGGCATTGCGCCGTGCCGCAGCCAGTTGCACCCAGGCGTCGAGCCCGCCGCTCTGCAGTGACTGATGCAGGCGGGCAGCAGCCTTTTCCAGCACGGCAATCAGCGCCGGGATCTGCTGGAGGTCGGTCACCGCATAGGCCGTGAAGTCGAGCGAGCCATTCTGTTGCTTGTAGGTGTCCACGATGGTCTTGCCCAGGGCATCGCCCCTGGCCAGGGGGTTGTCCACCATGTACTGCACCAGTCTGGTCCAGTCCCAGCCGGTGGTCACCTCTTCCGAAGCCACCAGATAGTTGACATAGGGCTGTAGCGACGCAGCCACTTCCAGGCTGGACATCAGGCAGGCGTCAAAGCCCAGCAGCTCCAGCCTGACATCGGCCTGCTGGATTGCGCTGGTGATGTCTTTCACGCTCATGGATTTACCACCGCCATATGCCTCGTCCCAGCCGAATCCCGCGACCGGGCCGCCACCATGGTTCCAGAGCGTCAGCGCATATTGCTGCGCGGGGTACTGGCGTGCTCCCCACTGGATGAAGTTGCGCAAGGTATCGGCCTTGTTCATGGCCACCTGAGCACCTGGCTGCTCTGCCTGAGGCAGTCGCTCCAGAGTCCAGCCCCTGCCATTCGAAGGGGCTGCGGCAGGAGTCAGCCGGTAGCGCACCGTCTGCGTCAGATCGACACCGGCCACCGAGCCTGCAGCCGAGCCGCCGCCGACCTGCAGAACCACGTTGATGTCCTTGCTGCTGGCCGCTGCCAGCATATGGGTGAGATCGCCCTCCGCGCTGGCAATCAGATCCGAGGCCACCAGATAGACCAGCATCGTGGTTTTTGCGCGCGGCCTGTCACCATCGCCTCCACCGCAGGCGATCAGCAGCATCGTGAGCAACAACATCCCCCACCATCGAATCCATCGCATAGCTGCCTCCCATTACTTTTTGAAATATTCAATGAATAGGAATTACAACTTTTGAGCTAGACAGAAACAATCACTGGAATCAGGTATTTAGCAGCGCAAACGGATCCATCGATCAGTCCATCCAGGCCCCGCCCCATGAATCGACTTTTATCGGCTTTTTCAGGGTGCGCACACATTCCTTGCCGCCCGTCCCTGCAAGCAGGATTCACACGCCTATTCCCCGGAGAAGGAGCAGGTCAAAGCACTGATGAATAAAGCACCTGCAGCTATCAAAATTGATTCCACAGGCGCCATAATCATCGCGCTGGGCAAAAGCGCAAATGAGCCTTTCCAGCCATCCAACCGGCCCCAAGACACCCATGAATCGCACCGAATTTCTGCAACAGCCCGAAGTGGCTGGCTTCACCGACTGGCTCGCAGCCACACTGCCGCAGCGACAGATTCGGCTGGACATTCGCTCCTCCACCTATGTACCCAAAGGCTTGAACGCCACTACCTGCTTTGCCGACCTGGTGCCCGACCACTACCGCTGGCGGGCGACCGGCCTGACAACGGGCGACTGGGCCGAGTCGTGCGCCAAGACCGGTGCCCTGTCTGCCGGGCTGCGCGCCGCCGTGCAGGCCGGCGATGCCGCCGCCACGCTGGCCGCCTGCAGCGATGTGCTGGACTGGGGCGGCGAGCGCAACCCCAGGGAAGGTGCACGGCCCTTTCTCGTGGGCCTTGGCAACCACATCAGCCAGTACATTGCCCAGACCCACCAGGAGATGGCGCTGGGCACGGCCAATCTGCGCAGCGGCTTTCCGGCGGTACAGCTCATGAACTCCATGCTCACCAAGGTGCATGCGTTCTATTCGGCAGAAGGTCTGCCCATCTATGATTCGCGCGTCAGCGCCGCAGCGGCTGCGCTGGTGGAGTTCTGGCGTCGCCACAGCCGCACACGCCAGTTGCCCGACACGCTGAGCTTTCCCCTTGCCGGCGGCAGCCAGAAGCCCCAGCACAAACTGGCTTGCCTGTTTGACCAGCCCCCGTCGCCGGGCACCCTGCTCTACACCAGCCAAGGCACTCCCCAACGCTGGGCCGGCGCCAAGGTCCGGCTGGCCTGGGTCATGGCCGAAACCCTGCGCAAGAGCCCGGGCCTGTTTGCCGCCCAGCCCGATCGCATGCGCGCCATGGAAGCCTCGCTCTTCATGGTCGGCTACGACCTGAACTGCCTGGCCTGAACAGCAAAGCCCTACCGGTCAGTCACTGCAGCGGAATTTGACGACGCCCAGCCTCTATCGCTTATCCCAAAAGCGCTGGCAGCGATCAAAATTGGAGATTCAAAGCCTGCATCTGCAGGCCTGGCTGCTGACGTCCGCGCCAGCAGCTGCGTGCCATATCGACACACGGAGCTGCTCACCCTTCACACCGTGCGCATTGCAGAGACTGCGGCAGGAGCGCCTGCGCAGACTGCAGGCATGGCCAGATCCGGCGGGAATCGCGGCAGCACCCCCTGCCTGCCGGATTAATCCTGTTAGGAATATCGAGAGTTCCGCCTCAAACGTAAACCAAATGCTACGTAATGGCGGCTCACTCACAGTTTTCAGGCTTGCGCCCCGTTCTCCTACAGAAGGGTTTTTCCTGAGTCGGTGACCATGGACCCTCAGCAAGCCAACCGGTTTGCTGATCACCAACCTGAAGGAGTGAAGGAAATGACGCAACAAGCCAACCAGCAGCACAGCCCCAACCAGCAGGACAAGCAGCAACAGCAGCAGCAAAGCCCTGGGCAACGCCAGCCAGGCCAGAACACCAACCAGCCCGGCCAGCAACAGCAGCAGAGCCCGGGCCAGCAAAAGAATCCCGCCCAGCAGCAGCATGGGCAGCAGCACAAGACGCCCCAGCACTGAAAGTGCACGCCTCAGCGCTGGCCCTGTGCGGCAGCGCTGTTCTGAACCACGCAAAGAAAGGAGCAGGAATGCAATCAGCCTCACCTGTCATCTCATCCGATCGTGTCAACGGCACCAATGTCTACAACCCCAACGGCGACAAGCTGGGGTCCATCGACTCACTGATGATCGACAAGCTCACCGGCAAGGTTCGATACGCAGTGATGCAATTTGGCGGTTTCCTGGGCATAGGCTCGGATCTCTATCCCCTGCCGTGGGACAGCCTCAAATACGAGCCCAGTCAAGGCGGTTACGTGGTTTCCGTCACCAAGGAACGGCTTGAAAACGCCCCTCACTACGCAGGTGGCGCATTGCCCGAATACACCGACGACTACGGCCGCCGCGTCTACGATCACTACGGTGTGCCCTTTGTCTAAGCCCGGCGCGCAGCCGCGCAAGCGCTAGCGCCCGATCCGAAGAAGAACGGCAGGCCGGTGAGCGCCGGCCGCCATCCTGTTGGAGTTCAGCCCACCTCGCGGTAGGCTTTTTTTTGCCCGGAGATGTTCAAATCTAGCTTCCCGGCCCCGCGGGTCGCAAGAACGTGTTGACGATCTCCTCGCGCCGTGACACAGGCTTTGCGGGCTGGGATGCAAGGATGCAAGGGGGCGCCCCTCCCGCACGCGATACCGCAGCAATAGCCGCGCTATTGCGAGGATTCGCGCGGCCGGCGAGGCAACGCCGCAGACCGCCCCTGACCGGGCGTGCGCAAAGCACCTGTCCCGAAGGGTTGGCGCGAAATCGGGCGATGTGCTGCGCGCTGACTCCTGCTTGCACCCCGGTGCAAGCGGTGAGCCATCGCTTCGAACTCATCCCGATGGCGCTCCAACGCGGCTGCCTAGAGATTGTCAACACGTTCTCAGCGCGGCCTCCCCGCAGGGTCAAGCGGGGCCATCCGGTGTGATCGTCCGGGCAGACGATCTTGCTCAAGATCAAGGCCTGAAATACGCTTTGCGGATACTGCAGTGCACCAACCATGGACTGCGCCGGATCGCCGGATCGCCGGATCGCCGCAGTCGTCACACCCGATGGTGAAGACGCCCATCGTTTTCTGCCGAGCCTGAGGTTCTCTGACCCTCCCTCCGCTTCCTCAGGCACGCCGCAAGGCATCGGCCTTTATTCAAAAGCCCACCCGCGAAAGCCGGTGGGCTTTTCTTTGCCCGCAGACATCCGCTGCAGCCACGCAACACCCTGCGTTCACGCCTGTTGACGCGCTATGCAGCTCAGCCCTAAACTACTGTACAAATAAACAGCACTGATAAAAATAACAGTAGAATCCGATGCAATCGCTGCTTGCAGATCCGTGCCTCAGCCCTCGTTTTCCCCGCCAGAGCGCGAAGCGCATTCACTCCGCACCTTCGTTGGTTTCGCCTGCTCGCAAGAGCACTGGCCTTTTTATTCGCCCCCGCCCATGCAGCGGGCCTGCCTCTCGCCAAAAGGAAATTCCATGCTGTACAGCACCGTGCCTCAGCCCGTTGATGAAGACCTCGTGCAGCGCCTGCGCGAGAAGGGAGGCCTGTGAAATGGCCACACATCCCCACCGCCCTGCTCGCACTGCTCCTGGCGGTCCTGCTCCTGCTCGCCCCGGCCTTGGAGCAAAGCTTCTGAGTGCCGCGCAATGGATGCTTGCGCTGCTGGGCCTCATCAGCGCCGTTGCCGTCATTGCCACCACGCCCGAAGCCTGGCCGCTTTGACCGCTTAATCCATCAATTCTGATAGCTATATGCGCTTGATTGATAAGCGCCAGACCGGAGAAACATCATGGAAAAGATCATCGAATCCCTGATCCTCGTCGCCGCCATCGGCATGGGTGCCCTGTGGCTGGCAACTCCCAGTGCCCAGGCGGACGAACCCACCACCCTCACCAAATCCGTGCGCGATGATTTCGCCTGCCCGGGCATGCACGCCGAATGGCTGGATGCCCATACCGTCCAATGCCTGCGCGAAAAGCCCTGACCTGCCGCCACGCACATCGCCCATCCACGGCGGCAGCGTTATGCTCATCAATCTGCCCGCGTTCCGCTATAAAAATCAAAGCATCTAACGCAATCCATACTTAGGTTTCAGAATAAAAACACCTTTAAATTCATATAGATAAAGCGCAAGGCGCTCACAAATTCAGCGAGTATTCAGTCAATTCGACATGTACATCAAGGCCCGCAAGGTTTGCTACCCGGCGGGCCTTTGCCATTCCTGGTCGCAGCAGCGAGCTTGCGCAGGCCGCAGCGGCAGCCTTGACCCCGACCAGATGCAGGTCAGCCCTGCCGGCACGCAGCTCATGCGCAGCATGAGCTGCACCGTCTCGCCCTGGTGGCCAGGCCCGCCCAATGCCAGGTTCAGGGCGTCGTTACCGGGAGGGGTGGTCGCGGCGGAACAGTTCCCACTCGTCAATTTCCCTACCGTCGGGCAGCACGCAGATGCCGCGCTCGCCAGCGCCCGTCTTCTCGATACGGGTCTTGCCGCCCTGCTGGGCGCAGTAGACCGAGGCCGGGTTGGCCATGCCGACCATGGGCGCGGCAGGCGCTGTGGCCCGAGGCTGTGCACAGCCGCTGATGGCAATCGCGCTAAGAACCGCGCCGGTGGTTTCAAGTGCTTTTTTCATGGGCCCAATGTAGCAAATGCCCACCCTCTCGCTGGGGCTCATAAAGTCATGCTTCAGAGCCATTTCATCAGGGCTTCACCCATTGGGGCCAAGGGTTTGCGCCAGCCATCCCCGCGCACGCTGTCAGCGAATGTCACTTTTAGTCATTTCCCCTCAAAAAAAGGAAAAAGGGAACTGTCAGAAATCGCAAGAAGTTGTTAATTTCTGATCCGGAAGATCAGCGACTGACACATTGCCGATCGCCATGGCATTTAGATTCCATGAGGGATATGGCCAGTCTGGCCTGTCTGTTGGTAATCACTAGCAGAAGGGCTGCGTGTATGCATACGAGCAACGACTACATCTATGTGCTGATGCCATCGCTGTCCCTGCTGTTTCTCGCGGGCTTGCTCGGTGTGTGCTGGGTGACCCAGCCACGGCAACGCTTTCTGCTCTGGCTGTGCGCCGCCTTCATGCTGACGGCAGTGTCCGTCAGCATTCGCAGCGTGCTGAAGTTCGAGGTCCTCAACCACTATGTCGTTCTCGTCAACGGGCTGTTTCTGGCGGGAGCATGGTGTCTGTCCAAGAGTTTTTCAGAGCGCCGGCGTGTGCCGATGCATCCGCTCGCCGTCCTTGTCCTGTGCTCCATCACCCTGGCTTCGCTGTACTACTTCGCCAATCTGACGCAGAACCCTGAAGGCCGGCTGCATGCATTCAGCATAGGCGTCGCTCTGATTCTTCTGCTGCCGGTGCCCGCAGTCCTCAGGCGGGGCCTCTCCAGTGACTGGCTGGACAGGACTTTGCTGTGGTCCTATCTGTCCTATGCCGTCCTCACCATGCTGCGCCCGACGCTGGTGGCGACTTTCGCGCATAACGGCCTCAGCGATGCCATGCAGGCCAACTCGACCTACTGGCTGACCACGCTGATGAGCATTCTGTTTTTTGCGCTTCTCTTCACCGTGCTGATCTGCGCCGTCACCATCCGCGACACCGTGCGCCAGCTGCGCACCGAGCGCGATCTGGATGCTCTGACCCAGGTACTGAATCGCCGCGCCTTTGGAGAAACCGCACAGCACCGCCTGGCCGACAAGCGCCTGTATCCCATGGCGCTGGTAGCCAGCGACATTGATCACTTCAAGCGCATCAACGACAACTGGGGACATGACAAGGGCGACGAGGTGCTGCAACTGGTCTCCAGAGCCATGCAGCACAATGTGCGCAGCAATGATCTGGTGGCACGCTTTGGCGGCGAGGAATTCATGGTGCTGCTGACCCGCATCGATTTGCCGGGCGCCGAGCAGGTCGCCAGGCGCATAGGCCTGGAACTGAGAAGCGACCAGAAGGTGCTGCCCGACGGGCCGGCCGTGACGCTGAGCTTTGGCATCACCGCCATCCACAATGCCAACCAGCTCGAAGGAGCGCTGCGCCAGGCTGACCAACTGCTCTACAGCGCCAAGAATGCAGGGCGTGATCGCGTGCATGTGGAGGGCCGCCTCTACCCGGACATCAGCTTCGAGCAGACCATGCCGGCAGACCATCCCATGGCCCTGCTGATGTAGGCTAGGCATCCGGCCATCACGCACCGGACAGCTCGTTGATCCAATTTGGCCCACAATCAAGGATTGACCATGGGTTGCCGGCGCCCGGCTCGCCGGCATTGCTGCATCCGCCATGGCTGCACTTTTGTCAGTGGAATCCTTGATGCGCAGACTTCGCCATCTCACCAACCGGCACCGCACGCCGTCCACCAATGTCGCCCTGGGTCTGCTGCTGGCCTTCAACGCCGGCGCGGTCAATGCAGGCGGATTTCTGGTGCTGCGCATGTATACCTCGCACATGACGGGCTTCGCCTCGCAGGTGGCCGACGGCATGGTGCTGGAAAACGCCACGCTGCTGTTGAACGCACTGGGCGCCATCATCGCCTTCACGACCGGCGCGGCCGTTTGCGCAGTGCTGGTCAACTGGGGGCGCAAACGGCATCTATACAGCGTCTATGCCCTGCCCCTGATGCTGGAAGCGCTGATGCTGATCGCCTTCGGCCTGATGGGCGCCGTCACCCTGACGTGGAACACCCCGTTCGCGGTGCCGCTGACCGTGCTGCTGCTGTCATTCATGATGGGGCTGCAAAATGCCGTGGGTTCCAAGACTTCAGGCGGCAGCACGCGCACCACGCACATGACCGGCAATTTCACGGATCTGGGGATGGAACTGGGCAAGATGTTCTTCTGGAAGCGCCACGCCCAGGCCGGCCTGCCCCTGCCGTCCCTGGTCCGGCATGACTGGCGCCGCATGCAGGTTTCGGCAGGACTGATCCTGATGTTCGTGCTGGGCGGCATTACCGGCGCCCTGGGCTTCAAGCATATCGGCTTTATCTGCGTGGTGCCGCTGGCCGCTCTCTTGCTCGCCCTGTCCGTACCGCCCTTTCTGCGCGATGCCGCGCAAGCGACGGAGCGGCCCTCCCTCTTCAGCAAGAAGGGCTGAGCGCCCGCGGCTCAAGCCGCTGCTGCAGAACCCGTCGGATCGTGCACGACAACCTGGTCGCGCCCCTGCTCCTTGGCCTTGTAGAGTTGCCGGTCAGCCTGCATCACGGCCTCGCGCAAGTCGCTGCCCAAGGGACATGCCACGATGCCCAGGCTCAAGGTCACGCGCTGACCGTCGGGCAAAGCGTCTATGGCTTCGCTGATTCCAACACGGATGCGCTGGGCCACCCGCCCTGCAGTATCGATGTCGGCATGGGTCAGCAACAGCACGAACTCCTCGCCGCCAAAGCGGGCAACCAGATCGGTGCCACGCACCCCTGCCTGTATGACTTGCGCGGCGGCCTTGAGCACCTTGTCGCCAAACTCGTGCCCCCAGCTGTCGTTGACCCGCTTGAAGTGGTCCAGATCGGCCACGACCACCGAGATCGGCTGCGCTTTTCGATCGCGGACCAGCGGCTCTGCAAGCTCCCAGAAGCTGCGACGGTTCAATACCCCGGTGAGCGCGTCGTGGTTGCGCTCCTCCCTGAGCTTGGACATGGCATCCGCCATGGAAACAATGAGCATCAGTCCCGAGAAGACCAGACTGAACAGCAGCGAGCCCAGCATGGTAACCAGCCAGTAGATCGAGCTGAGCATGTCCTGAAGCTCGCTGAAGCCCAGATACAACACCATGACCGGTCGCAGCACCGTATAGATGGCAAACACGCCGTAAGACCAGTACAGCAGCTTTTCCAGCCCGTCACGCTTGACCTTTTTCAGCGCGATCGCAGGAAAGGGAATGAAGTGAATGATGCCCAGCCCGGTATTGAGCCAAAGCACCCGCGCCGCAATATTGTTCTGCACGACGCTGTATTCATAGAGCGCAGCGACAACGATGATGGACACCAGGGCCGAGGTCTTGGGATAGGAGGAAACGGAGAATTTCTGGGCAACTCCCCAGGTGCAGAGCCAGGCCCCCAGCAGATATACAGGCCCGGTGTAAACAGCCCATTTCACCAGCTCACCGGCAGGCATCAAACATTGCAGTCCCAGGGCAATCCCGGTCAGCGTCAGGCCGCAGGCCGTCGAGAGCAGGAATACGGAACGGCGCTGCGCCAGCCAGCAAAAAGCCATGAGCGCGCCCAGCGCGGTAATGCACACCGGCGCGACCAGCAAATAGAGCTGCAAATTGCTAGGCATGAATCAGCCGTTCAGTAAAGCTCATTCGCGCGGCTACACATTGGTGGCTACCCATGCTCTGAGGTTAGGAAGAAGGAGTCCGTTTGATCAGTGGACTGTTGAATTCGGGGCGATGTTAGCAAGTGTCCAAAAATCGGTGAATTTATTTCCTGAGAAATCTCTGCTCCCATAGACCGACATCGAGCTGTCGCAGGCAACGGCAAACATGGCTGGCTAAGCATCGGAGCTCCGCGAAAGCGCCTGCACAGGGGTCTGTGGGCCGGAGGCCACCTGATTGCGGCCCGAGTTCTTGGCACGGTACAAGGCCTGGTCGGTGCGGCGCAGCACATCCACACCGGCCTCTCCGGCCTGCCAGCCGCCCACGCCGAACGACATGGTGATGGTTCCTGCCCCTGCGTAGCTGTGCGATGCGATGCTGCGGCGCAGCCGCTCGGCCAGCTCCAGGGCCGCCTGCAGGCCGACGCCCGGTACGATGATCAGGAATTCCTCGCCACCCCAGCGCGCAACATGCTCCGAGGACCGTACGGTGCTCCTGAGGACTTTGGCGATCTGCTGCAGAACCCGGTCGCCGGCTTCATGGCCGAACTGATCGTTGACCTGCTTGAACAGATCGACGTCGCACATGATCAGTGCATAGGGAACGCCTTGACGCTCGGCAATTCGCTGGCAATTTTCCAGCTCATAGCTTCCGGCGCTGCGGTTGGGCAAGCCCGTCAGATCGTCCCGGTAGGCCCGTACCAGCAGTTCCTGTTCACGCTGAACCAGGTCGCTGATGTCTTTGGAAATGCTCACATAGTGCGTTATCCGCTGCCTGGCATCGCGCAGCGCCGAAATGCTCTGGGAGGCATGGTAGAGCTCGCCATCCTTGCGCCGATTGATGAAAGTCCGGCTGAAGTTTTCTCCGCGCGCCAAGGCATCGCTCAACTCGGCATAAAACTGTGCCGTATGTGAGCCGGAGTGCAGCATGGCCGGCGTGCGACCCATTACTTCAGCGGCGCAATAACCCGTCTGACGCTCAAATGCATCATTGACAAACACAAGATAGCCGTTGCGATCGGTAATGAATACCGGCGCATTGGCCGAGTTCAATGCCTGGATCATCAAATCCCGCTGCCTTTCGCTTTCCACCTGCCGCGTCACATCCTGCTGCACGGATACAAAATGCGCGATCTTCCCGTCTGCATCCCGCACTGCAGAGATATTCCAGGACACATGGTATGGCGTTCCATCCTTGCGGTAATTGACTGCACTGCCTTCGAAAAAGCGTCCCTCGGCAAGGCATTGGCGCAATTGCTCAATCACCTGCGGGTCCGTCTCGGGGCCCTGCAATATACGCGGAGACCGGCCCAGCAGCTCCTCTGTGGAGTAACCGCTCATGCTGGTAAATGCCTTGTTGCAATAGCGAATGAACGGGCCGCCGCCGGCCATTTCAGCATCGGTTATCACCACGGCATTAAATGCCTGGGCCACAGCCACCTCAAGCAATTGCGTTTGGGTCTCCAGGCGAGAATCAGAAAGTGACGAAATATAACTATTATTCTCCATCGCCACATTCTCACCTTGATTGGGAACGCAGCGACATATTAATTTCTGACCGGCCCTGACACCCGCACGGTCACCGCTATCTGCACCGGTATTGAGCAAGCGGCCAGCAGAGGTGTTAATGATTGGACATATATGAAATGCTTGACAGGCGTTTTGCCTCTATGGACCGGTTTGCGAACCGGTTTGCGAACCGGTTTGCATTTGGCAGCGCACCGACAACGACTGCCTGGTCAACAGACCGGACGCGCAAGCCTTGGCCTCTGAATCAAGCAGAAGATATTACCAAGCGACTGCACATCGGCAAGGCTCGAACGGTCGGCCTGAAGCGGCCATGCCGCAGATACCGCGCAAGCCCGGCAGTACGGCGTTTGGGGATCGTGCTGGCTCGATGCGCAGACGCACAGGTCCGTCTACCGGTAAACCCCAGTTTTGCCGGTCACAGCCACTGCAAGCCACGGACCGTCTCCGGCCTGGATCACAATGGCATTCGCAACCCGGAACTTCGTGCGGCATGGTCATCAAGCAGCTGCAAATGCCGTGCGTCAGCCTGGCTTTCAAATCCGGTGCCAAACCTGAGCTAAGCTCTGGTATGTGTAGGGTGTGCACGCAGGGAATCTGGTGGCGTCGATTTGGCGTAAGTTTTCACGAGAGCAATCCTAAGCCTTTGATCGCATTGAATTTCATTCAATAAACTCAGCCACTTACTTAAGGATGCCAGTGGTGAACATCGTTATCCTGGACGATTACCAAGACGCGGTTCGCAAGCTCGATTGCGCCAAGCTGCTCGATGCCTTCAACGCCAAGGTCTACACCAACACCATCAAGGGTGTGGGGCAGCTATCGGTCCGGCTGCGCGATGCGGATGTCATTGTCCTGATTCGCGAGCGCACCCAGATCTCGCGCCAGCTGCTCGATAAATTGCCCCGGCTCAAGCTGATCGCGCAGACAGGCAAGGCGGGCGCGCATATCGATGTGCAGGCCTGCAGCGAGCGTGGCGTGGCGATTGCGGAAGGCGTGGGCTCTCCGATTGCGCCGGCAGAGCTGACTTGGTCGCTGATCATGTCAGCCATGCGCCGCCTGCCGCAATACATCGCCAATCTCAAACATGGTGCCTGGCAGCAGTCGGGACTCAAGGCAGCATCCATGCCGCCCAACTTCGGGCTGGGCAGCGTGCTACGCGGACGCATGCTGGGCATCTGGGGCTACGGCCGCATCGGCCAGTTGCTGGCGGGCTATGGCAGGGCTTTCGGCATGCAGGTCTGTGTCTGGGGCAGCGAAGCCTCGCGCCACAAGGCCGAGGCCGACGGCTATCTGAGCGCCCCCTCCAAGGAAGCCTTTTTCGAGCAATGCGATGTGCTGTCGCTGCATCTGCGTCTGAACGACGCAACGCGGGGCATCGTGACGGCACAGGATCTGGCGCGGATGAAACCGACCGCCCTGTTCGTCAACACATCGCGCGCCGAGCTGGTGGAGCCCGAAGCCTTGCTATGCGCCCTGAACCGCGGCCACCCAGGTCTGGCTGCCATCGATGTCTTCGAAAGCGAGCCGATACTGCAAGGCCATGCCTTGCTGAGGCTGGAGAACTGCATCTGCACCCCCCATATCGGCTATGTGGAGCAGGACAGCTATGAGCTGTATTTCCGCGCGGCGTTCGAGAACGTGGTGAACTTTGCCAACGGCCAGCCCAGCAATATCCTGAACCCCGAGGTTTTCAACGGTCCGCTGCGCCTGAACCGCTAGGCTGGGATGCCGCGGCCAGCGGCCCGCGGCTATCGGCTATTGCCGGGTCTGCTGCGCAAGCTCGGCCTCCACCGCCTCGTAGACCGACTGACGCACCACGGTCTCCACCTCTTCACGCAGGCGCAGCACCATGGATCGGGTCTGCGCCTCCACGACCTGCGCTATCGCTTCCCTGAGCTTTTGCTCCAGCACCAGGTCCACCCGCTGCATGAGTCTGTGGACCAGATACTCTTCGGTCACCACGGCTCCGTGCGCATCCAGCGCCTGCTGCAGCCCGGCTGCCTCGAAGACCGGTGCGGGCTCAACGGCCTGCTCCAGATCCTGTGCCTGGATGAGTGGCTCGGCGGCTTCCTCATCGAGTGCTTCAGACCCGGGTTGAAGCTCTTCATCCTGGGGTTGGCCGGCGTCCGTAACGGCTGGCTGCTCCGCCGGGTCTGCGAGCGGTAGTGCCTCCACGACTTCGGCAGCTGCCAACTCAGTCTCAGGCTCCGCCTTCCCAGCCGATATGGCTTCCACCACCTCCTCCGCCATGCTTTGCGCAAATGACTGCTGCGGCGGCAAGGATTCGGGCAAAGGGGGCAACTGATGCGGAATGCCTGCAGGCCGGCCGCGACCGTAGAGACCATCGGCCAGCCAAGAGGCGTGAAACGACGGCCGCGCCAGAGCGACGACGCTGTCTCCCAGCGTCCGCGGGCCTGGCACCTGCTGCACAGCTCCCTGGGACGACTCGGGCGCCGCCGGCTGAGCGCTGTCTGCAATGCCTTCGGGCGCGGCAGCTTCGGGCTGGACCACCTCGGTCAGGGTGGGAACAAAGCGTGGCGGAACCTTGGATGAGGAGTTCATGACCTAGCCCTTGAGATTCAGGTCGTGCCGGACGATGGAAAAACCACGCGCAGCATAGTCGCGCCAGCGGACACGCGCATCCTGGCGATCCATTTCATCGCCCGAGGACACGATCTCCACCACACGCGCAAAGCGCTCGAACTCGGCAGGCACCTGCGGCGTGAGGTTGACCAGCACATCGTGATGGGGCAGGCCCTGCAGGTGTTCGGCCAGGATGATGGGGGAAGCCGCAAGCATCTGCGCACCCTCGGACTCGCAGGCATGGGCCAGAAAGTCCGTGGCCGAGACGCTCCACAGGCGAGGCGAAAGCCGGCTCAGCGCGGCGCCATCCCCCAGTACCACGAGGCGCGCACCATGACGCAAAGCCTTGCGTGCGAAGCGGCACACATAGCCCAGCTTGTCCGGTGCGTTGAAATGAAAGGCAATTTCTGTCACAGCTATTGGCGGCAGCAGCAATCCGAAACCAGGCTGCTACTGCCGGCTTTCCTTAAGTCGAGGCCTTGGCGGTCGTACGCGTGCGGCGCGAGGCCACAGGCTTGGCCGTGCTCTTGCGCGACGCCGGGGTCTTGGCCGTTGCGGGTGCAGCGGCAACCTTGCCTTGCTGGCCCAGCAGATATTGCACCAGCAGACCGACGGGGCGGCCGGTGGCGCCCTTGGCAGCACCGCTCTTCCAGGCGGTGCCGGCGATGTCCAGATGCGCCCAGGGAATATCGCCCACGAACTTCTGCAGGAACTTGGCGGCCGTCACAGCACCCGCAGCGCGCCCTGCCACATTGCCCATGTCCGCAAAATTGCTCTTGAGGCCATCGGCGTACTCCTCGTCCAGAGGCATGCGCCAGCAGGGGTCGAGCGCCGCATCACCCGCAGTCTGCAGGGCCGCTGCCAGCTCGTCGCTGGTCGAGAACAGGCCGCTGCGCAAGCCGCCCAGGGCGATCACGCAGGCACCGGTCAGCGTGGCCATATCGACCAGTGCCGCAGGCTTGAAGCGTGCCGCGTAGTGCAGCACATCGCACAGCACCAGACGGCCCTCGGCGTCGGTGTTGAGAATCTCGATGGTCTGGCCGCTCATGCTGGTCACCACATCACCGGGCTTGACGGCCGCGCCGTCGGGCATGTTCTCGCAGGCGGGGATCAGGCCCACGACATTGATGGCGGGCTGCAGCCTGGCCAATGCCTGGAACACGCCCAGCACGCTGGCAGCGCCGCCCATGTCGAACTTCATCTCGTCCATCTCGGCCGCAGGCTTGAGCGAGATGCCGCCGGTGTCGAAAGTGATGCCCTTGCCCACCAGCACGATGGGGGCCTCGCTCTTGGCCCCACCGTTGTAGTGCAGCTCGATGAAGCGCAGGGGCTCGCGCGAGCCCTGGGCCACCGCCATGAAGGCGCCCATGCCCAGCTTGGCCACTTCGGCAGGGCCGTGGATCTTGCAGCTCATGCGTGCGGCCTTGGCAATGCTCTTGGCCGCATTGGCCAGCAAGGTGGGCGTTGCATGGTTGGCCGGACGGTTGGCCCATTCGCGGGCCGTGTTCACGCCTTCCTGCTGCGCCACGGCAGTATTGAAAGCAGCGGTAACCGCAGCGGCCTTGGACGACACGCCGAGCACGACCTTGGTCAGTGCAATGGGCTTGGCCTGGGATTTGGTGTGGGTATAGAGATAGGTCGCATCGGCCACTGCCTGCACGGCAGCCGCCACCGCCTGGGCGCTGGCCTCAAAGGCAAAGCTCACCACGGCCTTGGCAATGCCGTCGGTCTTGAGCACCGCGCCACAGCCGGTCAGCGCATTGCGCACATCCCTGGCCGAGCCGGACCCCGCGCCCAGCAGCACCACACGGCGTGCGGCAATGGCGGGCACTTGGTACAAAGGCAATTGCTTGCCGCAAGACAGGGCAAAATCCCCCTGTTTCACCGCGTGAGCCACCATGGCTCCGATGGCGTCGCTGCCGAATGTGCCCGAAGCTGCCTGCTCGGAAACCAGCACCAGCAACAGATCACATTTTTCACGCGCTGCGGCAGCAGCGGTCAGAGCCTTCAGTTCAAAGTTCATAATCGGTGTTTTCCTTTTAGCCAATGTTATTCGATTCATCCATACGCAAAGAGCTGGCCCGCAGCTTTGGCGCGACGGCCGTGGTTCTGATCACTGTGGTGATGACCATGATGCTGATCCGCACCCTGGGTCAGGCTTACAAGGGCAGTGTCAGCCCTTCCGACGTGATGCTGGTCATGGGTTTCACCGTGCTCGGACAACTCCCCACCATTTTGGGCCTGAGTCTGTTTGTTGCCATTGTGGGCTCTCTGTCCCGCATGTATCGCGACAGCGAGATGGTCATCTGGTTTGCTGCCGGCCAGGGTCTGGCCAGCCTGCTCAAACCCTTGCTGCGCTTTGCCTGGCCGGTGATTCTCATCACTGCAGTCCTGGCCCTCGGCGTGCTGCCCTGGTCCTATCAGCAAATCGAGCAGATCAAGACCCAGTTCCAGCAGCGCAGCGACTTGGATCGCATCGCACCCGGCGAGTTCCAGGAATCGGCAGGCGGCACACGCGTGTTCTTCGTGGACAAGGACTCCCCCTCCGACCTGGCAGCCAGCAATGTCTTCGTGGTCTCGCGCGACCCGGGCAAGGAGTCCGTGACCTCGGCCAAGGGCGCGCATCTGGCCGTCATCAAGGGCCAGCGCATGGTGATTCTCGAAGACGGCCAGCGCATGGAGACACGCAGCGACGACGGCTCGGTGCGCATCACCGAATTCAAGGAATACGGTGTGCAGGTCGACAACGACAACCCCGTTGCCATCGAGGAGATGGCGGCACGCAGCATGCCCACCAAGGACTTGATCGGCAAGGATGAACCGATTGCCCGCTCGGTGCTCGCATGGCGCCTGGGCCTGCCCTTTGCCGCGCTCAACTTCGTCATCCTGGGCCTGGCCATCTCCAGCGTGAACCCGCGTGCGGGCAATAGCAGCAGCCTGATGATCGCCCTCTTCGCCTTCATCGTTTACTACAACCTCATGACCCTGGGCGAGAGCTGGGTCAGCGCCAACAAGATAGGCATGTGGGGCCTGCTGGGCCTGCTGCATGGCAGCATCCTCACGGTCAGCGTGCTGGTGCTACTGGCGCGCCATTTCCGCTGGTCGCCGCGCGATCTGCTGCAGCGCTCGGGCACCCGCAAGGAGGCCGCACGATGAAAGTCCTGCGCAACCTGATCTATCGCGAGGTCATACAGGCCGTCCTGTATGTCTCGCTGGCCTTTCTGGCGCTGTTCTTCTTCTTTGACCTGGTCGATGAAATGCGCTGGGTGGGCAGCGGCAACGCCGGCTATACCGCCACGCGCGCCCTGCTGTTCGTGGCCCTGTCCATTCCGGGCCACCTCTACGAGCTGATGCCGATTGCGGTGCTGATCGGCGCCATCTTCGTGATGGCCAAGTTCGCTCAGAGCTCGGAGTTCACCATCATGCGCACCAGCGGCATGGGCCCCTGGCTGGCACTGCGCACGCTGCTGATTCTGGGCATGAGCTTTGTGCTGCTCACGGTGCTGGTGGGCGACTACATTGCCCCTGCTGCCGACAACTTCAGCCAGAAACTGCGCGTGGTCAGCAAAGGCCAGATCTCCCGAGGCGCCACCGGCGCCTGGCTCAAGGAAAAACAGGGCAATCACTCGGTTGCCATCAACGTCGGCGCAGTCAAGAGCCCTGGCGACTTCGTCAATGTGCGCATCTTCGAGTTCGACAGCAAGGGCCGTATCGCCGCGCAGATCAACGCCAAGTCGGCACAGGTCGATGAAGACAAGGAGCAGTGGACGCTGCAGGGCGTGCAAGGCAGCAAGGTGGCCCAGGATGGCGATGTCACCCAACTCAGCCAGATCAACGAAGCCAGCATGAACTGGCCCACCAAGGTCACGGCGGCCATGGTCTCGGGCGCGCTGCTCAAGCCCGATCGCATGACCACGATTGCGCTGTTCCAGTTCATACGCCATCTGCAGGACAACGGCCAGGCCGCGCAGAAGTACGAAATCGAGTTCTGGCGCAAGGTCTTCTACCCGCTGAGCTGCCTGGTGATGGTGGTGCTCGCCCTGCCTTTTGCCTATCTGCATTTCCGCTCGGGCGGCATCACGGCCTATGTGTTTGGCGGGGTGATGGCCGGCATCAGCTTCTTCCTGCTCAACAACGTGTTCGGCTATATCGGCACCCTGCAGTCCTGGTGGCCCTGGCTGGCCGCCGCAGCACCCGGTCTGCTCTACACCGCACTATCGCTCTCGGCCTTCGGCTGGCTGGTATTGAGACGCTAAACCATGGTTGACAAGCAAGCTACTTTTCCTGCCCCATCCGGCCTGATCCTGCTGGCCCATGGCTCCAGAGACCCGCTCTGGCGCCAGCCCATAGAAGCCGTGCACCAACTGCTGCAGGCAATGCAGCCCGGCCTGCCCTGCATCTGCGCCTATCTGGACGCCTGCGCCCCGGATCTGCCTGCCGCCACGCAGAGCCTGATTGCCCAGGGCGTCCAGCATCTGATCGTGCTGCCGCTGTTCCTCGGTACCGGCAAACATGCGCGCGAAGACATTCCGTGCCTGCTGGACGAACTGCGCCGCCAGCATCCCGGCTGCCAGTTCGATCTGCAGACCGCAGCCGGCGAGAATCCGCGCGTCACGGCCCTGCTGGCACAGCTGGCGATAGAGGCAGTCGGCGGGACCGAAGCACTCAAACATACAGATTTCAAATAAAAAATGGCTTCTTTAGATATTTGAAGCATAATGATGCAAGTTCTTAGTCCATGCCGTCATGAACCTGCATCAATTCCGCTTCGTCCAGGAAGCCGCCCGCCGCAATCTCAACCTCACCGAGGCGGCCAAGGCCCTGCACACCTCCCAGCCCGGAGTCTCCAAAGCCATCATCGAGCTTGAGGAAGAGCTGGGCATCGATATCTTTGCGCGCCACGGCAAGCGTCTCAAGCGCATCACCGAGCCTGGACAGGAAGTCCTCAAGAGCATAGAGCTGATCATGCGCGAGGTGGGCAACCTCAAGCGCATCGGCGAGCAATACAGCGCCCAGGACAGCGGCACGCTGAGCATCGCCACCACCCACACCCAGGCACGCTATGTGCTGCCGCCCGCCGTGGCACGCCTGCGCGAGCTCTATCCCAAGGTCACCATCAGCCTGCACCAGGCCACGCCCGCCGAAGTCGCGCGCATGGTGATCGACGAAGTGGCCGAGATCGGCATGGCCACCGAATCGCTGGCCGACTACCCCGACCTGGTGACCCTGCCCTGCTACGAATGGCAGCATGTGCTGGTCATCCCCACTGGCCATCCGCTGGCGCAGAAAGAGCGCATCACGCTCGAGGACATCGCCCAGGAGGCCCTGATCACCTACCACCCGTCCTTTACCGGACGCGGCAAGATCGACCATGCCTTCGAGATGCGCCGCCTGCATCCGCATATCGTGCTGGAAGCCATCGATGCCGACGTGATCAAGACCTATGTGCGACTGGGCCTGGGCATCGGCATCGTGGCCGAGATGGCCATGCGCGACGACACCGTCAATGACCTGGTGATTCGTCCCGTCGGCCATCTGTTCGGCACCAGCGTGGCCCGTGTGGCCATCAAGCGCGGCGCATACCTGCGCAACTTCGTCTACCGGTTTGCCGAGCTGCTCAGCGACCGTCTCTCGCGAGACCTCATCATGCGCGCCATGAACGGCAGCGTGGACGACTTCGGGCTCTGATCCGGCCCGCCTCAAGGGCCGGTGCCTGTGCGCCCGGCCCATGCATTGCAAGACTATCGTGACTCCCAACTTCCCCAGCAAGCTGCCCAATGTGGGCACCACCATTTTCACCGTCATGTCGGCGCTGGCTGCCGAGCACAAGGCCGTCAATCTGGGCCAGGGCTTCCCCGACTTCGGCTGCGACCCCAGGCTGCTCGACGCTGTCAACGACGCCATGCGCGCCGGTCACAACCAGTACCCGCCCATGGCGGGCTGGCCCGCGCTGCGTGAGGCCGTGGCCGCCAAGATCGAAACGCTGCACGGCCGCCGCTATGACGCGGGCAGCGAAATCACCATCACCGCCGGCGCCACCCAGGCCATTCTCACGGCCATTCTGGCCACCGTGCATGCGGGCGACGAAGTCATCGTGCTCGACCCCTGCTACGACAGCTATGTGCCCAATATCGAGATGGCCGGCGGCGTGGCCGTGCGGGTGCCGCTGACCCCCGGCAGCTTCCGCCCCGACTTTGCCTCGATCGCGGCCGCCATCACGCCGCGCACGCGCCTGCTGATCATCAACAGTCCGCACAACCCCAGCGCCACCGTCTGGACCGATGCGGAAATGCGCCAGCTCGAAGCCCTGCTGGCACCCACCAATGTACTGCTGATCAGCGACGAGGTCTATGAGCACATGGTCTTCGACGGCGCCCAGCATCTGAGCAGCGCCCGCTACCCGGGCCTGGCCGAACGCGCCTTCATCGTCTCCAGCTTTGGCAAGACCTACCATGTCACGGGCTGGAAGGTCGGCACCGTGGCCGCGCCCGCCGCCCTCAGCGCCGAATTCCGCAAGGTGCACCAGTTCAATGTGTTCACCGTGAACACGCCCATGCAGGCGGGTCTGGCGCAGTACATGCAGGACCCGGCGCCCTATCTGGAGCTTTCGGCCTTCTACCAGGCCAAGCGCGATCTGTTCCTCGGCGGCCTGCAGGGCTCGCGCCTGAAGCTGCTGCCCACGGCTGGCACCTATTTCCTCTGTGCCGACATCTCCTCGGTCTCGGATCTCGACGAGGCGGAGTTCTGCCAGTGGCTGGTCAAGGAAATCGGCGTCGCCGCGATTCCGCTGTCGGCCTTCTACGGCGATGGTTTCGATCAGCGCGTGGTGCGTTTTTGCTTTGCCAAGAAGGACGAAACCCTGATCGAGGCAGCCGCGCGCCTGCGCAAGCTCTGAAACGCTGCGGCCCATAAAAAAGGAGCGCCTATCGCGCTCCTTTTCTTGTTTTCAGCATGTTTTCATGCTGAATCTGTTTATCCGCAAGCGCAAGCAGCTATCGAATTTATAAGACCTCATGCCGTCTCCGCCAGATGGCGCAGCATCAGCACCGCCCCCAGCACAATGCCGGCCAGCGCCACAAAGCTGCCCAGGCTGAGCATGGAAATCGCACTGATGCCCTGGCCCACGGTGCAGCCCATGGCCGTCACCCCGCCCACGCCCATCAGCAGTCCGCCCAGCAGATGGCGGGCCAGGTCCCGGCGGTCGGCAAAGCCCTGCCACTGGAAGTCCCTGCGCCACAGCGCATGGACAAAGCTGCCCAGAACCAGGCCTGCCACCGAGGCAATGCCCCAGGTCAGCACCTTGTTGCGATCGCTGAAGAACATCAGCCAGTCCAGCGTGTGTGCCACCGGCGTGACAAAGCTGAAGGCCTCGATACGGCCGCTGTAGGTCGCGGCATAGACCTGCTCCAGCGTCTCGGGGTGCTCGGCCACCCGCGCCAGATGACCGCCTAGCCACCAGGCCGCCGTCACGCACAGGCCGACCAGCAGCCCGCCCAGCAGCAGGGCCCGGCTGCGCTGGGCGCCGGGCCGGGGATCGAAGGCCAGCAGCAACAGCATGCCCCCCAGCCCGAGGCCCAGCAGGCCGCGCAGCAGCGTCAAGGGCCAGTCGACATGACCGGCCAGCCACTCGGGCAGCAAGGCCGGGCCCGCGAATTCAAGATGCACGCTGTCCAGCCAGCGCACCCGCGCCACGGCGGTAATGCCCTTGAGTGTGGCAAAGGCGGCCACGCCCATGACCAGCAACACCACGAGCGCCTTGAGGCTGCCGCTTCCCAGCCGGGTCAGATTCCTGGCCCCGCAACCCGATGCCAGCACCATGCCTGCGCCAAACAGCAGCCCTCCGGCCAGGGCCGACAGCCACAGCAGGCGGCGGCTGGCATACAGGGCATCGCCCACCTGCAACTGGCCCCACAGCGCCAGCGCCGTGAAGCCCAGCATGCTCACGGCGATGGCCATGCACCACTGGCGCGCCCGCCCCCAGTCCTGCAGATAGACCACATCGCTGATGGCGCCCATGGTGCAAAAGCGGGTCTCGCGCATCACAAAGCCCAGCACGGCGGCCAGCAACAAAATGGCCACCAGAACGGTGGCCGTCAGGGATTCAAACTCGGCAGGACTCATGCGGGCATTGGACGGCGCGGCCCGGCTTCAAGGCATTGGCATATACCCCAGCCCGCGCGCTAACACTGTCTTAATCGGCTTTCGAATCGGCTTTCATCAGGCCTTGGCCAGCCCCTGGTTGCCGCCGACATTGATCAGTCGGGGCTCGTCGAGCCGGCGCGGCCCCAGCGTCTTGCGGTCCTTGAGCCAGGGCTCGACCAGCTCCCAGATCGGCTTGTTGCCGGCCGTCCTGGCTTCCTCGGCCACCGGCGCCCAGCCGGCCACCTTGTATTTCTTGTCCGCCTCCAGCAACTGGCCGTTCAGGCGCATGTCGCTGATGCGCCGACCCGCGCCAGCCGCCGGGTCGCACTGGTATTGCAGACCGCCCACGCGCACCATGTCGCCGCCCTGCTGGTAATAGGGATCGGGGTTGAAGAGATTGTCGGCCACGTCTTCGAGCACCGTCTTGATCGTGGCACCCGTCATCTCGGTCACCGTGGCGTAGGAATAGGTGGTGGCCGTCATGTCCATCAGCCATTCGCGCGTGATGTCCTGCCCGGCCAGCAGCGAGGTTCCCCAGCGAAAGCCCGGCGAGAAGGCAATCGGCGCATTCTGCACCTCCATCATGGCATCCAGCAGCAGCTGGTCGCCCGTGCCGTTGAAGTTGCCGCGGCGGTACAGCGTGCCGTCGGTGCGCGCCAGCACTTCGCCCAGCCGGCTTTCATAGGGCGCACGCACCCGGGTGATCAGTGCCTGCATATGGGCATCGGCAGGCAGGATGTTGGCGAATACCGGCAGCAGCCGGTACTGGAAGCCGCGCACCTGGCCGTCCCTGACATCGAAGTCCAGCACCCCGAGAAACTTGCCGTTCGAGCCCGCGTTGGTGACGATGGTCTTGCCGCCTGCGTTCTGCACCAGGGTGGGCACGGGCATGCCGTCATGCGTGTGGCCGCCGAGGATGGCGTCTATGCCGCGCACGCGCCCGGCCATCTTGAGGTCCACGTCCATGCCGTTGTGCGAGAGCACCACCACCACCTTGGCGCCCTTGGCGCGCGTCTCGTCCACCATCTTCTGCAGATGCTCGTCCTGGATGCCGAAGCTCCAGTCCGCCACCATATAGCGCGGGTTGGCGATCGGCGTGTACGGAAAGGCCTGACCGATGATGGCCACGGGCACGCCGTTGATCTCGCGGATCACATAGGGCTTGAACACCGGGTCGCCAAAATCGGCCGTCTTGACGTTCTGTGCCACAAAGTCGAGCTGCGAGCCAAAGTCCTTGTCGATGATCTCCTGCACACGCTGCATGCCGTAGGTGAACTCCCAGTGGCCCGTCATCACGTCCACGCCCAGCAGCTTGCAGGCATCGACCATGTCCTGGGCATTGGTCCACAGCGAAGTGGCCGAGCCCTGCCAGGTATCGCCGCCGTCCAGCAGCAATGCGCCCGGGCGCGAGGCACGCATGCGCTTGACCAGCGTGGACAGATGGGCAAACCCGCCCACCTTGCCATAGCGCCTGGCTGCCGCCTCGAAGTCCAGATAGCTGAATGCATGGGCCGAAGGCGTGCCGGGCTTGATCCCCACGGAGCGCAGCAGATGCTCGCCCACCAGATGCGGGCGCTGATTCTTCATGGCCCCGATGCCGAGATTGACGCTGGGCTCGCGAAAGTGTACCGGATTGAGCTGGGCATGGCAGTCCGTCATGTGCAGCAGGGACACATTGCCGAACGGCGCCACCTCATACAAGGCCTTGTCGGCCAGGGACTGCTCGGCGTAGGCATGGCGCTGCAAGCCCATGCCCGAGACACTGGCCGCCGCCAGCACCTGCAGAAATTCACGTTTGGAAAGACTCATGGTGATATCCGTTGCTACTTGTTCCAACCAGGGGCAAGCACGGGCCTTTCAGTCAACAGGACGCCCAGCGCTGCCCCAACTGGCGCAAGCCCTGTCCGCAATGCTGCGTCGCCCGGTCTCGTCCTCCTGCCGGATGGCTCGACACTGCGAGACGGGCAAACAGCGGCGCTGCTTGAAAAAGCTATTTGTTGACGGGAGAGGCCGGATCGACCAGCAGCGCGACAAGATCTCGCGTCTGCGCTTCGGTGAGGATGCCGGAGTGACCGAAGCGCGGCATGCCCGAGCAGGCGTTGTAGGCCTTGGCATTCCAGATCTTGCCCCAGGTGTACTCGACGATGGCTCTGGATTCGGGGCTGGCCGGATCCTTGATGCCGCGAATCTTGCCGTAGTTGTAGAGACTGGGGCCCAGCGTGCCGAAGGAGATTTCTTCCTTGCTGATCTGGTGGCAGTTGTAGCAGTTGCCGCCGTTGGCACTGCCTGCCTTGTCGCTCCAGGTCATGCCCCGGCCGTTCTGGGCTATTTTTTCGCCCTCCTTCCAGTCGCCGAGCAGCTTGCCATCCTGAGGCCATTTGACGGTCTTGAGATTGGCAGCTTCGATGGCTTGCGCACGTGCAGGCGCCAGCGGCTTGCCGGAAGCATCGGCAGCGCTGCAGGCCGCATTCGATTCGTCCTGCTGCAGGCGATCGACCCTGGCGATGCCCTGATCGCGAAAAGAGGTCTGCACCATCTTGGCCGTCAAGGCATCGATGTCCGCCGCCCCGTCGACCGAGGCACAGCCCAGCACCAGCAACGATGCGGCCACGGCCAGGTACGACATGTATTTTTGCTTGCGCATAGGGCCTCCTTATCGCTTGATGGCCGGTGCGGTCGATGCCCCGCCCTTGCCGTTGACGCCCATGAACACTTCCAGCGCCACCGTCACGTCGCTGGCGTAACCGGGATAGGGGAAGCGCTGCTGACGGAAGCAGTCGTTGAGGCGGCGCTGCATGCTCCAGAGTTCGCCCGATGAGACGCGATAGGCGGGCCAGGCGCCAAAGCCTTCCGCTGCGCCTGGATTTTTGGTCAGATTGGGCAGATCCTGCATGCGGATGCGCTTGCCGTCCGCACCATGGCAGGAGGCACAGGCAAAGTCATGCGGGCCGCCGCGCATATAGAACAGGCGCTTGCCCGCCTCATACATCTGCCCTTCCTGCGCATGGCTCTGGGGCAGGTTGAACTTCATGCCTTTGGACTGCGATGAAATCCAGGCCACCAGCCCTTCCATGTTCTTTTGCTCGTCCTTGCCGAACGGTGTTGCCGCAATCTTTTGCACGTCCAGCCCCTGCAGCCTGTCCATGCAGGTCAGCAGGCGCGACTCCAGATCCTGCACCTTGCCCGTGTCGGCAAAATAGCGCGGCAGCTCTACAAATACGCCCTTGACCACGCCCGGCCCCTTGCCCAGATCGCACTGCTCCATGGACGCCTTGCGGGGGCCGCGCCTTTGCTTCCACAGCGCCTCGCCCTTCATCTCGAACAGCTCGGCAGGGTTGCCGTCCTGCAGCATCTCGCGGTACTCGGCAATGCCGTCGGCCGTGGACTTTTGCGCCAGCACCGGCGCGGCCATACACAAGGCCAGCACGGCGGCAGCCGCCTGGCCCGGGGAGGAATGTCTCATGGGGCACCTCTCTGTTTTTTGGATCTAGGACTTACGCAAACAAGAATGCAACAACGGCCTGCCTTCTGAGGCATTCGCCTTGCCTGAACCCGTTTTGCGTAAGTCGTGGGATTGATTCTGGTCCAGGGTGAAGGCTGGCCGCCGGCCAGCCGCTGTCTCCGCCGTGCTCAGCTCACGGTCGCTTCATCGGTGCGGGTCTCGCCCTTGTTGTCCTTCCAGCTCACCGAGATCTTGTCCCCCGCCTTGGCCCCCTTGACCACGAACTGCAGAAACGGGTTCTTGGAAACCGCAGGCCCCCATTCGGCCTGCAGCACCTGCTTGCCGTTGTGCGCTGCCGTCACCTCCTGAATAAACCATGCGGGCACGGTCTTGCCTTCCGCATCCTTGCGCTGGCCAGTCTCCATCTCATGGGACATCAGCACGCGCACGGTAGTCTTGTCACCTGCAGCCTGGGCACGAATACGCATTGGATCAGCCATGTTCTTCTCCTGTTTCAGAGGATTGGTTGCCATCAGCCGCCGCAGCCACCGAGGGTGACCTTGACTTCCTTCTTGGCGTAGAAGGCCTTGCCATCGTTGGTGATGGCCACGGCATACACATCCGAGGACTGGCCCAGCTTTGCGCGGGTCAGGAAATTGGCGTCCAGCGCCTCGTTGACGGTGAAGGCCGCCACCAGCGTATTGGGGTTCTTTTCCACCAGCACCAGCATCTGCTTCACATTGGGCAGGCTGGTGGCCGCGCCCAGGGGCACGACGGCCCCGTTTTCGGCGATGTCGGGCGCCGTCAGCGTCACGTCCTTGCTCTCGGCGGGCGCAGCAGCTCCCATGGCCTTGAGCACATCGGCCACGGTCTTGGCGTCGAAGGCGGTCTTGTTATAGGCCGCCTGCGCAGCCTGCGGCAGCAGGCCGGCGGCCATCAGCATGCCGAGCACGGCCGCGCTGTTCCTGAGGGCGTCTCTACGTTTCATCGTTGTCTCCTTTTCATTCACATCACACAAGCGGGCTCAGGGCTTGGCCCCGGCAGCCAGCCACTGGGCAATCACCCTGGCATCAGCATCGCTGAGATTGGGCTGAGGCGGCATGGGTGTTGATCCCCAGACGCCGGAGCCTCCGACCCTGATCTTGTTTGCCAGATAGTCCGACTGGCCGCCGTGCTTGCCGGCAATGTCGCTGAAGGCCGGGCCGACGAGTTTCTGCGCCATGCCATGGCAGGCCATGCAGGCGTTCTTTTCCAGCAAGGCCGTCGGCGCCGCACTGGCCGATTTCCCGGTGGCTGCGGGCGGCGCTGCCTTGCTGGCACCGCCATCGGTGGTTATGCCGCGCTGGGCACCGACCAGCCGGTTCTGCTGGGCCAGATTGCCGTGGTTGTTGCCGGCATGCTCGGGCAAGGCCGAGCGCAGCGTGGGCGCGGGGCCGCAGTTGCTCATGCAGGCAGTAGCCAGCACATCGGGCCTGGCGCCTTTGCCGAACTCGTTGCCGGGCCACAGCGCATGCCGAGTCGTCATGCCGTTGCGGTTGGGCAGCTTCTGCTGTACCTCGGCGATATTGCTGTCGCTGAGTGTGAAGTTCTCGGGCACCACGCCGCCGAGGTTGAGCAGATAGGCGGTGACGGCATACACCTCTTCGGTGGACAGCGACTTGGGCGCATTCCAGGGCATGGCACGGTTGATGTAATCCCACAGCGTGGAGACCGTGGCCACCTTCATCAGGGTCGTGCGCCCCGGAAAGGCAGCATCCTTGAGCCGCGCCACATGGCCGGTCCTGATGTCCTCGGCCGTGGTGCCGCCGACCAGCGGGCTGAACACCTCGTTGGATTCGCCGAACACCCCGTGGCAGGACGCGCACTTCGCCTCCCACACATCCATGCCTTTTTGCACGGACCCCGAGCCCGGGGGCAGCCCCTTGAAATCCGGGCGCACATCGATATCCCAGGCCAGAACCTCCTTGCCCGTGGCATTGCGACCCACGCCGGGATAGCGGTCTTCGCCAGACTTGCCCTGTGCCGCAGCGGGCCCGGCAGCCACGCCCATGGCCAGCAGCGCCAGCAGCACCAGCGGTTTACGCAAGCTGAACATTGGCGACCTCCCCGTTGGCTCGTACCGCCCAGGACTGGATGGAGTTGTTGTGATAGATGGAGCGCGTTCCGCGTGCGGCACGCAGTTGCTGGTTGCTGGGCTGCACATAGCCGGTTTCATCCATGGCGCGGCTCTGGATGATGCATTCCTCGCCATTCCAGACCCAGTCCAGATGAAAGCGCGTCAGGCACTTGTCCATCACCGGCCCTTCGAGCCGGGCCGTGCGCCAGTTGCGGCCGCCGTCCACGCTCACATCCACGCGCCTGACCTTGCCGCGCCCCGACCAGGCCAGGCCCGTGATGTTGTAGAAGCCCTTGTCCAGCAGCATCTGCCCGCCGGACGGCGTGGTGACCACGCTCTTGCACTCCTGAATGCTGGAGTACTGGCGGTGCTGCCCATCGGGCATCAGGTCCACATAGTGGATGGCCTCATCCTTGGCCGCATAAGGCATGTCGCCCACTTCGATGCGGCGCAGGTATTTCACCCAGCTCACGCCCTGTACGCCGGGCACCACCAGGCGCAGCGGATAGCCCTGCTCGGGCCGCAGCATCTCGCCGTTCTGGCCGTAGGCGACCAGCACCTCGCCGGAAGTGATCAGCTCCACGGGAATGGTGCGCGTCATCGACGAGCCGTCCGCCCCCTCGGCCAGGATGAAACGGCCTTTCTTCAGATCGGCGCCGGCCATCTCCAGCAGGGTGATCAGGGGCACGCCTGTGAACTCGCTGCACGACAGCATGCCGTGCGTGTACTGCACCGTGGGCACGGCCACATTGCCCCACTCCATGCCGGTATTGGCGCCGCATTCGATGAAATGAAAGCGCGACACCGAAGGCAGACGCATGATCTCGTCCATGGTGAAGACCTTGGGGCTCTTCACCAGACCATTGATCATCAGCCGGTGCTTGGAGGGGTCGATATCCCACCAGCCCTGGTGGTGCCGCTCGAAATGCAGACCGCTGGGCGTGACGATGCCGAACAGCGACTGCAGCGGTGCAAACGATACCGAAGCCTGCTTGGTCTGGGTCAGCCCCGGGCTCTGGCGACGCTGCACATTGGCCTCGTACCTGGAAGGCTTGCCGTAGCCGTCGGTGACCACCGGCTGGCCCAGGCCCTTGCTGTGCGCGGGCAGCTCCAGAATATTCGGGTCTCCCTCGCCGCTCACGGCCTGCCGGCCCTGCGCATGGACAGCTGCAGCGCCGGCCGCTGCGGCCGCGAAAGCCCCGCGGATGAAGTCCCGCCGGCCGGCCCTGCCCTCGGCAAACACGGTGCCGACATCGCCTGAGCGCACGAAATTCTCGGGTGCCTTGCGCACCTTGCCCATCAACTGGCTTTGCATAAGCTCTCTCTTTGATCGCTGGTGGTGCTCGCCGGGAAAGCGTGAAGCGCCTGTCTCATCTGGCACCCTTGAGAATCCAGGCCGCCAGTGTCTGGGTGTCGGCATCGCTGAGTGCGGGCTGGGCAGGCATGGGCACCGGCCCCCATTTGCCGGAGCCGCCGGCCTTGATGCTCTTGACCAGGTAGGCCTGTGCATCGGCCTGGGCCGCATATTTGCTGGCCACGTCCTGAAACGCCGGGCCTACCAGTTTCTGCTGCGCCGCATGGCAGGCCATGCAGGCGTTCTTCTGCGCCAGCGCCTGATCCGCCTGCGCCAGTGCAGGAACAGCCAGCCCCAGAAGCACCGTCAAGCCACCCAGCCAGAATGCAGTCTTCATCGCTTGGTCTCCTTATATTTATATATAAGCATGTTGTTATTTAAAGTATCGGCCAGGATGCCCAATTTGAAATCCCGCGCTAACCCTCGTTATTCCTGAACAGGAACAACGAGGCTCAGCGCCCCTGCAGCGCCGCGCGGGCCGTCTGCATGCGCTCATCCAGATAAGCGCCATAGAAGTCGGGGATGGAGCTGCCGCTCAAGCGCTCGGCCACCTCCTTGTGAGCGGCTCCATAGAAGAGCACGGTCGGCGCGACCTCGATGCCCAGTTGCCTGACCATGTCGCCATGCGTGGTCGCCGCGCCATTCCAGTCCTGCAAAGCCTCACGCGACAGAAAATGAATCTGGGTCACCAAGGCCCCGGAGCGCTGCAGCGGCAGCAGATGATGCTCGCGCACCAGCTTGCAGAACGGACAGCCATGCAGGCTGGCCATGACCACCAGCGGCTGCTTGCGGGCCAGCGCCAAGGCCAGGTCATGCCGCAGACTCTGGCTGGTGGGCAGCAGACGCTCCGAAGCATCGAGCGCCGCCCACGCCGGTGCCGTGCCCGCCAGCAGCAACTGCAAGCACAGTCTTCTGCGGGCATCAAAGAAGCGGGCCGTGGCCGTCACGGCTTTTCCTGCTCCATCAGCAAAAAGGTGTTGTAGGCATTCATGCGATTGGCTTCCTTGAACAGCGGGTAGGCCGAAAACCTGGACCAGTCCGTCGCCTGGTAGGCCTCGTCAAACGGGTCGAGATTGGCGGCGGCCTTGCCCATGGCTTCGCGCAGATAGTGCAGATAGTCACGCGTCAGCTGCATATCCTGGCGCGGTTGCTCGGAGGCCGGGCCGTGGCCCGGCACCATGACCTTGACGGGCAGCTTGAGCAATTCGTCCAGCGCGGCAATCCAGTGCCGGCTGTCGGCCTGGCCCACATAGGGAATGCGGTTGCGAAACACCACATCGCCGATGAAGAGCACGCCGCTTTGCGGCAGGAAGATGGCCGTATCCTCCGGCGTATGCGAGGGCCCCATGTGCTGCAGCACAAGGTCCACGCCCCCGACCCTGAGCGTGGAGCTGTCGCCCGACACCCATTGATTCGCCGGCACCAGCCGCGTGCCCTGGTCGACCCAGGGAGCCAGATCCTTGCGCGAGGCCTCGAGCCGCAGATGCGCGGTCTCGGAGTTGATGTATTCACGCGCCTGGGCATGGGCCACGATTTTTGCGCCCAAGGCCTCGAACACCTGCAGGCCATAGATATGGTCGGCGTGATAGTGGGTCAGCAGCACATGGCTGATGGGCTTGGGCGTCAGCGTGCGGATTTTCTGCACCAGCTCCTCGGCCAGCGCGGGCGAGCCCAGCGCATCGATCACGACCACGCTGTCTGCGGTGATGACAAAGCCCGCGTTGGAGATGAAATTGCGATTGGCCGCACTGCCCAGTGCCGATACACCCTGCACGAAAAACACATTGGGCGCCACCTGCTGCAGCGCCATGACCGGTGCGCTGGCCGCTACCGGAGTGCCCGCTACGGGAGTGCCCGCCACGGGAGTGCCCGCCACGGGGTGCCCATCATGCGCAGCCGCTGCACCCGGCGCTGCGATGGTCGCTGCGATTGCCATTCCTGCAAAGCTCCCCAGCGCAGCTCCTGCCCAGCTTGTCATCGCGGTGTCTCCCTTGCGCGGGCAGCGACCGGCGCCATCGAAGCCGCCACTAGCGCTTGCCCTATTTTTGAATGCCTGCCTCCCCATTAATATAAGCAAGTGGCAATATTTAACCAGCAGCATCTTCCCTGATGCCCACAGACACCACAGGAGACCTTCGATGAAGCGCCAACTTGTTGCCCTGAGCTTTGCCCTGTGCACGGCGATTGCCGCCGCACAGGATGTGAAAGTGGTCTATCACGTCAACACCGGCGTGGAGACGGCGGCCGCCATACTCGGCAATATCAACAACGAACTCAACGCCTCGCCCACCGACAAGATCGTGGTGGTCACCCACGGGCCCGGCATAGACTTTCTGCTGAGCAACGCCAAGGACAGCAGGGGCCGCGAGTTCAGCGGCCAGGTCAGCGCGCTGGCGGGGCGCGGCGTGGAGTTCAAGGTCTGCAACAACACGCTGCAGACACGCAAGCTCGAAGCCTCCAGCCTGCTCATGGAAGCGTCGGTCGTCCCCTCGGGCGTGGCCGAAGTGGCGCGCCTGCAGGCCAGGGAAGGCTTTGTCTATCTCAAGCCCTGAGCTGGAAGCGGGCATGAAAAAAGGCGCCGCAGGCGCCTTTACTTCGAGGGCTCCAGCCCTCAGTTCTGTTCGATGGCAATCTGCACGCAGATGGTGCGGCACATATGGACGACCTTCTCGTTGGCGATGAAGTAGTAGATGCTGACCCCTTCGCGCCTGCGGCCCAGAATGCCGGACTGGTACAGCGTGTTCAGATGCTGCGACATATTGGGCTGGGTGGTGTCTATGGAAGCCAGCAGCTCGGAGACGTTTTTTTCTCCGTTGCACAACGCGCTGATGATCTTCAGCCGCATGGGCGCGGCCATGGCCTTGAACAGCTCGGCCGCACTCTCGAACACGCTGTCATCCTCAAGCTCTGACGATTCCATGAAACACTCCTGGGCACCTTGGCGGCCTGCAAGCGTCCCGTCTGGATTGCGTGCCGTGGTGCATGGCGCCAGTTTATAGGAAGGTCATGCAGCGTCTGCCATCGCCCGACGACAAACACTGACGGGCATCAGGCAATCCCAAAAAAGAAGCAGCTAGCGCTTGATTGACAATGATTTTAGGAACTTTCCTATCTGAAATCCATTGTTGATGTGCAAAAGCAGCTATCAAAAATCAGGTGGGCTTCCAGTCCAGAGACCAGGCACCGCTTTGCACGTTCTGCAGCCACAGGCAGCAGCTCAGGGTCTTGGCGTCCGTGACCTGGCCGGTGCGCACGCCATCCAGCAGTTCGGCAGCCGTCATGCTGCAGACATCCAGAAACTCGTCGGCGTCGAGCTGGCGCTCGCCCGCAGTCAGGCCGCGCGCGAAGAAGATGTGAATGATCTCGTCGGAGTAGCCGATCGCCAGATGCATGGGCCCGGCATAGGCCCATTCGCGCGCGCTGTAGCCGGTTTCCTCCAGCAGCTCGCGCTGGGCGCAGATCAGCGGCAGCTCGCCCTCATCCAGCTTGCCTGCGGGGAACTCGGTCATGACCCGCCCCACGGGGTAGCGAAACTGCCGCTCCAGCAGCACGCGGCCATCGTCGAGCAGCCCGATCACCACCACGGCACCGGGGTGCACCACATACTCGCGCGTGGCCTGCCCGCCATGGGGCAGGCGCACGGTATCGAGCCTGACCTGCAGAAAACTGCCCTGGTGTACCAGCTCGCTCTTGATGGGATGCTCAATCAGATGGGCTTCCTGAATTTCGGGGTCTTGTCGTGTCATCGCTGACTCATCCTTCACACGCGCCGTGGCGACAGCGCAAAAACATGCATGGGCTTAATCTTCGCAGAAGCGGGCTTCACTTTGCTGCACTCAGACCATGACACTCCCCAGCCTTACCAGCCAGATGGAAATACAGCGCCACCAGTTCGGCCGCGTGGCGGTGTTTCGCGGTGCCAAGGGCGGCAAATACCCGGATGGCAACCAGATCATGATCCGCGGCAGCGACACGCTGGCGGTACTGGACACGCCTATCGTGGCCAACCATATCGGAGCCGAGTTCGATGCCGCCGAGCTGGTGGTGATGGGCCATGTGCATGAGGACCATATGGCCGGCCTGCACCGCCTGCCAGACGCACAGGTCTTTGCTCACCTGAGCGATCTGGCGGCGCTGCAAAGCTGGGAGGGCCTGGTAGCCACCTTTGGCTGGGCCGATTCGACTCAGGCCGACATCATGCGCAGCAAGCTGGAGAGCGAATTCTTCTACGCGCCCAGACCCGATGCCAGGGGCTACGAAGATGGAGCCGTCTGGGGGCTGGGCCAGTCGCAGATTCGCGCCATTCATATGCCGGGCCATACGGCGGGCCACAGCGTGCTGCTGATCGAGCCCGAAGGTGTTGCCTTTATCGGCGATATCGACCTGACGGGCTTCGGGCCCTATTACGGCGACGCCTGCTCCTGTCTGGCGGACTTTCGCCGCAGCCTGGCGCAGCTGCCCGAGATCGAGGCCAGGATCTGGGTGACTTCGCACCACAAGGGCATTTACACCGAGCGCGAGACGTTTGTGCGAGACCTCAAGCGCTTTGCTGCGGTCATTGACGAGCGCGGTGCACGCATTCTCGAATGGCTGGCGCAGCGGCCCATGACGCTCGCCCAGATGGTCGAGCAGCGCCTGCTCTACCCGCCGGGCTTTGATGCGCCATGGGTACGGGGGGCCGAGGCGCGCAGCATTTCCCAGCATCTGGACGAGCTGCTGGCGGCCGGAGAAATCCTGCAGCAGCGCAACGCGCAGGGCGAAGACCTTTATCTGAGGGCTTGAATCCAGAGAGATAAAAAAGCCGACTTCTCAGGGAAGTCGGCGTGGCCGGGCGCCCGGCCACGCATCCACCAGGCAAGCGTGACAAACGCACAGCGGCTACCCCTTGGCTGATGAGCCGGTCCCCGTCACCCGGGCTTTGAGATTCAGGCCACAGCGTCCATGGGCTTGCGCAGGAAGCCCTGATTGGCGCCCTTGCGGTTGGGCGCAAAGCCGTTCCTGGCCAGGGTTTCGTCGGCAGTTTCGTAGAACACGCCGATCTGCTTGATATCGCGCGCCTGCCGGGCCGTGGCAATCGGGCGCCCGAACTCGCCCGCAATACGCACCAGCTGCCTGATCTGCTCCACGGTGCTCATCTTGCCCGTGCGGGTCTGGTTCCACAGCACGTCTTCGATACCGCAGCGCACATGCAGGCCCAGGGCCATGCCGATCATATTGATGGGCAGCACGTTCAGCACCGAGCTCTCCACCGTCACGATGGCGTTGTCAGGCACGGCACGCAGCATATTGGCCAGGTTGTAGATATTGGCCTGGTCCATGCCGCCGCTGATGGCGACCCAGTTCATGACCAGCGGGCCTTTGTAGACGCCGCGGCGGATCATGCGCTCGATGGTCTCGAAACTGTTGATGTTGTAGACCTGGAAGGCGCTCTGGATGCCCTTTTCGGACAGGCGGCGGATATGTTCCTCGACGAAGCTGGGGTTCGAAGGAACAATCATGTCCTTGTAGGTCTTGTGCAGATGCGGGAAGCCGCGCGAGACACCGCGAAAGTCGTCTTCGCCGGCATGCTCGGTCACGTTCATCTGCGTGGTGTTGACGGTCACCGTCACCTGATCGGGCACGGGAGTCAGCTCCGCCAGCATGTGGCGGGTGTCGTCGGAGAGCCACTTGGCCTGGCCATCCGGGCCTTCGGGCGCAAAGCTGATGGAGCCGCCGACCTGGATGATCATCTCGGGCACCCGCTCGCGCACGCCGGCGATCAGCTCGTTGAACTTGGACAGGCGCTTGCTGCCCTTGCCGTCGTCTTCGCGCACATGCAGGTGCAGCACGGTGGCACCGGCCTCATAGCAGTCCACAGCCTTCTGGATCTGCTCTTCCATGGTGACGGGAATGTCCTCGGGGAAGTCCGAGGGAATCCAGCCCGGAGCGTAGGGGGCGGCCGTGATGATCAGCGGCTGCTGGTTTTCGGGATACAGGTGACCGTCAAGAAAGTTCATGGTTGTCGTCTCCGGTTTGAGTGCGGGAAATCAGTGTCTGGACCAGCGGCAGCAGGGCATTTCAGCCCCTTGCCGATGCGTGAGGCCAGTATCAAGCGCGGTGCGGGATGCCACTTTGCATTTCAGGACACGCGCTTTCTCAATCACGACAGGGCCGGCAAGCCACGCCTGAAAGCGAGACAGGCAGCAAAGCTGCGCCAAGCGCTTTGCGGGCCGCAGACTCAAGCTGCCGCAGCCTGCGAACGACATCACCCGCATCGGGTAAGTGCGGGGTACTGCAGTCATCAAATGCGAAGTCGCAGGCATGAAACGTCAAGTCCGGCGACTGGCCGCCAGCCATGATGAATTGCTGCATTCCTCCACCCGGGCACCTGCACGCAAGGACATGCCAGCCGATTCAGCGCCGTATCTGCACTCTGCCAGGAGCGAGATCGGCAGCTTGACGAATGCCAGACCCCATGACAAAACGACAGGAGACCTCCATGACAAGCGCCGTGAATTTCGCAGAACCCGCCACGCCATCACGCAAGCAACATAGGCGCAGCATGGTTCAAAGCCTGCGCTGTTGCGCCGCCGTGCTTTGTACCGGCCTGCTAGCGGGTACGGCTGCGCAGGCCCAGACCCCGGCCCCCGCCTGGCCCAGCAAGCCCATACGTATCGTCATTCCTGCACCTCCGGGCGGCATCACTGACGGCGTGGCGCGTCTGGTGGCCGATCATCTGCAGACCAATCTGGGCCAGCCCGTGGTGGTGGACAACAAGCCCGGCGGCTCGGCCGTGATTGCCGAGCGCGCCGTGATGAATGCACCTGCCGACTGGCACACGCTGATGATTGCGCCCTCCAGCGTCTGGACCGACTTTCCGCTCACCGTGAAGACGCCGTTCGATGTGCACAAGACCTTCACCTATGTCTCGGATGTGGCGTCCATGGTGCACATGCTGGTCGCCAACAACAGCTTCCCGCCCAACAGGATTCAGGAAGTGCTGGACTACGCGCAAAAGAGCAGCAGCCCGGTCAATATCGCCAACCTGAGTCCCGGCACCCGCTCCGACATGCTGGGCGAGCTGCTGAGCGAGAAAAGCGGCGGCAGAATCACCGCCGTGCCTTACAAGGGATCGGCCCCGGCCATCGTCGACCTGATCGGCAATCAGGTGCAGCTGACCTTTGAGGTGGTGACCAATGCCGCCCCGCTGATCAAGGCCGGCAAGATCAAGGCCCTGGGCGTGGTTTCACCCAGCCGCTCGCGGCTGCTGCCCGATGTGCCCAGCTTTGCCGAGCAGAACATGCCCGACTTCGTGCTGCCCGATGCCAGCGTGGGTCTGTTCGTGCTGAGCAGCACGCCGCCTTCCTTGGTCCAGAAGGTGCGCCAGGAAATGGACAAGGTAACCCAATCCCCCAAATTCCAGGCGCAGCTCAGGAGCCAGGGCTTTGATGCGCCCCAACCGAGCACCATGCCGCAGCTGCAGCAAAAAATGCTGAGCACGGTGGAGCAGAACCGCAAAATTCTGAGCAAGCTCAGAGTCGCCGGCAACTGAAGGAAGCTGGCGTAGCCGTCCTCATCCCGAGGGCGGCACCTTGGTAGTGTGTTTGGCGGACCCTTGCGGCCCGCTTTTTTATGCGCCGCCCTGGCCTTCGTGTTGCGCCCTAGCGCGGCTGTCCTTGGCACTGCAGCCAAACTGGCTCTGATACCAGCGCGAAAAACTGCTGGGGGCCGTAAAGCCCAGCAACTCGGCCACTTCGGTCAGCGAGCGGCTGCTCTCGAACACATAGCGCACGGCCAGCTCCTTGCGGATATCGTTCATCAGCGAGGAAAAGCTCTGACCCTTTTCCGTCAGCCGCCGCTGAATGGTGCGTGGCACCACACCCAGGTGCTCGCTGACCTTCTCAATGCTGCAGCGGCCGCTGGGCAAGAGCAGCAAGATGGTGCGGCGCACATCGTCCAGCACCGCATCGTCGCTCACGGGTGCCACGGACTCCAGCAGCTTTTGCGCATAACGCACCATGGCGGGGTCGGCGAACTCGTTGCGCGTATCGAGATCGGCCTTGGCGCAGACAATGCAGTTGAACTCCTGGTTGAACTCCACGCGCTGGCCGAACATCAGGTGGTGCATGCTCAGGTCCTTGGGCGCGGCATGCTCGAAACACACCATGCGAGGCTGCCAGTCGCGACCTATCAGCTGCCGAATGGCGCGCACCATCACGCCCAGCGCCAGCTCCACGCGCTGGCGCGTAGGCTCATGGGCACGGCCGGCCAGCAACAGCTCACGGATCAACACCGTGTCGGCCTGCTCGTCCAGCTCCAGCGTCATGGCGCCGTTGAGCAGGGCCAGATGACGCACCAGCAGGTTCAGCGAATCGCGCAGCGTGGCCTGATCGCGGATCAGCAGGCCCACCGGCCCCATATTGGACAGCAGGCGCGAGCGCGCCATGCACAGACCAAATCTTTCATTGCCCGACTGCGTGGCCGAGGCCTGCAGCAAACGCCCCACCTTGTCCACAGGGATCATCAGATCCGGCTCGTCGAGCACCGCAGGGCTGAGACCAGCATCGAGCAGCATGCGCGCGCCATTCAACCCCGAAGCCTGGGCGACTTCGGCGTAATTGGTCAAGCAGGCTGCGCGAACGAGAGAGGCCATGGGGTTTCACTAACTTGGCACTAATTGCAAAGCACCAGTCATGTAATGACAAGCGCCGATCGAGGGGAGTTTTCACACTGGCGACATTGATTCTATAAGGAGACTTCCCAATGAAAAACGAGGTTGGCGCAGCACCCGCCCTTATCCGCTCCAGCTCTTTGACCCGCTCTCTGGAAGTCAATCCTCTGACCTGTTCCATCGGTGCGGAGCTGGCCAACGTTCATCTGGGTGCGGCCGCCGAGGACGAAGGCCTGATGGCCGAGATCCGCCAGGCGCTGCTCAGGCACCGCGTGATCTTTTTCCGCGACCAGGACATCACACGCGCCGAGCATGTGGCGTTTGCGCGCAAGTTTGGCGAACTGGAAGACCACCCGGTGGTGGGCAGCCACCCCGAGCACCCTGGCCTGGTGCAGATCTACAAGACCCCCGACAGCCCTCTGGACCGCAACGAGAACTCCTGGCACACCGACGCGACATGGCGCGAGCAGCCACCCATGGGCTGCGTGCTGCGCTGCGTTGAGTGCCCGCCCGTGGGCGGCGACACCATGTGGGTGAACATGGTGATGGCCTATGAGAACCTGCCAGCCGACATCAAGGTCAAGATCGAGCACCTGCGTGCCCGCCACAGCATCGAAGCGAGCTTTGGTGCCGTCATGTCTATCGAAAAGCGCCTGGCACTCAAGGCCCAATACCCCGACGCGGAGCACCCCGTGGTGCGCATCCACCCCGAAACCGGCGAGAAGATTCTGTTCGTCAACAGCAGCTTCACCACCCATTTCACCAACTACAACACACCCGCCAATGTGCGCTTCGGCCTGGACAAATCGCCCGGCTCCTCGCAACTGCTCAATTACCTCACCAGCCAGGCAATGATTCCCGAGTACCAGGTGCGCTTCAAGTGGCGCAGGAACAGCGTAGCCTTCTGGGACAACCGCTCCACCCAGCACTACGCAGTGATGGACTACCAGCCCTGCCACCGCAAGATGGAACGCACGGCCATCATCGGCGGCACCACGGACTGAGCCAGGAGACAGAAGATGACCTTGAACCACACGATTCTCATCATCCCCGGCCTGCGCGACCATGTGCAAGAGCACTGGCAGACGCTGCTGGCCAAGGAGCTGGCTGCGCAGTCCATCCCCTGCGTTACCGTGCCGCCGCTGGAGCAGGACAAGCTCAGCTGCCAGGCCCGCCTGGACGCGATCGACCGTGCACTGGACGGCATCGCCGGCCCCGTCATCATCGTGGCGCACAGCGCCGGCTGCATGATGGTCGCGCACTGGGCGCTGCGCCGAGCCCGTCCCATTCTCGGAGCCTTGCTTGCTGCCCCCGCCGATGTGGAAACCCAGATGCCTGCCGGCTACCCGCCCAAGGATGTGCTGGCAGCCCACGGCTGGACGCCCATCCCGCGCCAGCGCCTGCCGTTTCCCACACTGCTGGCAGCCAGCAGCAATGACCCGCTGACCCAGTTGGAGCGCGCGCGCAGCTTTGCGCGCGACTGGGGAAGCGAGCTGGTGGAGCTGGGCCCCCAGGGCCACCTGAACCCGGCCTCGGGCCATGGCCCCTGGCCGCAGGCAAAACAGCTGATCGAGGATTTGCAGGCGCGGATCGATGCCCGTCAGCCCGAACCAACGGCCTGAGCCGCCAGACGACCATCACGATGAATGCGCAGCCACCCACAAACTATAAAAGGTGCGCGCAGATGGGGAGCCAGATCTCCCCGTTGAAGGAGACAAGCAATGAAGGCAACGACACCCGCCTCGCGCAAATCAGTGGACACCGCAGCTTCTCGCACCGCGACAGCCAGCGCACTGCGCCGGAAATCAGGCCTGGCCGTCATGGCCGTGGCCGCCAGCCTGGCCTTGCCCGCACAGGCCGAGCAGACCGCAGACTGGCCGACCAGGCCCATACGCCTGATCGTCACCGGGCCTGCCGGCGGCACGGCCGACACCCTGGCCCGTCTGCTGGCAGAGGGCATGACGCAAGAGCTCAAGCAGCCCGTGATCGTGGAGTCCAAGCCCGGCGCTTCGGGCGCCATCGGCATCCAGGACCTCAAGTCGCATGGAAAGAGCGGCTATACCTTCCTGGTGATTCAGGACGGAGCGCTGAGCGAGGCACCGCAGGCCCAGAAAGTCAGCTTCGACCCGTTCAAGGACCTGACGCCGCTGGCCCAGCTCACACGCACCGGCCTGGTCATGGTTGCCACCAAGGAGCTGCCGTTCCAGACCCTGCCCGAGTTCATCAGCTACGCCAGGCAGCAACGCGACGGCGTGGACTTTGCCTCCTACGCCACGGGCCTGAAGGGCCACACCTCGGGCATGCTGCTGGGCCAGTTGGCCAATATCAATATGCGCCATGTGGGCTACAAGGGCTCGCCCTCCGCTCTGGTGGACCTCATGGGCGGCCATGTCCCGGTAATGTTCGATGGAGTCACCACTTCGCTGCCCCTGATTCGCAGCGGCAAGATCAAGGCGCTGGCAGTCGTCTACCCGAGCCGCCTGCAGACTTTGCCCGAGGTGCCGACCTTCTCGGAGCTGGGCTACCCCCAACTTTCCAAACCAGGCTGGTTTGCCGTGTGGTCCCATCCGCAAACCCCGGCAGCCATCCAGCAGAAGCTGCGGGATGTGGCGCTGGCGCATTTCCGCAAGGAGGCCGTTCTCAAACAGCTCGCTTCGCTGGGCATGGAGCCCGGCCAGCCGCTGAGCACAGCCGAGATGACGACCGACCTCCAAGAAGCCAGCCGCAAGCAGGCGGCCCTGCTCAAGTCCATAGGCTACAAGCCCGAGAACTGAAGCCCGGGTCCTTGAGCAATTGCTCTCAAGCGGCCCCATTACTTATCTGATTCAAGCCCTCTGCCCGGTGCCCCCTTGGCACCGTGGGCGGCTGCACCCGGCTCAAGTCCTTTGGCGGGATTCGAGCCGGGGCTTGTCTGCGCCTTCAGCCCATCCCCAAGGCCCGGGTCCGGCCTTGCGCTGCTGTGTTTCTCGTCGGTTTGCCTTCAGGCATCTTTTTTCAACGGTTCAAGGAGACATGAATGACTACAAGAAAAATGGCTTTCAATGCGCTGAGCGCTCTCGCATGCACGCTGGCGCCGCTGGCGGCTTCGGCGCAATCGTCGGTGCAGGTCTACGGCGTGGTGGATATGGCCGTATCCAACTACCGCGGTGCGGGCGCGGGCTCGCGCCAGATGCTGACCTCCAGTGGCAACCAGGCCAGCCGTCTGGGCTTTCGGGGCCGCGAAGATCTCGGCAGCGGTCTGGCCGCCGGCTTTGATCTGGAAGCGGGCCTCAATACCGACAACGGTACCGGCCAGGCCTCCAACACCAACAACCAGCCCTCAGGGGCAGGCAGCGGCAACGGCCTGAGCTTCAACCGCAAGTCCCTGGTCTATCTGCAGAGCAAGCAATGGGGTGAGGTGCGCCTGGGCCGCGACTATGTGCCCGCCTTCTGGAACATGTTCAACTACGACCCCTTTCGCCTGGGCGTAGGCATGAGCCTGCATGTGCTGCACGGCACGACGGTGACGGGCTTTCGCGCGTCGAACAGCATTGGCTACCTCTCGCCCGGCTGCTCCAGCTCCAGCTGCAAGGGCCTGTTCTATCAATTGATGACGGCATTCGGCGAAAACGATGCCGGCCCCAACCGCCAGGACGGCCGCGTCTATGGTGCACGCCTGGGTTATGGTGGTGATAACTGGGATGCAGCCGTCGCCATCACGACCACCAAGAACCGCGCCGCCGACGATTACAGGCAGATCAATGCCGCCGCCTCCTACCTCTGGGAGGGCCACCGCCTCATGGTTCTGGCTGCCGATCACCGCACCGGCAACCGCCTGGCAGGCCTGGACAACGCCAACCATGTGCGCTACTGGCAGCTGGGCGCCATCTGGAAGGTCGGCAACGACAACATCCCCATGAGCTTCATGCGCCTGAGCCGCAATGACAACAGCGGCAGCAGCTCCAACAAGTACGCCGTGGGCTATGTGCACAACCTCTCCAAACGCACTGCCCTCTACGGCACCTATGCCTATGTGGACAACCGCGGCAGCATCAACCTGCCGGTGGCCACGGGCGCTCTGCAGGGCCCGATCCCGGTCGCTGGCGGCAATGCCTCGGGCTTTGACATCGGCATTCGCCACACGTTCTGAGTCCAATCCATGGCAACCGGCGTCTGCCGGTTGCCGATTTCCGGTCTCTGGCCAGAGGGCATCAATCCTCAAACCATAGAAGAAGGCCCGCAGAGAAAATCTGCGGGCCTTCTTCATCGCACACAAGCGCTCGATGGTTTACCAGCAGTTGTCAGGCGGTTTGAGCCAGAGCAGTCCCTCCCTGACCAGGACTTCGTGCAGAGGAATCGTCATCTGCGGCGATGCCGTGCACTTGCCGCTGCGGATATCGAACTTGAGTCCATGCGCGGGGCAACTCAGCACATGAGCATCGCAATTTCCGCCTGCCATGGAGGCACCCGCATGCGGGCAGCTGTTCTCCAAGGCATAGAACTCGCCTTCGACATTCAGCAGCAAGATGCTCTGACCACCAGGCGTGAAGACCAGCTTTCGCCCGCCAGGCGGCAAATCCCGCACGGCGCCGGCAGCCAGCAATGCAGTATCAGGCGAAGATGCTGTCGGCAACACGGGCATGCTCCATGGCGCGCAGCAGCTCCGCAGGCGCCACCGCGCCCGTCACCTGCAGACGCCGGTTGAACACTATATGCGGCACGCCGCCGGTATGGCTGGCCTCGCTTTGGTAGCGCAGCGCATCAAAGCGGGAAGGATTCCAGTCCAGTGCTGCCGAGTACGCCAGCTGCTGCAACACCATGACCGAGCCTATATCGCGGCCCTGCACAAAGTAGGCGGCAAAGATGGACTCCACAAAGCGGATCATGGACTCACCATCGAGCAGAGTCTGGGCGTAGTTGACCAACGCGCAAACCAGGCGCGTGCTGGGGAAGGTCTCAATCAGCGCATGATTGATCTGCAGGCCCGCCGCGTGGGCCGCCGAGCGCACCTGGGCACGGCGAACCTCCACGGCCCTGGGGCCGCCGAGCCGGGCTTCGTAGAAGGCCTGATAAGGCACTCCATGCTCCGGGATCTGGGGCTGCAGAGTGTCGGCATGCCAATGGATTGCAAGCTGCTGGTCGGGATATCTGGCCAGCAGCATCTCACGGGCGGCCAGCAGATTGCGCAGACCGATCCAGCACCAGGGGCAGATCAGGTCCAGCGAAAAGTCGACCTGCAGTGTCGTTGCAGCAGAGCTTTGAGTCATGGCATTTATTTCTTTGGGCAATCATCGGAGTTGATGCAAAAAAGGGCTGAATGGCTCAGCCCTTTTCATACCGAAGTGCTGCCTTCGATATCTCAGAGCGTGAAGATGGCCGATCCCACAATCTTGCGGGCTTCCAGGTCGCGGTGAGCCTGCGCGGCGTCTTCCAGCGCATAGCGCTTGCTGATGTCCACCTTGATACGGCCTTCGGCCACATGGGCGAACAGCTCGTTGGCCAGCTCTGCACGCTCCGTGGGGTCGGCGATGTAATGCGCCGATGCGGGACGGGTCAGGAAGAGCGAGCCCTTGCCTGCCAGAGTCTGTGGGTTGAATGGCGCAATGGAGCCTGAAGCCGTGCCCAGACAGACCATCAGACCGCGCACCTTCAGGCTGTTGAGCGAGCCCTCGAAAGTGTCCTTGCCCACGCTGTCGAAGACGGCATTCACGCCCACGCCATCGGTCAGCTCACGCACGCGCTTGGCCACGTCTTCATGGCTGTAGTTGATGGTGTGAACGCAGCCGTTGGCCTTGGCCACTTCGGCCTTGGCATCGCTGGAGACGGTGCCGATCACGTTCAGGCCTTCCAGCTTTGCCCACTGCGACACCAGCAGACCCACGCCACCGGCTGCAGCATGCAGCAAGATGGTGTCGCCCTGCTTGAAGTCCCAGATGCGGCGCATCAGGTAAGCCGCAGTCAGTCCACGCATGGTGATGGCTGCTGCGGTTTCAAAGCTGATGTTGTCAGGCAGACGGATCAGGGGGGCAGCAGAAATCAGGCGCTCCGTGGCGTAAGCGCCGATGGTGTTGAGTGCGCCGGTATAGGTCACGCGGTCGCCGACCTTGAAATCCGTCACGCCGTCGCCCACGGCCGTGATCGTGCCGCAAGCCTCGCTGCCCACGCCTGCGGGCAAAGGAGCGGGATACAGACCGGAGCGGAAATAGGTATCGGCAAAGTTCAAGGCCACAGCGCCCTGCTTGAGGCGGACCTGACCCGGACCGGGTTGGCCGACTTCAATGTCTTCCTGTCGCAACACCTCGGGGCCGCCAACTTCGTGATAACGGATTACTTTAGCCATACAAACTCCCAGTCAGATACCAATCGAAAGGTGATACGGCACACGCCCTCACCTCGAACAGAATCGATACAAATCAATGGCTTAGACCATATCTCCGCTATCTCTCCATTCAGACTGGACTGAATTTATGGGAGTTCGTCTCCAGGACATTTCCCGAGAGCGCCGCTCTCTTGTCTTTACGCGACACCACGGGTAAATACCAGGCGCAAAAAGTTAACTACAAAGTTTCTCTTTGATTGAAAGCTTGCCGCAAGCGTTGGCCACCATATTGCGCGTCTGCGACTGCGGCAAGCCCGTCCCAGCCTCTAGAATCATTCCGTTTACGTAAACGTCAAACCAATGCGAGGGCCTGGCATTCTTGCCAGGCGCCGGACATGAAGTCGAGGGAAGCCCCTGCCATCCGTGGCAGGCAACTTCCCCAACAATCCAAGGCACAACCCAGGTCTGGCAGCCAGCCGGGCCAGCATTCGAGGAAACAGAGACGATGACCTATAAAGCGCCCATCAAAGACATGCTGTTCGACATGGAGCATCTGGCCCAGATCGAGCAAGTCGCCCAGATTCCCGGCTTTGAAGACGCGGGGCTGGAGACCGCGCAGGCCGTTCTCGAAGAATGCGCCAAGCTTTGCGAAGGCGTGGTCGCGCCCCTGAATGTGCCAGGCGATGTCAACCCCTCGTCCTTCAAGGACGGCGTCGTCACCACCACGCCCGGCTTTGCCGATGCCTTCAAGCAGTACGCCGAAGGCGGCTGGCAGGGCCTGCAGCACCCAGCCGACTTTGGCGGCCAGGGCCTGCCCAAGACCATTGGTGCGGCCTGCATCGAGATGCTCAACAGCGCCAACCTGAGCTTTGCGCTGTGCCCGCTGCTGACCGACGGTGCCATCGAGGCACTGCTCACTGCAGGCAGCGATGCACTCAAGTCCACCTACCTGGAAAAGCTGGTGACCGGTGAGTGGACCGGCACCATGAATCTGACCGAGCCCCAGGCCGGCTCCGACCTGGCCCTGGTGCGCACCAGGGCCGAGCCTCAGGGTGATGGCAGCTACAAGGTCTTCGGCACCAAGATCTTCATCACCTATGGCGAGCACGATATGGCGGACAACATCGTCCACCTGGTCCTGGCCCGCGTGGCCGGCGCCCCCGAAGGCGTCAAGGGGATCAGCCTGTTTGTCGTGCCCAAGTTCCTGGTGAACCAGGACGGCTCCTTGGGCAAGCGCAATGATGTGCACTGCGTCAGCATCGAGCACAAGATGGGCATCAAGGCCTCGCCCACGGCCGTGCTGCAATTTGGCGACAACGGGGGAGCCATCGGCTACCTCGTGGGCGAAGAGAACCGCGGTCTCGAATACATGTTCATCATGATGAACGCCGCCCGCTATGCCGTGGGCCTGCAGGGCCTGGCCGTGGCCGAGCGGGCCTACCAGCACGCCGTGGCCTATGCCAAGGAACGCGTTCAAAGCCGCCCCGTCGACGGCTCGGTCAAGGCCAGCGCCACCATCATCCACCACCCCGATGTGCGCCGCATGCTGATGACCATGCGTGCCAGCAACGAAGGCTGTCGCGCCATGGCCACCGCGGCCGCTGCCGCCTACGATGCCGCCCACCACCACCCGGACGCCGAAGTGCGCCAGGCCAACCAGACCTTCTATGAATTCATGGTGCCGCTGGTCAAGGGCTACAGCACCGAAATGAGCCTGGAAGTCACCAGCCTGGGGGTGCAGGTGCATGGCGGCATGGGCTTCATCGAGGAAACCGGCGCCGCCCAGTACTACCGCGACGCCAAGATCCTGACCATCTATGAGGGCACGACCGCCATCCAGGCCAATGACCTGGTCGGCCGCAAGACCGCACGTGATGGCGGCCTGACCGCCAAGGCGATTGCCGCCCAGATCGAAAAGACCGAAGCCGCCCTCCATGCCAGCGGCACCGATACGGCCAAGGCGGTCGCCAGGAATCTGGCCCAGGCCCGTCAGGCCTTTGTGCAGGTGGTGGACTTCATCGTGGCCCAGGCCAAGGCCGACCCCAATGCGGCCTATGCGGGCAGCGTCCCCTATCTGATGCTCACCGGCAATCTGGTCGCCGGCTGGCAGCTGGGCCGCTCGGTGCTGGCTGCGCAGGAGCTGCTGGCCAAGGGCCAGGACACGGCCTTCATGCAGGCCAAGCTGGCCACGGCCCGGTTCTATGCCGAACATATCCTGACCCGGGTACCCGGCCAGGCCGATGCCGTGATCAACGGCGCGGCCAGCGTGATGGCATTGCCCATGGATCTGTTCTGATCCTGCACCTGAAGGCGGGGCGGCAACGCCCTGCCTCATCATGAAATGCATGGAAATAGCGGCTGGCGCCTATGGATAAAGCGCTGGCCGCTACTTTTTTGAATCTCTACAACGCACCTGCCAGGACTTGCGCAAACAAGAATGCAGCAACGGCCTGCCCCCTGCGGCAGTCATCCTGCCTGAACCCGTTTTTGCGTAGATCGTAATTACGTTACTGCCTGCTCTACCCAGGCCTGCGCCAGCTGGGTTTGGGTACTGCGCGCTTGAGTGAGCTTTTCGCGCAACTGCTGGCACAGGGCGCGTAGCTCGGTGACACGGGCGACGATGCGGGATTGTTCGGCGAGGGGGGGCAGACCAATTTTTGCCATATTCACATCCTCACGACCAATACCAGGGATCGCAATTCCAACCGTCTTTTCTTGGAAAAAATTCCCCATTGTCTCCAGAAATATATAAACAAAATCTGAATTAACCATAAGTGGTCGAATTGCCATCAACTGCCGACTGATAGCAATTTCATCTTGCGAAACAATATTCAATTTACCAACCCCTGATCCCTTAACTGTAATCAATATATCTCCCATTATTGAAACAGACCTTCTCTCATTAGTTGATCGAGATGGCGTCGGATATTTTTCTCCAAACTCTGCAGGACCAGTCAAATAAGGTATTTCATCACTTAAGCCCTCCACATATTCACTTGGCCCTAGATGCTGCCCCGAAATCAGCTCAATCAAGTCGCCGAGTGCAACATCGACCCAACCATTTCTACCGACTATTATTTCTGGCTCCGCTAACTGCTTTATTTTTTTTAGTAGTCCAGCCGCTGCAAGGCCACTTCTTTCCGCTTGAATTTTTGCATAGAGCTCGCTCGCAGGTTCATCGCTAGGATCCTGCTCCACCAGCAGGCCGCGCACTGCGAGTTGAAGAATGGTTTGCTCCAGCGCGTCCACGGCTTCGGGGCGGTCGATGAGCAGGTCAAAGTATTGGGCCAGGCGCTGCCAGTGGCACGCCAGCTCTTGCGCGCTTTGGGTTTGGGTGAGGCTATCCAGCAAGGCTTGCAGCAGTTGCTGGTGCTGGGTGTGCTCCAGCCGGCCTTTTTCCTCCAGCGCATCGCACAGGCGCATCAGTTCTTCGACGCGGGTGACAATGCGGGATTGTTCGGCGAGGGGTGGCAATGAAACAGGCAACGCAAGAACCACCTCGCGAGACACATTCTTCATCGAACTACTCGTACCAGATGAATTTGCTGCGTAGTGCATACGGGAAAATATAGAATTATTAACCAAGTTGATGAATGCTCGATTAATTTGACTAGATATATCTAGCCTGATGATTTTGTCACTCAACATCAGTTTGGGCTCGGTTTTAACCACTAGCACTGAACGAGCAACTAAATCCGCTGTATTTGCCCTCGAAAGAAGGAAGTCACCATTTTTAACTTCGTACTCAGGTTTCGACTGTAGGTCTGGTGGTAGCTCTTTATTTGCCGCTGAATCAAACTTTCCCCAAGAAACGGCACTAACCTTTAATACACCCCAGTTTCCATCACGGCGTGGTGTACTTATACAAGAGGGACTCCAGCCGGCTTCGCTAGCATTTACTACCGTCCCCAACCTCACCCACTCCCACCCCACCGGCAATTCAAATGGCTTTTCTTCTCCCCTGATTGCCGCCAGCGGCTTGTCCTTTTTTATCTTCCCTTCCGCAATCAGCCGGTCTTTTTCCACCCGAATCTTTTTGAGCAGTTCGCTGGCGGGTTCATCATTGGCATCCTGCGTCACCAGCTTGCCTTGCACGGCCAGCGTCAAGATCAGCTCTCGCAAGCGGGCCACGCCGCCGGGGGCCTGGGCGGTGGTGGCGAAGAGTTGATCAAAGTTTGGTAGCAGCTTGCGCTGGTCATTACTGGTATTCAGCATGGTTTGACCTTGAAATCCTTATCTATCAAGCGCTAGCAGCTATCACTTCTGCGATGCCGCAACAGCTCCACCCGCCAGGGACTGGGCCAGCATGGCTTGCAACTGGTTGCGCAATGCCTGCGCATCGGCCTGCAACTGGGTGTATTGCGCTAGCAGTTCGTCAGGGTCATGGTTGACTTGCTCGCCCACATGGGGGTTTTTCTGGTCCAGGTTCCAGTTGGCGGCGCGCAAGGTGTCGATGCTTACCCTCCATGCCTGCTCATTGCCTTCGCGGCTGGCGTAGCCGTCTGCGGCGCTGCCCCACCAGGCTTTTTCTGCATCAAACTCCTTGATGTTGATGGGCTTGGTTTTGTTGTAGTTTTTCACGCCCACAGGGTATGGGTGCTCGTAGTACCAGACGTCTTGCGTAGGCTGGCCCTTGGCGAAGAACAGGATATTGGTCTTGATGCCGGTGTAGGGATTGAACACGCCATTGGGCAGGCGCACGATGGTGTGCAAGTTGCACTCGGTGAGCAGCTTTTCCTTGATGCGGCTTTTGCTGCCTTCGCCAAACAAAAAGCCGTCGGGCAGCACCACGGCGGCACGACCACCGTCCTTGAGCAGCTTCATGATGAGAATCATGAACAGGTCGGCCGTTTCGCGGCTGCGCAGGTCGGCAGGAAAGCCGTCTTCAATACCGGGCTCTTCCGTTCCGCCAAAGGGCGGATTGGTGAGGATGACGTCCACCTGGTCGGCCCGGCCGTAGTCGCGCAGCGGGCGGCTCAAGGTGTTGTCGTTCTTGATCTGGCTGGGCACTTCAATGCCGTGCAGCATGAGGTTGGTCACACACAGGCTGTGGGGCAGCGGCTTTTTTTCCACGCCGCGCACGGCTGTTTGCAGCAGGGCCTGCTGCTCGGGCGTCTGGGCTTGCTGGCGCAAATGCTCGATGGCGCAGACCAGAAAGCCGCCGGTGCCGGTGGCGGGGTCCATGACGGTTTCGCCCAGCTGGGGGTTGACGATATCGGTCATGAACTGGGTGACGGCGCGGGGCGTGTAGAACTCGCCCGCATTGCCTGCGGCCTGCAGGTCTTTGAGCAGCTTTTCGTACAGGTCGTTGAACTGGTGGCGCTCGGCCTGGCGGTTGAAGTCGATGACGGCCAGCTTGTTGATGACCTGGCGCAGCAGGTGGCCGCTTTTCATGTAGTTGTAGGTGTCGTCGAACACGCTGCGCAGCACATAGGCGCGCGGGTTTTGCTCGATGCTGCCGGGCAGGTTGGCGAGCGTGGGGATGAGCTGGTTGTCCACAAAGTCCAGCAAGGCCTCGCCCGTCATGCCTTCTTCGTCAGCGGCCCAGTTGCGCCAGCGCAGTGCTTCGGGGATGGCGCTTTGGTAGTTGTCTTTGGTGAACTCCAGCTCTTCTTCCAGGGCATCAAACACCTTGAGGAACAGCAGCCAGGTCAATTGGGACAGCCGCTGGGCATCTCCATCCACCCCGCTGTCCTGGCGCATGGTGTCTTGGATGGATTTGATGATGGATGACAGATTGGACATGCTGCGAACTCTGGGTATCTGAATAAAAAATACTGCCCACGCTTTTCAGAAAAGCGTGGGCAGCTATACATTTTGCAGGCTTATGGATGGCCTGGCTGGTAGATGGCTTGGCCCAGGTGGGCGATGGCAGCCTGGTAATTGAGCTTGGAGCCGCCAAAGCTCTTGATCAACTCCACTGGCGAGCCCATCTGGCTCAATGGCTGGACCTTGAGCACATCGGTATTTTCAATGGCAGCAATGCCCTCGTCTGCGTACTTGTCGATCAAAGCGTCCAGCACCTTGCGGGCGGTCTCACCGTACTTGGCGTAGATGCCATCGTCGTGCAGCTTCTTCCTGGCCCGTCTGGCGCGTTCACTGCGGGTGAGTATGGGCTGGTCATAGGCGACGTGCAGCAGCACATCGAACGGGTCAGCCCCTTGCAGGCTGCTGCCGTCGCCTTTTTCCTGTGACAGCTCTTCGGTCAGCACATCGAGCAGCACGCCGTGGTGCTGCAGTTCCTCGATCAAGGCCTGCTTGCGGTCGGCGCTGCTCCAGGCCTGCATAAAGGCGTCCAGCGATTCGTATTTTTTGGCCAGGTTGATGCGGGTGAAGTCGCGCAGGCTTTCCGTGACCAGCTTGCCGTTGGCGTCCAGGTATTGCACGCGCTCACGGGCAATGGCCACGGTGACGCGGCCGCCGATCTGGTATTTGCGGGGCTTGTCCGTGCCGCCTGCCGCGCCAGCGCTACCACCAGTCCCGTCACCATAGACGCCTGCCGGGTCCTTGGTGTTGCCGGCCGGCACAGAGCTTCCGTCACCCTGGCCATCGCCATCCGCGTCTGGCAACCAGCTGTCGCCGTCGATCACGGTGCTTTCATCATCCGCGGGCGGCGGTGGTGGTGGCACCACATCGTCATCACCCGTGGGCTGGTAGATCTGCACGGGCTCACCGTCAAAGTCCTTGTCGGCAAACAGCTCTGTGGCACGCTTGAAATCCAAAATCGTGAAGAACTGCTTGCCATGCTCTTCGTTCAACCGCGTGCCGCGCCCAATGATTTGCTTGAACAGCGTCATGGACTTGATGTTCTGATCCAGAACCACGAGCTTGCAGGTCTGGGCATCCACACCAGTGCTCATCAGCTTGCTGGTGACGGCAATCACAGGGTCTGGACTGTCAGGGTCGATGAAGTTGTCCAGCTCGCGCTTGCCTACCTCGTTGTCGCCAGTGATCTGCATCACATATTTGTGGCGGGTCGCGCAGATGTCTTTGTTGGCCTGCGCCAGCGCGGCCGTCATGCGCTGGGCGTGGTCCACGTCTTCGCAGAAGACAATGGTTTTGGCGTTGCGGTCTGTGCCCTTGAGGTATTCGGTGATTTTGCCCGCCACCACGCGGTCGCGCAGGCCCAGCACCAGGTTGCGGTTCATGTCGGCCGCGTTGTAAATGCGGTCTTCAATGGGGTGTCCGTTGTCGTCCAGCATGCCCTTGGGGGGCCGCCAGCCAAAGGTGTCACGATCCAGATCGACGCGCACGACTTTGTAAGGGGCCAGAAAGCCGTCCTCAATGCCTTCCTTGAGGGTGTAGGTGTAGACGGGCTCGCCAAAGTAGTGGATGTTGGAGGCATCTTCGGTTTCTTTAGGCGTAGCCGTCAGCCCCACCTGGGTAGCACTGCTGAAGTAGTCCAGAATCTCGCGCCATGCCGAATCTTCATTGGCACTGCCACGGTGGCATTCGTCAATGATGATGAGGTCAAAAAAGTCGGGGCTGAACTGTTTGTACACATCATCCGCACCGCTCTTGCCGGTAACGGCCTGGTACAGGCCCAGATACACCTCATAGGCTTTGTTGACTTGCTTGCCACCTGTGCTTTTCTTGCCTTTGGTGACTGCCAGCTCCAGCTCATCCACTGTGGTGACTCCATTGGCATCCACACGCTCAATGCCCTTGGCGTTGGGGCTGAGCTTGGCCATGCCACCCTTGAAGGGCTTGAAGTCGCCCACCATGGTCTGGTCCACCAGGATGTTTCGATCGGCGAGGAACAGCACCCGCTTTTTAGCCCCGCTTTTGAGCAGGCGCCAGATGATCTGGAAGGCGGTATAAGTTTTGCCGGTGCCTGTGGCCATGACTAGCAACACACGGTTTTGCCCCGCGGCCACCGCCTCCAACGTGCGGTTGATGGCGTGCAGCTGGTAGTAGCGCGGTACACGGCCGTTGTCGCCTTGGTGGTAGGCAAAGCCATTCACACGGGTTTGTTCAGCTGACCAGCCTTTCCATTGCTGAAATAGCGCCCAAAGCCGCGCAGGTGATGGGAACTCGTCCATTCGGAGGTCGGTCAACAACTGCCCGTTGAAAAGCAAGCTGGCATCCCTGAATACAAAGCCGTCGCCGTTGCTGGCAAAGGCAAAAGGCACCCCCATGCGCTCGGCATATTCAACGGCTTGTTGCATGCCCGCGCCAACGGCATGGCAGTTATCTTTGGCCTCAATAACAGCCAAAGGCTGACCATACCGATGACACAGCAAGTAATCTGCACGCAAAACTGACTGCAGATTGCGCTGGGCTTTCTGCCCTCTGACCACAATACGCCCTGGAGCAATGGTGTACTCACGGTAGATCTGGTCCAACTCGCTCCAACCAGCATTCAGCACAGCCGGGCTGATGAATTTCGCACAAATGTCGGCTTCGCTAAGCTGCTTCTTGTCCATGCCATCCTCATTGCTTTTCACCGGGATTATGACGCGGATGTACAGGCCCTCAGTCAGGTCTCGTGGTCATATGGATTCGCAGGAATCTTCCATTTAATCCGTAGGCGTCGCCTAACTTCCCACACTCCTGCTACTTAGATAAACGAGGTGCCCTGGCGCCTCGTTTCACTTGAATCCGCAGCTTGCTGGCTCAGCGGCAGGGTGGTCCGCGCCCGCGCAGCAGCGCCATGCAATGCTGCGCATTGAGAGCTCTCGTCCTTTTGCGTGCACTCGAGGACTTACAAAGCCCCGTAAAAACCCCTATTTGCATACGAATGCAAGCCACTGAAAGTGACCTGCATACGTATGCAAAACCTCTACTGACCCACCATAGGAAGCCTGATGATCAGATATCTCAAACGCGGCAAGGAAATGCAAGTTCGAGCCGATGACGACGCCAAGGTGCGTGCCACTGTCGAAGGCATCATCAAGGATATAGAAACCCGCGGCGACGAAGCCGTGCGCGAGTACAGCCGCAAATTCGACAGCTGGGATCCACAGGATTTTCGCCTCAGCCGCGCCGAGATAGAAGCCGCCCGCAAGAGTCTCTCGGCCCGCGAGATCGAGGACATTGCCTTTGCCCAGAAGCAAGTGCGCAACTTTGCCCAGATCCAGCGCGATTCGATGAAGGACGTGGAGGTGGAAACCTATCCTGGCGTCGTTCTCGGCCACAAGCACATTCCCGTGAGCGCCGTGGGTTGCTACATCCCCGGCGGCAAGTACCCGCTGCTGGCCTCAGCCCACATGAGCGTGCTCACAGCCAAGGTGGCGGGCGTCAAGCGCGTGGTTTCCACCGCGCCACCGTTCCAGGGCAAGTCCCACCCGGCCATCGTCACCGCCATGGACATGGCCGGTGCCGACGAGATTCTGGTGCTCGGCGGTGTGCAGGCCGTGGTGGCCATGGCCGTGGGCACGCAGAGCATCGCGCCGGTGGACATGCTGGTCGGACCGGGCAATATGTTCGTTGCCGAAGCCAAGCGCCAGTTGTTCGGCCGCGTGGGCATCGACCTGTTTGCCGGCCCCACCGAGACACTGGTGATCGCTGACGATTCCGTGGATGCCGAAATCTGCGCGGTTGACCTGCTGGGCCAGGCAGAGCATGGGCCAACCAGTCCTGCGGTGCTGCTGACCACGAGCGAAAAACTCGCTCGCGACACCATGGTCGAAGTGGAGCGTCAACTCAATATCCTGCCCACCGCCGCCATCGCTGCGCAAAGCTGGGCCGAATATGGGGAGGTCATCGTCTGCGACAACGACGCGGAAATGCTGCAAGTGGCCGACGACCTGGCCTCCGAGCATGTTCAGGTAATGACGCGTGACCCCGATTTTTTCCTCAAGAATATGAGCAACTATGGCGCCCTGTTCTTGGGGCCACGTACCAACGTGAGCTTTGGCGACAAGGTGATTGGCACCAACCACACCCTGCCGACGAACAAGGCAGCGCGCTACACAGGGGGCCTGTGGGTGGGCAAGTTCCTCAAGACCTGTACCTACCAGCGCGTGATCACCAACGAAGCCAGCGCGCTGATGGGGGAATACTGCTCGCGCCTTTGTCATATGGAGAACTTCGCGGGCCACGGCGAGCAGGCCAACATCCGCGTGCGCCGCTACGGCACCCGCCCAGAAGTTCCTTGGTACCAGCCCGTGCCGGTAGATGCATGAGCATGAACGCATTGCCCCGTACCCCCAGCTTCCGGCTGGATGGCAAGCGCGCACTCGTGACAGGCGGTAGCCGCGGCATTGGTCTGGCCATTGCCGTTGCGCTGGCAGAGGCTGGTGCCACCGTCACGCTGGCTGCGCGCTCCGAGCCCGAACTGCATGAAGCCTGTGCTCGAATCAATGCCGAGATGGGTGGCAACACCTGCGACCATGTGGCGCTCGATGTCACCAACCCGCAGAGCGTGGATGCGTTGCTGGATGCCCGTGCGCCTTTCCACATTCTGGTGAACAACGCCGGCATGAACCGTCCCAAGCACCTGGTGGAGCTGGGCAACGAAGACATCGATGCCGTGCTAAACCTGAATGTGAAGGCCGCGTTCTATGTTTCGCGTGCAGTCGCGCGCAGCATGCTGAAAGTGGGGCAAGGCGGCAGCCTGATCAACGTCTCGTCGCAGATGGGCCTCGTAGGAAGCCCCAGTCGCACGCTGTATTGCGCCTCCAAACATGCGCTGGAAGGCATGACCAAGGCCTTGGCCTGGGAGCTGGGCAGGTCCGGCATCCGTGTGAACACGCTGTGTCCGACTTTCATCGAGACCGAGATGACCGCAGACATGTTCCTGCAACCGGGCTTCAAAGACTGGGTGCTTGAGCGCATTGCACTGGGGCGCCTCGGACGGACGGAGGAAATCATGGGGGCCGCCGTGTTCCTCGCCAGCGATGCCTCAAGCCTGGTCACTGGCAGCGCCCTGATGCTCGATGGAGGATGGACAGCGGCATGAAACTACAGGTAACTGCACAGGACGTTGCGCGCCTGGCGGAGGTCTCCCAATCCGCCGTCAGCCGCACCTTCACCCCCGGGGCAAGCGTCTCGGAAGACACGCGCGCCAAGGTGATTCTGGCCGCTCAGACCTTGGGTTACCGGCCCAACGCCTTGGCGCGCAGCCTCATCACCCGGCGCAGCAGGATGATCGCGCTGGTCATGAGCTATCTCGAAAATCAGTTCTATCCGCTGGTGATACAGGCGCTGTCGCAGAAATTGCAGAAGCAAGGCTACCACGTGCTCATGTTCATCAGCGAGATGGACGAAGCCGATGCCGTACTCACCGACATCCTGCAGTATCAGGTGGACGGCGTGGTGATGGCATCCACCGTGCTGTCCCCTGCCCTGACCAAGACCTGCACCGATGCGGGCGTGCCAGTGGTGATGTTCAACCGCGTGCCTGATACGGGTGGGTTTGCCCGCCCTACCACCAGCTCAGTCACCTCGGATAACTACCGTGGTGGTCGCATGGTGGCGGAGCTGCTCGTGTCTCGTGGCTACCGAAAACTCGCATTTCTGGCAGGCCTAGAAAATTCCTCCACCAACCTCGATCGCGAACGCGGCTTTCTGGATGCCCTGGAGGAAGCCGGGCTTTCGCTGCACAGCCGCGCCGTCGGCAACTTCAGTTTCGAAGGCGCTCAGCAAGCCACACGGGATCTGTTCGCCGATGCGCGACACAGGCCCGAGGCGGTCTTCGTCGCCAACGACCACATGGCCATCGCCGCCATGGACGTACTGCGCCAGGAACTCGGCTTGCGCGTTCCGCAAGACGTGGCCGCTGTGGGCTTCGACGATGTTCCTCAGGCCGCCTGGGGCGCCTACCAGCTCACCACCGTGGTTCAAAGCGTGGAGGACATGGTCAGTGCCACGGTGACACTGCTGCACGAGCAGATGCAGGGCGAAGTCAACCCACGCAATGTGGTCATACCCGCCCGCCTGGTGGAGCGTGCCACCGTCGGTCGCGTGCCAGCCTGAAATCCATTGAACACCGCAGAGATACCGCTCTCAGAGCACCACTCACAACAACGATCCTACGATCCAGAGAGAGACCCCGTGAAAACAGCATCTCCTTTCAATTTTTCCTCGCTCAAACGCCGCACCATCCTGCTGGCAGCCCAGACCGCTTTGGCCTGCAGCAGCCTTGCCTCCTGGACGAGCCATGCGAAGAGCATGGCGACACCGGCAGGACTCGATGGCTATCCGCACAACGGCCGCGTGGTCATCATTGTGCCGTTCGCGCCCGGTGGCGCAACAGACATCATCGCCCGATTGGTGGCCGATGAGCTCGGCAAGCGCTGGGGCACCGCCGTGGTGGTAGACAACAAACCCGGCGCTGGCGGCGGCATCGGTACGGAATATGTGGCCCGTGCCAAGGGCGATGGCTACACACTACTGCTGGGCACGCAGACGGCGCTGGCCGTCAATCCGGTGCTGCTCAAGAAGGTTGGCTACAACGTCGACAAGGATTTCGCCCCCATCACCGAACTGGCCGATACACCACTGGTGCTGCTGGCCAGCAAGAAGTCCGGTGCCACGAACGTGCAGGAACTGAGCACGGTCATCAAATCCAAACCAGACGCGATCTCCTACGGCAGCAGCGGCAACGGCACATCGCAGCACCTTACTGCACTGATGATGCTCGAGCGCATCGGCGGCAAGGCCGTGCATGTGCCCTACAAGGGAAGCAGCCAGTCGTTAGTGGACTTGGCGGGCAACCAGATAGACATGCAGTTCGACAATATGGCTACGGCGCTCGCTTTTGCCAAGAACGGCCAGGCCAAAGCGCTTGCCATCACCAGCCTCAAGCGTTCGCCGCTGCAACCCGATCTGCCCACACTGAGCGAAGCCGGTGTGCCAGGCTTCGAAGCGGTGACCTGGCTCGGCCTGCTGGCCCCAGCCGCCACGCCCGCACCTGTGGTGCAGTATCTGAACAAGGAAGTGGTGAGCATTCTGAACACTGCATCCGTACAGGAGCGGCTTGCCGCCCAGGGTTTCGCCGCCCGCTCGATGTCCAGCGACAACTTCAGAAAGTTCATCCGGGATGAAACCGTCAAGTTCGACAAACTCATCAAGTCCAACAATCTGACCATTGATTGAGCCAAACCTTATTCCATGCGCCCCTCGATCTCATCAGCTCCCTGCGCGATATCGATGCACCCCGCCGCATCCGCAATGCACTGCAACTGGCCATGAACAGGACCGCCCTCTTCGACAGCTGCATTGCGGCCGCGCTAAAGCCCCGCCCCTCTATTGCGGGCATTACAGGCACGACACACCGCCGTGGTGCTCGAGTCGCCGTGTCTTGCGCAATTGGAACACTGCATCGCTCTCATCCAGCCTGCCAGCTCAGCCTGCACATGTCTCGGACAGCCATGCTCGACGCCGATGAGATCCACTGAACACAATACCAAGCGACAGGAGACACACAATGGACATCCGCCACCCCATCGACACCCGCCTCCAGCCCCTGCTGTATGGAACGGGGCGCATCCGCGGCCTCTTCAACGGCTTGCCGAGCCCGGCCATCATCGAGATGTGCGCCTATGCCGGTTTCAGCTTCGTGATCATCGACAACGAACACGGTTGCGCAGACCTGGAGACCACCGAGAACATGCTTCGCACAGCACGGGCCAGCGGAATAATTCCCGTGGTGCGCTGCCTGGAACACGACCTGCCCCGCGTGCTCGATATGGGCGCTGGCGCCGTTCAGATTCCGATGGTCAGTACAGCGGCGAAAGCCCGCGAGCTGGTCAGCAAGGTGCGCTACCCTCGCATTGGCCAACGGGGCAGCGCGTTCAGCACACGTTCGGCTGGCTACGGCGCGTTTGGCGGCATGCCGCACACCGAGCGCAGCAACCGCGGCATCTCACTCATTGTGATGATCGAAACTCCCGAAGGCGTGCGCAATGCCGCCGAGATCGCCGCAGTCGATGGTGTGGACGCCGTCTTCATCGGTCCCAATGATCTGTCGCACACCATGGGCTTCGACAACAACTGGTCTGCTCCGGATGTCGAAAATGCCATGGAACGCACCATTCGCGCCGTGACCGCCGCAGGCAAATGCGCGGGCACGGTTGCGCTCACCCATGAGGCCGAGCAGAAATACGCCGCCTGGGGTGCTCGTTACTTTGCCAATGTCTCGACCAGCATCTTCACGCAGGCGTTGCGCAAGGCCGCCAGGGAAGGCGATGCCGGCAGCGTCAAAATCGAGTATTGAGGGTATCCTCCGACACCGACGTTCAGCAGCATGCTCTTTGTGCTCTCAATCGCCTCCGCCTGGGAGCAACGATTGCGCAAAGCCGATGGTCTGGCGGAACGAAATGGCTGCATCTGGGATGCTGCATTTCGGGTGTGCTGCGTACTGTTGAGCGACCTAAGCACAACAATCGCAGGGAATCCACCACCAGCTTCCGCATGCTCCGGTCCGTTCACGACCTAGCCTCGGGTTTCAACAAGGCCAGGGTGCCATGGCTACACACTGATCTCTGCCACAACCCTGCGTAAAGCAACCAGAGCAGGCCTGGCTGGAGAGCCTAAACGTGAGACCAACAGGGCGCCTCCTCGGCGCTATCGCGCAGCACCCATGAGGCCGTGCAAAGGTCAACCTTCAGCATCAGGCTGCCAGCACACCCTTTCCCCGATCCGTAGGCACTGTCCCTGCAAGATATTCGTCCGTGTCAGGACTATTCCTGCTCGCACTCAGAGCAGCACGATATCGTATTGCTCCTGCGCCATCGCGGTCTCGGCCTGCAGCGAAATGGGCTTGCCGATGAAGTCGGAGAGGCTGGCCAGATGCTGGCTTTCCTCGTCGAGGAACATCTCCACCACCTTGGGCGATGCCACGACGCGGAACTCATGGGGATTGAACTGGCGCGCTTCGCGCAGGATTTCGCGCAGCACCTCGTAGCAGATGCTGCGCGCGGTCTTGACATCGCCCTTGCCGGAGCAGGCCGCACAGGGCTCGCACAGCATATGGGCCAGCGACTCGCGCGTACGCTTGCGCGTCATCTCCACCAGGCCCAGCTGCGAGAAGCCGCCGGCCATGGTCTTGACGCGGTCGCGTGCCAGCTGGCGGCGGAATTCGGAGAGCACCTCGCCCTGATGCTCCTCGCGCACCATGTCGATGAAGTCCACGATGATGATGCCGCCCAGATTGCGCAGGCGCAGCTGACGCGCGATGGCGTGCGCCGCTTCCAGATTGGTCTTGAAGATGGTGTCGTCAAAATTGCGCGCACCGACATAGCCGCCCGTGTTGACATCGATGGTGGTCAGGGCTTCAGTCTGATCGACGATCAGATAGCCGCCCGACTTCAGATCCACACGCCGCCCGAGAGCGCGCGCGATTTCCTCGTCGATGTTGTAGAGGTCGAAGATCGGACGCTCGCCCTTGTACAACGCAAGCTTTGGCACGGCCGCCGGCATGTATTCCTGGCCAAAGCTCTTGAGCAGCGCAAACTGTTCGCGCGAATCGATGCGAATGCTCTGGGTGTTCTCGCCGACCAGATCCCGCAGCACACGCTGCAGCAGGTTCAGATCCTGGTGCAGCACCGACATGACGGGCAGCTTCTGTGCCGTATCCTTGATGCGCGCCCAGGTCTTGCGCAGATAGCGGATGTCATCGGCCAGCTCGGCATCGCTGGACTCCTCGCCATTGGTGCGCAGTATGAATCCGCCGCCACCGCCCCCCTCCTTGGTGCCGACCAGCTCCTGCAGACGAGCCCGCAAGGCATCGCGCTCGTTCTGGGGAATTTTCTGGGAGATGCCTATATGGTCGTCCTGGGGCAGAAACACCAGCAGACGCCCGGCAATGCTGATCTGCGTGGACAGACGGGCACCCTTGGTCCCTATGGGGTCCTTGATGACCTGCACCATGATGGACTGGCCTTCGAACACCTGCTTTTCGATGGGTGTCAGCGGCTGGTCCTTGCGCGCGAACATCGGGGCTTCGCCGCTGTCCTGACGCTGCCAGACATCGGCCACATGCAAGAAGGCAGCACGCTCCAGGCCGATATCGATGAAGGCGGACTGCATGCCGGGCAGCACGCGCGAGACCTTGCCCAGATAGATGTTGCCGACGAGTCCCCGCTCCAGCGGGCGCTCCATGTGCAGCTCCTGCACGGCGCCATTCTCGACAATCGCCACCCGCGTTTCCTGCGGCGACCAGTTGATCAAAATATCTTGCTGCATTGACTGTCGTTCTTTCTTTATATGTCCTGGCTTTTGCTGCGCCCAGTGTGCGACGCGCGCATGGCTGGCGCAAGACAGCTGCCATGCAGAACTTCCCTCGGGGCAAGCCTCAAGAACAGAGTGTCGATTGCGCCAAAGGTTCAGAGCGGCCAGCCCAGCTGGCGCAAAAGCTCGGCAGTTTCGTAAACGGGCAGGCCCATGATGGCCGAATAGCTGCCGCGGATCTCTGCGATATGTGCGGCCGCCCTGCCCTGTATGCCATAGGCTCCGGCCTTGCCCATGGGTTCGCCCGTGACCACATAAGCCTCGATCTGTGCCTCGGTCATGGGAGCAAAGCGCACGGCGGACACCGACAGGGCCTGCAGACGCCGCGCGCCGCTTTGCAGCGCCACGGCGGTCAGCACCTCATGTTCGGCCCCGGAGAGCAGACGCAGGATGCGTCGCGCGTCTTCGGCATCGGCGGGCTTGCCCAGAATCTGCTTGCCCAGTGCAACGGTGGTGTCGGAGCACAGAATGGGCGCTGCCGGCAGACCACGCCGCGCATGGCGGGCCACGGCGGCATCGAGCTTGCCGGCCGTCACGCGCTGTACATAGTCATGGGGATCTTCACCGGCCAGCTCGGCCTCTATGGCCTCGGCATCCTCGGCGATATCGCCGGCTGCATTGGGCAGCAGCAATTCATGCGCCACGCCCAGTTGCTCGAGCAGCTGACGACGGCGGGGACTTTGGGATGCAAGATAGAGAATGGGCGCCATGATTTTGATTAAAAATGGCCTCTAGCGCCCATATATAAAGCGCAACAGGCTATCAAAATCATAGTATCACGCACTGCGTGAAATTGCACGCAGAGTCCGATCACAAGCGCTTATTCGCGGTGATAGGGATGACCGGCATTGACCGACCAGGCTCGATAGAGCTGTTCAATCAGCAGCACGCGCACCATGGCATGCGGCAGGGTCAGGTCGGAGAGACGGATGCGCTCATGGGCTGCGGCCTTGAACTCGGGGTCCAGACCGTCGGGCCCGCCAATGACCAGGGCCACATCGTCGCTCTCGAGCTGCCAGCCCTTGAGGCGCTGCGCCAGCGCCTTGGTGGTCAGATTGGTGCCGCGCTCGTCGAGCACCACGATGCGGGTGCCCCTGGGGATGGCGGCTTCGATACGCTTGCGCTCTGCCGCATACAGGGTCTCCAGCGTCTTGGAGCCGCGCGGCTCGGTCTTGACGGCCTTGAGTTCGACCTTGAGTTCGGGCGGAAAGCGCTTGGCGTAATCGTCGTAGGCTGTCTGCGCCCAGTCGGGCACATGCAGGCCTACGGCCACGATGGTCAGCTTCATTTAGGCCTTGGCGCGGGGAGCACGCTTGGCTGCGGGTTTGGCAGCAGCCGGCTTGGCAGTACGAGGAGTGCTGGGCTTGACGACCACGGTCTTGACCGTCTTGGCGGCGGCGGACTTGGCAGCGGGCTTCTTGGCTGCAGGCTTGGCACCGGCAGCTGTCTTGGTGGCTGGCTTCTTGGCCGCAGCCTTCCTGGCAGCAGGCTTTTTCTCGACCACGGTGTTTTCCGCAGCGGCCTTGTCCACGGCCTGCCTGGCGGCCAGCTTCTTGGCGGCCACTTCGGCGGGCTTGGGCTTGGCGGCACCGATCTTCATGCGCACCGGTGTCTCGCCCCAGATTTCTTCCAGGCGGTAGTACTGACGAATGGCCGGCTGCATGATGTGGCAGACCACCGAGCCGCAGTCCACGATGATCCATTCGCCGTTTTGCTCACCTTCCTGACGAGGCACGGGAAAGCCTGCTTCCTTGACGGCTTCGCGCACGCTGGAGGCAAGTGCCTTGGTCTGGCGATTGGAGGTACCCGAGGCCACGATCACGCGCTCGAACAGCGGGGACAGCGCTTCGGTGTTGAACACCTGGATGTCGTGGGCCTTGACGTCTTCGAGGCCGTCAACAATGGCTCGCTGGAGTTTGGTGACGTCGCGCTTGGCTGCGGAATCCGATTTGGTGGAGGTGGTCATCAGGCGATGGAATCAGTAAATGATGGGATCAATATAGCGTGTGCCGCGCCACACCCGTATCAGGGTTGGGTTGGCATAGGCGTCCAGACCGCCAGGGGCCTGTGCTCTTCACGCATTGAAAAAGGTTGACGCGCCAGTCAATAGCGCGCATCCAGCTATGGAAATTATAGTTTTCTAAAAATTTCCCTGCTGACAGGGCTTTATGCCCGATCAACAGGGGAATCCGGCCTACCGGACAAAGGCCTGTGCCTCAGAGCCAGTCACGGCGAATCAGGTATTTTTCAAGCAGATCGCGCTCGGGCGTACCGGGTGCATCCTCACGCTGATAGCTCCAGTCCGCATGAGGAGGCATGGACAGCAGGATGGACTCCGTGCGGCCGCCGGACTGCAGGCCGAAATGCGTGCCTCGGTCCCAGACCAGGTTGAATTCCACATAGCGGCCACGGCGGTAGCGCTGGAAATCCACATGCTGCTGAGTGTACTGCGCCTCCCGGCGTCGCTCCACGATGGGCAGATAGGCCTTCAGAAAGGCATCGCCAACCGAGCGCAGCATGGCAAAGCTCTGCTGCTGGCCCAGTTCGCTGAAATCATCGAAGAAGATACCGCCAATGCCGCGCTGCTCGTTGCGATGCTTGAGAAAGAAGTACTCATCGCACCATTGCTTGAAGCGCGGATAGAGCTGATCGCCAAATGGCTCCAGCGCATCACGGCAGCTCTGGTGGAAATGCACGGCATCCTCCTCGAAGCCGTAGACCGGCGTCAAATCCATGCCGCCGCCAAACCAGCAGGTCTTGGGCTGACCCTCATGGCCGGCCGAGATCATGCGCACATTCATGTGCACCGTGGGGACCAGGGGGTTGCGCGGATGAAACACCAGCGACACGCCCATGGCCTCGAACGGCGCCCCTGCCAGCTCGGGCCGGTGCTGTGTGGCCGAAGGCGGCAGCTGTGGCCCGCGCACATGCGAGAAACCGCAGCCTGCGCGCTCGAACACGCGCCCGCCCTCCATGATCCTGGTGACGCCGTTGCCTTGCAGCTTCTCGCCCGGCTCCTTGTGCCAGGCATCTGCCAGAAACCGCGCACCACCCTCGCCTTCGATCGCTTCCAGCGCCTCGGTGATGCGGGTCTGCAGACCCATCAGGTACTCACGCACCTCGGCCGCAGGCAGCTGATCAGCCACAGAAGATGAGGATGTCTGGGTCATCAGTCGGCTTTCTTGACAGCGCGGAAGCCGATGTCGCGGCGATACTGGGCACCATCGAAATGGATGCCACGTGCCACGTCATATACCTTCTGCTGCGCCTGCTTGACACTGTCGGCCAGCACGGTCACACACAGCACGCGGCCACCGCTGGTCACGGGCTGGCCGTCGTCGCCCAGCTGGGTGCCGGCATGGAAGACCATGGCATCGTCGGCTGCGGCGGGCAGGCCCGTGATGACATCGCCCTTGCGCGGATCTTCGGGGTAGCCGGCAGCAGCCATGACCACGCCCAATGCAGTGCGGCGGTCCCATTGCAGCTCCAGCTGATCCAGCTTGCCTTCGCAGGCAGCCAGCATCACATCCACCAGATCGCTCTTCAGGCGCATCATGATGGGCTGGGTTTCCGGATCGCCCATGCGGCAGTTGAATTCCAGCGTCTTGAGATGGCCTGCCTTGTCGATCATCAGACCCGCGTACAGGAAGCCGGTGTAGGGCACGCCGTCCTTTTCCATGCCCCGGATGGTGGGCAGGATGATCTCGCGCATGGCGCGGGCATGCACATCGGCCGTCACCACGGGCGCAGGCGAATAAGCGCCCATGCCGCCGGTATTGGGGCCCTGGTCGCCATCCTTGAGGCGCTTGTGGTCCTGGCTGGTCGCCAGCGCCAGCACGTTCTTGCCGTCGCACAGCACGATGAAGCTGGCTTCCTCGCCTTCGAGGAACTCCTCGATCACGACGCGTGCACCGCCTTCGTTGTGCTGAACACCGTACTTGTTGTCCACCAGCATGAAGTCCACGGCATCATGGGCTTCCTGCAGCGACATGGCCACCACCACGCCCTTGCCGGCAGCCAGGCCGTCAGCCTTGATGACGATGGGAGCGCCCAGACGATCCACATAGGCGTGGGCCGCGACGGCGTCGGTAAAGGTTTCATATTGCGCCGTGGGAATGCTGTGGCGCGCCATGAAGTCCTTGGAAAAGGCCTTGGAAGACTCCAGCTGGGCTGCAGTCTTGGTCGGGCCGAAGACCTTGAGTCCGTGGGCACGGAACTCATCGACCACACCAGCCGCCAGCGGAGCCTCGGGCCCCACCACCGTCACGGCAATCTTTTCGGCCTGGGCCCATTCGCGCAGAGCCTTCACATCGGTGATGTCGAGGTTCTCCAGCTTGCCGCCAGCCAGGGCTGTGCCACCGTTACCGGGAGCCACATAGACCTTGGTCGCCTTGGGCGATTCGGCCAACTTCCACGCCAGAGCGTGCTCACGGCCACCGCCGCCAATCACAAGAATTTTCATATTTCTGCGTTGTGGTAGACGTCCTGAACGTCATCCAAGTCTTCAATCATGTCCAGCAGCTTCTGCATGCGAGCTGCATCATCGCCTTCGAGAGCGATTGTATTTTCGGGGCGCATGGTCACCTCGGCCATGTCGGCGGTAAAGCCGGCGGCCTGCAGTGCGTCACGCACGGCTTCAAAGTCGCCGGGAGCCGTCAGCACCTCGATGCCACCTTCGTCATCGGTGATCACATCCTCGGCACCAGCTTCCAGCGCGATCTCCATGACTTTTTCTTCGTCCGTACCGGGGGCAAACATGATTTGACCCACATGCTTGAACTGGAAGGCCACCGAGCCTTCGGTACCCATATTGCCGCCGTACTTGCTGAATGCGTGGCGAACATCGGCCACCGTACGCACGCGATTGTCCGTCATTGTGTCCACAATGATGGCCGCGCCGCCGATGCCATAGCCTTCGTAACGGATTTCCTCGTAGGTCACGCCGTCGAGGTTGCCCGTGGCCTTGTCGATATTGCGCTTGATATTGTCGGCCGGCATATTGGCTGCCTTGGCCTTGTCCACCGCCAGACGCAGACGCGGGTTGGCGCTCAGATCGCCCCCACCCTGGCGGGCGGCAACCATGATTTCACGAATGATGCGCGTCCAGATGCGGCCACGTTTTTCATCCTGACGACCCTTGCGGTGCTGGATGTTGGCCCATTTGCTGTGTCCTGCCACAGGGAATCCTTTGATATTTGATTTAACCTAGCGGGAGCGATTTTACTTTTGACTGCATGCCCCCCCAGAGGAAACCCGAAATGGCTTCACCCCTTTTGATTGCCCAGCACTCTGCCACAGAATGTGTACTGCTGCCCGGACTGGCCAATCGGCATGGCCTGATCACAGGCGCAACCGGCACCGGCAAGACCGTCACGCTGCAAAAACTGGCCGAAAGCTTCTCGCAGATCGGCGTGCCGGTTTTCATGGCCGACGTCAAAGGAGACCTGAGCGGCATCAGCCAGGCCGGCAAGATCGAAGGCAAGCTGGCAGCCTCGCTCAAGGATCGCGGCCTGGCTCTGCCCCAGCCCCTGGCCTGCCCGGCAACGCTATGGGATGTGTTCGGCGAGCAGGGCCACCCCGTACGTGCCACCATCTCGGACATGGGCCCTCTGCTCATCGGCCGCATGCTGAATCTGAACGAGACCCAGATGGGCGTGCTAAATCTGGTGTTCAAGATTGCCGACGACAACGGCATGCTGCTGCTGGACCTCAAGGATCTGCGCGCCATGCTGAACTTTGTGGGCGACAACGCCAAGCAGTTCACCACCCAGTACGGCAATATCAGCTCGGCCAGCGTGGGTGCCATACAGCGCGGCCTGCTGACCATCGAAAGCCAGGGCGGCGACCGCTTCTTCGGCGAGCCCATGCTCGACATCAACGACCTGATGCAGACCGATGCCAGCGGCATGGGCGTGATCAACGTGCTGGCGGCCGACAAGCTGATGAATGCCCCGCGCCTGTACTCGACCTTTTTGCTCTGGCTTCTGTCCGAACTGTTCGAGCAGTTGCCGGAAATCGGCGACCCCGAGAAGCCCAAGCTGGTGTTTTTCTTTGACGAGGCCCACCTGCTGTTCAACGATGCGCCCAAGGTGCTGATCGAGCGCATCGAGCTGGTCGTGCGCCTGGTGCGCTCCAAGGGCGTGGGCGTGTACTTCGTCACCCAGAATCCGCTGGACGTTCCCGACAGCGTGCTCGGCCAGTTGGGCAACCGTGTGCAGCACGCCTTGCGCGCCTTCACGCCGCGCGACCAGAAGGCCGTGGCCTCGGCCGCCTCCACCATGCGCCCCAACCCGGGCCTGGATATTGCCGCCGCCATCACCGAGCTGGCCGTGGGCGAAGCCCTGATCAGCTTCCTCGACGAAAAAGGCCGCCCCAGCGTGACCGAGCGTGTGTTCGTGATTCCGCCCGGCAGCCAGCTCGGCCCCATCACGGCCGAGCAGCGCAAGGCGCTGATCGAGGGCTCCCTGGTTGCCGGCGTCTATGAGAAAGCCGTGGACCGCGAATCGGCCTTCGAGATATTGCGCGGCCGCACTGCCAGCGCCGTGCCCGCCAAGCCCGGCGATGCGCCTGCCGCGGCCGGAGCGGCCGCGCAAGGCGGCGCCACGGACTCCATGATGGACGGACTCAAGGAGCTGCTGTTCGGCCGTACCGGCCCGCGCGGCGGCCAGCACGACGGTCTGGTGCAGACCATGGCCAAGTCCACGGTGCGCACCGTGGGCAACAGCCTGGGCAAGGAGATTCTGCGCGGCGTGCTGGGTGGCATTCTGGGCAACAAGAAGCGCTGATCCCAGGGTGTGCACTCGCTCCAAGGGCCTGCGTCAGCAGGCCTTTTTTTGTAGCCGTCGGACAGAAAGCGCTCAAGGCGGCAGTCATTATGACGATACATAATAAATCCATCCCCTGGTGCCAGCCGCCAGTCTCTTGGACATGTGCTGCTGCCTGCAGGCACAGCCGCTTCTTTCCTCAACGCTAACCACGCTGCCCAGTCTTGCCGCAGACCACCAGTTCGCTCGGGCCGGGCAGTGCTTTTGCAAATTTTCAGCCAATGCAATTCAATCAATGGCGTGTATCCACCAAGCTGTGGTGCACTTTGGGCGGGCTTCTGACCATGATGCTGGCCGTCTCGCTGTGGAACCAGCACTCGTCCACCCAGGCCCTGCAGGCCGGCATGCAGACCCTGACCGACTATGACAATCGCATCAATCTCGCCCTTCAGTGGAAAGGTGCCACCGAGTCTACGGGCGAACGCGTGCTCACCAGCAATATGACCACCGACGAAGCGCTGACCCAGCGCATGGACGAGCGTGTCAGCGAAGGCGTGGCCGTCAATGGGGCGCTGCAGGCACAGGTCATCAAACTGGCTCAAAGCGATGCCGACAAGGCCGCCCTGCAGAAGATCGCAGCCGTGCGCGCCGAAGTTCTGGCGCTGAACAAGAAGGCGCGGGAGATCAAGCTGAGCGGCGATATCGAAGCCATGCGCGACTTCATCCGCCTGCAGTATCTGGGCGCCATCGGCCGTTATGTCGCTTCCCTGCAGGACTTTGTGAAGCTGCAGGAGCAGCAGCGCGACGCCGCCAGCCTTCACCTGCAGCAAGACCAGCAAAAAGCGATCTGGCTGTCCTGGGCGGTGCAGGCCCTGGTGCTGACTGCCGCACTGGGCCTGGCGCTGGCGCTGTCCCGCTCGATTACCCACCCCCTGAATGAAGCCGTGGAGCTGACCCAGGCCATTGCACAGGGCGATCTCACGGTGACCGCCAGCAACAACCGCCATGACGAGTTCGGCCGCCTGCTGAGCTCCGTCTCGACCATGGCAGCCCAGCTACGCAGCCTGGTGAGCGATGTACGCACCAGCGTGCACTCCATCAGCACCGCCTCGGCCGAAATCGCCACCGGCAACCATGACCTGTCTGCACGCACCGAGCAGACCGCCGCCAATCTTGAGGAAACCGCGGCCAGCATGGAACAGCTGACCGCCACCGTCGCCCAGGCCTCGGACACCGCCCGCCAGGCCAACCATCTGGCAGGCAATGCCGCGCAGGTCGCTCAGCGCGGCGGCCATGTGGTGCAGTCCGTGGTCAGCAGCATGGGACGCATCAGCGACAGCGCACACCGCATCTCCGACATCATCGGCGTGATCGACTCCATCGCCTTCCAGACCAATATCCTGGCCCTCAACGCGGCGGTCGAGGCCGCGCGCGCCGGCGAACAAGGCCGAGGCTTTGCCGTGGTCGCCGGCGAAGTGCGCGCCCTGGCCCACCGCAGTGCCGAGGCGGCCAAGGAGATCAAGGCCCTCATCACCACCTCCGTGGACGCCGCCCAGGAAGGCGCAGACCAGGTCTCCCAGGCAGGGCGCGTGATGGAGGAAATCGTCAGCAGCGTCGGCAAGGTCTCGGACATGATTGGCGAGATCAGTGCCTCGGCCATGGAGCAGCATGACGGTATCAGCCAGGTCAACCAGGCCGTGACCAACCTGGACCAGATGACGCAGCAAAATGCCGCCCTGGTCGAGGAATCCACGGCGGCCGCTGTCTCGCTGAGCGACCAGGCCCAGCGCCTGACCGGCATGGTGTCCGTGTTCAAGGTCCAGGCTGCGGACAGGGCGCCGGCGCTGACGGCCTGAACCGGCAGGGGCATGCCGGCTGTCCACCCCGGTTTGCCCGGGGCAGTCACGCTTGTGACTGGCCCGCTCGGCGCCGCAAGACACCATGCCGGCATGCCCCATACCTCTGACGACACCTTGCTGACCGCCGGTCTGAGCAGCTTTCGCCTGGACCTGGTCGACCATATCGCCCATCTGGTGCTCAACCGCCCCGATGCCTTCAACACCCTGAACCCCAGGTTCTGGCAGGAGCTGGACCTGGTGCTGGATACGCTGCAGCGCAGCGGCCAGTCGCGCGCGCTGGTGATCAGCAGCACGGGCAGGCATTTTTGCGCCGGCATGGCACTCGAGACCTTCGCCGACCCCGCCTTTGCGCCCAATGACCGCACGCCCGAGGGCCGCGCCGCCATCATCGACACCCTGGCCCAGCTGCAGTCCACCTTCAACAAGATCGAAGCCCTGCGCATGCCCGTGATCTGCGCCATCCAGGGCGCCTGCGTGGGAGGCGGTCTGGATCTGGTGGCCACGGCCTGCATACGCTATGCCAGCGCCGAGTCCTTTTTCTGCGTGCAGGAGATCAATATCGGCATGACCGCCGACCTGGGCAGCCTGCAGCGCCTGCCCAAGCTGATGCCGCTGGGCATCGTCAAGGAGCTGGCCTATACCGGCCGCCGCATGACTGCGCAGGAGGCAGCCAGTCACGGTCTGGTCAACACCGTCTGCGACACGCCCGAAGCCACCGTCACGGCAGCTCTCGCCTGCGCGCGCGAAATTGCGGCCAAGCCGCCCGTGGCCATCTGGGGCAGCAAGCAGGTGATCAATTACGCGCGCGACCACAGCGTGAGCGACTCGCTGCAGCAAATGGGCTGGGTGCAGAGCGGCATCTGGAGCAACCGCCATGTCATGGAGGCCGTGAGTGCCATGCAGGCCAAGCGCGCCGGCGATTTCCCCCCGCTGGAGCCGCTGCAGGCGTTTGCACCAGCACTGCCTCCAGCGGGCAATTACTCCTGATTAAATAGCTACCAGCACTTGCCAGTAAAGGTTTATGTGCCTTTTCTTCTCGTATTCCTCTATCTTCTCGATGGCCCGCTGAGCGCCATCGACAGGTAGCCGAACCGCAACGCAGCAAATCGGCTTGAAGTGGGCGAGGCGCCGTTATCATGGATTCAGTACCACCCCAGCCTGTCTTGCCATGAGCACAAACAACGCCCCCCTGCCCACTTATGACGATGTCGTGGCCGCTGCCCAGCGCCTTCAGGGCGTAGCCCACCGCACGCCGGTGCTGACCAGCCGCACCATGGACGAACAGCTGGGTGCGCGCCTGTTCTTCAAATGCGAGAACCTGCAGCGCATAGGCGCCTTCAAGTTTCGCGGCGCCTACAACGCTCTGGCGCAGTTCACGCCCGAGCAGCGCAAGGGCGGCGCCCTGGCCTTTTCCTCCGGCAACCATGCCCAGGCCATTGCCCAGGCGGCCCAGTTGCTGGACATGCCGGCCCTGATCGTCATGCCCGAGGATGCACCAGCTTCCAAGATGGCGGCCACGCGCGGCTATGGCGCCCAGGTCGTCACCTACAACCGCTTCACCGAAGACCGCGAAGCCATCGCCGACAAGCTGGCGACCGAGCGCGGCATGACCCTGATCCCGCCCTACAACCACCGCGACGTGATCGCCGGCCAGGGCACGGCCGTCAAGGAACTGCTGGAGGAAGTGCCGGACCTGGACTATCTGTTTGTCTGCCTGGGCGGCGGCGGTCTGCTCTCGGGCAGTCTGCTGGCCGCCAACGCCCTGGCTCCGCAATGCAAGGTGATCGGCGTCGAGCCCGAAGCCGGCAACGATGTGCAGCAGTCGCTGCGTGCCGGCCATATCGTCAAGATTGCCACGCCGCGTACCATTGCCGACGGCGCCCAGACCCAGGCAGCGGGAGATCTGACCTTTGCCATCATCCAGCAGCGCGTGAACGAGGTGCTGACCGTTAACGACGAGCAATTGGTCCAGGCAATGCGCTTTTATGCCGAGCGTATGAAAATCGTGGTCGAACCCACGGGCGCGCTCTCGCTGGCTGCCGCCATCAACGGCGGTCTGCCGCTCAAGGGCAAGCGCGCGGGCATCGTGATCAGTGGCGGCAATGTGGATTTAGAGCGTTTTGCCAGCCTGCTGTCCGAGTGACAGCGAAAATAGCGTCCGTTGCGGCCCGGCCCGCATCCTCCTGATCTCCATTTTGCAAGCACGAGCCCGCCACAAGCGGGCCTGCCTGCCTTCACCACAAAGACCAAGAACATGAGCACTTTGCATTTGATCGACCACCCTCTGGTCCAGCACAAACTGACACTGATGCGCCGCAAGGAAGCATCGACCAACAGCTTTCGCCGCATGCTGGGCGAGCTGTCCACCCTGATGGCCTATGAGCTGACGCGCGACTTCCCGCTGCAGGACATCGAGATCGAGACGCCCATGGAAAAAATGACGGGCAAGGTCATCGACGGCAAGAAGCTGGCCCTGGTCTCCATCCTGCGCGCCGGCAACGGCTTCCTGGATGGCATGCTCAACGTGGTGCCCGGCGCCCGTATCGGCCACATTGGCCTGTACCGCGACCCGGAGACGCTCAAGCCCGTCGAGTACTACTACAAGATGCCCGAAAACATGGGCGAGCGCGACGTGATTGTGGTCGACCCCATGCTGGCCACCGGCAACTCGGCCGTGGCGGCCGTGCAGCAGCTCAAGGACAAGAGCGCGCCCAAGTCCATCAAGTTCATGTGCCTGCTGGCCGCCCCCGAAGGTGTGAAGACCATGCAGGCCGCCCACCCCGACGTGGACATCTACACCGCCGCCGTGGACCGCGAACTGGACAGCCATGGCTACATCCTGCCCGGCCTGGGTGATGCGGGCGACCGTATCTTCGGCACCAAGTAAGCACGGCTGCTTGCCAACAAAAAGCCCCAGGCGCAAGGCCTTGGGGCTTTTTTCATGCTCAAAACAGCCTGCAGCGCTTATGTATCAAACGCTGACAGCTATCAATATGAGATCCGGTTCAGATCTGATTCAGCGCCATATTGTTGAGCTTGTCCAGCCGAGCAGGCCAGCTGTCCTGCCGGGCCGACTGCAGCAAGATACGCGTCCAGGCAATCCAGGCATCCCACTGCACGCGCTTGTCCCAGGCATTGCCCCAGGTGCAAAAGCACTGCAGCGCGCTCTCGGCGGCCCGAGTGGCATCGGCGCTGCGGCCCGCGCTCAGGTATAGCTGGGCCAGCACCATCTGCGGCTCGCCCACCCACGGGTTGAGCGCGACAGCCTGCTCCAGCGTGGCGGTGGCTGCATCCAGATCGACCAGCGGCTGATCGAGCTGAATCACCGACCAGTACAGCGCCACGGCCGCAGCCTCGTTGCCCCCGCTCAGCAACTGGCTGCAGCTCGCAAACACAGGCGGCAGCGGCAGCTGGGTCTTGAGCGCAGGATGCTGCAGCGCCTGGCCCAGGCCGCTGATCTGGCTGAGCATGCGGCTGCTTGGACGCATGGGGCCGGGCCACAGCGACGCCGCCCAGTGCACGGCCTGCTGACGACTGTGGTCCACGGCCGGGAAGCGCGAATAGATGTCTTCCTGCCAGCTGAACCACTGCTCCATGCTGTCGGCCATGCTGACAATCGCGAACACAGCCACTTCATAGGCGGTGAGCCTGATGGTCTCGCGCGGCTCGGGGCCGTTGCGCTCGATCTGCAGGCTGCCGTCGGCTCCCAGCTCGCCCGCCAGCAGTTTTTGCACAAACTGGGTACGGCTCATGGTGCAGAACAGATAGACCAGATGCTCGGCCTGCTCCCCGACCAGGCTCTTGAGCTGCTCACGCTCGTTGCCAGCATCGAACTTGACCAGATCGACAAAGGCATTGCCATAGACACTGTGCAGCAGACCCAGCTGGCGCACCTGCCTGGGTTGCTGCCACAGTGCCAGAGAGCGCGCCACACCTGCCAGATGGTGGCGAAAAGTGCCGGCCTTGTGCCAATCCTGGCCCACACCGCGCTCCAGCACCACAGGCAGCAGCGGCGCCAGATCGGCGTCACGGCTCAGCCATTCCTCGTCCAGCAAGGTCTTGGCGCGTTCGAACAGCGCCTCATCCAGTTGATTCCAGGGCTGATTCATGCGCTCACCATGCAGTTGTGTAGGCACCCTTGAAGGTCTTTTCCACAAAGGCCTTGACCTCGGGTGACTGGTAGGCCTTCACAAAGGCCTGCAAGCCTTTGCTGTTTTCGTGGCCGGCACGCGTGACGATGAGCACGGTCACATAAGGCGTGTTCACATCTTCCAGCGCCAGCGAGTCGCCCTGGGGGGACAGGCCGGCTGCCACGGCATAGCTGCTGTTGACGGCCGCGGCATCCAGATCATCAAGGGCGCGGGCCAGCTGGGCGGCTTCGAGCTCGACAAACCTGAGCTTTCTGGGGTTGGCCGTGATGTCCAGCACCGAGGCGCGCGCACCGGCATCGGCCTTGAGCGTGATCAATCCCTGCTTGGCCAGCACCATCAGGGCACGCGAGCCATTGGTGGGATCGTTGGGAATGCCCACGCGCGCGCCGCTCTTGAGATCGGCCAGCTTCCTGACCTTTCTGGAGTACACGCCCATTTGCTGGTTCACGGCCTTGGCCACGGGCACCAGCTTGTAGCCACGGTCCTTGTTCTGGGCATCGAGGAAGGGCTGGTGCTGGTAGATGTTGGCGTCGAGATCGCCGGTGGACAGCGCCGCATTGGGCTGGATGAAGTCGCCAAATTCCACCAGCCTGACCTTCAGGCCCTGCCTGGCCGCAACCTGCCTGGCCACTTCGGCAATCTGGGCGTGGGGGCCGGCCGTCACGCCGACGGTCACGGCCAGATCCTGGGCCTGGGCCAGCAATGCGGCAGGTACCAGGGCGGCAACTGCCAGGGCTTTTACGAGAGAACGCTTGTGCACCATGGGCACCTTTCAAGACAAATCCGGGAAACTCGGGTCCGCCAAGCATGTGCACGCTCAGGGACAGCAGCTTGAAACTTAACGCATAAAGCAAACCTCGGCAGCCAGGCTGAGGCCTGCCCCCATCACAAAGCAGGATGGCTGGCAGCGCGGCTCGGAAAATATCTATAAAGACCGGATCAATCCCTTACCTAACAAGCGATTAAAGCTATCAAAACAGGAATACCTCCAGCACACCGCATGCTTGACATTGAACTGCACTTCAAGCTTAAGTTGGGAGCCACAGGAGACTCCCCATGCCTCGTCGCATTCTTCACGTTGTCAGCAACGTCGCCCATTACGATGACCCTGCCGAGACCACCGGACTGTGGCTGTCGGAACTCAGCCATGCCTGGGAAATCTTTGCCAGGCAGGGTTATGCGCAGCAACTGGTCAGCCCGCTGGGCGGCCGCTCGCCGCTCGAGCCGCGCTCGCTGAAATGGCCGAACCGGGATGCCACGGCCAGGGCATGGCTCGCGGATGCAGCGCGCATGGCCCTGCTCTCCAAAACGGCCGCCCCTGATGCCTTGGACGCGCAAGACTTTGATGCCATTTATTTCACCGGCGGCCATGCCGTGATGTGGGACTTTCCATCCTCGCAGGGACTGCAGCGCATCACGCGCGACATCCATGAGCGCGGTGGCGTCGTTGCCTCGGTCTGCCACGGCTATTGCGGTTTGCTCGAAACCCGCCTGTCCGACGGCTCGCTGCTGGTCGCCGGACGCAGGCTGACAGGTTTTTCCTGGCTGGAGGAAAGGCTCGCCGGTGTGGCCGGCAAAGTGCCGTACAACGCCGAAGCGCTGATGCGCCAGCGCGGCGCCCAGTATGAGAAAGCCTGCCTGCCTTTTGTCTCCAAGGTCGTGACGGACGGCAGGTTGGTGACTGGGCAGAACCCGCAGTCGGCCCGGGCCACTGCCCTGCAGGTGGCTCAGTTGCTGGGCTGAGCGGGCCGGCCCGCCGCCTCCTCGTCCCGCCCCAGCAAGCGCATCTGCGACAGCACACGCCGAGCGTTGCCGGCGCAGTCCATGTCTTCGGGTCTGGCCTCGATCTGGGCGATCAGCTCGCCCAGTTCGGCGCGATTTTGCGTCAGCTGTGCCAGCATCAGATCGATGCTTTGCAGCTTGCGATGCAGCGTGGCCAGCAACTCGTCATGCTGCCACTTCTCCAGATCCTCGGGCAGCAGCTGGCGCAGCTCCTGCAGGCTGAAGCCGGCCCGCTGCGCCGTGGCAATCAGCCTGAGCGCCAGCACCGCCTCTTCGGGATAGCTGCGATAGCCATTGGCCTGGCGCTGGGCAACGCCCAGCAGGCCGATGCGCTCGTAAAAACGAATGCGCGATGCGGCCAGACCTGTGCGCTGGGCGAGTTCTCCGATCTTCATGTGCGCCATTCTCGCGCAATCCGCGCTTGACCTTGAACCAAGCTTCAAGCTTACGCTTGCGTCATTCCCGGTCGTCGAGGCTGGTGAAGCCTATTCTTCAAGGAACGGAAGCGCAGATCCATTCGGGTACCAACGGTCAGATCGCCTTGCACGGCACTCTATAAGACGATTTCTGCCTGGCCAGCCTCGAAGGATGAAAGGGCAGAGTCTTCAATGGAATAAACAGCGTCCTTGAACTGTTTACAGCAGGTCAACCTCAAGGAGATCTCCATGACCCGTCTCGCTTCCTTCGCCACCCTCACCTCGGTGTTCCTGGCGGCCTGCGCCGTGACAACTGCTGCCCAGGCGCAGACGCCCGCTTCTGCCATGAATGGCGTGCTCGTAGGCCCCAACCAGATGACGCTCTATGTCTTCGACAAAGATGCCGCAGGATCCGGCAAGAGCGTATGCAACGGTGGCTGCGCCACGAACTGGCCCCCTCTGATGGTTACCCCGGGTGTGACGGCTACCGGTGACTGGAGCATGGTTGTCCGCGACAACGGTGACCAGCAATGGGCCTACAAGGGCCGCCCTCTCTATTACTGGGCCAAGGATGCCAAGCCCGGAGACAGGACGGGAGATGGATTGCTCAACAACAGCTGGCACATCGCCAAGCCCTGAGAACTCAAGCCTGGATCATCAAGAGGAAGAAACAATGAAGCTCCGAAAAATGAAGCTTGCGCTGAGCTATGCCATGGTGGTGGCGCCGGTTTTCACCCAGGCAGCCGAGCCGCAGGTGACTGCACCGCGGGTGGTCCAGGCCCTGGAAGCGACCTTTGGCGTTCACCAGGGAGAGCGTCGCAATCACATCAAGGGGAGCTGCGCGGTGGGCGAATTCACCGCTACCGCCGAGGCTGCCAGATATTCGCGCTCCACACTGTTTTCCGGCCAAGCCGTTCCGGTGATTGCGCGCTTCTCGCTGGCAGGAGGAAACCCCAAGGCGCCAGATGTTGCCCAAAGCGCGCGTGGAATGGCCTTGCAGTTCAAGCTCCCTAAGGGACAGTTGCACCAGATGTCCATGTTGAACACCCCCATGTTCGGTGCCGCCCACCCAGGAACATTCCTGGACTTGATCGAGGCTCAGCGCCCCGATCCAGCCACCGGCAAGCCGGACCCGGAAAAGCTCAAAGCATTCAGGGCCTCCCATCCTGACAACCTGGCTCAGGCGCAATACCTGGCCAGCCACAACCCTCCCGACAGCTACACCCGCAGCGCATTCTTCGGCATTCACACCTTCAAGTTCATCAATGCACAGGACAAGGTGACTCTGGTGCGCTGGCGCTTCGTACCGCAGGAAGGAGAGAAGCCGCTAAGCAACGAGGCACTGAAGACGGCTGGGTCGGACTTTCTGGAAACCGCATTGATCAGCAGCACATCGAAAAAAACGGCTCGCTGGGACATGCTGGTGACAGTCGGACAGCCAGGTGATGCGCAGGACGACCCCACGCAGTCATGGCCCGCACAGCGACCTGAGTTCAAGGCCGGCACCCTGACGATCACCAGCGCTTCGACTCAAAAAGGAGGCTTGTGCGAGCCGATCAACTTTGATCCGATGGTGATGGCCGACGGCATTGCGCCCACCAATGATCCGGTGCTCCACTTTCGCTCCCGGGCCTATGCGGTGTCATTTGGCAAGCGCTTGAGTGGTCAATGAACTTCGAGGATCAAGCTCAGTACATTCCTCCTTAGCTCCAGCAAGGCCATGTCCAAGCAAGCGCAAAACTGGAAAGCAAGCTACCGGCCGATCTTTGACCGTCGTTGATCGGACGGTAGCGGTCACACAGTGCCATGCCCCCAGTCACGTTGGGCACGTGGCACATCCTTGAAGATGACGCTGCGATCTGAAAGGGATTTTGTGCGTGTCACCCCTTCCACTCGGATGCGCAGGCCGTCTGGCCGCTCGGTGCATTTCGCAGGCGGTTCAGAAAATTCAACTGGCTTCTGGCCGTTTGACTCCCCTTTGCGACGGCTTGCCGCAGCCAGTGAGCTGCCTCGCAGCGATCCGCCTTCACCGCATTACCGTACAAGTTTGGGCCGGCCAGAAGAACCCATGCCAGTGTTTCCTGCGCTTGAGCTTCGCCATCTCGGGCCGCCTGGCGCAGCAACGCGAGCATAGGGGTGTAGTCACCTGCAGTCTGGGCTTCCAAGGCCAGTTGAAATCGCTGTTCGGAGGTGGTTGCCATGTCAAAAGGCAAGGAGCCCGCCTGCGCCAGCGCGCCAGACAAGGCCGCTGCGATGAACAAGCCATGTCCGGCATATCGGGCCCGTGTGGCAATTGAACGGAATTCGAATCGCATTTTTGTCTCCACTTGAACTGAGTGGACCCATCGTCGTAACAATCTCGCTCGCTGAAAATCGGGAATTTTCGAAGACCCCCTCAGTACCACCCAGAGGCTGATTCGAACTGATGTGGCGACCCAGTAAAAAACCTGCACTGGACCATCTCCAGATTCTGAGGAGGCATTAGCCCCTAGGAAGATGAATAGGCGACAGCCCGGTAGCAGATACTGGCGTTGGAGTCGCGCCGATGGTGATGTGGCAATCAAAAACTGCAGGCGTTGATCGAGGTGCAGCAAACGACAGCGACGGATAGTGAGCACTCCTTGGCGGCAGGCTGCTACCGGCCATTAGCGGACAGCCGCGGGGCACCTCCGAACGACTGCTGCAGTTATCTGTAGTCGCTTAGCTCATATATGCCAATGACGGCCAACATCCTAGACGCACTTTCGAGTGCATTGGGCCGACATCCTGCGTTCATTGGAGCTAGGTTGGCAGCGGCATCCGTGTACTGTGCTCTGGCAGTTTCCATGTTTCACCGGCTGCGTCACTCTTTGCCGACTCCCTTTGCGACCTCCGCCTTGCTTGTTTGTCCGCATACATACGCAGATCAGCCTCCTTGAGCACGGTCTGTGTCGAGCTGATGGATGGATCGACCATCACGATGCCGAAGCTAGCGCCGGGATAGTCGAGGCTGCATTCAGGAAATTCATACCGCCCGATCAGCAGCGGGGCTAGGCGGCTGCGCATAGCCTCCAGGGTCTTGTCCTGGTCTGCGAGGCTTGGCGGGGCAATCAGTCCAATGACGACGAACTCATCACCACCTAATCGTCCCAGCATGTCACTCTTACGCAAACCGGTACTCATGCGTCGACCGACTTCGACAAGGAATTGGTCGCCGACCTCATGGCCATAGGTGTCGTTGATCGCTTTGAACCCATCCAGATCGATGAAGGCCACCATTACCCATTGCTGCATTTGCTTCGCCTGAGCGAACAACTGCTCCAGTTGACCCAGCACGTTGCGTCGGTTTGGCAGATTGGTTAGTGCATCATGATTGGCCGCGTACCACTCGTCCTGCCGTCGCTCCACCATCAGTCCAATCGCATGACCGCTAAGCAGAATGAAAAGCAGACCCACCGACGCTACCAGCCCAGCTAACCCGATGTGCTGCCTACGCATGAGTGGCAAGTGATCCACAGTCGCCAGTGTGATCAGTTGATATTGGGTATTGGAGAGCGGTTCATGCCGTAGCAGGTAGGACTTGCCGTCAATGATCCACTGATCTGTGTTGGAGACTGCGCGCGCATTCAGTGGCTCGCCTGGACTTTCGCCACTTTCCGGGAAGGTGCTCCTTCCATCAGCAACTGCGAAACTTGGCGGTAGAAGCGCTTGCGCGTTGCGTAGCATGAATGGCGCGGACGACGCTGTGGTCACGCGACCCTGGCGATCCAGGATAAGCGCAATGTGGCTCCCTGATAAGTAGGGAACAATATCTGGGGCATCGAACTTGACGGTGACGGAACCTAGGGGCTTATCGTCTTCGCTCTCAATACGGCTAGCCACGAAATAGGATGGCGTCTTGTTCAGGCGCGCGATACCGAACGAATGGCCATTGCCTTCACGCAATGCGTCAACGAGATAAGGCCGACCTGAATAGATCATTCCCACGATGCTGTCGGACTCAGCCCAGTTGCTGGCTGTGATCGTGTCGTCCGACATATTGTTCATGTAGATGCGGGCATAGCGCAGATCGCTGGACAGCTCATTCATGAAGTCACCAACTTTGCGCACCAACGGGTCTTGCGTGAACTGAGCTGCGCGCTGTTGGCGTGTGAGCTGAACCAGGCCTGGCGGATCCGTGCGATAGCGGGTGGCGAGCTGGATCACCAGTCCCTGACGTGCCACCATGTTGGCCACACTCACCATTTCAGTGAAAAGCCGATCCATGATGCGTGCGGTTGTTTTGGCTTCGTACTCAGCGCTGTCCGCCAAACGGTCCAATTCCGACGCCACAAGTCTCTGTGACATCCACCACCCGAGACTGGCCACCAAGGCCAGCCAGGCGAGCGCCCCCCCCAGAGTCACCATGCGCACGGTGGATCGCATGGACCGTCTGTGCTGAGCTTGCTGCGGAAATGCCTTGCTCACGTACACCCTCCAGGCCGTTATGAGCAAATGGTAACAAGTACGCTTAAATCAAAAAGTCAGGAAAAGTCATCCGGCTTCCAGTGTCGAGCGACCACTACCGCCGAAAGCAGACACTGGCGAGTGATCTTGCGAGCGACCGCAATGGGTCGTTCTGAGACACTAGCCTCCCGGCCAGAAACGATCTTGGGTATGTGGGGCACAATCGATCAGAGCCTCCTTCTCACCTTTGGATTGCCTGTCTAGATGCCTACCCCTGAGCGATTTGTTGCGGATATCCTCCAAAACGTCAACAACCGTACGATTCTTGAACGGTGGAAGGATTTGAATCTCCCAGATGGATGGCTTGTGGCAGGCTGCCTATTCCAGACAGTGTGGAATTTGCAGGCACAAAGGAATCCTGAGGATTCCATCAAGGATTACGATCTTTTTTACTTTGATTCATCTAGTACCTCTGAAACTGCCGAACAGAAAGTACAAGCGCATGCTGATCATGTTTTACATGATTTAGGTATCAGGGTCGAAGTAACGAACCAAGCCCGGGTTCACCTGTGGTATCAGTCATATTTCGGTCATCCTTACAAGGCACTACGCAGCTCTTCCGACGGAATAGATCGCTTTCTTATTCCAGCGACTTGCGTGGGAGTTCGCCCAGATGAACTTTATGCTCCGAATAACCTCGGCTTGATCTATGACGGCATTCTGGCGCCCAACCCATTGACGCCGCACCGTGATCTCTTTCAACGCAAGGCCGAGTCCTATCAAGCACGCTGGTCATGGCTGAAAATTCTTGTGCAGGGCGAGCAGTCTCAATAAATTCATCGAGACGAATGTTCGGGTGTATGCCTGCTTAGGCTAGAAAGCCGCGGCAGGTCAATCGCCACTCTCGGTCAAACCCAGATGCTGACGAAGTGTGGCATTGGGGTGGCTAGCCAGACGCGTGATCTTGAAGGCAAAGTCTCTGAGATACTGCCCGGAGTCTCGTCGAGCGGCATGTCATAAACCTTATCGACCTTTCGCAACTGAACGCTGAGCGAGTGCGTGCCATTTGGGCGCTTGTCGATACGTCCTGCCAATCTCTCCAGGGCAAGGTGGCCTGGTCGTTTGAACGCAACGGCATTCGCACTCGCACAAGCTTCATCCAGGCGTTTCAAGAGCTTGGCTTATCATTTGTCGAGTTGCCCAATTTGCTCAAAACGCCCGAGAGAGCTGCCGATCTGGCCGGCTATCTCGACCCTTTTTACGATGTCTATGTCGTGAGGGAATCCAATCATCAGCGCCTCGCGGAGTTTGCCCTTGCGTCACAACGCCCGGTAATCATTGCCATGTCCGGCATGGGGCATCCATGTGAGGTGCTAACTGACGCTTTCTACATTGATAGGTCGATCGCGCCCATTGAGCAAGCCCGCATCTGTTTGTGGGGCCCGACGACCAATGTGCTGCGGTCGTGGCACGAGCTGGCTTTCTCGCTGCAACTGCCAATCATGCATATCTGCGATGAACGGCTGCATGAGACCCTTCCATACGTTGAATTTGCATCAACTCCCCCCCGGGTCGCTGACATTGTCATTACCGATGGCTGGCCAAGCGGTGCCGAAGCAATGGCTAAGTCACTCACTGTGGCAGATCTGGATTGCATGGGCATGCCCATGCTGCTTGCGACACCGCCATTTTCCATTGGGCGCGAGATTGCATTTGACCCGGTGCAATATCCACGCTTCTCCGGGTACAGTCAAAAGTCGTTATTGCTGCCCGTGCAAAAAGCAATTCTGCGATACCTGCTCGCCCGCTGAGCTTCCGTATCGATGCAGAGATTGATGCCAGTCTCTGACAGAGACAGCCACTATGCCTGACCCGGCATCCGATGTCCGTTTCAACTGGAAGCTTGCCAGAGCAAAGCAAGCAAGAAAATCTGAGCGGCAGCGCTTGCAAGCTGCGAGCCGGTGATACCTGGTCTGAACGCTTGAGCAGTAGCTACGCATGAGTTGCCCGGTTCTGTGGCCAGCCTCTTTATTCATGGGTGCGAAATCGGCTGCGGTATTCGGCAGGCGTGGTGTTCAGTTGCCTGCGGAAAGCGCGAGTCAGTGTATCGGTGGTGCCCAGGCCGCAGGCAGTGGCGATGCGCACCAATGACTCATCGGACGTCTCAAGGCGGTTGCGTGCCATCTCCACACGCACGGACTCTATGTACGCGGCAGGTGTGGTGCACAACTCGGTCTTGAACAGGCGGGCCAGTTGTCGCTCACTGACATGGATTCGCTCGGCCAAAACCGGCAGCGTGAGCGGTCTAGCAACGTTCTGCGCTATGTAATGACGTAGCGCGTCCATGCGACGTGTGGTCGAAGGCTGGGCTATGGCTACGCTGAACTGGCTCTGCCCGCCGGGCCGCTTCAGGAACATGACAAGCTGCCGGGCCACACGCTGTGCTGCTGCCTCACCGAAGTCGTCTGCCACCAGGGCCAGAGCCAGATCAAGACAGGCTGTCAGACCCGCCCCCGTCCACAGATTGCCCTCGCGGATAAAGATCGGCTCGGCATCCACGGTCACGGCCGGGTACTCTGCCGCCAGCTGCTGCGCGGTGGACCAGTGCGTGGTGACACGCTTGCCATCCAGCAGCCCTGCCGCGGCGAGCACATGTGCGCCCACGCAGACAGAGGTAACGCGGCGGGTACGGGCAGCCAGCTTCTTCACCCAAGAGACGACCTGCGGGTCGACCACGGCGCGCAACTCGCGCGCCGCATTCCTTTGCACCGCACCAGGCACTACCAGCGTGTCGATGCGCTTGCGCGCCAACTGGGCAAAGGTGATGTCGGGCAGCACACGCACTCCTGCGGAGGTCTGCACCGCCTCCAATGTCTCGGCCGCCAGCACCACACGATAGCCTGTGGGCTGATCCATCTCACGCTCGAGTAGCGAGAACACTTCGGCGGGACCGGTCATGTCCAGCAGATCCACCTGATTGAACAGGACGATGACGATGAGGCGTTCCATGTGCTGCCTGCAGAGAATGTCTGAATCTGCATGTTATATGACATTGCAGACATTCCCCCGCATTCCTACCATTCCTTCATCGCTCAACATTGACAAGGAAGCCGGACCATGACGCCCTCCAAGACCCTGAGAGAACTCAACGCTCTCGACGCCTCGCCTGCCAACCTGGCCAACGCCACCTTGGTGCTGGTGGACTACCAGAACACCTACACACACGGCGTGATGGAACTCACGGGCTGGAAGCCTGCGCTGGAAGCAGCCTCAGCCCTGCTTGCCCGCGCACGTGCAGCGGGAACAAAGATCATTCATGTGATGCATGACGGCGGCGCGGGCTCTGCCTACGACATCACGGAGGACATCGGGCAGATTCACGCCAGCGTGGCGCCCATGGCCGGCGAAGCCGTGGTGGTGAAACAGGCCCCCAACAGTTTTGTTGGAACCAATCTCGGCGAGCTGGTGGACGCAGCAGGCCGCCAGCAACTCATCATCATCGGCTTCATGACACATATGTGCGTGACATTCACGGCCGAGGGAGCCTTTCTGCGCGGCAACCAGCCAACCATCGTGGCCGATGCCTGCGCCACACGCCCACTGCGCAGTGCCGTGGCAGACGTAGAGGCAAAGCAGTTGCATCATTGCGCGCTGGCGACCATTGCCGATTTGTACGGTGTCGTCGTCCCCTCGGGCGCTGCGCTGCACTGAAGTTTGACTGAGTCCGGTACTCACACGGCTCTGGTTGACGGGCATGTGCCGGCTTGCGCCCAAGTGAGGGAGCCCTTGGCGGCCTTGAGATACCAAGCTTGTATGTCTGCGCAAAATCGCCCGGCAGCACCAGGGCATGTTCTGGGCAAGTGTCGCGGCCCGCTCGGCCTTTCTGCTCGGCCTTCCTCCTCGGCAAAGCGCTCAAGCGCTTTGTCTGTGAAGCAGCCAAGCGGTTGCTACCCGGTTGTGAGCACCAGGCTTGCTTGAGCTGCATTCCGCACTGAAATGGCTGCTACTTCCGGCAGCAAGCGAGCCACTATAGCCCCCCGCAGCAATCTATGAATGCAACTCCACAGCACTTCAGACACTCCAGCAAAAAGCTCTTCGACTTAACGCCGCTGAGATCTCAAGCCCGATGAAGCACTCAACCTGAAGCCCAGCCAAACAGGCGCGCAGGATTTTTCACCAGCACCTGTTGCTGATCATCGTCATCCATCAGCCAATGAGCGATGTCCTGTTGGATGGTCTGGGTAGGCACCGTGCGAAACTGACTAGGCTCCAAGGCGGGGACGCCAGCATCCCTGGCTGTATGCGGCCAGTCACTGCCCCACAGGATCGCCTCTGGAGCATGGCTCACCAGATGTCTTGCCCATGCGCGGGCCCATTTCGCATCAGCCAGACGATAAGGCGCGGAAAGCTTGACAAATATGCAGCCACTTTCAGCAAGCCGCAGCAGCAATCCGTCATCTTGAGAGGCTGTAGCCGAGAACGGCACCATTGCGAAATGGTCCAGGACAAAAGACCCCGGCAACCGACTCAGGTGCGTGCTCACGGCTTGCAGCACCGGGTATGCCATATACAGCTGGATACTCCAGCCCAGGTGACAGACGCGTTCACTCCAGTAAGAGAGTTCGTTGCAAGCCGAGGCGACGTCTTCGTTGCCCGAGCTTTGCAGGTTCACGCGGATTGCTCGCACACCTGCTGCATGCCAGACCTTCAGCTGAGCTTCGCTGACGTCGCGCGGTGCTACTGCCACGCCACGCGCACTGTCGCCGAGCTCGGTCAGGGCATCCAGCAGGCACTGGTTGTCAAATCCGTAAACGCTTGGCTGCACCAGCACCACGCGCTGCATGCCGATAGCCTGCAAATGTTGCCGCAGCGCCTGCACAGATGCCTGATGCGGTGTGTAGTGCCGCATCGGATCCATGGAATATTGATGCTGCGGCCCGAATACATGGGTGTGCGTGTCGCAGCGGAAAGCCGGAGGCCCGGCCTCCGTCCTTGAACTTCGTTCAACTACCTCCATGACTTCGCCTTTCCCGGCTTCACAGCGTCAACGCAGCGATACGCTGTGCCAGCTTGCTGCCTGTGGCGGCCGTGCCGAGCTGACCGCCCACATCGCGTGTGGCCTCGCCATGCTCGACAGCCTGGCCTGCACAGGTGACGATGGCCTCGCTGGCCCGCACAAAACGCATGTCATTGCTGCGCTGACCGTACCAGTTCAGCAACTGGCTGGCCGACAAGATCAGCGAAAACGGATTGGCGATGTCCTGGCCTGCGATGTCCGGCGCAGATCCATGAGCCGCTTGCCCCATCGCATATTGCTGGCCGGCGTTGACGGATCCTCCCAGGCCCAGACTGCCGGACAGCTCGGCCGTCAGGTCAGAAAGGATGTCGCCGAACATATTGGTCGTGACGATGACGTCAAAGCGTTGAGGCGCACGCACCACATGGGCCATCATGGCGTCGACGATGAACTCGTCGACCTCAATCTCGGGAAAATCCTTGGCGACACGCTGACATTCTTCAATGAACATGCCGTCGCCCAGCTTGAGCACATTGGCCTTGTGGACGATGCTGACATGCTTGCGCCGGCGCTGGGCCAGCTCGAAGGCCGAACGCGCCACGCGTGCGCAGCATTCGCGGGTGATCCGGCGAAGAGAGACGACCACGTCGGACGTGATCAGCATTTCACTGCCGCCCGATGCAATGTTGCGATCTGCGTAGAAGCCTTCGGTGTTCTCACGAACCACGACCAGATCGAAGTCGTTCACCTTGTGTGGCACGCCAGCCCAGGTTCGCGCAGGCCGGATGTTGGCAAACAAGTCCAGCTCCTTGCGAAAGAACTTGGAGGGGTTGACCTCCCCCTTGGCTTCGTCCTTGAAGTCGTAGGTGGCCATGGGGCCGAGCATCAGGCCGTCAGCAGCCTTGACCTTGGCCAGGAGTTCCGGCGTGACCGTCGCACCATATTTGCGCAGGCTCTCGTGGCCCGCGATATCGTGATCCAGGGCCAGATTCAGATCAAACTTATGAGATACAGCCTCCAGCACCTCCACTGTGGCGGCCATGGTTTCCGGGCCGATTCCATCGCCGGGCAATACAACCAGTTTCATACTCAACTCTCTTTTTTCAACGCTTAGTCAATCAATACGGAAGTGCTTCGGACCAGTTGCCGGTATTTGGTGATTTCCTTGCGGACAAAAGCATCCACCTCCTGCGGCGTATAGCTTTTGACCAAAGTGCCTTCTGCCTCGAAGCGTGCCTTCAACGCGGGCTGCTGCACGATCTGGTTGATTCTTTGCGACAGCAGTTGCACCACCGGCGCCGGCGTCTGCCTGGGAGCGAAGTAACCACCCCAGAGACTGAATTCGAAGCCCGGAAATTTCTCTGCAACCGTGGGCACCCCAGGCAGCGCCGCAATGGGCTCCAGACCGGTGACCGCCAATGCCCGCACCTTGCCGCCTTTGATATGTGACAGGATGGATGGCGTGCTGGCCATGAAGAACTGCACCTGCGCGCCAATGAGGTCGGTGATCGCCTGACCGGCTCCCTTGTAGGGAATATGAACCATTTGCACTTTGGCGGCCTCTGCAAGGGCTGCTGCGGCCAGGTGCCCGGGCGTTGCCGTACCGGACGAAGCGTATGCCACCTTGCCTGGCGCCGCCTTGGCTGCGGCGATCAGGTCGTCCAGCGATTTCCATGGTGCGCTGGCAGGAACCGCCAGCACCAGCGGAGAGTCACCAACCAGGGCCACACCTTGCAGATCCTTCAGGCTGTCATAGCCTGGGCTCTTCATGGCCGCACCGTTGATGGCGATCTCTCCGGTCTGGCCCAGCAGCAGTGTCAGGCCATCAGCGGCAGCGCGCACCACCATGCGTGTACCCAGCGCTCCACTGGCGCCAGGACGGTTGTCAACGATCACGGATTGCCCAAGTGCTTTGCCCAGATCGCTGGAAATCAGTCGTGCGAATACATCGCCCTGTCCTCCTGGCGCATACGGAACGACGACTGTAACTGGCCGCCCGGGAAAGCCTGCCTGCGCTCTTGCCATGCTCGCGGCCGCCGCTGCAGAGCCAGCGCAGATGGCAGCCAGCACCTGTCTTCTCGACACCAGGCCTGATGGGTCGTGGGATGGCAACATGCTCAGAGCTCCATGCCGGGCTTGCTTGCCACAGCTTTCCATTTGCCCAACTCATCGTGAAGTTCCGCGGCAAAGGCTTTCGGGCTCAGGGAAATAGGCGTTGCGCCTTCATGCTTGAGACGCGAGCGCACTGGCTCAGCAGCGGCGGCTGCATTAACGGCCTGATTGAGCTGATTCACGATCTCTGGTGACGCCCCGGCGGGCGCAAGCACACCCCACCATGTGGTCACGTCATAGCCCTTGATCCCGGCTTCTGCCATGGTGGGCACCTGCGGAAACAGGCTGGAGCGCTGAGCACTGGTGACGGCCAGAAGCTCCAGCTTGCCGGTCTTGAGGTGCGGAAGAATGGTCGGCACCGTGGCAAAGAATGCATCCACACGACCTGCCAGCAGTTCCAGCGCAGCAGGGCCGCTGCCTTTGAAAGGGACATGCGTCATTGGAAGCGTCGCCTGCTGCCTGAAAAGTTCGCCAGACAGGTGGTTGATGCTGCCTGCGCCAGCTGAACAGTAATTGATGCCGCCTTCGCGTGTTCTGGCAATCCTTGGCAGATCCGCGACCGACTTCGCCCCAAGAGCCTTGTTGGTTACCAGAAGCAGAGGCCCACGACCGATCATTGCCACCGGAGCAAAGTCAGTTTCCGGCTTGTAGGGCAGCTTGGGATCAATGGCTGCGTTCGTCGCAAAAGTGGATGTCGCAAACAGCAGCGTGTAACCATCGGCCTTGGCTTTTGCCACAAAGTTCGCGCCTATGGAGCCACCTGCCCCACCCTTGTTGTCAACGACAACTGGCTGGCCAAAGCGATTTGACAACTGGCTGGCTATGTCACGTGCGATGCTGTCTGTACCGCCACCGGCCACAAAAGGAACAACCAGCGTAATAGGACGCTCGGGCCACTTTCCCTGAGCTGTTGCCGAGCTCACCAGCATCAATCCAGCGGCTGCGGCGAGCCACGCTTTTCTGAAATCACCCAAGCCTCGCATTTCGTCTCCGTTTCTTATGTTCTGGGCGAATGATCAGTGATTTAATTAATGCAGTAAATTGCAAAAAATCTTCTCATTGATGCGTTTTTCAAATGAATTTCGACATTGCTGATCTCAAAGCCTTTGTGGCTGTGGCAGAGCTGGCCAGTTTCAAGCGCGCAGCCGAGTTGCTGCACATCTCCCAACCGGCCTTATCGAGACGGGTCGAAAAACTGGAGCAAGCCCTGTCGCTCAAGCTCCTGGAGCGAACCACTCGCAAAGTGGAACTCAATGCCATGGGACGTGTTTTCTTGCCTCGTGCCCAGCATGTACTGGCCGAACTGGAGGCCTCGTTGATAGGGATGACCGAACTCAACGAACGGCTGCACGGCCTGGTGACCATTGCCTGCATCCCTTCGGTCGTGGATACGGTGGTGGCAAGCGCCATCCATCAGATCAAGAAGCAGTTCCCTCGCATTCGGCTGCGCATCCTGGACCAACCCGCTGCAGACATCCTGCTGACCGTGGCACGCTCCGAAGTGGATTTCGGAATCGGCTATCTCGGAGCCAGCGAGCCTGACCTCGACTTCGAAGAACTGGCTTCGGAGTCCTTTGTGCTGGCCTGCCGCAAAGACCATCCTCTGGCCACCCGCAGCAGCATTTGCTGGAGTGAGCTGGCGCATCAGGACTGTGTCACTCAAGCGCAAGGCAGCGGCAATCGCCTGCTCATCGACCAGGCTCTGTCAAACACCGTCACCCGACCCCATTGGGTATGCGAAGTTCAACATGTCCCCAGCCTGCTCAGCCTGGTTCGGCGCGGGGTGGGCGTGGGCGCTGTCCCTCAGCACGCAATCAGCGGAACCGATCTCTGCGGCATCCCGTTGGTAGAGCCGCAGGTATTGCGCAGCATCGGTTTGATCTCGCGACGGGGCAAGGCTCTTTCTGCCATGGCTCAGGAACTCCAGAGGGCATTGCGACTGGTTCATATCCAGCAGTTGAACTGAGCGCAAAGCTGTGAGTAGACGGCTGCCTGATGGGAGCTGCTGGTGAAGCGCGCTATGCCTCGCTCAAGCCTGCTCTCCCTCCGGACTGAGCGGGAGGGCCCGTCATTCCTGCGTAATCTGCGCTTGACCTTGAACCAAGCTTCAAGCTTACGCTTGCACCATTCCCGGCCATCAAGGCTGGTGAAGCTATTCATCAAGGAGCAGGAATGCAGACCATATTGGGCGCCAACGGGCAGATCGCCACCGAGCTGGCGCGCGAACTCAAGCGCCACTACACCGATGAGCTCAAGCTGGTGAGCCGCAGGCCGCGCAAGATACATGACTCGGACCTGCTCGAAGCCGCCGACCTACTCGATGCCGCGCAAACAGCCAGAGCCGTTCAGGGCAGCAGTGTGGTCTATTTCACCGCAGGCCTGCCTCCCGATACCCAGCTTTGGGAGCAGCAGTTTCCAGGCATGCTGCGCAACGCCCTGGCGGCCAGCCGCGCTGCGGGGGCCCCGTTTGTCTACTTCGACAACACCTATATGTACCCGCAGGACGCACAGCTGCAGACCGAGCAGACGGTATTCGCCCCCTTGGGACGCAAAGGCCGGGTGCGCGCCGCCATGGCCGAGATGGTGCTGTCCGAAATGGCACGCGGGGAGATTCCCGTGCTGATCGCACGGGCGCCCGAGTTCTACGGCCCTGCCCAGACGCAGAGCATTACCAACACTCTGGTGATTGACAGACTCAGGGCCGGCAAGACACCGCTGGCCCCGGTGCGAGACGACCGTCTGCGCACCCTGATCTGGACCCCCGATGCCAGCCGCTCACTGGCTTTGCTGGGCAACACACCCGATGCTTACGACCAGACCTGGCATCTGCCATGCGACGATGCACGCCCCAACTACAAGCAGTTGATCGACTGGGCCAGCCAGAGCTTTGGCCGCTCTTCCCGCCTTCACAGACTGCCCCGCTGGGCACTGGGCGTAGCCGGCCTGATCTCGAAACCCGTGGCCGAGCTGCAAGAGCTGCTGACCCGCTATGCCCACGACAATCTGTTTGACTCCAGCAAGTTCAAGCAGGCATTTCCGGGGTTTGCCGTCACCGGCTACCGGCAGGGGCTGGCGCTGATTGCCGATGAATTTCAGAGAAATAAGCAGCAATCCCTTGCCCAGCCTTCGAAAGCAGCTATCAAATGAGTATCAATAGTTAAAAGGCTACCAACTCAGCGCCTGGGCCAGTTGCTCGGCCCGGGTTTGCTCGCGCGGGCTCGCCACCGGAGCCCGCAGGATGGCGCGGCTTGCGCCCTGGTCAACGATCCAGAAGACGACGCGCTTGACGGAAGCTGCGCCCGGCCTGCTCTCCTGCAGGCTCACTTCAAACGTCCATTGCCGGCCTTCAGGCCGACGGTCCCTGGAGCGCGTCTGCGCAGTGAAGCTGCGCTTCTTCAAGCTCCCCGTTGTCAAGCGGAACTGCTTTTCCAGCGCGGTGCGCAACAGCTTCTCCTGCGCTTCGTCGGACTCGGGGATCTTCAGCCCCGTGGTCAGGCCCAGCAGTTGTCCCGTCATCAGATCACGGTACATCATGCGCTGCGAATCCTGCGGCTCCTGCAGATGAAAGCCGGCCGCACGCATGGGCAGCACCATGCCGGTATGCCGATTTTCCAGGTCGGCCACCTTCGGGTCCCGGGCCTGCACCCAGATGTTCTGCAGCCCGCCGGCATTGCGCAGGTACTGGCGCATCAGTCGCGCGGCATCGGCGTCACGACCCTGCTGCGCCGCCAGCTCGGCCCCATATTGCTGGGCCAGGTCCACCAGCTCGGACTCCAGCCTGAACAGGCTGACATAGGGCCAGGCCTGCAGTGCCTGCTCCAGGTAGCGGCCGGCCTCGGCTTGCTGAGCGGCCTTGAAGGCCGAGATGCCAGCCACCGTATTCAGGCGTGCCAGCTCGGCGGGGAACTGCGCATCGGCCAAGGCCGCGCGGGCCAGTTGACCGGCCCTGGACCAATCGTCATCGACCCGCCAGGCATGGCTCACCTCGCGCTCCTGGCGCGGCAGCTCGGGCGGCAGCTCGGGCGCTTTGGGCCATTGCATGGCCTGCCACAGCTGGGGCAGCTGCTGCAGCGCGCTGTCACTCTCGCTGTCCATCTGCTCGGCGTGCAGGCTCAGTTTCCAGTTACCGCGCACCAGCCCCCAGTCCAGATGCAGGACATCGGGCCTCCCCTCTTCTCTTTTCTCGCGGCTGGCCTGCTGGCTTTGCACGACGTCAGCGAACGGCAGGGCCGGCAGCCTCAGCCCAGGCTCTGGCGTCTGCTCGCTGGCAAAAAAGCTGCGTTCCTGCTGCAACGACTTCTGCCTGGCTGCTGCGTCCATGTCTTTCAGACCAACGTCATAGCCGAGCCGCATGCGGACCCGCAGGCGCCTGCCATCGGGTTTCAGATAGACATACTCCAGATTCGCGGCCTCCTTGCGATCCCTGGCCGGCTCCAGCTGGACCAGTACCCAGCGCCCCTGCACCAGCGGCACGGTGAGCTGCGCGGCCTGGTAGCTCAGCTGCTGGTCTGCCGTATTCCACTGCCACAGTGGCGCAAAAGCCTTGGACTCCTGCTGGAGCGCCTGCAGATAGCGAGCCAGTGCGCCCTGATCGCCGGCCATCATGGCGGCCGTCAGACCGCGCTGTATCAGCGCCTGCATCTGCCCGCTGACCGGGTCGTAGCCGTCGGCGGCGGCCAGAGCCATCATCTGGTCGGTCTGCAACACGGCCTGCGGGTACTGCCCTTGCTGATAGAGCAAGGCGTAGAGCAAACCCGAAGCATCGAGCTGTTCGTAAGGATTGCCACGCGGCAGCGTCATGTCCAGCAGCTTGCGCGCCTGCGCGGTCGCATCGTCCCAGCGCCTGGCCTGTGCGGCCTCGACGACGGCACGGCGCAGCCTCAAAAAAGGCGAATCCTGTTCGGCGGGCAAATCCGCCCGTCCGGCAGCCCCCGTCTGCCTTGCAGGTTCAGCCGCCTGCGGCGCAGGGCCCGCCAGCAGCAAGGCCACCGCCATGGCGGTCAGGGAAACAGGCGCGGGGATGCGCGGCAAAAAAACCATGAAGTCGATCCACAAGACAGTTCAGCAGACTTGCAGTATAGAAAGCTGCTGCCTGCCCGCAGGCCCGGGACGACTCAGGGCAAAAAAAGAGCGGCCCAGGGCCGCCCTCTTTGACATGCTGCAATGGCTTCAGTCCACCAGACCGGCGTAGACATGCTGCACGTCGTCGTCGTTTTCCAGACCGGCCAGGAATTCCTGAACTTCTTCCTGCTGCTCGGCAGACAGGCTGCTCATGCTGATGGGGTTCTTGGCCTTGTAGCCCAGCTTGACCGACAGCACCTTGATACCTTGCGCGGGCAAAGCCTTGCTCACGGCGTCCAGATCGGCAATATCGGTAATGAACAGGGTGGTGCCTTCTTCTTCGCCAGCTTCGAAGTCTTGCGCGCCAGCTTCGATGGCGGCCATTTCGACGTCGGCGCCGTTTTCAGGCTCGCCTTCGATCATGCCTACATGGTCAAAATCCCAGGCCACGGCGCTCATCTGGCCCTTGCGGAAGCAGACACGCATATTGGGAGCCGTGCGATTGGGATTGTCGGTCAGGCACTCCACCATCACGGGCACGCGATGGGGGGCATAGCCTTCAAACAGCACGCTGGAGTAGTTCACGGCGTCGGCGCCAACGCCGGCCCCCTTCTTGATGGCACGATCCAGCGTGTCCTTGGGCATGGAAGCCTTGCGGGCCGCTTCCACCGCCATGCGCAGACGCGAATTGGCTGCAGGATCACCGCCGCCCAGGCGCGCAGCAACCATGATTTCCTTGACCAGCTTGCCAAACAGCTTACCCTTGGCATCGGCGACCAGCGCCTTGCCCTTTGCTTTCCATTGCGCGCCCATGGCTGCGTTCCTTGTTGAATATGGTCCAAGCCTGCGTTGTGCACACACAGGCCGCTCGCCAAACTGCGGCGAGCAAAAGCCGGATTTATACACCTGCGCGCAATCTTTTGTTGGCAAACTGCATCAAGCCCGGGTCATAAGCACAGGCAAACAGCACATTGCCACCCAGCCACCCAAGAGGAGAAAACATGCATCGCACCACCATTCAAGCCCTGAGTTGCAGCGTGCTGGCCCTGCTCGGTTCGCACGCCCTGGCTGCCGCCGAGCTGGGCACGCAAGCCGTGGCAGCAGGACTGGAGCACCCCTGGGCACTGGCCTTTTTGCCGGACGGACGCTATCTGGTGACAGAGCGCCCTGGCCGCATGCGCATTGTGGAGGCCGGGGGCAGGCTCAACGCCCCTCTCAAAGGCCTTCCTGCCATCGCCACAGCCGGGCAAGGCGGCCTGCTGGACGTGGTGCTTGACAGCGACTTTGCCAGCAACCGTCAGCTCTATTTCTGCTTCTCGGAGCCGGGGCAAGGACCAGACCGAGGCAAGAACAGCACGGCCATGGCCAAAGCCCGACTTTCAGCCGACTCCGGCACCCTGGAAAACGTGCAGATTCTGTTCAGCCAGCGCCCCAAGATCGATTCGGCCCTGCACTTCGGCTGCCGCATCGTGGAACGCAAGGTGAACGGCAAACCCGACGGCTCGCTGTTTCTGACGCTCGGAGAGCGCTACAAGGCCATGCAGGAGGCCCAGAACCTGCAGACCCATCTGGGCAAGATCGTACGCGTCAACAAGGATGGCAGCGTGCCTCGCGACAACCCCTTTGCGGGCAGGCCCGATGCGCTGGCCGAGATCTGGAGCTATGGCCACCGCAACAGCCAGGGTGCCGCACTGGGGCCAGGAGACGAGCTCTGGATGACAGAACATGGCCCGCAGGGCGGTGACGAGCTCAACCGTATCGAGCCGGGCAAGAACTACGGCTGGCCCGTCATCACCTATGGTGAAAACTATGGAGGCGGCAAGATTGGTGCCGGCATCACCGAAAAAACAGGCATGGAGCAACCCCGGCATTATTGGGTACCGTCCATCGCCGCCTCGGGGCTCGCCTATCTGAGCAGCGAGCGCTATGGCGTGGCCTGGAAAGGCTCCTTCATCACGGGTGCGCTCAAGGCCATGCAACTGCAGCGCCTGCAGATTGCCGATGGCAGGGTCACCGCCACCGAAGTGCTGCTGCCGCGCCTGGGCCAGCGCGTACGCGATGTGCGCCAGGGTCCGGACGGTCTGCTGTACCTGCTCACCGATTCATCCGATGGTCAATTGCTGCGCGTGCTGGCAAAGCCCTGAGCAGCCCTCGCCTCCCTGCAGCTGCGACGACGCTCAGCACAGCACAGCCCGTCGCCGCAGCCAGTACAGATAAGCCACAATGGCCGACCAGAACAAGGCCTCGGCAAGCCAGAAGCCGATGGACAACGCATCGACACGGCTGCCCAGCCTGGAGACATACCAGGACATGGCGCCCTGGCTGGCAATGCCAAGAGCCACATAAAGAGCGCCCACCAACACCGCTGCGCGATTGCGAGTCCACAGCAGCCACACCAGCGTGAAGCACAAAGCCGAGTTCAGCGCCAACAGGGCCTGCAGTAACAGCGCCCACCAGGCTCGTCCTGAAGACTGCCAGCCGTCGGAAAAATCCGCCTCCAGCAGCATCCAGCCGCTCATCAGACCCAGAATTCCGAACAGGCACATCAGCAGCGACAGGCCTTTGCCGTGTGGCTGCTCCCAAAGCGTCTTCGTTGTTTTCATCAATGCAAGGCTTCCCGTCTGATCCTGCGAATCGGCGTGACCGCCGTGACGGCGCGCAGCCGTCCCTCGACATAGGCTGCCAGACCGCCGATATCCTACTGCGGCCAGCTTCGCGGTCCAATGCCGGGCGACGGTACTCAAAGACGCCCATGCTCAGGTCGGGCGATATCTGGCCATCGAGGCTGGCCAGTGAGAGCATGCATGCGCCCCGGCACCATCAGGCACCCCGAAAGCAAAAAGGCCTGCGCGGTCGAACCGCGCAGGCCCTTGACTGGCATGCCGGCTCAGCTGGCCAGCGTGATGGTCACCTTGGTATCGCCATAGCTCACGGTGGATTTGGCAAAGCCATCCACGGCAACGCTATCGAACCTGTTGTGTACGCCCTTGGCGGTTAGCACAACGATCTGGTCGCCAGCCTTGGGAACGTAGCCCTGGGTAAAGCTCACCTTCAGCGCACCGGCCAGCGCTGCGTGCTCGCTCACCACCAGCGTACCGGCGCTGCTTGCGGACAGAGCCAGATTCAGCGTACCGGATTTCTGGGTGTAGCTGCCTGCCACATTGACCTGGAGGCCGTTGGTGGCCAGCGTGCCGCCATCGACATAGACCGCCCCCTTGCCCATCGCGGACGAAGAGTCGGCGCGCAATGTGCCCGCAGCAATGACGGTGCCACCGCTGTAGGTATTGGCACCTGTCAATGCCAGCGTGCCGTCTCCGCGCTTGGTCAGCTTGCCTCCGCCGCTGATGTCGTTGCGCCAGCGATCAAAGGAGCAGAAACCTGAGACGCAGAAGCCGTCGGTACGGTTGTTCATGGTGACGCTGACGTCGGCCTCAAACCGGCCATAGCCGCTGGCCGCATCGAACAGGTTCAGGCGGCCAAAGCCTTCCTCGTCATCCAGCACCGGATAGCCCGAATCGATGGCAGTGGTCTTGAGCACTGCGCGTCGCTGGTCGGCACTCAGATAGGGGAAGCGGGTCTCCAGCAGAGTTTCCATTCCCTTTGGCACGACGGCAGGCTTGCCTGCCTTGGCACTGTCCTTGGCAAAGCCAAAGGTCAGGCGGCGCAGATAATCGGCTCTGGCGGCCTGGAAATCCGCAAAACGGTCTTCGCTGACACTGGCCGAGTGGGCGATATTCCAAAGCTCGACCCCGGTCTTCGCGCCGAGCTTGGTCCGCAGCTGATCCTGTGCCTGCTGGAAAACGACCGCACGCTGGGCTTCGGTATAGGCCAGGCCTCGATCCCCGGCACCTTTGAGGAATGGCATCCAGACGGAGGAGCCAAGCATGCGCCCACCCATGACGCCCAATGCCGAGTGCATGCCTGCGCGGATGCGGTTCTCTCCGGCCTCCAGTCCACGGGCGACCGCTTCATGGAAGCGCTGCGGTGCCACATATGCAACGGCCATGGAGTAGCGCACGAATTCGGCGGTGTGACCACTGGGGAAATCGGAGTCCTGCTGTGCTTTCGTCTGGGCTGCCGCCGCGTCATCGCCTGCCGCGCGGCGCGCCAGCAGTTCAGGCAGCACCTTGACCACCGGAAGGCTGCTGTCTGCAGCAGACCAGCGATAGGGACGGGCAAACTTGTAGAAGCCCTTGGGCCCGTTGTCCGAAGCAATGTTGCCCACCGTGGCATTGTCCACAAACTGAAGCACCGCGCCGAATTCGGGATTGGTCTGCGTGCTGGTGTCGCCCCATCCCGATTTGGGATTCTTCGCAAGATCGTCCCAGGCCTGGCCCAGCGGGCCCAGCGAGCCGCCCATGACGGTGCGAGTGACCTTGTTGCCGGTATCGTCCAGCTTGATATCTTCCTTCTGCGCATCGGTGTAGCTGGTCTGCGTGGTCAGCTTGGAGGAATACGCCATGTTCTGCAGGAACAGATCGTTCCTCTTGACCGATCCCGTAGTCCCGGCCGTTGGCGCCTGACCTGGCGTGCCATTGGTGTTGTCGGCAGTCAGCACATGCCAGACGCCATTCCAGCTGGTCAAGGCGAACGCATCACAGCCTTCCCTGCCGGCCACGTTCTTGTCCGGCGTGGTCGCACCGGCGGCAAAAATGCCGGCATAGTCGGAGGCCTTGAAGCCGTTCATCTTCCTCTCGGAAGGCTCCCAGATGTCGAGAAAGCCCGACAGGATGCGCAGCGTGCTGTTGGTGGTGTGATCGGCGTAGCAGGAGTTGTTGCCGTCGGCCGTTGCATCGTGTCTGCCGGAGTTGTAGACCGTGGCATCTTCACGGTACTTGGGCACATCCGTGCGCGACGCAGGCATGCTGGTGGCGGCTTGTGGTGTGGTGTTGAATGTCTGCGAGCCCAGTCCTGCGGGCGGGCCGGGGATGACATAGCCCTCGGCGGTCTCTTCGACACCCCCGCCGCCACCGCATGCTGCCAGAGTCAGGAGAGTTGCCAGGGCGACGGCGCGGAGCGCGAAGCTTGTCCTGGGCGCCGAAAAATGAACGGAAGTTTGCATACGCTAACGGATCTCTATGGGCGAAAGCTCGCCATGTTCAAGACCAACCATGAAACCCTCGTGACATAACAAGTCGGTACGGTACGGTTATTACCCTGTCGCGGCTTGTGCCAGTGGCTGCCTGGACTGGCCGCAACCGGCGTGCCACGCAAGGCTCGAGCGACTGCGGCTGCAGGCCGCCATTGAACACCTGAGGCTGCCGAGCCCAAGCCGCCGGACCAGCGCTCTATGCTTCTCGCAAACCGGCCTTCGCATCTGCGCTGGATAGCGGACGCCAAGCATCATTCCCCTCTGGTTTCGCGCCACAATCGGCAGCAGTACAGAACAGGCGCTCATATGCTCAATGCCTTGTGGCTCGGTTTTTTCTTGGTGGCCGCCGTGGCGGCGCTCGCGCAATGGCTGCTCGGCGGTCAGGCCCAGGTGTTTTCGGCCATGGTGCAGGCCCTGTTTGCCATGGCCAGGCTGTCGGTCGAAGTGATGGTGCTGCTGTTTGGCACGCTCACGCTGTGGCTGGGCTTTCTGCGCATCGCAGAAAAGGCGGGTGTGGTCGAATGGCTGGCAAAAATGCTGGGCCCGCTGTTTGCCAAGCTCATGCCCGAGGTACCGCGCGGCCACCCCGCGCTCGGTCTGATCACGCTGAACTTTGCCGCCAACGGCCTGGGGCTGGACAATGCGGCCACGCCCATGGGGCTCAAGGCCATGCGCGCGCTGCAGGAGTTGAACCCCCAGCCCGACAGCGCGACCAACGCGCAGATTCTGTTTCTCGTGCTCAATGCCTCGTCGCTGACGCTGCTGCCGGTCACCATCTTCATGTACCGCATGCAGCAGGGCGCGGCCGATCCGACGCTGGTCTTCCTGCCGATTCTGCTGGCCACTTCCGCCTCCACGCTGGTGGGCCTGCTCAGCGTCGCACTCGTGCAGCGGCTGCCTCTCTTCAGCCCCGTGGTGCTGGCCTATCTGCTGCCGGTGGGGCTGGCGCTGGCAGCCTTCATGGCCTTTCTGGCCACGCTCAGCGCGGCGGCGCTGGCCCAGCTTTCCGCGCTCATGGGCAATCTCACGCTGTTTGCGCTGATCGTGCTGTTCGTGGGTCTGGGCGCATTGCGCAAGGTGGCCGTGTACGACAGCTTTATCGAGGGCGCCAAGGAGGGCTTTGATGTAGCCAAGAACCTGCTGCCCTATCTGGTTGCCATGCTTTGCGCCGTTGGCGTGTTTCGCGCCTCGGGGGCACTGGAATATGCGCTGTCGGCCATCCGCTGGACGGTGGACGTTCTGGGCATGGATGCCCGCTTTGTCGATGCCCTGCCCACGGCGCTGGTCAAGCCCTTTTCCGGCAGCGCAGCGCGCGCCATGCTGATCGAGACCATGCAAAGCCAGGGCGTGGACAGTTTTGCGGCTCTGGCTGCAGCCACGATTCAGGGCAGCACCGAAACCACGTTCTATGTGCTGGCCGTGTACTTTGGAGCCGTGGGCATTCAGCGCGCGCGCCATGCCGTGCCCTGCGCGCTGGTGGCCGAGCTGGCCGGCGTGGTCGCAGCCATCGTGGTTTGCTATCAGTTTTTTGGATGAATCCCTGAACTGGCGGTCGTTGCAAGCCATTTTTCATCAAGTCAACCGGAAAGAGCAATGCCATGGACACCGCAGCTTCCCTGTTCCAGACCTCCTGGCAGCGCACATGGCAGGCCCTGAGGCTGACGCCGCCCGCAGATCTGCTGCAACGCCTGCTCGCGGCCTGGGCCGAACCCCAGCGCCACTATCACACCCAGCAGCATCTGGCCGAATGCCTGGGCCAACTCGACTGCGTCTGGGCACAGGCGCAGCGGCCCGGCGAAGTGGCTGTGGCACTCTGGTTTCACGATGCCGTCTACGACATCAAGGCCAGCGACAACGAGCTGCGCAGCGCCGACTGGGCAGCTCAGGCACTGCAGGACAGTGGCGCGCCTGAGGCCTGCTGGCGCCGGGTGCATGAGCTGATCATGGCGACCTGCCACACCGCCACACCCACGCAGGCCGATGCCAGGTTGCTGGTCGATATCGATCTGGCGATTCTGGGTGCCGACCCTGTACGTTTTGCCGAGTACGACCGCCAGGTCGCCGCCGAATATGCCTGGGTGCCGCCGCTGGTCTATGGCTTCAAGCGCAAGCAGGTGCTGCGCGGCTTTCTGGATCAGGCCTTCATCTATGCCACACCGCACTTTCGGCAACTGCTGGAGGCCCGGGCCCGCAGCAATCTGCGGCGGATCACCTGAACAGGTCTACATCTCGTCAATGACCGTGCTGGCCGTGGCGCTCAGCGCAGGCGCCCTGCCCTCATGGGCCTCGACGGCAAAGCGGTCGCGGCAGTTGACGTAGAAGCTGGCCCCGAAACGCCCCACGGGGAAGAACTCCTGCAGACGCACCCGCCATTTCTCGGTGTCCACCAGCCCTTCGCGCACGGCCAGCCATTGAACGCGGCCGATAAAGACATAGCGGCTCTCGGTCTCCAGCGTCTCGTGCAACACGCATTCAAAGGCCACTGGCGCCTGGGCAATGCGCGGCGGCTGCACGCTCTGCGACGGGGTCGCTGTCAGGCCGGTGTGCTGCAGCTCGCTGTGCTCGGGCGGCAGGCTGTCGCCGCAGCGATGCATGGCGGCGGCCATGGCCTCGTCGGTGATGTGCACCACGAACTCGCCCGTGCGCAGGATATTGGTGGCCGTATCCTTCTGCGCCATATCCTGGCGCTTGTTGACGCTGAGCATGACCACCGGCGGGTCCTCGCCCATCATGTTGAACATGCTGAAAGGCGCCGCGTTCACCGTGCCATCGACACCCAGCGTGGTCACGAGTGCGATCGGGCGCGGCACGATCAGGCTGGCCATCAGCTTGTAGCGGGCATAGGTGTCCAGTTGCGCAAAGTCAATTTCGGTCATTGCAGTCTCTCCCGGCCCTTGCGGCCGTTCTCGCCCTGGCGGCGGATCTGGTATGGATTCGATAGCAGGCTGCGCAATCAGCAGCAGCCCTGAAGCTGTACAGGAGTGCAATATTCATGCCGGACGCCTCCAGCTGACCCGCGCTCGATCTGCGCACGGCCACGCACCATCGCTGGCGCCCCATGCACCAGAGCCGGACATGCAGGTCCGGGACGCACCGTCGCAGTGCCCTCTCCAGCGGTTCACGCTTTGTATACACATTGGCATCGATCTTGCGCACAGGCAGCAGTCCCTTCGCCATCGATAAACCAAGGAGTCATATGCGCAAACGAACCTTTCTTCAGGCCGCCACGGTCGCTGCAGCCCTGAGCTGGGGCACTGCCCAGGCAGCGGACACGCCGCTCAAGTTCCAGCTGGACTGGCGCTTCGAAGGACCTGCAGCCCTGTTCGTCCATCCCGAGCAAAAAGGCTATTTCAAACAGGCCGGTCTGGATGTGAATGTGGAGGCCGCCAGCGGCGCAGGCGCCATCCAGCGCGTGGCCTCAGGCACCCATGATCTGGGCTTTGCCGACCTCGCCGCACTGATGGAATTCCACGCCAACAACCCCGACGCGCCCATCAAGCCCGTGGCGATCATGGTGATCTACAACACCACGCCGGCCTCGGTGATGGCACTCAGGAAGTCGGGCATCACCAAGGCCGCCGACCTGACGGGCAAGAAAATGGGAGCCCCCATCTTTGACGCTGGCCGCCGCACCTTCCCCATCTTCGCCCAGGCCAATGGCGTGGGCGAGGTGCAATGGAGCACCATGGAGCCGCAGCTGCGAGAAACCATGCTGGCGCGCGGCGACCTGGATGCCGTCACCGGCTATACCTTCACCAGCTTGCTCAATCTGGAGGCCCGCGGCATCAAGCGCGAGGATGTGGTGGTCCTGCCCTACGCCACGCACGGCGTTCAGCTCTACGGCAATGTGATCATCGCCAGCCCCAGGCTGATTGCCGAAAAGCCGGAAGCGGTGCGTGCCTTCCTCAAGGCCTTTGCGCGGGGTGCCAGGGAAGGGATTGCCAATCCCGAAGCCGCCATTGCATCCATGAAAGCCAAGGACGGACTGGTCAACGTGCCACAGGAAGTCAAACGCCTGAAGCTGACGATCGAGACCGCCATCGACAGCAAGGGCGCACGTGAAGAAGGCTTTGGCCAGTTGCGCACCGAGCGCCTGGCCAGGATGGCCGAGCAGGTCGCCAAGGCCTATGCCACCAAGAACCCGGTGCCGGCCAACGCCGTATGGAACGGCAGCTTCCTGCCCACCGCAGCAGAGCTGGACATCCTGCCCAAACGCTAGGCCTGCATAGAGTCAGCGAGCGCCACCGCCGAGGCCTCAGGCCTCGGGCACCATGGCGTCGGCATAGTCGTAGAGCTCGCCCAGAATCTCCTCGGCGCGCTCGTCGGCGGCTTCGGACAGGCTGTCGATCATGGCGAACATCTGCTCGGCCGTGCGTGCCCCGCCCTGGCCTTCGATCAGGCAGGCAGCACGGTGCTGCTCCCAGCGCTGCTGCTCGCCGGCATCAAGCGTCTGCGGGAAGTTGCGCGCACGGTAGCGCCAGACCAGCTCGGTCAGGCGCGCGTCATCAAAGCCGGTCTTGTCCAGCGCCAGCTCCTGAGGCGAGAGGCGCTTGATGCGCTCCAGACGGCGGCGGTCCTCGTTGCCTACAAAGCCGCCATACAGATCCTGGTCGGCGTCCAGCGGCTCACCCGCCTCGCGCGTGAAGACGGCCTTCCATTGCGCGCTCATATCGGGCAGGTCGCGGGCCATCGCCGCATGCCGCATCGCCAGCTCCATGTCCACGCCCCATTTTTCGGCCATGGCCGGGCTCAGGGTCTTGAGGCTGCCCACCACCATGGGCGACTTGTTGACGTGGATGCTCTTGATGGGCAGACGGCTCACGCCCTCGGGTAGCTCGGCCTGACGCGTGAACAGACGCAGGCGCAGCTCCTCGATGCTGATGCCCGAAAGCTCGGTCGGGTCGGCCGCCAGATCCCAGCAGATGACTTCGTTCTTGTTGGTGGGGTGGGTAGCCAGCGGCCACATCACGGCCAGGCAGCCGCGCGCGGGGCTGATCATGCCGGTCACATGCAGAAAGGGGCGCGCGTGCTCCTGCGTGGCAGGCAGGCCCATCTCACGCAGAGCACCATCCTTTTTATGCAGGCCAAAGGCAAAGTCAAACAGGCGCGGCTGCTTTTCGCGGATCAGCCGGGCCAGGGCAATCGTGGCGCGCACATCGCTCAGCGCATCGTGTGCCTGCTCGTGCAGCAGACCATTGGCGCGGGCCAGGTCCTCGAGTTTGAAGCTGGGCGTGCCGTCCTCCTTGGTCGGCCACTGAATGCCGTCGGGACGCAGCGCATAGACCATGCGCACCACATCCAGCAAATCCCAGCGGCCGCAGCCGTTCTGCCACTCACGCGCATAAGGGTCGGTAAGATTGCGCCAGAACATGAAGCGCGTGATCTCGTCGTCGAACCGAATCGTGTTGTAGCCCACGCCCACCGTACCGGCCTGGGCCAGCTCGGCCTCTATCAGCGCTGCAAACTCATGCTCGGCAACGCCTTCCTGCAGTGCACGCTGGGGCGTGATGCCCGTGATCAGGCAGGATTGCGGGTCGGGCAGATAGTCATTGGCCGGCTGGCAATACCACATCACGGGCTCGCCGATTTCATTGAGCTGGTCATCCGTGCGTATGCCCGCAAACTGCGCGGGACGGTCATAGCGCGGCTGAGCGCCAAAGGTTTCGTAGTCGTGCCAGAAGAAGGTATGAGCCATGGGCCCGAAGTATGCCTGCGAACCGGCACAGCTTACGACTCAGCCCTATCAACTTAAAGCATTTTTGGCCTTTACCCCTTATGGATAAAGCGTAGGCAGCTATCAATATGATTGTTTGAACTGCTCCCAATTCAAACCAAATTTGTGCAGAAATTTGCGCAGCCGGTCTGCATCGTTGACCACGACCTTCTGCTGGCGTGACTGGTCAAACAGCTTGCGCCCCGCATCGGACAGCGTGGTGGAGGCGCGGCACACGGCAATCACGGACTGCAGCTGCAAACGGTCAAACAGATCGATCTGGGCGATGGCGTCTTCGGACAGATAGTCGCCCAGATCCACCTCGGCCTTGGGCAGGACATGGTTTTGCGCATGCTGCCACAGCCAGTCCAGGCGCTTGATCTCGGCCTGCACCTGCGCGGTGGTGATGCGGCCGCTGTCGGCCAGCGTGGCCAGTCGCGTGATGCTGGCCGCAAGGTCGCGGAAGTTGCCGCTCCAGAGAGCCTGGGCAGACTTGGCGAACTGCAGATACAGCGCCCTGGCCTCGGCATTGAAGCGCACGGAGCTGCCGGTCTCGGCCACGGCGCGCAACAGCAGATGGTCGATATTGGGCTCCAGATCCTCGGGCCGCTGGGCCAGACCCGGCAAGGTATAGGACCAGAGATTGATACGCGCAAACAGGTCTTCGCGAAAGCGCCCCTCGGCCACATCGACGCGCAGATCGCGATGGGTGCCAGCGATGAGCTGGAAGTCGCTGCTGACCTCCTTGTCGCTGCCCATGGGGAAAAAGCGCTTTTCCTCCACGGCCTTGAGCAGCATGGCCTGCTCGTCCAGACCGAGCTCGCCGATCTCGTCGAGAAACAGCACGCCTTCATGCGCCGTGCGCAGCAGGCCGGCACGGTCTGCCGCCGCCCCGGTGAACGCTCCCTTTCTGTGGCCGAACAAGGTGGAGGCCGCGCCGTCGCCACGCAAGGTGGCGCAGTTGACCTCGACAAACTCGCCGGCCACCTGGTGGCGCGATTTCTTGAGCTCGAAGATGCGCCGCGCCAGATGCGACTTGCCCGCACCCGTGGGCCCGGTGAAAAGAATCGGTGCGCGCGAACGAATCGCCACGCGCTCTATCTCCTCGATCAACTGGTTGAACTGCGGGTTGCGCGTGGCAATGCCGTTCTTGAGGAAGTCCAGCGCCTCGGTCTGGGCCTGATGGAAGCGCTGGGCCAGGGCTTCGTAGCGCGTGAGGTCCAGATCGATCAGGATCATGCTGCCCGGCGAGCCCGCCTGCTGCTTGCGCGGTGGCGAGGTCTGCAGCAGCACGCCCGGTATCTGGCGCGACTCCACCAGCAGGAACATGCAGATCTGGGCCACATGGGTGCCCGTGGTGATGTGCACCCAGTAATTCTCGCGCTCGGTATCAAAGCGGTAATTGCGCGCCCAGTCGTAAAGCGCGGCATACATCTCGCCAAAGTCCCAGGGGTCCCGGACTTCGGACTCCACCAGATTGACCCGGGTTTCGGGTGAGACATTGGCAATGTCCTGCACCAGGGTCTGCGCCAGCTTGTCGTAGCGGCTGGAGTACAGCAGCTCCAGCCGGTCTATCACCTGGTCCTCATGCTGGGTCAGAGACACCGTGGGCCGCCACTTGTTCCAGCGCCCCGCTCCCTGCCCTGAATCGAGCTGCGTGCCCATGAAGCCAATCACCACATTCTTTTTGGACATATCTTTCCAGATAAATATCTATCTTTGATTCTAATAATCTTTCAATACCTCATCCCTCTCAACTGCCACCCAGAGCGATGAATATGGAATTTACTCAATCAATTCAATGACTTGGAATTTAATCACTTGATCTTCGAGAAGTTGGCACACCGCTTGCAATAACCAAAGCATCTGCAAGTTGAATGCAAACAGGAGAAGAAGAATGGTCAACACGCAATTGTTTCAAACCAGCCGCGGTGCACTGACTGCAGCTGCCAACACGATCAATCAGGAAGGCGCCGCAGCCTATGCCTTCAGCCCCCGCCACCAGCTGGCCCAGATGGCCGTGACCGGCTGCCTGAGCCAGACTTTCTATGCCAACGGTCAGGATCAGCTGGAGCAGCTGGGCAATCTGGTGCTTGAAGTGGACACGCGTTTTACAGCCCAGACGGCCATCTACGCCCGTCAACGCGGCTATATGAAGGACATGCCAGCTACCTTGGCTGCCGCGCTGGCTGTCTGGGATACCGCGCTGCTGAGCCAGGTGTTCGGCCGCGTGATCGACAACGGCAAGATGCTGCGCAACTTTGTGCAGATCGTGCGCAGCGGCGCCATGGGTCGCAAGTCCCTGGGCTCGGCACCCAAGAAGCTGGTGCAGAACTGGCTGCTGAACGCGAGCGAGAAGCAGTTGCTCAGCGCTGCCGTGGGCAATACCCCTTCGCTGGCCGACGTGGTGAAGATGGTCCACCCCAAGCCCCGGGAGGCCTGGCGTTCCGCATGGTTTGCCTGGTTGATCGGCAAGCCTTTTGATGAGGCAGCGCTGCCGCCCATCACCCAGGCCTTCGAGCGCTTCAAGCGCGATGCGGCCCAGGGCCTGTTGAGTGCCGAGCTGCCTGATATGCCGTTTCAGATGCTGACCGCGCTGGAGCTGAACGCCCAGCAATGGGCGCAGATCGCCCGCAACGGCTCATGGCAGATGGTGCGCCAGAACCTGAACACCTTTGCACGCCATGGCGTGTTCGAGATCCAGGGGATGGCGGCGCTGATTGCCCGCAAGCTGGCGGATGCCGGCGCCGTGGCCAGGGCCCGCGCCATGCCCTACCAGCTGCTGTCGGCCTACCAGGCTGCCGGCGAGCAGGTACCGGCCCAGGTGCGCGATGCGCTGCAGGATGCCATGGAGCATGCGATTGCCAACGTGCCCTGCTTTGCAGGAGCGGTGGTGGTCTGCCCCGATGTATCGGGCTCCATGCACAGCCCTGTGACGGGTTATCGCGCCGGAGCCACCTCGGCGGTGCGCTGCATCGATGTGGCCGGCCTGATGGCCGCCGCCGTGCTGCGCAAGAACAGGACGGCCCGCGTGCTGCCCTTCGAGCAGAAGGTGGTGAAGCTGGAGCTCAACGGCCGCGACTCGGTGATGACCAATGCGACCAGGCTGGCAAAGATCGGCGGCGGCGGCACCAACTGCAGCGCGCCACTGAAGCAGCTGGCCGATGAAAAGGCCCGGGTGGATATGGTGATCATGGTCTCGGACAACGAGTCCTGGGTCGATGGCGTGCGCCGCGGTGCTACCGAGACCATGCGGCAGTGGGAGCGCATCAAGCAGCGCAACCCCGCTGCCCGGCTGGTCTGCATAGACATCCAGCCCTATGGCACGACGCAGGCCATGGAGCGTGACGACATTCTGAATGTCGGCGGCTTCAGCGATGCGGTATTCGATGTGGTGACAAGTTTTGCCGAAGGCAGGCTTGGTGCCGAGCACTGGGTGGGCGAGATCGAGAAGATCGCTCTCGAACCTCAGTGATTTGAAGTGATCATCTGTTGCTGGCGAATGCTGGTGGGACTACATCTCCAAACTGTCCCGTCTCACCACCCCCTTGTCGCCTGCGGCGGATGTCCTGAATGAAGTTAAGCGGTTTGAATGACTGGCTGCGAATGCCGGTGGAACTACATGGGTGCCCGGATTGCAGGTTCGATTCCTGCCCGCCTCGTCGGATCGGAAGATCAACGAGCGGTAGCCAAAGGTACAGCACGGGTTATGTTTCACCCAACCCTTGTCGCAGCCAGACATTCATCACCATGGTTTGCGTTTGGCGCGAATGCCAGCAGGACTACATCGGTTGCCACGGGTTCGACTCCCAAGCCGGGAAACCGGTCACGGCTATGTCTTGCTTCTCTGGTCGCGCCGCCTTTTTTTGAACGCGACTTGCGCAAGCGTGAGTCCAAATGAATTATCGGTTTGGCTGCCTTGTAGCGAATGCCGGTGGAACTACAGACTTTTAATCTCGTGGTCGCGGGTTCGAATCCCGCCAGCAGTTGCAAAGCTGTTGTAGCTCAGCCTGGTAGAGCACGATGTTTCACCACCCCTTGTCGCTGCAGGGCCGTCATCCATGACAGGAACAACAAGGAAACGACTTGCGCAAAACGGGTTCAGGCAAGACGACTGCCTCAGTCGGCAGTCAGCTGTTGCCTTCCTGTTTGCGCAAGTCCTAAAGGAAATCAAGATGTCCGAACAGAATTACCAACTGCTGGAAGTCGCCGGCGGCGTGCCCGTCAAGATGTGGACCAAGGGCGTTCCCGTGGAAGCCGAGGCCCGGCAACAGCTGGCCAACGCCGCTCGCCTGCCCATTGTCTTCAAACATATTGCCGCCATGCCCGATGTGCACCTGGGCATTGGTGCCACCATCGGCTCGGTGATTCCCACCGTCAAGGCCATCATCCCCGCAGCCGTCGGCGTGGATATCGGCTGCGGCATGATGGCCGCCAAGACCACGCTGCGCGCCGAAGACCTGCCCGACAGCCTGACCACGCTGCGCTCGGCCATTGAAAAAGCCGTGCCCCATGGCTCGGCACCCAAAAGCCGTGGCCGCGACCCTGGTGCCTGGGAGAACCCTCCCGATCTGGTGGACCAGAAATGGGCCACGCTGGCCGACGAGTTCGACGCGCTGTGCGAGCTGCACCCGCGCCTGGAAAAGACCAATAACCGCAAGCACCTGGGAACTCTGGGTAGCGGCAATCACTTTGTGGAAGTGTGCCTGGACGAGGTGGGCTTTGTCTGGTTCATGCTGCACTCGGGCTCACGTGGCGTGGGCAATGCCATCGGCAACCATTTCATCGAGCTGGCCAGAAAAGACGCCGAGCTGCATCAGCGCAATCTGCCCGACCGGGACCTGGCCTACCTTGAAGAAGGAGCCCGCTACTTTGGCGACTATGTGCGCGCAGTTTCGTGGGCGCAGAAGTTCGCCATGAGCAACCGCGAGGTGATGATGGCCAACCTGATCGCCACCGTGCGCCAGGTGATTGCCAAGCCTTTCGAGGCCCATGTGGAGGCCGTGAACTGCCACCACAACTATGTGCAAAAGGAACACCACTTTGGCGAGGATGTGTTCGTCACCCGCAAGGGTGCCGTGAGCGCCAGGCGCGGCGAGATGGGCATCATCCCCGGCAGCATGGGCGCGCGCAGCTATATCGTGCGCGGCCTGGGCAACCCCGAGAGCTTTGAAAGCTGCAGCCACGGCGCGGGCCGCGTAATGAGCCGCACCAAGGCCAAGAAGCTGTACTCGGTGGCTGACCAGATCAAGGCCACCGAAGGCGTGGAATGCCGCAAGGACGAGGGCGTGATCGACGAGATCCCCATGGCCTACAAGGACATCGACGCCGTCATGGCCGCCCAGAAAGACCTGGTGGAAGTGGTCCATATCCTCAAGCAGGTGATCTGCGTCAAGGGTTAGCAAATGCAGCGGGAGCATGGGTTCTCGCTGCCGGTAAAAGAACGAGAACCATCATGCAAACCGTTGAACAAGCATTCAAACCCCAAGAGAGCGTGCTGAGCGCGCACCCGATATCCGGCGCCATGCGCAGTGCCGTGCTAGCCCAGCTCAAGGCACTCGAGCGCGAACACGATGTGAAGGTGCTGTTTGCCTGCGAATCAGGCAGCCGCGGCTGGGGCTTTGCTTCGCCCGACAGCGACTATGACGTGCGCTTTGTCTATGTGCCACGCCTGCCCTGGTATCTGCGCACCCGCGCCGGCCGCGATGTGATCGAGCTTCCTGTGAGCGCCGAGCTGGACGTGAGCGGCTGGGAACTGCGCAAGGCGCTGCAGCTGATGCAGGCGTCCAACCCGGTGCTGCTGGAGTGGCTGCGCTCGCCCGTGGTCTATTGCAGCGAGACCGCCTGGGTCAAGCGCCTGCACGAGCTGGCGCTGCAGAGCTTTTCGCCCGTGCGCGGCTATCACCACTATCTGTCCATGGCGCGCAAGACCATGAAGAACCACTTGCGCCCGGACAGCGAGCTCGTGAAGTACAAAAAATACTTTTACGCGCTGCGCCCCCTGCTGGCCGCACGCTGGATACGCGAGATCGGCGGCGTGCCGCCGATGCGCTTTGCCGAGCTCGCGACGGCGCTGCTGCATGATGCCGAGCTGCTCAGCGAACTCAATGCCTTGCTGACGGTCAAGATGCGCGCCGGCGAAGCGGCTACCAGCGCACCCTGGCCTCGCATACAGGCTTTTCTGCGGACCGAGCTGGCCCTGGCCGAGCAATATGCGCCGCAGGCCAAGCCATTGAGCGCCGAAACGGTGCAAGCCGCCGATGCGTTTTTGCTGGAGGCCGTAACGCACTTCAACACCCAATCATTAAGAAAAAATCAAGAACAAGAGGAATAGAACCATGATAGAAATCGACGGCTCCCAGGGTGAAGGCGGCGGCCAGATACTGCGCAGCGCCTTGGCCCTGTCCATGTGCACGGGCCAGGCTTTTGCCTTGACCCGGATCCGTGCGGGCCGCTCCAAGCCCGGGCTGATGCGCCAGCACCTGACCTGCGTTCACGCAGCCACCGAAATCAGCAGCGCCCGGGTGGAAGGTGCAGCGCTGCATTCGCAAACACTGCACTTCACGCCCGGCACCGTGCGCTGCGGCAGCTATACGTTCAATGTGGGCTCGGCCGGCAGCTGCACCCTGGTGCTGCAGACCGTGTGGCCCGCGCTGATGCTGGCCGCTGGCGACAGCCGTGTCCAGCTCAGGGGCGGCACGCACAACCCCATGGCTCCGCCCTTTCATTTTCTGGAGCGCAGCTATGCACCGCTGCTGCGCCGCCTTGGTGCGCCTGTGCAACTGAGCCTGCAGCGCCACGGCTTCTACCCTGCCGGAGGCGGCGAGTTCGAGGCCGTGATCGGCGGCGCCAGAGAGGTGCTGACTCCTTTTGACCTTAACGAACGAGGCAGCGCACTTGAGGCGTATGCGGACTGCCTGGCCCCGGCCCTTCCTTCGTCGATTGCCCGGCGCGAGCTCAACAAGCTGGCCACCCTCATGGCCTGGCAGCCCGGGCAGCTGCGCCAAGCCGGCGTGCGCCAGAACGAGGGCCCTGGCAATGCGCTGCTGGGCACGCTGGTGCACGAGCAGGTGACCGAGGTCTTTACCGAATTCGGCGAAAAAGGCGTAACCGCCGAAGCCGTGGCCACCCAGCTGGCACAGCAAATGCGCCGCTACCAAAGCAGCGATGGCGCTCTGGGCCCGCACCTGGCTGACCAGTGGGTGCTGCCGCTGGCGCTGGCCGTGCATTTGCGCGACCAGCCCGCCAGCTACAGCTGCACGGAGCTGACGCCCCACGCATTGAGCAACTTCGCGGTGATTCAGCGCTTTCTGCCTGTGCGGATCACGACGGAGCCCGGGGCGCATGCCCATCAGGTGCGGATCGCCCCGGGCTGATCCCCTTGCAGGAGCGGCTAGAGGCTCAGGCTCGTCAAGACCTGCCCCACATCGGCCTCGAGCTTGAAATCCAGCAAGGCATCGGCTCGCGTCACCCCCTGATTGATGGCGACGACGGACTTGCCCTGCGCATGCGCTGCCAGCACAAAGCGGTAGCCCGAATACACCATCAACGAAGAGCCGGCGATCAGCAGTGCATCGGCCCTGGCGACGGCAGCCATGCAGGCCTGCACACGCTCACGCGGCACGGTTTCACCGAAGAACACCACATCGGGCTTGATCAGGCCCGTGCCGCAATGCGGGCACGCCGGCACGGCAAAGCGGCTGAAGTCCTGCCCTTGCAGATCGGCATCGCCATCAGGGGCAGGAGCCGCATACAGTTCGGCCCAGGCGGGGTTCAGCGCCAGCAGCCGCACTTGCAGATCGGCGCGGGCAGAGCGCTTGCCGCAGTCCATGCAGCGCACAGTGTCGATGCGACCGTGCAGGTCCACGGTGTTCAGGCTGCCGGCCGCATCATGCAGGCCATCGACGTTCTGGGTAATCAGCAACTCCAGCCGGCCTTGCTGCTCCAGCCGCGCCAGCGCCTGATGGGCGGCACCGGGCCGCGCCTGGCCCATCACGCGCCAGCCCAGCATGGATCGCGCCCAGTACCGCTGACGCACCAGCGCATCGCCCATGAAGGCCTGATAGGTCACGGGCTGCGGACGTTTCCACTGCCCGTTGCGGTCACGGTAGTCGGGAATGCCGACTTCGGTGCTGCAGCCGGCACCACCAATGACCACCACGCGCGGATGCGCATGCAGCCAGTCCTGCAGGCGCCACAGCGCCAGAGCGTCCACACAATGATTCACGGTTTCACGCATTACAGCAGCGGCGATGTCAGCCGGGCCATGGAGCCGAACAACCGTCGCCGCAGACCTTTCTCGCTGCGATATTGCACCATTCGAGCCTGGCCCAGGTCGGCCTCGAACTGGGCAGCGATGGCCTGATTGAGCTCCGGCCCATAGCCGATCACGCAGACCTCGTAATTGAGGAAAAAGCTGCGATAGTCAAAATTGGCCGTGCCAATCATGGCCATATTGTCATCGACCGCCAGCGTCTTGGAGTGCAACATGCTGGCCGCATATTCATAGATATGCACACCGCAGCGAATCAGCTCGTCAAAATAGGAGCGCGCAGCGGCCGTCACCAATAGCGAATCCGACTTCTTGGGCACGAGGATGCGGACCTCCACACCGCGCAGCGCGGCATTGGTGAGAGCCGTCAGTGCGCCTTCGGTCGGCACAAAATACGGTGTGGTCAGCAAGATGCGCTGCTGGGCTGCATTGATGGCCGCCAGATAGGCACGGTAGATGGCGTCCAGCTGGTCGTCAGGCCCCGAGGTCACGACCTGCATGGGGATGGGGCCGTCTTCGCAGTCGGGCAGCAGGTCATCGAGATCGTCGGGCAGGCGGTACGGATCATCGCTGCGGGTGTAGGTCCAGTCCTCGAGAAACACCGTCTGCAGCCAGTTGACAACGGAGCCTTCGACCCGGAGATGCACGTCGTGATAGGCATCGTCGCAGATGCGCTCGTTCTCTTCATCGGTGACGTTCACGCCGCCGGTAAAGCCCACCTTGCCATCGCAGACCAGAATCTTGCGGTGGGTGCGGAAATTGACCACAGGCCGCAGCCGCCGCCCTATCTTGGCGTCGTGAAAGCGCAGCACCTCGGCCCCGGCCTGCAGCAGCGGCTCCAGAAATTTGCGCCCCAGCTTCTTGGAGCCCAGAGCATCCACCAGCAGACGCACCTGCACACCTGCACGTGCTTTATCGATCAGCAAATCACGCAGGGCCGTGCCGGTCTGATCGGGCTCGTAGATGTAGTACTCCAGATGAACATGGTGACGTGCGGCGCTGACAGCCTCCGCAATCGCATCAAAGGTCGCGGCTCCGCCCACCAGCAACTGCATGGAGGTGGCCGTGCTTACCGGGAAGTCGCTGGTCATGCCGACCAGCCGCGCCACCTGGCGCAGGCGCTCCTGCTGGGCCGGAATGCGCTCCCGGAGCTTTTGCATGCTGTTGCGCACACGCGAGCGCTTTCGCGAGCGCAGCCGCTTGATGCGCTGGCGCTTCATGCGTTGCGGGCCGAAGTAGTAATAGACCAGCAGACCCACCACGGGCAGCGCTGCCATGGACAGCAGCCAGCTCAGTGTGGCAATCGGCTGGCTGCGCTGCAGCAAGATCCAGATGCCCACCACGATGACATACAGCGACCAGCCCACGGACAGCCAGAGCTTGACGCTCTCGTGGCTCAGCTGCATTGCTATCCAGTCCAATTGCGCACTCCTGTTGTTCCGTGAACCATCGCCACCATGCCCTCGCAGTATGGCAGTGGCGTGGCAGACTGCGGCGCCCGGCCTGCCCCGGGGAAACACCCTCCAGCAGGCGCCACGCTTTTGCACCGCGCTACAAAGAGTATATTGATACGCATGACTTCCGAACTCATCACGACTTTGGCCCAGGCCCGCAAGGCCGCCCGCATCACCCAGGCCGATCTGGCCGAACGCGCCGGTCTGTCGCGCATGGCAGTGCAACGCACGGAAACCGGCGATGTCGACCCGCGCTTTTCCACCCTGCAGGAAATGGCCCGTGTGCTGAATATGGAGCTGATCGCCGTGCCCGCCGAGCTGCATGCCCAGGTGCTGGCGCTCATCCAGACTCAAGCCGGCCAGGATTCACTTTGAAGTCTTACGTATTGTTAACTTGAGAACCCTGTTGGCTCGGCCAAAATGGGCCGAGTTTTTGCGCGATATGCAGAGGTTTGAGAGATGGCGATTCACAACTGGGACTACGCACCCGAGGCACTGGAGGTACAGGTCAGCGAATTATTGCTGGCCACGGCAGATCAAAGCGACGAACTGGTCGATGAAAACGTGCGCCTGGTCCTGCAGGAGCTGCGCCAGCACCTGCATATGGAGGTGATTTTTGTCTCCGAGATCCGCAACGGCCAACGCATGTTCCAGCATGTCGATACTGCCCCCGGCAAGGAATTGATTGCCACCGGCGGCGGCGGCCCTCTGGAAGAGTCGTTTTGCCAGTGCGTGCTCGACGGCGTTCTGCCCGGCCTGGTCCATGACGCTGCCACCCATCCGGCCTTTTCCAAGCTGCCGGCAACGCCTTTTCGCGTAGGTGCCCATCTGAGCACACCTATCGTGCTGGCCAGCGGCAAGGTCTACGGCACACTGTGCTGCTTCAGTCAGGCCGCCGATGAAAGCCTGACAGCCAAGGATCTGCAAAAGCTCGAATGCGTGGCCAAGATCACGGCCAGGCGAATCGACATCAAGCAGGCCCAGCATCCGTAGCGGGCCAAAGAAAGGCGCGCGCCTTCCGCTCCGGTTTCTCCAGGAAAGCTCTGAAAGCCAGCTCTCCGGAAGGAATGCAGCTCAGCTCACGGCCACGCAGACCTGACGCTGCTCGCCCAGTCCGTCGGCACCCAGCCGCACCACGTCGCCGGGCTTGAGAAAGACAGGCTGCGGCTTTTGCCCCAGACCCACGCCTGCAGGCGTGCCGGTAAGAATCACATCGCCCGGCTCCAGGGTCATGAACTGGCTGATATAGCTGATGACCTTGGGCACGCCAAAGATGAAATTGCGGGTATTGCCGCTTTGCATGCGCTGGCCGTTCACTTCCAGCCACAGCGCAATGCAGTGCGGATCGGCCACCTCGTCGGCCGTCAGCAGCCAGGGCCCCAGGGGCGCAAAACTGTCATGGCTCTTGCCCTTGTCCCAGGTGCCGCCGCGCTCCATCTGCCAGGCACGCTCGGACACATCGTTGCCCAGCACATAGCCGGCCACATGCCCCAGCGCGGCCTGCTCGCTCACCCGCGTGGCGCGGCTGCCGATGACCACACCCAGCTCCACCTCCCAGTCCACCTTGGTCGCCGCCGGCACGATCTGTATGTCGTCATTGGGCCCGCTGATGGCCGTGACCGCCTTCATGAACAGCACCGGCTCGGCCGGTGGCGCGGCCCCGGCCTCTGCCGCATGGTCTGCATAATTCAAGCCCACGCAGACGATCTTGCCTACCTGCGCCACCGGGCAGCCCAGTCGGGGGGCTCCTGACACGGCCGGCAGCTCCTCCGCTTGTCGGTCGCGCCATAGCGCCAGCTTTTCAGGCTGCAGCTCGGCGCCGCGCCAGTCGGCCACCCAGCTCGAAGCATCGCGCAACACCCCTTGCGCATCCAGCAGACCGGGCTTTTCCTCTCCGGCAGCTCCAAATCGAACCAGTTTCATAGTCTCTCCATTCCTCGGACATCACTTTCGGGCGCACGGCGCAAGCCCGGGTCTTTCTTCACCAAGCGCCGCCATCCCCGACTCGTCTTTCACCACAGCCTGCCGGCAGCCCTTGCTTGAGCCACCGGCTGTCACGCCACTTCAAACAAGCGCCCCCATCCCTTGATATCTGCCGGACTGCGTCCTGCCGCACGCAGCATCCCCCACACCGTGGTGCTGACCGTATCGAGCAGCGGCACATTCCAGCGCCGCTCCACCTGATCCGCCAACTGCGCTGCATGCAGATTGGTGCAGTAAGTCACCACCGCATCGGGGGCGCCCTCCTCGATCACCTCTTCGATCAGCCCCAGCAACTGCTCCGGCTCCACGAGCGCAAAGCGGTGATTGACCGAAATGTTCAGATGCCGATGAGCCGTGGTTTCCACGCCGGCTGCGCGGTAATTGTTGACGATACATTGCTGCACATCCGCGGTATAGGGGCTCACGATGGCCAGCTTTTTGACGGAAAGCTTTTGCATCAGCTCATTGAGCGCCAGGATGGCCGTCGTTGCCTTGATGCCCGTACGCTGCTCGATGCGCTCGCATAGCTGCCGATCGCATTCAAAGCCGCGCCAGCCAGCAGCGGTACCACTCCAGCCGATCACATCCACTTTGGCATCCGCCAACAGCTCTGCGGCCGCAAGAATCTTGCTGTCATCAAACTGATTGAGCGCGGCCTGCGCCAACGAAATCTCCGTCACCGTGAAGCGCGAAAAATGTGCCGAGCATCGACCCGCGCTGGCGGCCAGCGCACTGGTCAGAGGCTCCAGCGCCGTATTCGAAGAAGGCGTCAGCACGCCCAGGCATGTCTTGGTTGCAGTCATCTCTTGTGTTTCTCCGTGAAGGGCTGGCCGTCTCGGCAGCCAGATCACATTGTTCTCAGTCCACCACAAAACGTCAACAATACTGTCAACAACAATAAAAGCATCAATTCTCAAAGTTGCCAGAAAATACATTCCAATTCGTCTGTAGCACTGCGGAAATGCAGATATTTCAAAGCGAATTTAGTCACATAGGTGTTTTCTATATTGTTTACAACATTGTCGACATTTAAATTTTCATCACATCAACCAACCCTGGATGGAGTGACCCCGAAGATGCATATCCCGACCACAGCCGCAGCGGAGCACACGCAGGCTCCGACCAAAGTCCGATGGAAGATCTTCCTGATGATGTTGTTCCTCATCTCGATCAACTACATCGACCGAGCTTCCCTATCGGTGGCCATGCCGATGATTGCCAAGGAATTCGATCTGAGTCCTGCCATGCAGGGTTTGCTGCTGAGTTCGTTTTTCTGGACCTATGCCTTCATGCAGATCCCGGGAGGCATGCTTGCCGACAAATACGGCCCACGCTCCGTCATCGCCGGCGCCACCCTGGGCTGGGGTCTGTTTCAAACCATCGCCGCCTTCACCACGGGCTGGTTCTCTCTGCTGCTGACACGCCTGGGGCTGGGAGCCGCCGAAGCCCCCATCTACCCGGCCGGAGGCAAGCTCAACGGCATCTGGATGTCCCAGAACGAGCGCGGCCGCGGCGCCACGCTGCTTGACGGTGGCGCACCGCTGGGAGCCGCCCTGGGAGCCATCATCATTGCGGGCCTGATCGCCTTCTTCGGCTCCTGGCGCATCTCCTTCGTGGTCGCCGGCGTCGGCACCATGATCGCGGGCTACTTTGCCTGGTCCTATATCCGCAACCACCCTCGCGAGCATTCCGGTGTGAACGAGGCCGAAGCCCGTCACATCGAAGCAGCACATGCCGAAGATGCCAGGGCCGACGCCGGAACCAGCAAGGGCAAGCTGCTGGACTTCTTCAAGTACCGCTCGGTATGGGGCATGTTCTTTGGCTGGATGTGCTTCAACGCACTCTTTTACGGCCTGCTGACCTGGATGCCCACCTACCTGTCCAAGGTGCACGGCATGGACATCAAGGCCATGGGCGGTGCGCTTTTCGCCATGTTCTTCTCCGGCTTCGTGGGAGAAATGATCGGCGGCTGGATCGCCGACAAATGGCGTGAGAAAGGTGGCAACCAGGCCACCGTGCTGCGCACCCTGTTCGGCATTGCATCCATCATCGCCACCATCGCCATCTATGGCGTCTCGCAGATCACCGACCCCGTCACGGTCGTCATCCTGCTGTCGATCACCCTGTTCTTCCTGCGCTGGTGCGGCCTGTTCTGGTGCATCCCGTCCCTGATCGGCACCCGCAATCGCGTCGGCTTTCTGGGCGGCGTCATGAACCTCGGCGGCAATTGCGCCGGCATCGGCGTGCCCATCATCGTGGGGCTGATCGTGCAGGCCACAGGCTCCTACTTCATGGCGCTGATGATGTTCACCGGCGCAGGCCTGGGCTTGTTCATCTGCTCGGCCCTGCTAATCGACTACAGCAAGAAAGTACCCGTGTAGACCTGGGACCCGAAGACGGCAGGAGCGGCACGCTCCTGCCCGCCCGGCACCAGGCGCCCCCTCGCTGGAAGCGATGACACCTCATCGTTCTGCAAACCTCGCCACAGTCATGCCAGCTGCGACTGGCCTCTCACACTCACCGTAAAACCGATCCCGAACATGAACCCCTGCGAATTCGATATCGTGGTGCGCAATGCACAAGTCGCGACTGCCAGTGACATCTTTGAAGCCGACATCGGTATCCGCAACGGCAAGATCGCCCAGTTGGGCAAGCAGTTGCCCGCCGGCGCTCACGAATACGACGCTCAAGGCCGGATCGTCACGCCGGGCGGCATCGACGCCCACTGCCACCTGGATCAGCCCATGGAGCCGCCGGTGCGCATGGCAGACGACTTCGAAAGCGGCACCCGTGCGGCGGCCTGCGGCGGCACCACCACGATCATTCCCTTCGCCGCCCAGGCCAAAGGCCAGTCCTTGCGCGCTGCCGTGGCCGATTACCACCGCCGCGCAGAAGGCAAGGCCTATGTGGACTACGGCTTTCACATGATCGTCAGCGACCCCACGCCCGAAGTGCTGGCAAACGAGCTGCCCGCGCTGATTCGGGAAGGCTATACCTCCTTCAAGATCTACATGACCTATGACGATCTGAAGCTCGATGACGGTCAGATTCTCGATGTCCTGGACGTGGCCCGCAAATACGATGCCACGGCCATGATCCATGCCGAGAATGCCGACTGCATCCAATGGCTGACCAAGCGCCTGGAAGCCAGCGGCCGCACCGCCCCTCGCTACCACGCGGTCTCTCGCCCCATGCTGGTGGAGCGCGAGGCCACGCACCGCGCCATCGCACTCTCGGAGCTGGCCGATGTGCCTATCCTCATCGTCCATGTCTCGGGCCGCGAGGCCGTCGAGCAGATCCGCTGGGCACGCTCCCATGGCATGAACATCATGGCCGAGACCTGCCCTCAATACCTGTTCCTGAGCGCAGAAGACCTGGGCCTGGACGACAGCTACCAAGGCGCAAAGTGCATATGCAGCCCGCCGCCACGCGACAAGGCCAACCAGGAGGTCATCTGGAACGGTCTCAACGACGGGCTCTTCACCGTATTCTCATCCGACCATGCGCCATTCAACTACGACGCCCCGGAAGGCAAAAAGCCGGGTGGCCAGGAAGTGTCCTTCAGCCATATTCCAAACGGCATCCCGGGCATCGAGACCCGCCTGTCCCTGCTCTACACCCATGGCGTGCTGGCGGGACGCATGACACTCAACCGCTTCGTGGAGCTGACCTCCACCAACCCGGCCAAGGTCTATGGGTTGCACCCGCGCAAGGGCAGCATCGCCATAGGTGCCGATGCCGACCTGGTCGTCTGGCAGGAGGGCGAGCGCACCATCCGCAACCGCGACCTGCATCACAACGTGGACCATACTCCCTACGAAGGCCAACTGCTCAAGGCCTGGCCCTGCCTGACCCTGTCGGGCGGCCAGATCGTCTGGGATGGCGAGAGATTCCAGGCCAGAGCCGGCCAGGGACGATTCCTGCAGCGTGGCGCCCCCACCTTGCTGCCCAAGCGACCCGCACCCCGCTTCTGAACCGGAGCACACACCATGAAACTGCTGATCATCAATCCCAATATCTCCGAGAGCGTCACTTGCTTGATAGAGAAAGAGGCCAGGCTGGCCGCTGCTCCGGGTACGGAAATCACCATGCTGACCGCCCCCATGGGTGTGGCCTATATAGAGACGCGCTTCGAGGCCATGATTGCCGCCTACGCGGTGGCCGAGCTGGCAGCCACCCATGCCGCGCGGCATGACGCCGTCATCCTGGCGGCCTTTGGCGACCCCGGTCTCGAAGGCCTGCGCGAGGCCCTGGACATTCCCGTGCTGGGCATGACCGAGTCCGCGCTCATGAGCGCATGCATGCTGGGCAAGCGCTTTTCCATCATTGCCATCTCCAGGCGCATCACCGCCTGGTACCGAGACATGGTCGAGCGCAACGGACTCATGGACCGGCTGGCCAGCATTCGCTGCCTGGACGAGCCTCTGCGGGACATTGCCAGCGTACAGGACGATCATGCAGCACGCCTGCAGGCCTTGTGCGAAGCAGCGGTCAGCGAAGATGGCGCCGACGTCCTGATCATTGCCGGCGCACCGCTGGCCGGCCTGGCACGCTCCATCAAGCAGCGCTTGCCGGTGCCGGCCGTCGATGGCGTCTCCAGCGCCGTCAACCACGCGCAAAGCCTGGTCTCGCTGGCACCCGCAGCGGCACGCGCCGGCAGCTTTGCCAAGCCGCCGCGCAAGGAGTTCAGGAATCTTCCCCCGGGCCTCACCCAGCTCTTTAGCCAGCTACCCTGAACACGCGGCTGCGGGATAACCTCCATCGAGATGATGCAAGCCGGCATGCTGTGTGACACTAGAATTCAGCAGCATGTCGACAAAAAGCACTACAAAAGTGAACAATCGAAGCAATACATCTCGATCCGAAATTACCGTGGATGAAATGGCCGCCCGCATTGCCACAGCCATCCATGAGCATCGCCTGTTGCCGGGAACCAAACTCGGCGAAGACCGGCTGGCCAATATCTTCAACACCAGCCGGGCTCGCGTACGCGAGGTGCTGGCCCGCATGGCACGCGACCAGATGGTGGAGCTGTTCCCGCAACGCGGAGCCTTTGTCGCCAAACCCAGCATCGAACAGGCACTGGACGTCTTCGAAGCACGCCGGCTGATAGAGCCGGGCATTGTGCGCCGCCTCGTCCTGCACATGGACAATGGCAAGATCCGTCGTCTGCAGGCCCATCTGAAGCAGGAGCGCGATGCTCGCGCCAACTCCGACAAGCGAGCCACGGTGCGGCTGTCCGGCGAGTTTCATGTGCTGCTGGCGGAGCTGGCCGGCAACTCCGCGCTTCTGCGCAGCATGCGCGAACTGTCCACGCTGACCTGCCTGACGATCTCGCTGTATGAGTCGGCAGTCAACACCTGCTGCCTGGTGGACGAGCACGAAGCCGTGGTCGATGCCATTGTCGCGGGCAATGGCGAGCTGGCAGAACAGCTGATGCTCAGCCATCTGGATCACATACAGGGCAGCCTGCGCCTGGAGGCCGATGCCGACGACGCCGATCTGGAACAGATACTGGGCGACCTCTGATCACAGCCGGCGTCGCGATACGGCAACGGGAGCCATCAAAGTGGTCGATACGCCCTTCTCGACTGGAGATGGCTGGCAGCTATCCGGGCAGAGGCGCCCGCATTAGCATCCACGGCTGATCGCCATCACTTTCTCCAGAGGCCCCAAGGCCGTTTCAATGAGCGCACCCGCCCCACCATCCTTGCCGCAAGCCCAGCGGCCACGCCCAGCCCATCTGAGCGAACTTTTCTGGTCGCTGACCTTTCTGGCCTTGCAGGGTTTTGGCGGCGTGCTGGCCGTGGTGCAGCGCGAACTGGTCGAAAAGCGCCAATGGCTGAGCAATGAGGAGTTCATGGAGGACTGGGCCGTGGCGCAGATCATGCCCGGCCCCAATGTGGTGAATCTTTCCATCATGCTGGGCGAACGCTACTTCGGCTGGCGCGGTGCCCTCGTGGGGCTGTGCGGCATGCTGACCTTTCCCATGCTGGTGGTCATCAGCCTCACTCTGGTCTATTCCCAGTTCGCGGCCAATCCGGCCGTGGCCGGCGCCCTGCGCGGCATGGGTGCCGTGGCGGCGGGACTGGTCGCAGGCATGGGCCTCAAGCTGGCCGGCACGCTGCGCAAACACCCGCTGGGCAAATGGTATTGCGCAGGGCTGGCCATTGCCGCCTTTGTGCTGGTTGCCGTGCTGCGCCTGCCGCTGTTCTGGGCCTTGCTGCTGGTGGGCGCGACCGGCTGCGTGCTGACCTATCGGAGCCTGGAATGAACACCCTGGTGATCGATCTGCAGACCGTGGACTGGCTGCATCTGCTTGTCTACTTCCTGACGCTGTCGTTGATGGCCGTGGGTGGCGCCATCACCGCCGCGCCCGATATGCACCGCTATCTGGTCGACGGCAACCACTGGCTGTCGGAAACCCAGTTCACCAGTTCCATCGCCATTGCCCAGGCAGCCCCCGGCCCCAACGTGCTGTTCATCGCCCTGCTGGGCTGGAACGTGGGACTGAATGCAGGTGGAGGCACCGGCCCTGCTGCCTGGGGCCTGGGTGCACTCGGTGTTGCCGTATGCATGGTGGGCATTCTGCTGCCCAGTTCGCTGCTGACCTGGCAGGCTTCGCGCTGGGGCCAGCGCAACCGTGACAAGCGCGGCGTGCGTGCCTTCAAGCAAGGCATGGCTCCGCTGGTGATCGGACTGCTGCTGGCGACTGGCTGGCTGCTGGGCAGCGCCAGCGGCAGCCCAGGCAAGGACTGGAAGCTATGGCTGCTGAGCCTTGCGTGCACCCTGCTGGTATGGCGCACCCGCATTCATCTGCTGTGGCTGCTGGCTGCCGGTGCGGCGCTGGGTGCGCTGGGCTGGGTCTAGTAGAGGCAGGAGTCAGCAGGGCTGTCCCGGCTGCAAGCCATCCTCGGGACTTGCCAGCAGCAAGGGCAGCGCCAGCGCCGACGGCATCGCGATCATCTGATCAGCCACCGGGTCCAGCTCGCTGGCATGCGGGTTGACAATGACCACGCGGGCCCGGTTGCGCCTGGCAATCTTGGCCAGACCTGCGGCCGGGTAGACGGCGCCCGATGTGCCTATCACCAGCATCAGCTGACATTGCTCTGCCGCCTGCTCTGCCCTGGCCCAGGTCTGGCCAGGCAAAGACTCGCCGAACCAGACGACCGCAGGCCGCAGCAAATTGCCGCAGGCGGCACAATGCGGCGGCTCGCCAGGGACAGCATGCTCGAGATCGCATGACGCACAGCGGCGATTCAGCCAGCGATTCCTGCTCAGCTCACCATGCAGACTCAGCACCTCTTCGCTGCCCGCCTGCTGGTGCAGCCCATCCACGTTCTGCGTGACGAGCGTCATCTGCCCGGGATGCTGCCTTGCCCAGCGCGCCAGCGCCAGATGTCCCTCGTTGGGAGCCGCCCTGGCAAGCAGGGATCGCCGGTGCTGGTACCAGCGCCAGACATGAGCCGGATCGCGGCGATACCCCGCCTCGCTGGCCATTTCCTCGGGCTTGAACCGGGACCAGTAAGAGTTTTCCGTGTCCCTGAAAGTAGGTACTCCCGATTCGGCACTGACGCCGGCCCCGGTAAGCACGGTCAGCCGCTGCGCCTCGCCCAGCCAGCGGCGCACGCAGGCAATCGCACCCAAGGAGGCCGAAGAATTGTCAATAAGTGCTTGAACCAAGGCAATGACCCCAAAAATCAAGTTGCAACGTGGAATACTTGAATCACTGTGCAGAGCGTTTGCCCTGCCTGATATTGCACCACACCAGCACATGAACGAATCGGGCCGATTGTTCGCACTTCAGCAAGCCATGCTGCCTGCAGCATTGGCATGGGCTGTTGTTGATGCCAGAACGCTGGAACTTCGCTTTGCCAACCCCGCAATGCAGCGGCTGCTGCAAGCCGGCATTCAATCCCCTGCCACGCAGGGGCTGGCGATGTTCGAGTCGGCCAGGAAGGCTGTCGGCCAGTGCATGGAAACAGGCCGGGAAACCACGACCCATTTGCCCGGTCTCGCCGGGCTCTGGCATTTCTCACCGATTCCGGACGATGGAATGCGCCCCGCAGTGCAGTGCTATGTATTGCAGGCCGAGACCGCATCGCATGAGCCCGATGACGAACTCGGGCTGGGCCATGTCAACCGCTTCGAGGCCTTTCTGGATCACCTCCCCTATCAGATCTGGATGGCCACCCCCCATGGAGAAGTGACCTGGTTCAACCAGGCCCTGCAGGAGTATGCCTACCGGGAGGTACGCCCGCTGAGCCTGCGCGAAGGCATCTGGATCGACATCGTGCATCCCGACGATCTGGCCGCCGTCAACACCGGGCTGTCGCGTGCCCTGATCACCGAAAAGCCGACGGGATACCGGCTGCGCATCAAGCGCCATGACGGCCAGTTCCACTGGTTTTTTTCGTCGCTGTCTCCGGTCAAGAATGCGCAGGGCAGAATTCTCTACTGGGTCGGCGCCAATCTGGGCATAGACAGCATCCGGCAGTCCGAGAACCAGTTGCGCGACCAGATCACCACGCTGAGCCACCAGCTGAGGCTCAAACAGCAAGCGCTGGATCAGGCTGAAACCTACCTCGCACAGGCCCAGAAAATGGGCATGGTGAACCAGCTGTCTGCCGGTGTTGCGCACGACATGAAGAACCTGCTTTTCATCACCGGCCTGCATGCCGGCATGCTGGAAAAGCAGCTGGGCGAGCCCGAGCAGCTCGAGCATGTGGACGTGATCCTCAACACGATTCAGAAAGCGGGCAGCCTGGCATCGCATCTGACCGGGTTCAGCAGCCGCAAATCCATGCAGCTGGCCGCTGCCGACCCCCGTGCGCTGGTACAGGATCTGGAGCCTCTGCTGAGCAAGGCCGTCGGCCAGAACGCTGAACTGCAGCTGCACATGGCGTCCAGCATCTGGCCCATCAGCGTGGACAAGCTGTATTTCGAGAACTCGCTGATCAATCTCTGCATCAATGCGCGCGATGCCACCGAAGAACATGGCCAGATCACGCTGACCGCAGAGAACGTGCTGCTCAAGCGTGCCGGCCATGCGGGCGACTATGTCATGGTCAGCGTGGCAGACAACGGCATGGGCATGAGTGAAGAGATCAAGGCCCGCATCTTCGACATGTTCTTCACCACCAAGCCCGAGGGCAAGGGCGCGGGCCTGGGCCTGCCCATGGTCAAGAACTTCATGGACCATGTCCAGGGCCTGATCGAAGTCGAAAGCACCCAGGGCCTGGGCACCATCGTGAGCCTGTACTTCCCGCGTGCACAGCCGGCTGCTGCGCAGGTCCCGCAAGCGGCTACCCCGGCAGGCCGGCAGGAAACGATCTTGCTCATCGAGCCGGACCTGGCCGCGCGCAATGCCATGGCCCAGGTGCTGTACGGACTGGACTACCAGGTCGTGACCGCCTACCTGCCCGAAGTCGCGCTGCGCTATATCAACAGCGGCATGAAGGTGGACCTCATCATTGCCGCCGATGAATTCCCGGCTCCTTTGAACATTGCGAACATGCAGCAGGAGCTGGCCCGCAAGCAGATTCTCATTCCGCTCGTCCTCATGACCAGCAGCGAAGAGGCCGAACTGCCGCAGGCCCGGGAATGCCGCTATGTCGTACTGAGCAAGCCCATGGATATTGGCGAGCTGGCACGCACCGTACAGCGCATGCTGCACCCGGGCTGCACGACCCCGGCCGATCTGCCGGCCGCCTGAGAACGGATCGGCCGCCCGCAAAAAAGGCGCCACCGCTGTCGCAGTCGCGCCTTGCTTTCGCTTTCAGCGGCCTGGCTAGCCTGCTCAGGCCTTGATCGCCACCGCTGCTGCCAGACGCTGGCGCAATGCCTCATACAGGCACACACCACTGGCAACGGACACATTCAGGCTTTCCACCGCACCTTGCATGGGGATGCCGACCAGTGCATCGCAGGTCTTGCGGGTCAGCTGGCGCATGCCATCGCCCTCGGCCCCCAGCACCAGCGCCGTCGGGCCGGTCAGATCCATCTGGTAGAGATGCCTGTCGGCATCGCCGCTGGTGCCGATGATCCAGATGCCGCGCTCCTTGAGTTCCTTGAGCGTGCGCGCCAGATTGGTGACCATGAAGTAGGGCACGGTCTCTGCCGCACCGCTGGCCACCTTGGCCACGGTGGCGTTGATGCCGGCCGCATGGTCCTTGGGGGCGATCACGGCGTGCACGCCTGCACCATCGGCCACACGCAGGCAGGCGCCCAGATTGTGAGGGTCGGTCACGCCGTCGAGCACCAGCAGCAGCGGGGCCTTCACGCCTTCATCTTCCAGGTCATCGAGCAGCTCGTCGAGCGTACGTGTGTCCTTGACCTCTTCCACACGTGCTGCCACACCCTGGTGACCATGCGAGCCGACGAGCTTGGCAATGCGCAGGGCATCGGCCTCGATCAGACGCACCCCGGCCTCCTTGGCGCGCTCCAGAAACTGGCGCATGCGCGCATCGCGGCGCGAAGCCTCGAAATAGACTTCGATGATGGATTGAGGGGCGGTCTTCAGACGCACGCCGACGGCGTGAAAGCCGAAAAGAACTTTGGGGGACGACATGGGGCCGTATTATCCCGGCGTTTGCGGCAGACCTGGGACTCGCAGGGCCATGTCTGGGTTGGCAGCTGAGGTTTTTCATTGCCGCTACACTGCGCCCCCAACGGGCGGCACCCGCTTCATCAGGCAGAACCGGCATGGCTTGTGCCGAGTGCAAGTCTTTACATGAAGCTGCGCAGCCGCCCAGAAAGACTGGCAGCAGGCCTGCCCTGCAGCTCCCCCTGCATTCGCGCACAGGGTCTCTTCATGCCCGGCATGACGAGATTGGCGCGCCTGCATCCCCTTCCAATCCCTTAACGAATACCCAGCATGCTCAAAGCCTTGCTCGATTGGTTCAACCGCACCAGCCTGGTGCTGCAGATTGTGATTGCCCTGATTCTGGGCGGCCTGGTGGCCTGGCTATGGCCAGCTGCCGCCCAGCCCTCAGCCTTGCTGGGCGGCCTGTTCATTGCCGCCCTCAAGGCCGTGGCACCGGTGCTGGTGCTGCTGCTGGTCATGGCGGCCATCAGCAGCCACCGCCCGGGCCAGGAAACGCAGATCAAGCCCGTGCTCTGGCTCTACGTGATCGGCACGCTGGCGGCGGCCTGCGTGGCCGTGGCGGCCAGCGCCATCTTCCCCTCGGTGATTCACTTTCGTGAAGCGCCCAAAGTCCAGAGCGTGCCCGGCGAGATCAGCCAGGTGCTGAGCACCGTCGTCCAGAGCCTGTTCGACAATCCCGTCAATGCCTTGCTGAATGCCAACTACATCGGCATTCTGGCCTGGGCCATCGCACTGGGCATTGCACTGCGCCACGCCAGCCCCAGCACCCGCACCATGGTGGAGGACTTCGGCGACGCCATCACCCGCGTGATTCAAGGCGTGATCCGTCTGGCCCCCTTTGGCATATTCGGACTGGTGGTCGCCACCTTCTCCTCGGGCGGACTGGATGCACTCAAGGACTATGCCCATCTGCTGGCCGTGCTGGTCGGCTGCATGGTGTTTGTGGCCCTGGTGGTCAACCCCGCCATTGTCTGGACCCAGACTCGCCGCAACCCCTACCCGCTGGTGCTGACCTGCCTGCGCGAGAGCGCGGTAACCGCCTTTTTCACGCGCAGCTCGGGCGCCAACATTCCCGTCAATCTGGCCCTGGCCCAGAAGCTCGGGCTCGACGAGAACACCTACACCATCTCGATTCCGCTGGGCGCCACCATCAATATGGCCGGTGCGGCCGTGACCATCAGCGTGCTGACGCTGGCCGCAGCCCATACGCTGGGCATCAGCGCGGACATCCCCACAGCCATATTGCTGTGCGTGGTCTCCGCAGTCTGCGCCTGCGGTGCCTCGGGCGTTCCAGGCGGCTCGCTGCTGCTGATTCCGCTGGCCTGCAGCCTGTTCAACATCCCCAACGATGTGGCCATGCAGGTGGTGGGTGTCGGCTATGTCATCGGCGTGATTCAGGACTCTACCGAGACGGCTCTCAACTCCTCGACCGACGTGCTGTTCACCGCCGCCGCCTGCCGCGCCGCCGAACGCAAGGCCGGACTGGAAGTGGCACGCATATGAGGCCTGCCTCTCGAAAGCCATTGATTTGATAGCTGCAAGCGCTTTTCTGATAAGCGCCAGATGAAAGAAGGCCTGTGATCACACAGGCCTTTTTGCTTCCTAGACTGCGCGACCGGCCTCGATGGTGATGCTGCGCTCGCATTGCGCAGCTATCTCGCGGTCATGCGTGACCAGGATCAGTGTCGTGCCGCGCTCGCGGTTGAGCGCAAACATCAGCTCCATGATGGTCTGGCCCGTGGCGAAATCCAGGCTGCCCGTGGGCTCGTCGGCCAGCAGCACGGCAGGCTCCACCACAAAGGCGCGCGCCAGGGCCACGCGCTGCTGCTCGCCGCCCGACATCAGCCTGGGATAGTGATTGAGGCGCTGACCCAGGCCCACGCGCTCCAGCATCTGCGCGGCGCGCGCCCTCGCATCGCGCTGCCCCGCCAGCTCCAGCGGCAGCATGACGTTTTCCAGTGCCGTGAGATTGCCCAGCAACTGAAAGCTCTGGAATACAAAACCCATCTTCTGGGCCCGCACCGCCGCCCTGTCGTCCTCGCTGAGTGCAAACAAATCCTGGCCCAGCAGCCGGACCGTGCCGTGACTGGGGGTATCGAGGCCGGCCAGAATCGACAGCAAAGTGCTTTTACCCGAGCCCGAGGCACCGACAATGGCAACAGTTTCACCGGCCGTGAAGCTCAGATTGATATCCCGCAAAATATCCAGCACGCCTGTGGAATCGCTCACCGATTTGGACAGTTGCTCAACGGCAATCAAAGGAATGGCAAGAGTTGTGGACATGAATCAATTGGATAGCAAAAACGTCAAGGATCGCAGCCCGCAGTTTGCACTGCAGCGTCGTCACTGTATCGCTGTTGCTCTGACGCTCGCCATTTCGGGGGCTTGCGACATTGCAGCGGCGGCCGCGCCCGGAGCTAAATCCGGCCCGGTGCTGGTGCTGGGCGATTCGCTGAGTGCCGAGTACGGACTGACGCGCGGCAAGGGCTGGGTTCAGTTGCTGCAGCAGCGCATGAATGATGAAAAAAACCCGCGCAAGGTGGTCAATGCCAGCATCAGCGGCGAGACCACGGCTGGCGGCAGAGCGCGCCTGGCGTCGCTGCTCAGGCAGCATGAACCCGGCATCGTGATTCTGGAGCTGGGCGGCAACGACGCATTGCGCGGTCTGGCGCTGCAGAGCACGCAGCAGAATCTGGAAGTCATGATCAAGGCCGCCAAGGAAGCCGGAGCCCAGGTACTGCTGGTGGGAATGCAGGTGCCTCCCAACTATGGAGCAACCTACACCGAGCAGTTCGCCGGCATGTTCAAGAAGGTTGCCGACACGCAAAAGCTGCCGCTGGTGCCGTTTCTGCTGTCGGGAATCGGCGATGCGGCGGATGCCGAGCAGTGGTTTCAGAGCGACCGGATTCACCCCAATGCCCAGGCGCAGCCCCAGATGCTGGCCAATGTCTGGCCCAAGCTCAGGCCGCTGCTGAAATAGGCGGTGCCCGCGCGGCCTCAGTCGCTGCCGCCGCCTCCGCCATCACCACCGGAATCGCCGCCATCCGTGCTGCAGGCCCCCTCGCCGCTGCCCGCGCCACAAAAATAGCTGTCGTTGAAGACGTCGCTGCCGTCTTCGCGGCTGCTCGCCGAAGTCCATGCCAGCTGCGAGTCGGCGCTGCGCCCCGGCACGCCGGACTGAGACGAGAAGACTTTTTTCAACCAGTTCCAGAACTCCATGGCATCCCCCTCATTGCGCCTCAGGCAGCGGCCTCCTTGCTTTCGGCGCGGACGCTGGCTTTATACGCATGCCAGCTGGCACAGCCCAGCAGCGGCCCGATGACGATCAGACCCACACTGTAGAACAGCAGCGAGGCCGCGATCAACACGGTGATGATCAGCCCCCACAGCAGCATCACGCCCGTGTTGGCGCCCACCACACGCATGCTGGTGATACAGGCCGTCAACGCATCGGTATCCAGATCGAGAATCGTGGGCAGCGAAACCACCATGCTGGCAAACACCAGGGCCGCAAATATCCCGCCAACCGCGCTGTAGCCCAGCAGAAACTCCCAGTTCTCGGGGCGCAGCAGGGTCTGCAGCAAGGTTGCCGTGCTGGGCATGCCGGTGTCGAACGAGATGGCGAACACCACCATGGCGGCGCGCCCCCAGAGCATCTCCAGCACCATCAACACCATGACCAGCATGCCCATGCTGGCCAGGTGTCGGTCCCAGCAGGTCAGCGACTCCGACAGCAGCACGGGCTTGCCCTGCTCCTGCTGCTTGCTGACGTAGTACAGGCCCATGGCCATGAAGGGTCCGACCAGCAGACAGCCGCTGGCCATGGACATCACATATTCGGGACTGGAGCGGAACACCCAGGCCAGCAGCCGCGCCATGCCCCAGAAGCACAGGCCGTAGAACAGCGCAATGATGGGTGCGCGCCGCACATCGCGCAAACCGAGCAGCAGCCACTGCCAGGGCTCGCTCCAGCGCAGCTGCAGAATCTGCAGATTGCCGGACTCGGCCTTGACTTCGGAAACAGGGGAAGCTTGCATGCGAGACCCTCCTTGTCGCCCGTGCCGCGCCTGGGTGGCGGCAGCTGACAGGAACAAGTTACCCGCTCGACCCTGAATCTGCATTGCGGAAAGCCCGCATGCCCAAGCATAGGTCTTCACTATAAAAATAAGAGCTTATAGCAGCCATCCATACTTGATTTCAATAAAAAATAACCTTGAAATCAATGATCAGCAGGCGCTAGAAGCTCTCATCTCAATAGCATCAACCAAAAGCCTTCAGCAGCGCCTGGGCCAGATCGGCCTGCAGATCGGTCGCGTCTTCGAGGCCGATGGCAAAGCGCACCACGGTCCCCGCCTTGATATGCGGTGTGGCACGGCTGCGCATCTCGGGCAGCTCGTAGGGCACGACCAGACTCACCGGCCCGCCCCAGCTGTAGCCCAGCTTGAACAGGCGCAGGCTGTCGCAGAAGCGGTCCACGGCCGCCTGGTCAAAACGTTCGTCGATGACCACGCTGAACAAACCGGCAGCCACGCCATCCTGGCCCTGGCCTTGTGCGCACAGCTGCTTCCAGTAAGCATGGCCCGGGGCGTCAGCCATGGCGGGGTGCAAGACCTGCGCCACCGCACTGTGGGTGGCCAGCCACTGTGCCAGCTGGCGTGCCGAGCGATCCTGTGCGTGATAGCGCAGGCCGATGCTGGGCAGGCTGCGCAGCACGGCCTCGGCATCGTTGCCACTCACGCCCAGGCCCAGGCGCATGTGCGCGAGCTTGATGCGCATATGCAGGGGCTGGTTGCGCGTGATGATGCTGCCCATCAGCACATCGCCGCCGCCGCTGGGGTACTTGGTCAGTGCATGGGCCGTGACATCGACGCCCAGACTGCCATCGCCCAGCAGGTCGAAGGGGCGAAACGCCAGGCCCGCGCCCCAGGTGTTGTCCAGCACCATGGTCACGCCCCTGGCCCGGCACAGGCGCACCTGCTCGACGAGATTCGGGAACTCCATGGTCACCGAGCCCGGAGCTTCCAGCCAGACCAGCTTGGTGGCGGGCGTGATCTTGGCCGCAAGATCTTCGACACTCATGGGGTCGTAGTACTGGTGGCCGATGCCGAAATGGGCCAGCTCGCCTTCGGTCAGGGTCTTGTTGGGGCCGTAGACGTTGTCGGGAACCAGTACCTCGTCGCCCGTCCTCAGCAGCGCCAGCGACACCGTGGCAATCGCGGCCAGTCCACTGGGCACCAGCAGGCATTGCAGGCCCCCCTCCAGCGAAGCCAGACGCTCTTCCAGGGCATAGGTCGTGGGCGTGCCATGCAGGCCGTAGGTGTAGCTGCTCTTGTCCAGCCAGCGGCGTTCGCGCATGGCCTGCACGTTCTCGAAGTACACGGTCGAAGCCTTGTGCACGGCCGGCTGCGGGCCTTCGAAGTCCGTGGGAGCCTTGTAGGGATGGTGAATCAGATGGGTGGAAAGCTTGTGGTCGGCTTGGGTCATGCCCTGATCTTAGTGCCATGCGAGCACAAAAAAGCCAGAGGGCTTGCGCGCTCTGGCTTCATGCGAGATGCAGGCCGAAAGGGATCAACCAGCCTTCACGGTCAGATTGTTGTTGACCGAGGTCACGCCCTTGGCGGCCTTGGCGATATCGCCGGCCTGGGTCTTGACGGCTTCGCTGGGCACGGTGCCGGTCAGGGTCACTGCGCCGGCCTTGGTGTCCACATTGATCTGCAGCGCACTGATTTCCGGGGCCTTGATCAGGTCGGTCTTGACGGCGGCGGTGATGCCTGCGTCATCCAGGGCAGCACCTGCCTTGGCAGCGCCCTCTTCCATCTTCTCGCCAGCCTTGTCCACAGCAGCGCCAGCAGCTTCACCAGCCTTGGCCAGTGCATCGGCAGCCGCATCGCCGGCCTTGGCCGTGCCTTCTTCAATCTTGGTGCCTGCATTTTCCGCAGCCTTCTCGGTCTGGGAAATGGCGGAATCGAGCTTCTGGCCAGCGGTCTTGTCTTCGGACTTGCCGCAGGCAGCCAAGCCAAAGGCCAAGGCGGTAATGGCCAGAACTTGAGCGGAGCGCTTGAACATAGTGGTCATATCGATTTCTCCCTTAATGCTTGCAAAAACATGACTATTAACTGTAACCAGTCCCCATTTTGGCCCGGATACGAACTTTTCCCGCATCCCTGTAGGACAAATTTATCCAAATTTGTGACATTTAATTAATGAATGTTATTTTCTGTTATTTACAGAAACTATCTGCAAGCCCTGCCTCAGTCCGCAGCCTCCCGTATGCGCGGGTGTCGCGCGAATGCCAGTCCCAACAGGGTAGCCAACAGCATGACAAAACAGGCAAACAAGCTCACGGCCAGCGTGATGCTCCAGCGGTCGGCAATCCAGCCCACGACCAGCATGGGCAGCATGGAGCCGAGCAAGCCTATGGTCTGATAGGTGGACAGCAGCCCTGCCCGGTTGTCAGGCCCCGCAAGACGGCCGACCATGCTCATGCCGGCAAGCATGCACATGCCATGCCCGAGCGCCGTCAGACACACTCCCAGGACAAACAGCAGCATCGATCTGGCCTGCAGGTTCAATATCAGCACGGCGTTGCTGAGCGCCAGCAGCGCCATTGCGGCAAAGCCGCAGCGATGCAGTGGCAGACTGGCAGCCAAGAGCTGAATACCCGCAGAGACGAGCAGGATCAGCGCAATGGCCGTGCCGCTGACCACTGGGCCGCTCCAGGCAATCATCTGCTGCAGAAACAGCGGCGCCATGGAGGCATAGAGCCCGAACACGCCAAACGCCACGAACGGATAGCCGCAGGTCAGCGCAAAAGCCAGGGAGTCCTCGCGCCCAGGCCAGGTCAGCCGCGGCAGACAGTCCTGCCAGCGCAGGCAAGCCGCCGCCTGGGCGGGCCGCCCTGGATTCAGCTGCGCCGACTCAGGCAGCTTGAGCATGAAGACGCCGGCCACGCCAATGCAGCCCAGTACCAGCGGCACCAGATAGGCCGTCGCCAAGGGCCGGGGCAGCCACTGCCCGGCCACACCGCCGATCAGCGGCCCCAGGCCGAAGCCCAGCACATTGAGAAAACTGGCCACCATGGCCACACGCCGAGGCTGCAGACGGGTGGCACCGCTGGCCGCCAGCAGCGTCAGTCCCGTGGTGGCGCTGATGGTGATGAGGCTTGAGGACAGCCCCACCACAAAACGCCCGACAATCAGGCTGGGCAGATTCCAGGCCAGCATCGAGATCAGCGTGCCCACCAGCGTCAGACACAGAAAGCACAGCATCACGCGCTGGAAACCAATGCGATCGGGCAAACGCCCCAGAAACAGCAGGGCGCACAGCCCGCCGCACATATAGAGCACATAGATCAGCGAGATATCGCTGGGCCGCAACTGCCAGTCCTGCTGGTAGAGCGCATACAGCGGGCTGATCAGCGCTGCCCCCAGCACTCCCACCACCAGGCCGAAGCCCACCCACCAGACTGCGGCCTGTGCCTTTTCGACTTCCACCTGCCATGTATTGCCTTGCGACATCTGCTGCCTCTTCATGGTGCCGCTCCCGCATCAGGGACAGAACGCACAGGCGTTCATCCTGGCGCGCCGTCAGAGCGGACCAGCCACTTGCTTGCGATGAGAACATTGTCGGCAGCACGGCTTGCTCGCGCATAGGCCAAACAAGGGATACATGCCTCAAACGATTTACAGGCAAGCGATGACGGCTATGCTTTTTGACAAGCAAAACCGCACATCACCGACTCCGGCACCCATCGCTATACTTTGCGCCCTAATGACAGCAGGATTTCCCGGCATGCGCCCGAACGTTTTTTTGCGCCCTTTGCTCTGTTTGAGTCTGCTTGGCCTTGCCGCCTGCGGCAGCAATCCGCCCAGCACCGCAGCGACACCCGAGCCGCCTACCGCCACCACCTCGGCCCCCGCTATCAAGATCGGACTGGCCCTGGGCGGCGGTGCGGCCAAGGGCTTTGCCCATATCGGGGTCATCAAGATGCTCGAGGCCAATGGCCTGACGCCCTCGTTCGTGGCCGGCACCAGTGCCGGCAGCGTGGTGGGCGCGCTCTATGCGAGCGGCATGAACGCCTTCGAGCTGCAGGAAAAAGCCGTGGCGCTGGACGAGGCCAAGATCCGCGACCTGCAACTGTCCTCCGGCGGCCTGGTACTGGGCCAGAAGCTCGAAGACTATGTGAATGAACAGGTGCACCGCAAGCCGCTGGAGCAGATGGCCAAGCCCTTTGTCGCCATCTCCACGCGCCTGGAAGACGGCGAGCGCACGGTGTTTGCCCGTGGCAACGTGGGCCAGGCCGTGCGCGCCTCCAGCAGCGTGCCCGGCGTGTTCCAGCCCGTCACCATCGGCAAGTACCACTATGTGGACGGCGGCATTGTCAGCCCCGTGCCCGTGGATGCCGTGCGCAATCTGGGGGCCGACATCGTGATTGCCGTGGACATCTCCAACAAGGCCAGCGGCAAGACCCCAGCCAATATGCTGGGCGCGCTCAACCAGTCGATTGCCATCATGGGCCAGAAGCTGGGACAGGCCGAGCTGGCACGCGCAGACATCATCATCCGCCCCAAGGTTCTGGACATCGGCCCGGCCGACTTCGCTCAGCGCAGCCATGCGATTGTGGAAGGCGAGAAGGCCGCGACGGCGCTGATGCCGCAGATTCGTGAACGCATCGCCCAGCTGCGCGCCGAACGTGCCAAGGCCACCCAGGTGGCGCAGCAAAAAGCCGCCGAAGCCAGCTATCAGGAATGTCTGAAACAGCGCTCCAGCCTCCAGAAGATCTCCGGCATGGTGGGCATGAGCGATAACTGCGCAAAGCCCTGAGCCGAGCCCTCGCCAATAAAAAGGCCCGCTGACGCGGGCCTTTTTTGTTGCGCTGCGCGGATTAGAACGCCTCTTCCTCCATACCTGCACAGGTCATGTCGCGCGCCTTGACCACCTGCAGCCAGGCACCGATGCGCGGCAGCTCGTAGTGGAAGAAGTAGCGCTGCGCCGCCAGGCTGCCGCGATGGGCAGCAATCGCCAGATCCCTGTCCATGACCAGCACGGCCAGCGCCACATCCAGCCAGATCCAGGCCAGCACCATATGGCCGAAGGCCTGCATATAGGGCACGGCATTGGCCAGGGCCTCCTGGGGATTGCCGCTCGCCCAGGCCGCCTTGGTGGCGGCGCCTACATCGGCCAGCGCGCGCGCCAGCTGGTTGGCATGGCTCGCCAGCTTTTCATGCTGCATGGCACGCTGGATGGTGGCGTTGATGCGGGCCGCCAGCAGCTGCAGCCCCTTGCCACCGTCCATGACGACCTTGCGGCCCAGCAGATCCAACGCCTGGATGCCATGCGTGCCCTCGTGAATCATGTTCAGACGGTTGTCGCGCCAGTACTGCTCGACCGCGAAGTCCCGCGTATAGCCATAGCCGCCATGGATCTGGATGGCCAGCGAATTGGCTTCCAGGCAGAACTCGCTGGGCCAGCTCTTGGCAACCGGCGTCAACACCTCCAGCAGCAGCCTGGCTTCTGCCGCCTCCTGACTCTGGCCGGTGTACTGCTCGTCCACCAGTCTCGCACACAGCAGGTTCAGGGCCAGCGCGCCTTCGCAATAGGCCTTCTGCGCCAGCAGCATGCGCTTGACGTCGGCATGCTCGATGATGCGCGACTGTGGCCGGCTCGCATCCTTGCCGCCCTCGCCTATGGGCCGGCCCTGAGGGCGGCTTTGCGCATATTCGAGACTGGCGTGGTAGCCCGCCATGCCCAGCATGGAAGCCGCCATGCCGATGGAGATACGCGCCTCGTTCATCATGTGGAACATGCATTTGAGGCCCTCGCCGGGCTGGCCGACCCGATAGCCGATCGCACCCGCGCCGCGGCCATCCAGGCCCCCGCCATGCTGGCCGCGCACCGGGTATCTGCCTTCGCCGAAATTGAGCAAGGTATTGGTCGTGCCGCGCCAACCCAGCTTGTGGTTGAGGCCCGCCAGGGCCACGTCGTTGCGCTCGCCGGTCAGCCGCCCCTCGGCATCGACCAGCTTCTTGGGCACGATGAACAGCGAAATGCCCTTCACGCCGGCAATGGTCTTGCCATCGGCGCCGGGAATCTTGGCCAGCACCAGGTGCACGATGTTCTCGGTCATCTCGTGGTCGCCCGAGCTGATCCACATCTTGTTGCCCTTGAGCCGATAACGCGGCCCCAGCGCATCGCTCTCGTACTCGACGCCATCGGGCTCGGCGCGCGTGGCGATGTCCGACAGCGAGGAGCCCGCCTGCGGCTCGGACAAGGCCATGGTGCCGGCCCAGCGGCCATTGAACTCATTGGCGGCAAAGACTTTTTTCTGCCGCTCGGTGCCATGGGCCATGATGGCGTTGGCATTGCCCGAGGTCAGCATGTTCGAACCAATGCTGATCGAGGCCGCTGCGAAAAAGCAGTTGGCCGCTGCCTCCACGGTATAGGGCAGCTGCATGCCGCCCATCTCGTAGTCCTGGGCCGCGCTGAGCATGCCCGATTCGGCATAGGCCTCGCGGGCTTCATAGGTGCATTGAGGCAGGATGACTTTTTCGCCGTCGAACTGCGGCTCATGCAGATCCACCGTGCGGTTGAAGGGCGCGTATTTCTCGCGCGCGATGCGCTCGCAGGTATCCATCACCGCATCAAAGGTATCACGCGAATGATCGGCAAAGCGTGAGCGACTGGTCAGGCCTTCGGCCTGCAGCCAGTCGTAGAGCAGAAAGTCAATGGTGGAACGCAGGCGCATAGATTACCTATCAGAACAGGCTTCACCGCTTATGAATAAAGCGATCAAAGCTATCAATTTCATAAATTCAGAGGAGAAAAAAGCCGCCTCCAGCCCCCCATCCCAAGGTGGCCAGAAGACGGCTTGACCCAAGCCCTGCTTACAGGACTTCAAACACGCCTGCCGCGCCCATGCCGCCGCCAATGCACATGGTCACACAGACACGCTTGGCGCCACGGCGCTTGCCCTCGATCAGTGCATGACCCGTCAGGCGCTGGCCCGAAACGCCATAGGGGTGGCCCACGGCAATCGCGCCGCCGTTGACATTGAGCCTGTCGGCCGGAATGCCCAGCTTGTCGCGGCAGTAGATGACCTGCACGGCAAAGGCTTCGTTGAGCTCCCACAGGTCGATATCGTTGATCGACAGCCCCAGCTTCTTGAGCACCTTGGGAATGGCGTAGATGGGGCCGATGCCCATTTCGTCGGGCTCGCAGCCGGCCACGGCAAAGCCCAGGAAGCGGCCCAGAGGCTTGAGGCCCTTGCGCGAGGCGTATTCCTCGCTGACCACGGCGCAGGCGCCGGCCCCGTCGGAGAACTGGCTCGCATTGCCGGCGGTAATCACCCCGCCGGGCAGCGCGCTGCGCAGACCGCTGATGCCTTCCTTGGTCGTGCCCTCGCGAATGCCCTCATCCTTGCTGACGGTCACCTCCTTGGTGATCAGGCCGCGCACCTTGTCGGCCACGCCCATGACGGTCTTCATGGGAGCAATTTCCGCTTCGAACAGGCCAGCCGCCTGTGCCGCAGCCGCTTTTTGCTGGCTGGAGGCGCCGTACTCGTCCTGGGCATCGCGGCTGATGTTGTAGCGCTTGGCCACCTGCTCGGCAGTCTGCAGCATGCTCCAGTAGATCTCGGGCTTCATGGCTGTCAGCTCGGGATCGAAAGCCATGTGCGGGTTCAGATGGGGTTGCACGCAGGAGATGCTCTCCAGACCGCCGGCCACCAGCACATCGTTCTCGCCCGCGATGATGCGCTGGGCAGCCAGCGCAATCGCCTGCAGGCCCGAGGAGCAGAAGCGGTTGATGGTCAGGCCCGAGGTCGTGACAGGTAGACCTGCACGCATGGCGATCAGACGGGCGACATTGCCGCCTGTCGTGCCTTCGGGCAGGGACATGCCCATGATCACGTCCTCGACCTCGGCGCCCTCAATGCCTGCGCGCTCCACAGCCGCCTTGACGGCGTGGGCACCCAGGGTGGGGCCATAAGTCATGTTGAAAGCGCCCTTCCAGCTCTTGGCCAGCGGGGTGCGCGCGGTAGAAACAATCACTGCGGATGTCATGTTCTGTCCTTTGATTCTGGGTATTTCGTGGCAGATCGCCGTTCACACAGGCCCGCAAATCGACGATTTGCGTTGGAGACGGGGAGCGAAGCCGCAGGCAGTACGAGCAGTACGACAAGGCTTCGCTACGACGTCTCAAGGTCTGGGTGCGCGGCGCCTAGCTGAACTGCTTGCCTTCGGCGGCCAGCTTGGCCAGCAGCGGCGCGGGCTGCCAGAACTTGGCGTCGTCGTTGGGGTTCTGGGCAAAGCGGCCCATGGCCTGAACCACGTTGAACAGGCCGACTTCGCCCGCATAGTGCATGGGGCCGCCGCGCCACAGCGGAAAGCCGTAGCCGGTCAGATACACCATGTCGATATCGCCGGACTTGCTGGCAATGCCGTCCTCCAGAATGTGCGCGCCTTCGTTGACCAGCGCAAAGACCAGACGCTGCACGATTTCCTCGTCGGAGATCTTGCGCGGCGTCAGCCCCAGGCTCTTGCGGTGCTCGTCGATCATCTTGGTCACCACTTCCGAGGGGATGGCGTCGCGCTTGCCGGGCACATAGTCGTACCAGCCCGCGCCGGTCTTCTGACCGAAGCGGCCCAGCTCGCACAAACGGTCCGCACTGGCGCTGTACTTCATGTCGGGTTGCTCGACATAACGGCGCTTGCGGATGGCCCAGCCGATGTCGTTGCCGGCCAGATCGCCCATGCGGAACGGTCCCATGGCAAAGCCGAACTTCTCGATGGCCTTGTCGACCTGCTGGGGCGATGCACCTTCGTCGAGCAGGAAGCCGGCCTGGCGCGAGTACTGCTCGATCATGCGATTGCCGATAAAGCCGTCGCAGACGCCGGAGACCACGGCCGTCTTCTTGATCTTCTTGGCCACCTTCATCACCGTGGCCAGCACATCCTTGGCCGTGGCCTTGCCGCGCACCACTTCCAGCAGCTTCATCACATTGGCGGGACTGAAGAAATGCATGCCCACCACGTCCTGCGGACGCTTGGTGAAGGCGGCGATCTTGTCCACATCCAGGGTCGAAGTGTTGGACGCCAGAATCGCGCCGGGCCTAGCCACTTCATCGAGCTGCTTGAAGACCTGCTCCTTCACGCCCAGCTCCTCGAACACGGCCTCGATGATGAGGTCGGCATTCTTCAGATCGCCATAGTTGAGCGTGGTGGACAGCAGGCTCATGCGCTGCTCGTACTTCTGCTCGGAGAGCTTGCCCTTCCTGACCTGGGCTTCGTAGTTCTTGCGGATGGTCGCCACGCCACGGTCCAGGGCTTCCTGCTTGGTCTCCAGAATCGTGACGGGAATGCCCGCATTCAGGAAGTTCATGGAGATGCCGCCGCCCATGGTTCCGGCACCGATCACGCCCACGGTCCGGATCTCGCGCACCGGTGTATCGCCGGGCACATCGGGGATCTTGGAGGCGGCACGCTCGGCCATGAACAGATGGCGCAGCGAACGCGACTCGGGCGTCATCATCAGCTGCATGAAGGCTTCGCGCTCGGCCACCATGCCGTCGTCGAATTTCTTGGTCGTGGCGTTCTTGACGGCTTCCAGGCAGCGCAGGGGCGCAGGGAAGTTCTTGGACATGCCCTGCACCATCGTGGCGGCAAACTCGAAATAGGCCTCGCCCTGGGGATGCTTGCAGGACAGGTCACGCACACGCGGCAGCGGGCGGGCATCGGCGACCTCCAGCGCCAAGGCCTTGGCCTCGGCCAGCAGCGTCTCGGCCGAGGCAGACATCTTGTTGAACAGCTTCTGGCCAGGCAGCATGGCCAGCATTTCGCTCATCACGGCCTCGCCGCTGACGATCATGTTGAGCGCGGCTTCCACACCCAGAACGCGCGGCAGGCGCTGGGTGCCGCCGGCGCCTGGCAGCAGGCCCAGCTTGACCTCGGGCAGCGCCACGGACGTGCCGGGAGCCGCAATGCGGTAATGGCAGCCCAGCGCCAGTTCCAGCCCGCCCCCCATGCAGACGCTGTGAATCGCAGCAATCACAGGCTTGGTCGACAGGTCCAGTTGCTGGATGACCGAAATCAGATGCGGCTCACGGTAGGCATCTTCCTTGCCGAATTCGGTGATATCGGCTCCGCCCGAGAAGGCCTTGCCGGCCCCGGTAATCACAATGGCCTTGACGGCCTTGTCGGCCAGAGCCTGGCGCAAGCCCTCAACCACACCTCGTCTGGTGGCCAGACCCAGGCCGTTGACCGGCGGGTTGTTCAAGGTAATGACGGCGATGGCTCCGTCCACTTTGTATTCAGCAGTCATGCTGTTGTCCCCTGTTCAATAAATAGAAAAGAACGGTCGTGCGTTTTTTATTTTCCGAGTTTTGCTGCGTTGCGCAACTGATGCTTGTCCTCAATGAGACATCCCTGGGCCACAACCAATGACGCCATCCCCGTCAGAGATGCCAGGCAAGCCGCGTCGCGGCGAGGCCGCCCGGGCGATGGCATCCCCCCCTCGCGCAAGGCGAGGCAGGGGCAAGGCGCTAGAAGCGCCCCAGGGCGAAATTCACCTCAAACCTCCAGCCACTCCTTGCGAACCTTTTCGTTCGCCCTGAGGGTCTCGGGAGTGCCGTCGAACACGATATGTCCATGGCCCATGACCAGGGCCCGATCCGAGATATTCATGGCAATGGTCAGCTTTTGCTCGATCAGCAGCACAGACACGCCGCGATCCTTGATCTTCTTGAGGTATTCGCCCACCAGCTCCACGATCTTGGGTGCCAGCCCTTCGGTGGGTTCGTCGATGATGATGAGATCGGGGTCGCCCATCAGCGTCCGGCAGAGCGTGAGCATCTGCTGCTCGCCGCCCGACATCACGCCGGCCTCGGTGTGCTGGCGCTCCTTGAGGCGAGGAAACATGGCATACATATCGTCAAAACCCCAGCGGCTGCTTTTGCCCTTGCCTTTCTGGCCCAGCATCAGGTTCTGATGCACGGTCAGATTGGGGAACACATCGCGGCTCTCCGGCACATAGCCGATACCCAGATGGGCCACCTCATAGGCTTTTTTGCCGTTCAGGTTCTTGCCTTTCCAGTCCAGCGCCCCCTCCCAGTGCACCAGGCCCATGATGGCCTTGGCCGTGGTGGAGCGGCCCGAACCGTTGCGCCCCAGCAAGGCCACGATTTCCCCCGCATGGACCTCGAAGTCCACGCCATGCAGCACATGGCTTTTGCCGTAGTAGGCATGCAAATCGTTGATCTTCAGCATCTCAATGCGCTCCTGCCTGTTGGTCTGCGACGGAAGATCCCAGATATGCTTCTTGCACTCTGGCGTTGGCACGCACAGCTTCGGGCGTGTCGTAGGCGATGACCTCGCCGTAGACCACCACGGCAATCTTGTCCGCGAGCCCGAAGACCACGCCCATGTCGTGCTCCACGGTCAGCAGTGTCTTGCCTTCGGTAACCTTCTTGATCAGCTGGATGAAATGCGCGGTTTCGCTGTTGCTCATGCCGGCCGTGGGTTCGTCCAGCAGGATGACGCTGGCACCGCCGCCGATGGTGATGCCGATCTCCAGCGCACGCTGCTCGGCATAGGTCAGGTTCACCGCCAGCGTGTCGCGCTTGCGGTGCAGGCCGATCATCTCCATCAGCTCGTTGGCGCGTTCGTTGGCGTCATGCAGATTGGAGAGAAAGCGCCAGAAGCTGTAGCGATAGCCCAGGCTCCAGAGCACGCTGCAGCGCAGGTTTTCAAACACCGAAAGCTTGGGAAAGATGTTCGTGATCTGAAAGCTGCGCGACAACCCCATGCGATTGATTTCGAAGGGCTTCTTGCCGTTGATGCGCTGACCGTGCAGCAGCACCTCGCCGCTGCTGGGCTCGAAGCGACCGCTGATCAGGTTGAACAGCGTGCTCTTGCCGGCACCGTTGGGGCCGATGATGGCGATACGCTCTCCGGCATTGACCGCCAGGTTGGCGCCGCGAATGATTTCGGTCTTGCCGAAGCTCTTGCGCAGATCACGCAGCTCCAGCGCATGAGAGGACTGCTGCACCGCTTGCGCAGCCGGTTGATGGATGGCGATGCTGGACATGGTTCAGCCCTCCCCTTTCTTGATGCTTTCTTCGATCGCTTCCTGTATGCGTCCCCAGCGGCGGGCCGTCAGACGGCGCACGCCCTCCAGCAGGCCCAGGCCCACCACGAACACCACAATCGCCACGGTCCAGGTGGAGGCAGCGCTGGTGTCCAGCTCGGCGCCCATGAAGGGCACCTTGGGGCCCAGCGCCGCATTGAGCTGCATGTGATAGATCATCTCGATCAGCGACGCAGCACCAACCACCGTCACGATGCCGGCCGCCAGAATGCCCAGATAGGGCATCAGCAGGCGCTTGAAATGACCGAACTTGGCTACGCGCAGATTCATCATGATCAGGCTGGCCACACCGCCGGGCGCATACATGACCATGAGCAGGAACACCAGGCCCAAGTACAGCAGCCAGGCCTTGGTCAGCTCGGACAGCAGCACCGAAGCCAGCACCAGCAGCACGGCACCGATGATGGGGCCGAAGAAGAAGGTGGCGCCGCCCAGGAAGGTGAACAGCAGATAGCCGCCCGAGCGCACCACGCTGACACTGTCCATGGCCGTGATGATCTCGAAATTGATGGCCGTCAGTCCGCCACCTACGCCCGCAAAAAAGCCTGCAATGATGAACGCGAAGTAGCGCACGCGCTGGGTGTTGTAGCCCACGAACTCGACACGCTCGGGGTTGTCGCGCACGGCATTCAGCATGCGCCCCAGCGGCGTACCGGTGAAGGCGAACATGGCGGCCGTGCATACGAAGCAGTACACGGCAATCAGGTAATACACCTGCAGACCCGAGCCGAAGTCCAGCCCGAAGAACTTGCTGTAGACACGGTCCGTGGTGATGCCGCCCTCGCCGCCGAAGAACTCGGGGAACATCAGCGCCATGGAGGCCACCAGCTCTCCCAGCCCCATGGTGATCATGGCAAAGGTGGTGCCCGATTTCTTGGTCGTCACATAGCCGAAGAGCGCCGCGAAGAACATGCCCGCCAGGCCGCCCACGATGGGAATCAGCACTAGCGGAATGGCGATCTCGCCTGCGGCGGCCTTGTTCATGGCATGGATGGCCAGGAACGAACCCAGGCCGGTATAGACCGCATGTCCGAAGCTCAGCATGCCGCCCTGCCCCAGCAGGATGTTGTAGGACAGGCAGATGATGATCAGATAGCCGATCTGGCTGAGCATGGTCAGCGCCAGCGAGCTGGTGAAGATCAGCGGTGCCACGATCAGCGCCAGCGCGAACAGACCCCAGACCAGAATGCGCCCTATGTTCAGGGGCTTGAAGCGGTAATGTGCCTGCGCCCGAGCTTTGTCTGCAGCAGAAGAATTCATGGGTGTTTTTGCAATCGAAGACATGGCTCAATCCCCTCTGGTACCGAGCAGCCCCTTGGGCCGGAAGATCAGAATCAGCACCAGGAACAGGTAAGGCAGAATCGGCGCGACCTGCGACAGCGTCAGCCGCAGCACGGGCCAGCCGAAGGTGGATTCATTGACCTGATGCCCCATGGAGCTGAACAGGCCGGCCAGCGACCAGTCCAACGCCACGGCGAAGGTCTGCACCACACCGATCAGCAGCGAAGCAACGAAAGCCCCGGCCAGCGAACCCATGCCGCCGACCACCACCACCACGAAAATGATGGAGCCCACGGAGGCCGCCATGGCGGGCTCGGTCACATAGGTGTTGCCTCCGATCACACCGGCCAGACCTGCCAGCGCGCAGCCGCCGCCAAACACCAGCATGAAGACGCGCGGCACGTTGTGGCCCAGCGCCTCCACCATTTCGGGGTTCTTGAGCGCGGCCTGGATCACCAGGCCGATGCGCGTGCGCGTCAGCAACAGCCAGACGGCTACCAGCATCAGCAGCGCCACCAGCATCACAAAGGAGCGCGACTTGGGGAACTGCGTGCCATACAAGGTAAACAGCGGCCCCTGCAGCGCCGTCGGCAGCGCATAGGGCACGGTGCCGCGCCCCCAGACCAGCTGCACCACTTCCAGAATCAGATAGGACAGGCCAAAGGTCACCAGCAGCTCGGGCACATGGCCGTACTTGTGCACCCGGCGCAGGCTGTAGCGCTCGAACAGCGCCCCCAGCACTCCCACCAGCACCGGGCTGAAAAAGAGCGCGGGCCAGAACCCGATGATGCCGCTGAGCGTGTATGCGAAATAAGCGCCCAGCATGTAGAAGCTGGTGTGGGCGAAATTCAGCACGCCCATCATGCTGAAGATCAGCGTCAGGCCCGAGCTGAGCATGAAGAGCAGCAGCCCGTAGCTCACGCCGTTGAGCATGGATATGGTGAAAAATTCAGGCGTCATCGACTTGCCTTGTTCTCATGAGCGAAAAGACCGCTGCAGCACTGCACCTGTTATACGTTCTGGTCGGCGCGGATGCTGCAGCACGAGGGAGGGTGAGAATATGCGAGCCTGGCTCAGGACGGACGCTTCATCTGGCAGCTGGTGGGCGTGCTGGCCACATAGGGCTCGTAGTACTTCACGGGCGCAAAGGTGTAGCCGGTGTTTTCGGCGTCATAGGGGAACTTGCCGCCCGCCTTCTGCCACTTCGAGATGTACAGGCCCTGCTGCAACTGGTGGTCGCTCTTGCGCATTTCGACTTCGCCATTGAAGCTTTTGAGCTTTATGCCCTCGAGAGCCGCCGCCACCTTGACCGGGTCGGTGGAGCCCGTCTTGACAAAGGCCGCATCCAGCAAGGCGAACACATGGTAGATAGAGCTTTGGGTCAGGTCGTCGTTGAACTTCTTCTTGAAGCTCTCCATGCTGGCCTGAATCGGCGCTCCCATGTTGTAGTGCCCGTAAGTCACGGTATAGACCTTGCCGTCGGAGGCCGCGCCCATGGCGGTGGGAGCGCCGGCGCCAAACGCGTAATAGGTATAGAACTTGACGTTGTTCAGGCCGGCGTCATTGGCAGCCTTGAGCAGCAGCGACAGATCGGCCCCCCAGTTGCCGGTGATCACCGTATCGGCACCCGACTGCTTGATCTTGGCCACATAGGGCGCGAAGTCGCGTACCTGGGCCAGCGGAGAAAAGTCATCGCCCACGATCTGCACATCGGGACGCTTTCTCTTGAGCAGGTCCTTGGCGTACTTGGACACCTGCTGACCGTGCCCGTAGTTCTGGTTGATCAGATAGACCTTCTTGACCTCGGCATCGTCCTTCATGTAAGTGGTCAGCGCCTCCATCTTCATGGAGGTGTCGGCATCGAGGCGGAAATGCCAGTAGCTGCACTTGCTGTTGGTCAGGTCCGGGTCCACGGCCGCGTAGTTGAGATAGAGCAACTCCTTGCCCTTGTTGCGGCTGTTGTGCTTTTCCAGCGCATCCATGATGGCCAGCGCCGGGCCCGAGCCATTGCCCTGCGTCACATAGCGCACGCCTTGATCCATGGCAGAGCGCAGCGCGGCCGTGGTTTCCTGCGGGCTGAGCTTGTTGTCCAGCGCCACGATCTCGAACTTCACGCCCGAGGCACTTTTCTTGTTGAACTCCTCCGCCAGCAACTGAAAGGTCTTGAGCTGATTCGTTCCCACGGCGGCCATCAGGCCCGACAAGGGATCAATCCAGGCGATCTTGACGGTTTCGCCCTTTTGAGCCCAGGCTCCACCTGCACTCACGACCATGGCCGAGACGGCCACTGCTCGCATAACCCATTTCATACTTGTCTCCTTTCACCATTTTTGCTAGCGACTGACGCCAATCTACCGGTCGGTAGACTTTTTCCCGCTGGGGAAAGCCTTAGGAACTATCACGCATGCGACTTGCCGGGCCGATTCGCGGCAGTTGGCGACACTTGCGCGACAGCTGCTCGCACTTGCAGACGAATGAAACCCGCGATCAAAAAAGGGCGCCACCAGGGCGCCCCGAAATCCGCTTCTCTCGCATCGCCTCAGGAGGGACGCTTCATCTGGCAGCTGGTGGGAGTGCTGGCCACATAGGGTTCGAAGTACTTCACGGGTGCAAAGGTATAGCCCGTGTTCTCGGAGTCCATGGGGTATTTGCCGCCGGCCTTTTCCCAGCGTGCGATGTACAGACCCTGCTGCAGCTGGTGATCGCTCTTGCGCATCTCGACCTCGCCGTTGTAGTTCTGGAACTTCATGCCCTCCATGGTCGCCGCGACCTTGACGGGATCGGTGGTCTTGGCCTTGGCAAAAGCCTGATCGAGCATGTTCAGCCCCGTGTACACGGTGCCGGTGTACATATCCTCGTTGACCTTGGCCTTGAAGCCCTTGACGATCTTGTCCATGGCGCCGGGCATGTTCAAGTGGCCGTAGCCCACCATATAGACCTTGCCGGCCGCTGCCGCACCCATGGCCGTGGGAGCTCCCGTGGCAATGGCGTAATAGGTGTAGAACTTGACGTTGTTCAGGCCCGCGTCGTTGGCGGCCTTGATCAGCAGTGCCAGGTCCGAGCCCCAGTTGCCCGTGATCACCGTGTCTGCGCCCGACTGCTTGATCTTGGCCACATAGGGCGCGAAGTCGCGCACCTGGGCCAGCGGCGAGAAGTCGTCACCCACGACTTCCACATCGGGGCGCTTGCGCTTGAGCATCTCCTTGGCGTACTTGGACACCTGCTGGCCATGCGAGTAGTTCTGATTGATCAGATAGACCTTCTTGATCTCGGGTACGTCCTTCATATACGTGGTCAAAGCCTCCATCTTCATGGAGGTATCGGCATCGAGGCGGAAATGCCAATAGCTGCATTTGCTGTTGGTCAGATCGGGGTCCACGGCCGCATAGTTGAGGAACACGACCTCCTTGCCCTTGTTGCGCGCATTGTGCTTTTCCAGCGCATCCATGATGGCCAGCGCCGGTCCCGAGCCATTGCCCTGGAACACATAGCGCACGCCCTGGTCCATGGCCGAACGCAGCGCGGCCGTGGTCTCCTGCGGGCTGAGCTTGTTGTCGATGCCGATGATCTCGAACTTCACCCCCGAAGCATTGCCCTTGTTGAGCTCCTCTGCCACGTACTGCAGGCTTTTGAGCTGGTTGGAGCCCAGCGCTGCCATCAGGCCCGAGAGCGGGTCAATCCAGGCGACCTTGACGGTCTCTCCCTTCTGGGCCATCGCACTCCCCGCGCACGCCAGGATCACCGATGCTGTCAAAGCCTTGATTGCAAACTTCATAGAGCGTCTCCTTTGGTGTTTATGAGCGACGCCCAGACTAAAGGGCAAGCCAGCGCCTGCGGCCTGGGGGTTGCCCTAGCGAATATCACATTGGCGACTGCAGGGTTTACCTCAGGCCATAACCTCAAAAACCATAGCAACATTCTCCTACCCATAAAGAGCTAGAGGCACTTCAGACCTCAACAGTCTGGAGCGGCAGCTGGCTTCCGTCAGCCGCAGGCCGCCCAAGCTGCCGGCCTTGACCCTGGCCAGCAACTCCACCGCACCGGGCAACTTTTCAAAGCGTGCTTCCGCCATCAGCACCAAAAGCAGATAGTGGAACCGGCCACGCGCTCCCTCAAGCCCATGGCGACGAGCAAACACCAGTTGCTGACGCACTTACCAGTGCATGGCCAACGGCGGCAATTTGTCGCGCAGATCGATCTAAATGGCCCAGCCGCCCGGACAAAAAAGCCATCATCCCGCGATGATGGCTTTGCTCGGGCCGCGCCAGGCCTGGCCTAAGGCGGTTCAGGCTGCCGTGGGCAGCTTGTAGTCCTTGAGCTCCTCGCGCAAACGGGTCTTGAGCATCTTGCCCGTGGCGCCAATCGGAATCGCCTCCACAAACACCACATCATCGGGAATCTGCCACTTGGCCGTCTTGCCCTCGTAGAACTTCAACAGCTCCTCGCGCGTGATTTCAGCGCCGGGCTTCTTGACCACGGCCACGATGGGGCGCTCGTCCCACTTGGGATGCGGCATGCCTATGCAGGCTGCCATGGCCACGGCCGGGTTGGCCATGGCGATGTTCTCTATATCGATGGAGCTGATCCACTCGCCGCCGGACTTGATCACGTCCTTGCTGCGGTCGGTGATCTGCATGTAGCCATCGGGGTCGATCGTCGCCACATCCCCCGTCGGGAACCAGCCATAGCCGTCAGCACCGCGCACCAGGGGATTGCCGCTGCCTTTGTAGTAGCTGTCGATGATCCAGGGGCCGCGCACCAGCAGGTCGCCATAGCTCTTGCCATCCCAGGGCTGCTCGTCGCCGGCGTCGTTGACGATCTTCATCTCCACGCCATAGATCGCGCGCCCCTGTTTCTGCCGGATCTTCATCTGCTCGTCCTTGGGCAGGTCCAGATGCTTGTTCTTGAGCGTGCACAGCGTGCCCAGGGGACTCATCTCCGTCATGCCCCAGGCGTGCAGAACCTCCACGCCGTAATCGTCCTGGAAGGCCGTGATCATGGCTGGCGGGCAGGCAGAGCCGCCGATCACCGTGCGATTGAGCTTGGAAAAACGCAGGCCGCCCGGCTTCATGTAGCCAAGCAGCATCTGCCAGACGGTGGGCACGCCGGCAGCAAAGGTCACGCCTTCCGACTCGATGAGTTCGTACACCGACTTGCCATCGAGCGCCGGGCCCGGGAAGACCATCTTGCAGCCCGTGAGCGCCGCCGAATAGGGCAGGCCCCAGGCATTGACGTGAAACATGGGAACCACGGGCAGCACCGAATCACGGGCCGACAGGCACATCACGTCCGGCAGCGCGGCAGCATAGGCGTGCAAGGTGCTGGAGCGGTGGCTGTAGAGCACGGCCTTGGGATTGCCGGTGGTGCCGCTGGTGTAGCACATGCTGGATGCGGTGTTTTCGTCGAACTGCGGCCAGCGGTATTGATCGGACTGGCCCGCAATCCAGCTCTCGTAGCTGATGAGGCCGGGAATGCCGCTGTCTGCCGGCAGGCGATCCGCATCGCAGAGCACCACCCATTGCTGCACCTCGGGGCATTTGGCATGCACAGCCTGGATGATGGGCAAAAAGGTCAGGTCAAAGCACAGCACCTTGTCTTCGGCGTGGTTGACGATCCAGGCAATCTGCTCGGGATGCAGGCGCGGGTTGACGGTGTGCAGCACCCGACCCGAGCCGCTGACGCCGAAATACATCTCCATGTGGCGATAGCCATTCCAGGCCAGGCTGGCCACTCTGTCGCCCTGGGCCAGGCCCATGGCATCGAGCTTGTTGGCAAGCTGGCGCGAGCGCGCAGCCAGTTCCTTGTAGGTATAGCGATGGATATCGCCCTCCACACGGCGGGAGACGATCTCCCCGTCGGCATGGTTGCGCGCGGCAAACTCGATCAGGGAAGAAATCAACAGCGGCTGGCTTTGCATCAGACCCAACATTGGCAGTCTCCTGGATAGCGTTGTGATGATCGGCAAGCATCCTAGCGCGGGCTTCCCTGCCGTCATCTGAGGACTGTCACCAATGCGTAACCGTGGCGACGTTTGACTGCATCCTCCCTCTGAGCGACAAACAAGCACTCAGGGAAAAACCTAGGACGATCTCCAGCGTCAACCGGCTCAACAACCCTGCAAGCCCTGTCCCTGATGCCGCTCAAGCACAATGCCTGCATGAGCGAATCCCCTGCCCCGCAATGGCGCAAGCCCGGCCGCTTCGAAGCCCTGGGCCCGGCTTTTTTCACCTATCTGCAACCCACGCCCGTACCCGAGCCGCAATGGATTGCCACCAGCACCTGCGCGGCACGCTGGATGGATCTGGACCCCGAATGGCTGCACAGCGCCGAAGCGCTGCAAATCCTCAGCGGCAATGCCGTCTCCGACCAAGGCAGCGGCGGCAGCAAGCCGCTGGCCACGGTCTATAGCGGCCACCAGTTCGGCGTCTGGGCCGGCCAGCTCGGCGACGGCCGCGCCATCCTGCTGGGCGAAACCGAGCAGGGCTTTGAAATCCAGCTCAAGGGAGCAGGCCGCACGCCCTATTCGCGCATGGGCGACGGCCGGGCCGTGCTGCGCTCGTCGATTCGCGAGTTTCTCTGCAGCGAAGCCATGGCGGCCCTGGGCATTCCCACCACGCGTGCGCTGGCGCTGACGGGCTCGCCCCTGCCCGTGGCGCGCGAGACCATGGAAACCGCCGCCGTCGTGACGCGTGTGGCCGAGAGCTTCATCCGCTTCGGCCATTTCGAGCATTTCGCCGCACGCGATATGCAGGCCGAGCTGCGCGCCCTGGCCGATCTGGTCATAGACCAGCACTATCCCGAGTGCCGCACGGCCACCGCGCTGAACGGCAACCACTACGCCAATTTGCTGCAGGCCGTGAGCGAGCGCACGGCCCAATTGCTGGCCCGGTGGCAGGGTGTGGGCTTCTGCCACGGCGTGATGAATACCGACAACATGAGCATCCTGGGCCTGACCATCGATTACGGCCCCTTCCAGTTTCTCGACGCCTTCGACCCCGGCCATATCTGCAACCACAGCGACAGCCAGGGCCGCTATGCCTTCAACCGCCAGCCCCAGGTGGCCTACTGGAATCTGTATTGCCTGGGCCAGGCCCTGCTGCCGCTGATCGGCGACGAAGAGCTGACGATTGCGGCGCTTGAGTCGTACAAGACCGTTTTTCCCGCCGCCTATGCGCGCCAGATGCTGGCCAAGCTGGGCCTGCCCGAGAACGAGGCCGGCACGCCGGCCACCGAAGGCCGCTTTGCACTGCTGGTCAACCCGCTGCTGCAGATCCTGGCCGACAACAAGGTGGACTACACCATCTTCTTCAGTCGCCTGACCGATGCCGTCGCACAGGGGCAGGCAAGGCCGATCGACTTCGAGCCGCTGCGTGACATCATTCTTGACCGGCCCAGCTTCGATGCCTGGTCGCTCACTTATTCAGAGCAGCTGGCGCAAGTGGATAGCGTGCAGGCCATGGCTTTGATGCAAGAATCCAATCCGCGCTTTGTGCTGCGCAACCATCTGGGCGAAACCGTGATCCGCGCCGCCCGGGACGGTGACTTCGCGCCGGTGCAGCAGATGCTGGCCGTGCTGCAAGCGCCTTGTGACTCGCATCCGGACCACGCTGACTGGGCCGGCTTCCCGCCCGACTGGGCTTCCTCGATTGAAATCAGCTGTTCATCATGAGCTTTCCCATCCAGAAATCCGACCAAGAATGGCAAGCCCTGCTGCAGGACAAGGGGGCTGAAACCGCGGCCTTCCAGGTCACGCGCCATGCGGCCACCGAGCGCCCCTTCACCGGCAAATACGAGCAGTTCTGGGCCGACGGCAGCTACCACTGCGTCTGCTGCGGCAACAAGCTGTTCGACTCGCACACCAAGTTCGATGCGGGCTGCGGCTGGCCCAGCTTTGACCAGGCCGTGCCCGGCGCCATCACCAATATCGTGGATCGCAGCCACGGCATGGTGCGCACCGAGACGGTGTGCAGCAACTGCGGCGCTCATCTGGGCCATGTCTTTCCCGACGGTCCCACCGATACCGGACTGCGCTACTGCATGAATTCAGCCTCGCTGGATTTCCAGGGTGAGCCCCAAAAATAAGAGCTGACAAGGCTTGAGCAGCAAGGCCTCAGCCATGCCGGCACGGGCGCGCTGCGCAGGCCCTGGCTATCAGCTTTGATAGCTGAATCCGTCCGGCTCACAAGGCTTTGCTGGCGGTACGGCCCGAGCTTTGGTGCATGATGCGGATTTGCTCGCTGCGCCGGGAACCTTGCCGGTGCTGCGCAGTCTGAATTTCAGAACGACTACCATTTCGCGCATGAAGCTGCTGATTGATTTCTTCCCCATCATCCTGTTTTTCGTGGCCTTCAAGGTCTGGGGCATCTACACCGCCACGGCCGTGGCCATTGTCGCCACCGTGGCGCAGATTGCCTATCTGCGCTTGAAGACCGGCAAGATCGAACCCATGCAATGGATGAGCCTCGGTGTCATCGTGCTGTTCGGCGGCGCCACTTTGCTGGCCCATGACGACAATTTCATCAAATGGAAGCCCACGGTGCTGTACTGGCTCATGGGCGGCGCGCTGCTGATCGGCCAGCTGGTGTTCAAGAAGAACCTGCTGCGCTCCGTCATGGGTGCGCAGCTGCAGCTGCCCGATGCCATCTGGCTCAAGCTCAACTGGGCCTGGACCGCGTTCTTCGCGGCCATGGGCGCGCTCAACATCTGGGTGGCCTATAACTTCGACACCGACACCTGGGTCAACTTCAAGCTGTTTGGAGGCATGGGACTGATGGTGGTGTTCGTGATTGCGCAAGCCATCTACATGAGCCGCTACCTGCCCCAGGACGGCGCGCCCAGCGCCGCCGAAGCCAAGGACAAGCAGCCATGAACCTGACCATCAGTGCCCAGGCCATGGACGCCGCCCTGCGCCAGCGTCTGGCCCCGACCCAGCTCGAAGTCATCGACGAGAGCTATCAGCATGCTGGCCATGCCGGTGCCAATGACAGCGGCGTGGGCACGCATTTTCGCGTACGCATTGCTTGCCCAGCCTTTGATGGCAAAAGCCGCGTGGCACGCCATCGCCTTGTGTATGATGCACTGCAAGACTTCATTGACCAGGGTGCTCATGCCATCGCCATTGAAGTACTTTGAGAACCCACGGTTCTGACCACAGGCTCCTTGACGGGAGCCTGTTGTGTATGGACTGAACTTCATTCACTTTTCTCGATCTCAACTCGAATGAGCATGAAACAAAAGCAACTGGCCCGCATCGTGGGCGCCACAGTTCTGGGCTTTGCCGCCCTGTCCGCCTCGGCCCAGAATGTGGCCATCGTCAATGGCAAGGCCGTGCCCATGGCCCGCGTCAACGCCCTGAAGGCCCAGATCGAAGCCAGCGGCCAGCCCGTTGCCCCCGAGATGGACAAGATGATCAAGGACGAGGTCATCGCACGTGAAGTCTTCATGCAGGAAGCCAACCGCCGCGGTCTGGCCGCCTCCGAGGCCTACAAGCAGCAGATGGACATGGCCCGCCAGACCGTGCTGATCCGTGCGCTGTTCGAAGACTTCCAGAAGAAGAACCCCGTGACCGATGCCGAAGCCAAGGCCGAATACGACAAGTTCGTCGAGGCCAATGGCGGCAAGGAATACAAGGCCAGCCACATCCTGGTGGAATCCGAGGACCGCGCCAAGGCCATCATCGCCGAAGTGAAGGCCGGCAAGAAGTTCGAAGACATCGCCAAGAAGGAATCCAAGGACCCCGGATCGGGTGCCCGCGGCGGCGATCTGGACTGGGCCAACCCCAACAACTACGTGCCCGAGTTCACAGAGGCACTGATCAAGCTCAAGAAGGGCGAGATGACCGACGCGCCCGTCAAGAGCCAGTTTGGCTGGCACATCATCCGCATGGATGACGAGCGCCAGGCCGAAATGCCCAAGTTCGAGGACGTCAAGCCCCAGATCACCCAGCAGCTGCAACAGCAAAAGCTGCAGCAATTCCAGGATCAGCTGCGCAAAAGCGCAAAAATCCAGTAACATGCTCTTACGCCAGACCTGAAAAGGACTGGCCAGACCATCACCCAAGCCCGCGTCAAGCGGGCTTTTTTTGTCTCATCGCTGCGGTTTTGCTACATCTTCCGCAGCACCCTGACCAGACTCAGACTTGGCTGGCGGCAATTGCTCGGGCTTTCTTGGACGGCAATGCGGGGGCTTTCGTGCCGCGCCAGAGCCTTCTTCCGCCCCCTCTTTGGCGGCTCGCCGACGACCCTGGTCCTCGGTCTGCAAAGGACACAGCGGCAATTGCGCCGACAAACGAGAGTTTTGTGGCGCCATCGCATCGGCCACCGTGGCGTCGGCTGCCGGGGCAACAGGCTGCACAGCGTCCGTGCTCCGAGAAGACGCCTTGGCTGCCGGTGCCCCGCGCGCAGCCGGTGCCGCACTGGGAGCGGGAGCAGCTTGGGATGGAGGCATGGGCGCCGACGCAGATACGGCAGCCTCCATGCCCAAGGCCTCCGGTGCTTTCTCTGTCTGCACTGACGCCCGGCTCCCCCTGGATTCCGGGGTCTGCGCAGCCGCGCGTTCAGCGCTGGCGGCCGAAGCAGCTGGCTCAGGCGTTGCCCGCTGTGCATCGGCGGCCTGCGACGCAGCGTCCCCCTCAGGCCGGGCCACGGCTTCGGCCCTGGAATCCGGTTCGCCCCCCCTGCCCTGGTCCGGGCCACTCCACCAGGCCGCATGCTGCAGCATCAGCCAGCCCACCAGTCCGACGGCCGCCAGCCCGCCCAGCGCATGCCGCAGCCAGTAGCGGTCGTTGGCCGCAGGCTGGTCCGCCGGTGCCCCGGCCGCACGCTGGCGTGCGCGCTCGAGAATGGCGGCGCTGCTTTGCGCACTGGGGCCACGGTCCTCTGCCACGGCCTCGTGGTAGAGCTCGCGCAGCACATCGGGCTTGCCGTTGCCGGGCGGGGTTTCGGGGTGCATATTCATGCCAGTTCCTCCAGCGCGGCGCGCAGTTTGGCACGCGCATAGCGCAAGCGGCTTTTAGCTGTTTCCTCGGCAACACCGGTGGCCTGGGCAATTTCGGCCAGTGTCAGATCAGCCTCGACCTGCAGCAGAAAGCACTCGCGCTGCTCACAAGGAAGCCGCGCCAATGCCGCCAGAATGGCCTGGGCCATGAGTTGGCGATCGAGTTGCTGCTCAGGCTCGAAGCCCGATGCCGCAAACAGGCTTTCGGCCAGCCGCAGGGACTCTTGCGTGTCTGCCGACAGGCTGATGCCCGGCCTTTGCCTACGCCAGTGATCGACCAGGCGGTTGTGTGCCATGGTGAACAGCCAGGTCGTGAACTTGCTGCGCACCTCATAGCGGGAGGCACTGTCCACCACGGCAAACCAGAGGTCCTGCACCAGATCGTCGGCCAGTGCCGCATCGCCCGTGTTGCGATAGAAATAGCGCCACATACGCAGGCTGTGCCGGGCATAAAGCGTCTCGAACGCCGTGGCCTGCCCTGCGGCATAGCTGCGCATCAGGGCTTCGTCGGCGGGTGTGTCTGGTGCAGGCTGCGGTGCGAGCATGTCCGCGATTATGCAAACTCCGCAGCCCACCTTGCTCAGTTGCGCGGCGGGTCCGGGACAAAGCCGTCGTCCCCGGGAAAGGGATTGGGCACGCGCGGCTGCGACGGCCGTGGGCGGGGCTCGCGGATCACACCTCTGGCGACCAGATTGGCATAGCTGTCGTAGCGGATACGCACCATCTGCCGCGGCTGCTCGGTATCGGCCTCGAACTCCACCTGGGTGACTTGCGAGCGCTCCACCGCGCCATGGCCCGTGCCCAGCGAAGGGGCCGGCGAGGCCGATGGAGCCCGGCGTTCGGCACTGCGGCTCTTGCTGGCGGCCTGCGGCACGGCGACATCCGCCGCCGCAGATTCAGCCGCCAAGGCACTGGCTGGCGCTTGCGGCTCATAGAGCGGCCCCTGGTAGGCGGCAGACTCGGGCAGTTTTTCACGGTACAGCGCAACCCCGATCACGCCCACATCCTGCGGCCGGCCGGTCCTGGCGGCATAGGACATATCGCTTTCGGAGAAATAGAACGCGGCCACGTTGTCATTGCTCTTGCGCCAGCCCCGCACGTCATAGCTGTCGCCCGCATCCAGCACATAGCCGCCTTCGGCGCGGGAGCTCGCCGCCCGGCCGTTGATGGCATTGACCCCGTCGACGCTGATGATGCCCATGATGCGACGGCTCTCGAGGTTGCGGATGCGCACCGCATAGCTGGCACCGGGACGGCCCACCACCCACAGCTCGCCCTCGTGGCTGTACTGGGGCAGTACCCGCCCCGTGGCACGTTCGACGATGCTGATCTGGGCCAGCTTTGGGTTGCCGCGCGTCCAGGCCGAAGCCGGCGCGGCGACCACCATTGCGGCAGCGCAGAGCAGCGAAGCGCGCAGCAGACGGCCGCGCGACAGCAAGAAACCAGGAACCGGGGGTTCGATACGGACAGACAGCATGGACAAGGCCTCCTCAAGATACAGCCACAGCGGCTGAAACAAACTTGTCGGAGGCTCAAACGCAGCAGCAGACGCAACGGGGTCAGGACAGGCGCTCTGATTTGCAAGCATTTGCAACACCATTTGCAACACCGCTTGGCATCGCAGTCGTGCTCCGGCCCGGCATGTCTGGCACAATCGCGCTCGCTGCAGCCCAAGGCAAGCAGCAATGCTGGGGGTGTCCTGACTATGACCGGTCAGGGCTGAGAGAGTCCCTTTGAACCTGATTGCGCAAGCGGTGTCTTGACCACCGCTTGCCCGAGATCATCCTCGCGCAGGGAAGCTGTCCAAGGTGTCAGACCGCGACTCGCCATGTCTTTCATGGCCCGCCGCGCAAACCATGCGGCCCCTGCTTCGTTTTTCTGGCGGAGCATTCATGAAGTCATCTTCTTCCACATCGGCCAATCGGGCCCTGGTCCCGGTGACGGCGCAGGAGCGCGTCTTTGCCTGGCGCGACCATGCCTCGCTGTGGTTCAGTCTGGGCGTAGGCCTGCTGGTCATGCAGATGGGCGCCTATCTGCTGCCAGCGCTCAGCCCGCTGCATGCGCTGATCGCGATCGGCATCGGTTCCCTGATCGGCGCCGGCCTGCTGGGCTGGGTGGGCAAGCTGGGCTGCGACAGCGGCCTGTCCAGCGCCGGGCTGATGCACAGCGTCTACGGCCGCCGCTTTGCACGACTGCCTATCGTGCTCAACATCATCCAGCTGCTGGGCTGGGGCAGTTTCGAGCTGGTGGTGATGCGCGACGCCACCGTGGCGCTGGGCAGGCAAAGCGGCATCATGGGCGCGCCCTACTGGCCCTGGCTGGCCACGCTGCTCTGGGGTGGCGTGATCCTGCTGCTGATGAGCGGCTCCATGACCACCCTGGTGCGCCGCATCATCTCGCGCGTGGCCTTGCCTCTGGTGATTGCCTCGCTGCTGTGGCTGAGCTGGCAATTCCTGAAAATGGCCGGCGCCACTGGCCTCGGGCCCCTGCTGGCCCGCGAGGGTGCAGGCGGCATGAGCATGCTGGGCGCTGTCGATCTGGTGATCGCCATGCCCATCAGCTGGCTGCCGCTGGTGGCCGACTATGCGCGCCACGGCAAAAGCGGCAAATCCGCGCTGACCGGAGCCTGGACCGGCTTTGCCCTGGCCAATATCTGGTGCTACTCCCTGGGCGTGCTGGTGGCCCTGACCCTGCCCAGCGAAGACCTGGTCACGGCCCTGCTGCTGGCCCAGGGCGGGCTGATTGCCCTGTCACTGATTCTGATCGACGAAGTGGACAACGCCTATGGCGATGCCTACTCTGGCGCCATGTCGGCCCACAGCCTGCAACCGGGCTGGAGTGTTCGCCGCTGGGGCCTGCTGATCGCGTCCCTGTGCACCGCGTTGGCCATGGTGCTGCCCATGCACAGCCTGGAGCCGTTTCTGCTGTTGCTCAGCTCCTGCTTTGTGCCGCTGTTCGGCGTGATGCTGGGCCGCCTGGCCTTTGGCACCGATGCCGTGGAGTTGATGCAGAAAGCGCCCGCCGTGCGCTGGGATGCCGTGGCCATCTGGGTGCTGGGCATTGCCTTCTATCACCTGCTGCCCTATGCCAGCACGGCCCTAGGCTCGGCCCTGCCCACGCTGGCGCTGACCTTTGTGGTGGCTCTCGCCACACGCCAGCTGCAGCCGCGCTCCGTTGCCGCCTGAGCAAAAAACAAATTCAATAGCAGCCAATTCCCTTCAACCGGGCAACTCAGCCATTTTCTCTGTTTTTCATCTGGCGCCCGCCGCCCGCAGCAGCTGCACGACGGCCTGCTGCCCGCGCTGGCGTGCATGGGCCAGGGCCGTCACCCCGTCCTTGTCTGGCAGGTTCAGATCGGCCTTGGCATCGATCAGGGCCTGGATGATGGCCTGATGGCGAGGCCCGCCATCGCTGAGCACCACGGCTTCCATCAGACAGGTCCAGCCCAGCCGGTTGACATGGTTCACATCCACACCTGCCGTGATCAGCGCCCGGGCTGTTTCCAGATGGCCGCGCTCGCAGGCCGGAATCAGGGCCGTGCCGCCATAGCGGTTGGTGCTCTTGAGATCGGCGCCATAGGAAATCGTCATGCGCACAATCTCCAGCCGGCCCTGCGCGCCGGCCAACAGATAGGCGCTGTCCTGCATCTGGTTCTGGATATTGGGACTGGCACCATGCATCAGCAGCGAGCGTGCCACCTCGATATGGTTGGCTGCCGTGGCCAGCAGCAACGGGGTATTGCCCCGGGCGTCCTGCACGTCGACAGGCGCGTTGCCGGCCAGCAGATTGCGCACCGCCACGGCATCGCCCTGCGCGGCAGCGGCCAGCAATTGCTGGCCCGGCATCTGCAGGTCCCCGGCTTTTGCTGCCACAGCAGCGGCTGGCATTGCAGCCGGAGCATTCGCCGACGTGCCGCTCTGGCAGGCCGTGAGCAGCGTCGCTGCGGCCGAAGCCGTCAATGCAATCGTCAATCGGGTAGTCAACGAGGCGCTCCCATGGGCGCGGACTGGCTGGTTCATGGCATTCCTTGATGGCTGGCTGGGTGTTCAGCCCCTGTCAGCTTTCTACAGGAACTATAGCTAACCACGCAAGTCCGATGGGGGTTACAGCATGTTTTCAATCGATAAAAGGAGAATCTGCCCCGTGTCTTGCAACCGCTGGATCCGCACCGCCGCCACTTCAAGCCTGATCGCGCTGGGTGCGCTCACCGCCGGCCTGCTGCCGGCCCTCGCACAAGCCCAGGAATTCGTCAGCATCAAGGGCAAGACCGTGAATGTGCGCGAGCGGCCCAACACCCGCTCCGCCACCCTCTGGGAACTGAGCAAGGGCTACCCGCTGCAAGTCACCCAGCGCAAAGGGCAGTGGCTGCGCGTGAAGGACTATGAGTCCACGCTGGGATGGGTCCACGCCCCGCTGACCAGCAAGAGCCCGCATATGGTGGTGACGGCACGCACGGCCAATCTGCGCTCCGGCCCCGGCCAGAAGCACAACCGGGTCGGCAAGCTGGAGCAATATGAGGTATTGCAGACGCTGAAAAAGCAAGGTAGCTGGGCCCAGGTCCAGCGCAGCAACGGCCAGAGCGGCTGGGTAGCCAAGAATCTGGTCTGGGGCTGGTAAGTGCGGCAACAGGCGCCCCAAAAGGCAAAGGCCTGCAACTGCAGGCCTTTTTTGCGAGTGTCGGCAATCAGCCTTCGACGATCAGCTGCGCGCGCGGCGCATAGCCGTGGTTGAGGGGGCCGTGGCCCTGGCCGGTGTAGACCTCGGCTCCCGCCTCGATGGCGCCCAGGATATAGCGCCGCGCCTCGGTCACTGCGGCCTCCAGTGCCAGCCCCTGGGCCAGGAAGGAGGCAATCGCCGACGAAAGCGTGCAGCCCGTGCCATGGCCGTTATGGGTGACGATGCGCTGCGACTGCAGACGAAGATAGTCGCTGGCTTGCTGGCCTTGCCGACCCAGCACATCCATGACCAGATCGCCGCTCAGATGCCCGCCCTTGAGCAGCACCGCAGGCGCCCCCATGGCCAGCAGATCGGCCACGGCCGCATCCAGCGCTGCAATGCCGTCGATGCTGCGACCCAGCAGCAAAGCTGCTTCATCCAGATTGGGGGTAATCACCGTCGCCAGCGGGAACAGCTCCCGCACCAGCGCCTGGGCCGTCTCGGGAACGATCAGGCGATCGCCGCTGGTGGCCACCATCACGGGGTCCAGCACCACATTCCTGATCTGGTGGCGACGGATCGCATCCGCCACCACGCTCACCACATCGGGGGTTGCCAGCATGCCGATCTTGACCGCATCGACGCCTATGTCTTGCACAACGGCATCGATCTGGCCGCGCACGGTATCCAGCGGAATGCCGTGAATGCCCGTCACGCCCAGCGTGTTCTGCACGGTGATGGCCGTGATCGCCGTCATGCCATAGCAGCCCAGGGCCGCACAGGTCTTGAGATCGGCCTGGATGCCGGCGCCACCGCCGCTGTCCGAGCCGGCGATGGAGAGCACGCGTGCATAGCGCTTTTTTGCGGCGCCGGAGATAGAGGAAGGAGCAATCACTGTCATGGCAAAAATTATCGCCCATGCGCATGGTCAATGCGTGCTGTTTGCGGTTGTGCTGTAATGTCCAACGGACGAAACAGGGGTGTCCCGCAGGCAAGCAGCCTGTGCGGACTGAGAAACACCCTGGGGCTGCGCCAGCTGCCGGCTGCGCACCAGAGCACCATCCGTGCCCTGTGCCCCCTGCACCCGATCCAGGTCATGCTGGCGTGGGGAGTTTCACAAGCCGCAAGGCATGCCGCGTTTTGTCCTGCACATGGCCCTGTTCCTGTGTCCGGATGGAAAACGATTTGCACATGTCATTGCTACAAGCTTCTTCAAAGATCGCAATTCTCGGCGGCGGCCTCATGGGCCGCCTGCTGTCGCTGGCCCTGGCCCAGCGCGGTCACGCCATCGACCTCTATGACGCCCATGGCCCGCAAGGCGATGGCGCAGCCGCGCGCGTGGCGGCCGCCATGCTGGCGCCGCTGGCCGAGTCGGCCATTACCGAGCCCGGCGTGGTGCGCATGGGCCAGCATGGGCTCAAGCGCTGGCCCGAACTCATAGCCCAACTTGAGCAGCATGTGTTTCTGCAGCAGAACGGCACGCTGATTCTCTGGCACCGCCAGGATCAGGGCGACGCGGCACGCTTTTTCGGCCTGCTGGAAAAAAACCGGCGCATCAACCCCAGCCTGCCAGCCATGCAGGAGAAGACCGGCGCGGCGCTGCAGGACTGCGAGCCCGCACTGCAGGGACGCTTCAACCAGGCCGTCTACCTGCCCGGCGAAGGCCAGCTGGACAACCGCCAGCTGCTGACGGCGCTGGTCGACAAGCTCACCGCACTGGGCGTACAGCAGCACTGGGAGAGCCCGCGCGAAGTTGGCGACTTCCGCCCCGGCGAGGCTGGCCAGCCCGACTTCGTGTTCGACTGCCGGGGCCTGGGTGCCCGCACCCAATGGAAGCAGCTGCGCGGCATTCGCGGCGAAGTGGTGCGCATCCATGCGCCCGAAGTCACGCTGCAGCGCCCTACACGCCTGATCCATCCACGCTACCCCATCTATATCGCGCCCAAGGAAGACCATCTGTTCGTGATCGGCGCGACCGAGATCGAGTCCGACGATATGTCGCCGGCCAGCGTGCGCTCCACGCTGGAGCTGCTGAGCGCGGCCTATACCGTGCACTCCGGCTTTGCCGAAGGGCGGATTGTGGAAATCGCCACCCAGTGCCGCCCCACCCTGCCCGATAATCTGCCCGCCGTGCGTCTGCTGACTCCGCGCGTCATGGAAGTCAACGGCCTCTACCGTCACGGCTTCATGATCTCGCCCGCCATGCTGGACGTGGTGCTGGAGCTGCTGGACCACGACGACTCGCCGCTGGCGCGCGAGTTCGATGTCGCCGTGCATCGTGGCTGAACTGCGAGCCCGAACTTTGACGCACAGCACTTGCACCCCTGGCGCACGCAAGCGCCGCCGTGCAGAGGTTTAACTTAGCACCCGCTTTATTTTCCGTTTCATGCCATGAAGATCACTCTCAACCAGCAAGCCGCCGAGCTGCCAGCCCATGCCACCGTGGCCGATGCGCTGGCGCAGATGCAGGCCAAGCCCCCGTTTGCCGTGGCGGTCAACACGGTGTTTGTGCCCAAGACCCAATATGCCGTCCATGCACTCAACGAGGGCGACAGGATGGAAGTCATCTCTCCCGTCACCGGCGGATGAGATGAATCCCCCTGAGTCGCTACGCGCCTTCCCCCAAGGGGGACGACACCTGCGCTGCGAGGCGGCTCTTGCTGGGTGTCTCTCACTTGGGTCGTGCCTGTGCAATGGCTTGCTGATCAAAGATAAAGACCAATCATGAATACAAAAACTAACGACGACGCCCTGGTTCTCTACGGCCAGCGTTTTGAAAGCCGCTTGCTGCTGGGCACCTCGCGCTATCCCTCGCCCGCGATTCTCGAAGCGGCCGTGGAGCGCTCCAGGCCCGCCATGGTCACGGCCTCGCTGCGCCGTCAGGGCAGCAATGCCGCCGAGACCGGTGCCAGCTTCTGGGAGCTGCTGCGCAAGCTCAACGTGCCCGTGCTGCCCAACACGGCAGGCTGCATGACCATCCAGGAGGCGGTGACCACGGCCCAGATGGCGCGTGAAGTCTTCGACACACCCTGGATCAAGCTGGAGCTGATCGGTGACGACTACACGCTGCAGCCCGACACGCTCAATCTGGTGGAAGCGGCTTCCATCCTCATCAAGGACGGCTTCCAGGTCCTGCCCTACACCACCTACGACCTGGTGCTGTGCCAAAAGCTTGTCGACGTCGGCTGCCAGGCCGTCATGCCCTGGGCCGCGCCCATCGGCACCGGCCGCGGCCCCATCAACCCCTATGCCATGCAGATGCTGCGCGAGCGCCTGAAGGTGCCGCTGATCGTCGATGCCGGCCTGGGCCGTCCCTCCCACGCCTGCACCGTGATGGAGTGGGGCTATGACGCCGTGCTGCTGAACACCGCCGTGGCACTGTCCGAAGACCCCGTGGCCATGGCCGGCGCATTCTCCGATGCCGTCAATGCCGGTCACGCCGCCTGGCGCGCTGGCGCCATGGCAGAGCAAAATGCCGCCCAGCCCAGCACTCCCGTGCTGGGCACCCCTTTCTGGCATCAGGAATAAAGGTCGGCCCATGGACTCCGCAGAAACCAAGGCTCTGGCGCAAGCCATCGTCCACCAGCACAGTGCCAACTTTGGCGCCCAGCTGCACCATGATGCCAACTCGGTCGAGCTGACGCCACAGCCCGTGCCGCCCGCACTGCGCCAGGAACCCGCCTATCTGGCCGCGCTGGAGGCCTGCAGCCAGCTGGGCTTTATCGCCGTGGATGCGCAGACTCTGGCCCAGGCCTGGCAGTGCCAGAGCGAGCGCAACAATCACTTCGATGCCACCCACTGGCCTGACGACCCACGCGACTTCGGTCTCGGCAAGGCCGACCCGGCCCAGGCTTTTGCCCATTGCCCGCGCGAGCTGGGCCTGTATGGCGTGCTGCCCACGGCCGAATGGGTGGGCCGCATGGCCCGTGCTGGCGTGCCCACGGTGCAGCTGCGCTTCAAATCCGGCGACCAGGCCGCCGTGGCCCGTGAGGTCAAGGCGGCTGTTGAAGCCATCAAGGGCACGCACGCACGCCTTTTCATCAACGACCACTGGCAGGCCGCGCTGGACGCAGGCGCCTACGGCATCCATGTGGGTCAGGAAGATCTGGACGTCATCGGCCAGCGCGATCTGGAGAGCATCCGCACCTCGGGCACACGCTTGGGCGTCTCTACCCATGGCTACGCCGAGATGGTGCGCGCCCATGCTGTCCAGCCCAGCTATATCGCCCTGGGAGCGGTGTTCCCGACCACGCTCAAGAAGATGGCGACGGCCCCGCAAGGCCTGGCTCGTCTGGCGGCCTACGTGCGACTGATGCAGCAGTACCCGCTGGTGGCGATTGGCGGTATTTCCGAAGACCTGTTCCCCGCCGTGCGCGCCACGGGCGTGGGCTCGGTGGCCGTCGTACGTGCCCTGGTCAACGCCCCCGATCCAGAAGCAGCAGCCCAGCATCTGCTGCAGCGCATGCAGGCTGCTGCCTGAGCGCATCGAAGCGCATCGGCTTCCCATTCAATAGCCGCCGGCGCTTGATACACAGGCGCCGGCGGCTATTTTCATTGAGAGACTCAAAACTCCCGCCGCGCCAGACCTGACTGGCACAGAAAACACCGGAAACGACCAGAAAAAATGCCCGCAGCCAGCGGGCTTTTTTTCTGGAGCGCCGCTGCGCAGGCCGCATGGCTGCTGGGTTTTCTTGATTGGCGCAAGCCCTCTTCGCCGTAAAAGCGGACACACAGGTGACAACCCTGAGTCCATCAGCTTCGGCATGGCCGGTCCCACACGCGACAATGGGGCGGTTACCAGTCACGCATAAGACAGAACATGGACGAGCCAATTCTTAGTATGGAAGAACGTGAGGCGATCAACTCTGGTCGCTGGTTTTCATCCCTTTCGCCCTCTTTGCGGCACGACATTCTTCGATGCGCTTACGTCAAACGATACAAAGATGGCATGCTCATCTGCGCTCGCGGCGAACCGCCCGAGGAGTGGATTGCCTGTGCGCGTGGCGCGGTGCGGGTCAGCTCCACCTCCATCACGGGCAAGCAGATCACGCTGACCTATGTGGAGCCGGGCATCTGGTTCGGGGATGTGGCGATTCTGGATGGCGACAAGCGCACACACGACGCCTATGCACATGGCGAGACCACGCTGCTGTGCCTGACCAAGGCAGACTTCAGGCGCATTCTGGCCGAACATGTGGAGTTTTCCGAGGCGATCCTGCGCCTCAATGCGCGCCGTGTGCGCCAGCTCTACGGTCTGGTGGAAGATCTCAATACCTTGCCGCTGCGCGCGCGCCTGGCCAAGCAACTGCTGCACCTGACGCGCAGCTATGGCGTGATGAGCCTGTCGGACAGCAACGAGATCCGCATCGGCCTGCATCTGGCGCAGGAAGAGCTGGCGCAGTTGCTGGGTGCCTCGCGTCAGCGGGTCAACCAGGAGCTCAAGTCCATGGAGCGCGAGGAAGTCATTCGCATCGAGCCGGGTGGCCTCATCGTGCGCGACCGGGTGACGCTGCTGCGTATTGCCGACACCGACCACTGATTCACCCCCTGAGCGGCTTTGCCGGGGGCGCCCCCGCCGCTTCCCCCTCTCTCGCTTCGCTGCGCTTGCGGGAGGGGGACGATGCCATCGCCGCGAGGCGGCTCTTGCTCGGCATCTCTGGCTGGGATCGCGCCAGTTTTCACCTTCGTTTCTCGCTTCATTGCCGCGTTCTGCGGCAACTCTCCCCTTTCACGCATTCGCTCGCTGCGCCTTCGGCGCAGGGTGGCGGGCTGCGCCTTGCGCATCACAAATCGAACACAGGACTGAGACAGCATGAGCACTTATGACCATTTCGTCGGCACCCGCGCGGTTTCCGATCAGCATGCTTTTGACACCGATGCCATGGGTGCCTGGATGAGCGGGCATGTCCAGGGCTTTGAAGGTCCGCTGCAGGTGGAGATGTTCAAGGGCGGCCAGTCCAACCCCACCTACAAGCTGATCACGCCCGGCAAAAGCTATGTGATGCGTGCCAAGCCCGGGCCCGTGGCCAAGCTGCTGCCCTCTGCGCATGCGATCGAGCGCGAGTACCGCGTGATGAAAGGCCTGGCCGGCACCGATGTGCCCGTGCCGCATATGTATGCGCTGTGCGAAGACGAATCCGTCATCGGCCGCGCCTTCTACATCATGGAATTCATGGAGGGCCGTGTGCTCTGGGACCAGTCCCTGCCCGGCATGACGCCCGCCGAACGCGCAGCAATCTACGACGAGATGAACCGCGTGATCGCGGCCCTGCACAGCGTGAAGTTTGCCGAGCGCGGTCTGGCCGACTACGGCAAGAGCGGCAATTACTTCGAGCGCCAGATCGGTCGCTGGAGCAAGCAGTATGTGGCCTCCGTGACCCAGCCCATCCCCGAGATGGACAAGCTGATGGAATGGCTGCCCGCCCATATGCCGGCCAGTGCGCGCGACGAGGGCCGCGTCTCCATCGTGCATGGCGACTACCGCCTGGACAACCTGATGTTCCACCCCACAGAGCCGCGCGTGATCGCCGTGCTGGACTGGGAGCTGTCCACGCTGGGTCACCCGCTGGCCGATTTCAGCTACCACTGCATGAGCTGGCATATCCCGGCCGAGCTGGGCCGCGGCATCGCGGGCCTGGACATCGCGGGCCTGGGCATCCCCGCCGAGCACGATTACATGCAGCGCTACTGCCAGCGCACCGGCATTGCCGATGTGGCCACGCTGCAGCGCGACTGGAACTTCTACCTGGCCTACAACATGTTCCGCATCGCGGCCATCCTGCAAGGCATTGCCAAACGTGTCGAGGCCGGCACGGCCTCCAGCGCCCAGGCCAAGGCCTCGGGCGACACCGCCCGCCCCATGGCCGAGCTGGCCTGGTCCTTCGCTCAGCGCGCCTGACTTTCATCCACCACCACGCAATCAGCCCGTCCCACAACAAAAGGAGCACTCATGGACTTCGACTACTCGCCCAAAACCAAGGACCTGCAGCAGCGCCTGCTCAAGTTCATGGAAGAACACATCTACCCGGCGGAAAAGGAATATGCCGAGGAGATGCAGGCCAACACGGCCGCCGGCAAACGCTGGACGCCGCTGCAAACCATCGAAAAGCTCAAGCCCAAGGCCCAGGCCGCAGGCCTGTGGAATCTGTTCCTGCCCGTGGACAGCGCCGAGGCCTCGGGCTACCACGGCGCGGGCCTGACCAACCAGGAATACGCACCGCTGGCCGAAATCATGGGCCGCGTGCCATGGGCTTCCGAAGTCTTCAACTGCTCCGCGCCTGACACCGGCAATATGGAGACCATTGCCCGCTACGGCAGTGCCGAACTCAAGGAGCGCTGGCTCAAGCCCTTGCTGGAAGGCAAGATCCGCTCGGCCTTCGCCATGACCGAGCCCGAAGTCGCCTCCTCCGACGCCACCAACATCTGCACGCGCATCGAGCGCCAGGGCGACGAATACGTGATCAACGGCCACAAGTGGTGGATCTCGGGTGCCGGCGATCCACGCTGCCAGGTCTTCATCACCATGGGCAAGACCGACCCCGAAGCGGCCAAGCATTCGCAGCAGAGCATGATCATCATCCCGGCCGATGCCAAGGGCATCCGCATCGCGCGTCCGCTGAACGTGATGGGCTATGACGATGCGCCCCACGGCCACATGGAGATGTATTTCGAGAACGTGCGCGTTCCCGTCGGCAATATCTTGCTGGGCGAAGGGCGCGGCTTCGAGATCGCCCAGGGCCGCCTGGGCCCGGGCCGCATTCACCACTGCATGCGACTGATCGGCCTGGCCGAGCGCGCGCTGGAGCTGATGTGCAAGCGCGCCAGCAGCCGCGTGGCCTTCGGCAAGAGCGTGGCCCAGCAGACCGTGACACAGGAGCGCATTGCCGAAGCGCGCTGCAAGATCGACATGGCGCGCCTGCTCACGCTCAAGGCCGCCTGGCTGATGGATGTGGCCGGCAACAAGGTGGCCAGGACCGAGATCGCCATGATCAAGGTCGTCGCCCCCAGCATGGCCTGCCAGGTCATCGACTGGGCGATGCAGGTCCACGGTGGCGGCGGCATGTGCGACGACTTCCCGCTGGCCTATGCCTATGCCGCAGCCCGCACGCTGCGCTTTGCAGACGGCCCCGACGAGGTGCACCGCAACGCGATTGCCAAGTGGGAGCTGGGCAAATACGGCAGCTACGGCAAGAACGCCGAAGTGCCCATCACGCGCGGCGGATGATGCGGGACAGCGGTAGCACATCGCGCCGCTGCTGCTCCCCGGAAACAAAAACACCCCGTCAGCCACGGCTGCGGGGTGTTTTTGTTTCGAAGGCAGACTTGTTATTCGCTATTAATAAAGAAGCTTATATCGCCCTGCATCAAACGATTTCAGATATAAAACATCTTGAAATTCAATGAATACATGCGATAAATGCTTCTTAATCAATAGCAGAATGGCTAGCAGCACCGGGACCGGCACCGCATGCCCGTACCGTGCTTAGAAGCTCTCCCACTCTCCATCGTCTGCCGTTGCGGCTTTTTGCGGCTGGGGCGCTGCTGCGCTTTTCGCCGAGCTCAGGACCGGCGGCTTGCTCGCCGCCGACATCACGGGGCGCTTGAGCGCAGTCGACTGGGCCCTGACCGGAGCCGAGACCTTGATGGCGGCCCTGGCAGGCGCGGGCTTGAACGTGGCTGGCGCGGCCTGCAGGCCGGACTGGGCGCCGAGCTTGAAGAAGCTCACCGTCTCGGCCAGCGCGGCGGCCTGGCCGCGCAGTGCGTCGGTCGCGGCTGCGGCCTCCTCCACCAGGGCGGCGTTCTGCTGGGTCATCTGATCCATCTGCGTCACGGCCTGGTTGACCTGCTCGATGCCCGAGGTCTGCTGGTGGCTGGCCACCGAGATCTCACCCATGATGTCGGTGACACGGCGCACGCTCATCACGATCTCCTCCATGGTCTTGCCGGCCTCGTCGACCTGGGTGCTGCCTTCCTGCACCTTGCTCACGGAGTCGTCGATCAGCTGCTTGATCTGCTTGGCCGCCTCGGCCGAGCGCTGGGCCAGGGTGCGCACTTCGGAGGCCACTACGGCAAAGCCGCGGCCCTGGTCGCCCGCACGGGCCGCTTCCACCGCTGCGTTCAGCGCCAGAATATTGGTCTGGAAGGCGATGGAGTCGATCACGCCGATGATGTCCACGATCTTGCGCGAGGACTCGTTGATGGCCGACATGGTCTGCACCACCTGGGCCACGGTGGCACCGCCGCGCACGGCCACCTGCGATGCGGCAGAGGCCATCTGGTTGGCCTGCTGGGCGTTGCCGGCATTTTGCTGCACGGTGGCGGTCAGCTCTTCCATCGAGGCCGCCGTCTGCTCCAGCGAGCTGGCCTGCTCTTCGGTGCGCGAGGACAGATCCTGGTTGCCGCTGGCAATCTGGCTGCTGGCCGAGGCGATCGAGTCCGTGCCCTGGCGCACCTGGCCCACGATGCGCTGCAGGCTTGTGTTCATGCCCTTGAGCGCCTGCAGCAGCTGGCCCACTTCATCGCGGCTTTGCACGGTGATGCTGGCGCTCAGATCGCCTGCGGCCACGGACTGCGCCAACTGCACTGCCGACTGCAGCGGACGCGAGATGGAGCGCGCGATCAGCACTGCCAGCGCCACGCCGATGGCGATGGAGCCCAGCAGCAGCGCCATCACCCACCAGCGGGCAGCGGCATACAGGTCGTCGCCCGCCTGGTTGGTTTCCTCGGTGGCCTGGTAGTTGATCTCGCTGAGCGCATCCAGACGGGTGTTGATGCCGCGGCTGATCTTCAGCGACTCGCCGCGCAAAATCTCGCTGGCGTCATCGTTGAGCAACTGATGGGACAGATCCACCACCTTGGCCGTCTGCACGGCATAGGCCTTGAGATCCTCGCCGATCTCGGCCAGCAGTGCCCGCTCCTTGTCGGTCTTCACATACTTGGCATAGGACTGCTGGTTCTGGACCAGTTCGTCCCAGAGCTTGGGCATGCTCTTGTCATACACCGCCATTTCCTCGGACGACTGCGCCATCACATGCTGCATGGTCTGCGAGCGATAGCGCTGCAGCTGATAGCGCATGTCCTGCAGGTTGCGCGCCGCCGGCAGCCACTGGCGCGCCAGATCGGTGGCCGTGGCATTGACACGCTCCATCTGTACCAGGCCGTACAGACCCGATACCGCGCTGATCAGCAGGATCAGCACAAAAGACACCAGCAGCTTGTTGGCCAGCTTGAGGTTGCGAAAGAAGTTCATGGGGGATGGGGGGCCTGGGCGACCTGGAAGGTCTGGCACCTGCGAGATGGGAAGTAGGAAGAACGGTCAGAAAAGCGCGTGCACACTGCGCGCGCCTGCGAATTCTATGCAGTATTTGTTACCTCGAGTAACGGCATCCATGAATAAAACCGATGGGGGTATCAGGGACATAGCGGGGATCAAAAAGACACCCCGATGACTCACGCAAAAGCCCTGTCAAAGGCCATTGCATCCCCACAGCCGTTTGGCATGAGAAAATCACCCGTTATTTATCAGCAAGAACAACGGATTCACCATGGAAGCAGAACGCGTCAACTCTATCGGCAACACCCTCCAAGATCTGTCCGAGCGCACGGCAGATCTCCGGAGGTATCTTTGACTACGATGCCAAGTACGAACGTCTGCGCACGGTAAACGCCTCGCTGGAAGACCCGGCCGTCTGGAACGACCCCAAGAAGGCGCAGGAGCTGGGCAAGGAAAAGAAGTCGCTCGACTCCGTCGTGCTGACGCTGGAGAAGCTCACCACCGAGCTGGCCGACAACGTCGAGCTGTTCGAGATGAGCAAGGAAGAAGGCGATGATGCCGGCCTCGAGACCATCGAAGCCGAAACCGCCAAGCTCAAGCCGCTGATCGAGGAGCTCGAGTTCCGCCGCATGTTCGGCGGCGAAGCCGACCCGCTCAACTGCTTCATCGACATCCAGGCCGGCGCCGGCGGCACCGAGGCCTGCGACTGGGCCAGCATGCTGCTGCGCCAGTACCTGAAGTACGCCGAACGCAAGGGCTTCAAGGCCACGGTCGAAGAAGAGACTCCGGGCGACGTAGCCGGCATCAAGAGCGCCACCATCAAGGTCGAAGGCGAGTATGCCTATGGCCTGCTGCGCACCGAAACCGGCGTTCACCGCCTGGTGCGCAAGTCGCCCTTCGACAGCTCGGGCGGCCGTCACACCAGCTTTTCCTCGCTGTTCGTCTATCCCGAGATCGATGACTCCATCGAGATCAACATCAATCCGTCGGACGTGCGCACCGACACCTACCGCGCCTCGGGCGCCGGCGGTCAGCACATCAACAAGACTGACTCGGCCGTGCGCCTGACCCACATCCCCACGGGCATCGTGGTGCAGTGCCAGGACGGCCGCTCGCAGCACAGCAACCGTGACGTGGCATGGCAGCGCCTGCGCTCCAGGCTGTACGACTTCGAGATGCGCAAGCGCATGGAAGAGCAGCAAAAGCTCGAGGACACCAAGACCGATGTGGGCTGGGGTCACCAGATCCGCTCCTATGTGCTGGACAACAGCCGCATCAAGGACTTGCGCACCAACGTTGAAGTCTCGGCCACCCAGAAGGTGCTGGACGGCGACCTGGACGTGTTTATCGAAGCCTCGCTCAAGCAAGGCCTCTGATCCTAGAAAGGAATCGATATGCTGCAACTGCGTGACGGGCAAGCCCCGGCCACCGCGATTTATCGTGCCGACTACGAGGCCCCGGCCTGGTGGATCGACACGGTGGACCTGACTTTTGACCTGGACCCGGCCAAGACGCGCGTGCTCAGCAAGATGCGCGTGCGCCGCAACCCCGAGGTGCCGGCACAGGCGCTGCGCCTGGACGGTGACGAGCTGAATCTGGCGCGGGTGATGGTCAACGGCGGTGGTACCTCCTTCAAGATGGATGGCGACCAGCTGGTGCTGGAGAACCTGCCCGAGGGCAACGAGCCCGTGGAGCTGGAGATCTTCACCACCTGCGCCCCCATCAAGAACACCAAGCTCATGGGCTTGTATGTGAGCGAGGACACGTTCTTCACGCAGTGCGAGGCAGAAGGTTTCCGCCGCATCACCTACTTCCTGGACCGCCCTGACGTGATGGCCATGTACACCGTCACGCTGCGCGCCAGCAAGGCCCAGTACCCGGTGCTGCTGTCCAACGGCAATCTGGTGGAGTCCGGCGATCTGGAGGACGGCCGCCACTTTGCCAAGTGGGTCGATCCGCACAAGAAGCCCAGCTATCTGTTTGCACTGGTGGCCGGCAATCTGGTGGCCCGCGAGCAGAAGATCAAGAGCCGTGCCGGCCGCGATCACCTGCTGCAGGTCTATGTGCGCCCCGGCGACCTCGAAAAGACCGAGCACGCCATGAACTCCCTCATGCACTCCGTTGCATGGGACGAGGCCCGCTTTGGCCTGAGCCTGGATCTGGACCGCTTCATGATCGTCGCCACCAGCGACTTCAACATGGGCGCCATGGAGAACAAGGGTCTGAACATCTTCAATACCAAGTATGTTCTGGCCAGCCAGGCCACCGCCACCGACACCGATTACGCCAATATCGAATCCGTCGTCGGACACGAATACTTCCATAACTGGACCGGTGACCGCGTCACCTGCCGCGACTGGTTCCAGCTGAGTCTCAAGGAAGGCCTGACGGTATTCCGCGATCAGGAGTTCAGCATGGACATGGCGGGCACGGCTTCGGCCCGCGCCGTCAAGCGCATCGACGATGTGCGCGTGCTGCGCACCGTGCAGTTCCCCGAGGATGCCGGCCCCATGGCCCACCCCGTGCGCCCCGACAGCTATATCGAAATCAACAACTTCTACACGGTCACGATCTACGAAAAAGGTGCGGAAGTCGTGCGCATGCAGCACAACCTGGTCGGCCGCGAAGGCTTTGCCAAGGGCATGAAGCTGTACTTCGAGCGCCATGACGGCCAAGCCGTGACCTGCGACGACTTCTCGCAAGCCATTGCCGACGCCAACCCCGACTCTCCCCTGGCCCTGCATCTGCAGCAGTTCCGCCGCTGGTACAGCCAGGCCGGCACGCCCGTGCTCAAGGCCGTGGGCCAGTACGATGCCGACGCCCGGACCTATACGCTGACGCTGTCGCAAAGCTGCGCGCCCACCGTGGGTCAGGCCGAGAAACTGCCGTTCGTCATTCCCGTGCAAATGGGTCTGCTCACGGCCAGCGGCCAGCCCATCGCCCTGCAATTGCAAGGCGAGGATGCGGTCCAGGCAGTCGCCAGCCGCATGCTGGTGCTAACCGAAGCCGAACAGCGCTTTGTCTTCAGCAATGTGAGCGAAGCTCCCGTGCCCTCGCTGCTGCGCAGCTTCAGTGCCCCCGTGGTGCTGGAGCATGAATTCAGCGATGCCGATCTGCTGACCCTGCTGGCCCATGACAGCGACCCGTTCAACCAATGGGAAGCCAGCCAGCGCCTGGGCCTGCGCTATGCACTCAAGGCGATCGCTGCCAGCGGCGACGCCAACGCCGAGATCTTGCCGGCAGACTTCATCGAAGCCATGCGCCGCGTGCTGCGTGACGACAAGCTGGATGCCGCGTTCAAGGACCTGGTGCTCACGCTGCCGTCCGAGAGCTATATCGCCGAGCAACTGGCCGAGGTTGATCCGCAGCGCGTTCATGCCGTGCGCGAAGCCATGATCTTGCAGCTGGCGAGTGCCCTGCAGCCCGAGTGGGAAGCAGCTTGGGAGGCCAACCGCGACACCGGCGCCTACCGCCCCGACCATGTCAGCGCCGGCCGCCGTGCTCTTGCAGGCCGCGCCCTGTCCATGCTGTGCCTGCAGGCCGCCCGGACTGGCGACACGGTCTGGCCCGGCAAGGCCTACCAGCGCTGCAAGGACGCCGGCAATATGACGGACCGCATGGCGGCCCTCTCCGCCCTGGTCTACAGCGCCAGCCCCCTGGCCGAGCAGGCGTTGCAGCGTTTCCACGCCCTGTTCAAGCAGGATGCACTGGTGCTGGACAAATGGTTTGCACTGCAGGGCGCAGCCAGCGACCGCGGCGGCGATGTGCTTCCGGCCGTCAAGGCGCTGATGAAGCATGCCGACTTCCAGATCAAGAATCCCAACCGCGCACGCAGCCTGATCTTCAGCTACTGCAACAATGCTGGCGCCTTCCATCGCGCCGATGCGGCGGGCTATGTGTTCTGGGCCGATCGCGTAATCGAGATCGACGGTATCAACCCCCAGGTGGCCTCCCGCCTGGCCCGGGTCATGGACCGCTGGAAAAAACTGGCCGAGCCCTACCGCTCTGCAGCCCGCGAAGCCATTGCCCGCGTGGCAGCCAAGCCCGATCTGTCCAACGATGTGCGCGAGGTCATCACCCGCGCCCTGGCGGACTGATGGACCTGCACATGCTTGCCCGACGCACGGCCCGGGGCTTCCAGGCCCTTGCCGTCGCTGCGGCGAGCATGTCGCTGGGCGCGGCAGCCAAACCCGATGCAGGATTCCAAACCCGTTTCGCGCCCTTGTACGCCACCGTCTTCAGCGAAGGCGGCAGCTTCAGCGGACGCGCCATGAGTGCCGATCTGCAGGCACTGGAGCCGTTGTTGAAAAAACCCGGAGTCGTTGCTCGCGACGCCTTCCGGCTCTACTACACACAGGCCAGCGTCTATGCGCGCCGCGGCATGTCCAAGGAGGCCGCCAAGGCAGCCAGCACAGCGCTGACCGCTTTGCCCGCCCCCCAGACAGACCCTGAGCTGTCCTATGCGCAGTTCTTCCTGCGCTATTCCAGCATCCGCTGGCTGGCGGATGCTGGACAGCACGCGGCAGCGCTCAAGCAGGTCAAGGCCCTTCAGGCTCAATACCCGCTGCAGCAGATTGCCGGCCTGCCCGCCGAGATGCGCTGGGATGAAAGCGCGAAACCCGCACGGGCTCTGGATTTTCCGAGCCAGATGCAGATTCTCGGCATCTACGAGGACGAAGGCTATCTGCTGCATGAGTTGGGGCGATTCCGCGAAGCCAGGCAGGCCAATGAGCGGCTGCTGCCCGTGGCGCGCGAACGCCTCAACGACATGGGCAAGCTGCAGCAGATACGTGGTGTGCTCACCAACATTGCGCAAAATTGCTATGAGCTGGGCGACCTGAAGCAGGCTGGTGCCTACCTTCAGGAGCGCCTGCAGATTGCGCAAACGGCACAAGACCATGCCTCCGTCTACGACAGCTATTTCCAGCTCATGGTACTTGCCCATGAGCAAAAGCAGGAACCGCAGGCCCGCCAATGGCTGGCCCGCTATGAACAATACGCGCTAGACCAGAAAGACAGCGAGCAGCAAACCCGCGCCAGGGAGCTGCTGGCGGAACTGGAGCAGCGCACCACGGGGCATCGTCCGTGAATGCGGACGCCCTGCCCTGTTTTCTGTCCATTTCAGATTTGCATCGAATTTCAAGGAGTTGAAACATGAAGAAAAACATCAGCCTGACCCGCTATCTGGTCGAGCAGCAACGCGTGGACGGGCTCATCCCCGGCCAGCTGCGTCTGCTGCTGGAAGTGGTGGCCCGCGCCTGCAAGCGCATCAGCTTTGCCGTGAACAAGGGTGAACTCGGCGACGTCATGGGCACGGCCGGCAGCGAGAATGTGCAGGGTGAAGTGCAGAAAAAGCTGGACATCATCGCCAACGAAACCCTGATCGAAGCCAATGAGTGGGGCGGCCACCTGGCAGCCATGGCTTCGGAAGAAATGGAAGGCATCTATGTGGTGCCCAACCGCTATCCCCAAGGCGAGTACCTGCTGATGTTCGATCCCCTGGACGGCTCGTCCAACATCGACATCAACATGTCCATCGGTACCATCTTCAGCGTGCTCAAGAAGCCCGAAGGCCACCCCGGCGTGCATGACAGCGACTTCATGCAGCCCGGCACCCAGCAAGTGGCGGCCGGCTACTGCATCTACGGCCCCCAGACCACCCTCGTGCTGACCGTGGGCGACGGCGTCTCCATGTTCACGCTGGACCGAGAGCAAGGCTCGTTCGTGCTCATCGAGGAAAACGTCAAGATCCCCGAAGACACCAAGGAATTCGCCATCAACATGTCCAATATGCGTCACTGGGACGCCCCCGTGAAGCGCTATGTGGACGAATGCCTGGCCGGCGCCGACGGCCCGCGCGGCAAGAACTTCAATATGCGCTGGGTGGCGGCCATGGTGGCCGACGTGCACCGCATCCTGTGCCGCGGCGGCATCTTCATGTACCCCTGGGACAAGCGCGAGCCGCAAAAGGCCGGCAAGCTGCGCCTGATGTACGAAGCCAACCCCATGAGCTGGCTGGTCGAACAGGCCGGCGGCATGGCTACCAACGGCCGCCAGCGCATCCTCGACATCCAGCCCACACAACTGCACGAGCGTGTGAGCGTCGTCCTCGGCTCCAAGAACGAAGTGGAACGCGTGACCGGCTACCACCTTGAGGCCGACGAAAAAGCGCTATAATTTGTAGCTTATCGCCGGTGTAGCTCAGTCGGTAGAGCAGCTCATTCGTAATGAGAAGGTCGCGTGTTCGATTCATGTCTCCGGCACCAAGTAAATAAAGGAAAGCCCGCTATTTAAAAGATAGCGGGCTTTCTGCTTTTTCAGGTCATGCATCCCCTATGCATCCAGCGGTACATAGTTTTGTATTGACCCAGCAGAACCTGCACAGGTCAGGCCGCTAATGCGAATGCCTCAGCGGGTGTTCTCATGTTCAACGCCTGATGCGGGCGTCGGTGG
>NZ_VOQU01000008.1:0-388899 GCF_008121565.1 Comamonas sp. Z3
CGGCATCTCGGGAGCGATCCAGCATCTGGCGGGCATGAAGGACTCCAAGGTGATCGTGGCGATCAACAAGGACCCCGAGGCACCGATCTTCTCGGTGGCCGATTACGGGCTGGAAGCCGATCTGTTCACCGCCGTGCCCGAATTGGTCAAGGCACTGTAATTTGGCGCACATCAAAAGAGGGGCTTCAAGCCCCTCTTTTTCCATGAGAGTCTGGCTCGCACAGATCAGGACATCAACAATAATTCGGCAGCTGCATGGGCGTTTCAGACCCACTGCATTGATGGAGAGGGAGACTCTGATGAATCGCAAGCATTGGGTGTTGGCGCGAGCCGGTTTGGTCGCGTTGTGTGCGGGTGCCGTTTTGGCGGCGCAGGCCTGGACGGTGGGGCAGGTGGCTCCGATGTCGGGGGCTGAAGCCAGTCAGGGGCGCGCCTATGCGCAGGGCATGCGTCTGTACTTTGACCAGGTCAACAAGGCTGGTGGTGTGCAGGGCCAGCCTGTGGAGCTGGCTTCGCTGGATGATCTGGGTCATCCCGAAGAGACCGTGGCAAAGACCCGCAAGCTGCTGAGCGAGTCCAAGCCCGTGGTGCTGGCCGGCTATTTCGGCAATCGCAATCTTTCGGCCTTGCTGGAGAGCAAGTCACTGGATGGCTCGCAGATTCCGCTGGTGGGCTATCAGAGCACGGACACCCGTGTGCTGGCGTCGTCGCATATGTTCTCCACGCGGGCAGGATTGGTAGAGCAGGTTGCAAAGATTTCCACCCATCTGGCCACTGTCGGCATCACGCGCCTGGCCCTGGTGTTTGAGGAGCGTCCCGACGCCCAGGAACTGACGGCCCTGGTCACCAAGGCCGTGAATCCCAGTGGAGCCAAGCTGGTGACCTCGGCCATGCTCAAGAGCCGAAGCGGCTCGGACAAAGCCGTGCAGGAACTGCAGGCTTCCAAGGCTTCGCCCCAGGCCATTTTGCTGGTGGCTTCCAGCCCCGCCACTGCGGCCTTTGTCGAGGCTTATCGCATGGAGGGCGGTACGGCCCAGATCTATGCCACGGCCGAGGCGGATATCGAGCAGTTGGCCAAGCGCCTGCCTGTGGAGTACATGAGCGGTCTGTCGATCGCCCAGGTAGTGCCCAGTCCTTACAAGGTCTCGGGCAAGCTCAACAAGGAGTTCCGCGATGCGACGATTGCAGCCGGCAAGTCGCTGGACGTGCCGGTGAGCTTTGCCATGATGGAAGGCTATGTGAATGCCAAGGTCATCGTGGAGGCCATGCGTCGCAGCCAGCCGGTAACGCCTGAAAAGATGAGCGCCGCCCTGCGCGGACTGGAGTCTTTTGACCTGGGCGGCTACTGGGTGAACTTCAAGTCTGGGCAAGTGGGTTCCAAATATGTGGACCTGTCCATCGTCAACGCCGCAGGACGTGTGACGCAGTAAGAAACCAAGGCCTGACACGCTTCGCGTTCAGGCCTTTTTTGCAGCCACTTCCATCACGATGATCCGCCGTGCAAAACAGATGCAGAAGCTGTTGCCCAGGGGACAGGAAGTGGCGCAATGGCAGGCGAAACTGGCCGTTGGCCAGTCGGACGAGGCCGCTGTCGGCACAGGGGTGCAAAAAGTGGATCGTTCATCGAACTGCTTCTGAAATAAGAGCTGTCAACGTATCTGGAACAGGCGCTACAGCCCTTTTACATACAAAACGAAGAAGGAGACAACATATGTCCAAGCTACCACCCGTTCTTAAAAAGCTGGCTTTGCCTGTCATCGGCTCGCCGCTTTTCATCATCAGCAATCCCAAGCTTGTCATCGAGCAGTGCAAGGCCGGCATCGTCGGCTCCATGCCTTCGCTCAACGCCCGTCCAGCCGAGCAGCTGGAGGACTGGCTGGCCGAGATCACCGAGACTTTGGCAGCCTGGGACAAGGCTCATCCCGATCGTCCTTCGGCACCATTCGCCATCAACCAGATCGTGCACAAGAGCAATGACCGTCTTGAGCACGACATGCAGGTCTGTGCCAAGTACAAAGTGCCCATCATCATCACCAGCCTGGGTGCACGTGAGGATGTGAACCAGGCCGTGCATAGCTGGGGTGGCGTGGTGCTGCACGACATCATCAACAACAAGTTTGCGCGCAAGGCCATTGAAAAAGGTGCCGATGGCCTGATTGCCGTGGCAGCCGGCGCAGGCGGCCATGCAGGTGTGAAGAGTCCGTTTGCCCTGGTGCAGGAAATTCGTCAATGGTTTGACGGCCCGCTGGCCTTGTCCGGCTCGATTGCCACGGGGGGAGCGGTTCTCGCGGCCCAGGCGATGGGTGCGGACTTTGCCTATATCGGCTCGGCCTTCATCGCCACCGACGAGGCGCGTGCCGTGGAAGCCTACAAGCAGGCGATTGTCGAGGGCAACTCCGATGATGTGGTCTACAGCAATCTCTTCACCGGCGTGCATGGAAACTATCTGGCACCCTCGATTCGTGCGGCCGGTCTGGATCCGGAGAACCTGCCCGAGTCCGACCCCAGCAAAATGAATTTTGGCGGAGGTGCGCAAAAAGCCTGGAAGGACATCTGGGGTTGTGGCCAGGGCATCGGCGCCGTCGACAAGGTTCAGCCCACGGCCGAGCTGGTGGCCCGCCTCAAGCATGAATATGCCGAAGCCAAGGCCAGCTTGCTGGCAGCCTGAAACAGGTTTGCGACTCTCCTGTGCCAACGGCGTCTTCGGACGCCGTTTTTCATGGGCGACTTGCTCGTTTGATGTTGCTCAAGCACGACTAAAACAAGGGTCAACCCTTAATAAATTGTCGCGAAGTTGATGGACATCAATGTAGGCCTGGTCCTGCAATTGGCTTTTGCATATCAAGTCATGATGATTGTCAAAAGAAGAGTAGTATTCCGTTAATTTCAGTAAATACTGAAAATTAAGAAATGCAGCAAACACCTTCTTCCTCAGCCGACAATCAGACCGATGCGACGCGTACCGCACTGGCGAGCGTCATCCGCCGCCCCAGTGCGGGCGCGGTATGGCAGGTGTTTGCCGGGCTGATCTGGCTGCCGCAGGCTGCCTTGCTGGCCTGGGCTGTGCAGCTCATGGCCAACGGGCAGGGCGTGGCGGCCGTCTGGCCCATGGCGGCGGGTGTGCTCATGCTGGGGCTGTTGCGTGCCTGGGCAGAAGGTCATGGCGGCTTGCTGGCCAACCGTGCCGCGCGCATGCAACTGAGCAGCCTGCGCGCTCTGGTGCTGCAGTCGCTGGCCCAGGCATCCCCGCTGGACAAGAGTCGCCCTGCCTCGGGTCAGGCTGCCAGCGCCATGGTCGAGCAGGCCGAAGCCATTGTTCCCTGGCTGGCGCGTTATCAGAGTGCGATGTGGCGTGTGCGTCTGCTGCCTTTGGTGATTCTGGCAACCGTGGCCTGGCAGTCTTGGGTGGTGGCCCTGATTCTGATGGTGGCCGCGCCGCTGATTCCGCTCTTCATGGCGATAGTGGGCTGGCGTGCCAAGGCGGCCAGCGAAGAGCAGATGCTGCAACTGGGCCATATGAACGCTTTCTTGCTGGACCGCCTGCGCGGTCTGAGCACGCTGCGCGCTCTGCATGCCGTGGATCTGACAGGCCAGCGACTGCGTGACCATGCCGAAGGTCTGCGCGCTCGCACCATGCGCGTGCTGCGAATTGCCTTTCTGTCTTCTGCGGTGCTGGAGCTTTTCTCTGCACTGGGCGTGGCCATGGTGGCCGTCTATATAGGCTTTCACCTGCTCGGCACGCTGAACTTTGGCGCCTGGGGCGACAAGCTCGGTCTGGGTCAGGCCATGTTCGTGTTGCTGCTGGCGCCGGCTTTCTTCGAGCCTTTGCGCGATCTCTCGGCCGTCTGGCATGACAGAGCGGCTGGCGAGGCAGCGCTGCAGACCTTGCAGAGCATGCAGACCCAGTCCGTGCGGATTGTTGGGGCGCAGCATGCCGCCGAAGCACCTTCGGCCAATGAACGGCTATCGCCTGGGCGGCCTGTGTCCGTAAGCGTTTGCGGGCTCGAGGTTCAGGCACCGGGCAGTGACTCCAGCCTCGCGCCGCTGTCCTTGCACATACAGGCTGGCGAACATGTGGCGCTGTGGAGTCCCAGTGGCAGTGGCAAGTCCGTGCTGCTTGCGCAGATTGCCGGCCTTTTGCCGGTACAGCAAGGCAGCATCGAACTCAATCGGCAAGCGCTCGATGCCAGCAGCGCAACGCAGCTGCGTCGGCGCATGGCCTGGCTGGGTCAGCTACCGCATGTCTTTGCCGGTTCGGTCGCACGCAATATCGCGCTGGGGCGCAGCTCGGTAGGGCCCGAGCAGATTGCCCAAGCCAAGCGGCAGGCGGCACTCGACGAGACCCTGGCGCATCGCCCCGGCGCTAGCCTGGGCGAGGGCGGTGCAGGGCTTTCCGGAGGCGAGGTGGTGAGGCTGGCCCTGGCGCGCATGGCTGCGCAGACGGAGGCCGGATTGCTGCTGGTCGATGAACCTACTGCCCATCTGGATCCCGAAACAGCGGCCCAGATCACGCAGTCCCTGCGCCATCTGGCCAAGGGGCGCACCATGTTGGTCGCCACCCACGACGCGCAACTGGCCGCGGCCATGGATCGCGTGATCGAACTGCCGCTGCTGCGGCGGGCGCAGGAGCCGCAGTCATGAAGACGCGAGCCATTTCAATGCGCGAGATGCTCAAGCTGCTGGGCCGGATGGCGCCGCGCAAGCTCTGGCTGGGCGGCGCCGCGCTGGCAGCGCTCACGGTGCTGATGGGCATGGCCTTGCTGGGCCTGTCCGGCTGGTTCATCACGGCCACGGCGGTGGCCGGTCTGGTGCCGGCCACCGCTTTGGTGTTCGATGTGTTCATGCCGTCGGCGGGCATTCGCCTGCTGGCCGTGGGCCGCACCGGCGCCCGCTATGCAGAGCGTCTGGTGACCCACGATGCCACGCTGGCCGTGCTGGCCGCTCTGCGCCAGAGACTGTTTCTGAGCTGGGCTCGCCCACAGGCCGCCCGTCTGCTGCTGCAGCGCCCGGTCAGGCTGTTGCAGCGCCTGACCTCCGACGTGGACGCCCTGGACAATCTCTATCTACGCCTGCTGGTGCCGGCCGTAGCGGCGCTGGGCGCGGCCTTGCTGGCAGCTCTGGCCTACGGATTCATGCGCTGGTGGCTGGGCCTGTTGACGCTGGCGTGGCTGCTGCTGACTGGCTGGGGCATTGCCCTGTGGCATGGTTTGCGTAGCCGCAAGGCCGCCGTACGCCGTGCCATGGCACTGGAGGCCATGCGTGCCCAGACCGTGGATCTGGTTGCCGGCCAGACCGAGCTGCTGATGGCTGGTCAGTTGCCTGCCCAGCTGCAACAGGTGCTGCACAGCGATGCGCGCTGTGCTGGGGCCGATGAGCGGCTTTATCAATCCGAGGCGGCTGCAGCCAAGGCTTATGGTGTGGTGTCTGCCATGACCTTGAGCGCATCCGTGATGCTGATGGCCTGGCTGATGGAGCAGGGCCGTATCAACGCTGCGGTTGCTGCGCTGGGTATTTTGCTGGCACTATCTGCCCTTGAGCCGTTTGCCGCCCTGCGCAGAGGGGCTGAGCAGGCCGGGCGTACCTGGCTGGCGCTGCGCAGGCTGGCTCCCGCGCTGATGGTGGAGGCCGAAGCGGCAGAGAGCCTGCCGCAGCCCATGCAGACGATGGCCGTCAGCCTGCAGTCTGTCCGGCTTCGTCAATTGGGCCCTGTCGATCTGAACGTACGCCAGGGCGAGCACGTGGCACTGATTGGCAGCAGTGGTGCAGGCAAGACCAGTTTGCTGCATTTGATGGCGGGTGAGCAGCAGCCGGACGAGGGCGTGGTTCAGGCCCGCAGTTGCAGCTGGATGACACAGAGAACCGAGCTTTTCCAGGACAGTCTGCGCAACAACCTGAGGCTTGCCGATGCCAAGGCCGGCGACGAGCAATTGTGGGCCGCCCTGCAGGCTGCGGGCCTCAGAAGCGACGTCATGGCCTTGCCGAAGGGGCTGGACACCATGCTGGGTGAGGGCGGCCTGGGCCTGTCCGGAGGCCAGTCGCGCCGGCTGGCACTGGCCAGGCTGCTGCTGAGCCCCGACCGTTGCTGGCTGCTCGACGAGGTGTGCGAGGGACTGGATGCCGTCACTGCTGCCGACGTTTTGCAGCGCCTGGCACAGGCTGCCGAGTGCGGCGCGCGAACGCTGATTTTGGCTACGCATTGGCAGCGCGAGGCGCGCCTTGCTGATCGCATCGTGTATCTGCAGGCCGGACAGGTGAGAGCGCAGGCCCTGCGCGGCACACCCGAGTTCGATCAGCTGATGGCGAGGCTGAGACCCGATGCCTTGGGGGCTGTTGCATCGCAGGACATATGTTTTTCCGATTGATTTTTGAAGTACCGAGAGAAAGGACCTGACCATGGACCTCGATATCGTCGATTTATCGCGACTGCAGTTTGCGATAACGGCGCTCTACCACTTTCTGTTTGTGCCGCTGACACTGGGCCTGTCCATACTCATCGCCATCATGGAGACGGTGTATGTGATGACCGGCCGTGCCATCTGGCGCGACATGACCAAGTTCTGGGGCGTGCTGTTCGGCATCAACTTCGCCATGGGTGTGGCCACCGGCGTGGTGATGGAGTTTCAGTTCGGCATGAACTGGAGCTACTACAGCCACTATGTGGGCGACATCTTTGGTGCGCCGCTGGCGATCGAGGGTTTGATGGCCTTCTTCCTGGAAGCGACCTTTGTCGGCCTGTTCTTCTTTGGCTGGGATCGTCTCTCCAAGGTCAAGCACCTGATCGTCACCTGCCTGATGGCCATAGGCACCAACTTCTCGGCGCTGTGGATTCTGGTGGCCAATGGTTGGATGCAGAACCCCGTGGGGGCGAGCTTCAACCCTCAGACCATGCGCATGGAAGTGAATGACTTCTTTGCCGTGCTCACCAATCCCGTGGCGCAGGCCAAGTTCGTGCACACGGTGTCGGCGGGCTACGTCATGGCCTCGCTGTTCGTGCTGGGCATTTCGGCCTGGTATTTGCTCAAGGGCCGTCACATCCATCTGGCCAAGCGCTCGATGACGGTGGCCGCATCCTTTGGTCTGGCCGCTTCGCTGTCGGTGGTGGTGCTGGGCGACGAGTCCGGCTATCTGTCCTCAGAACACCAGAAGATGAAGCTGGCGTCGATTGAAGCCATGTGGGAGACCGAGCCCGCACCGGCTTCCTTCACGGCCTTTGGCTTCCCAGACAGCGAGGCACGCGAGACCCACTTTGCCGTGCACATCCCATGGGTCATGGGCCTGATCGGCACGCGTTCGCTGGATACCCCGATTCCCGGCATCAACGAATTGGTCAAGAGCGCCGAGGGCAATATCCGCAACGGTATCGACGCCTACGACGCGTTGCAGACCATTCGCAAGGCCAAGACCGATGCCGAGATTCCTGCCGAGGCACGCCTGCGGTTTGAGAACAATGGTGCCAATCTGGGCTACGCCCTGCTGCTGATGCGCTACGTGGATGATCCCCGCAAGGCCACCGAAGCGCAGATCCACCAGGCGGCAATGGATACCGTGCCGCCGGTAGGGCCGCTGTTCTGGACCTTCCGCATCATGGTGGCCCTGGGCATGTTCTTCATCGTGCTGACCGGCACCTTCTTCTGGCTGGCTGCCCGCCACAAGCTTGATGCCTACCCCTGGCTGCTCAAGGTCGCCGTGTTCTCGATTCCGCTGCCCTGGATTGCCGCTGAATGCGGCTGGGTGGTTGCCGAGCTGGGTCGTCAGCCCTGGATCATCGAAGGTGTGCTGCCCACAGCCATGGCGGTTTCCAATCTGGGTGCGAAGACGCTGTTGCTGACCATTGCCGGCTTCGTGCTGATCTATACCGTACTGCTGGTGATCGAGCTCAAGCTGATGGTCAAGGCCATCAAGAAGGGCCCCGAGCATGAGAGCGAACCTCACCTTAGCCTCTACGAACCCATGATCAAGAAGCTGGCACGCGGCCAAAGCTGAGAGGAGCAACCAAATGATCTTGCATGAACTGATTTCATATGACGTGCTGCGCCTCATCTGGTGGCTGCTGCTCGGCGTGCTGCTGGTGGGCTTTGCCGTCACCGACGGCTTTGACCTCGGCGCCATGGGCCTGTTGCGGGCCACGGCCAAGACCGATGTCGAGCGCCGCACGGCCATCAACTCCGTCGGCCCTGTATGGGAAGGCAATCAGGTGTGGCTGATTCTGGGAGGTGGCGCCATCTTTGCGGCCTGGCCCCAGCTTTACGCCGTGTCCTTCTCGGGCTTTTACCTGGCCATGTTTGCCGTGCTGGTGCCGTTGATCCTGCGTCCCGTGGCATTCAAGTTTCGCAGCAAACATGAAGATGCTTCCTGGCGCAACCGCTGGGACTGGGTACTGTGCATTACGGGTCTGGTGCCTGCACTGCTGTTCGGCGTGGCCGTGGGCAATGTGATTCTCGGCGTGCCATTTCGTCTGGGCGACGATATGCGCATTTACTACGACGGCAGCTTCTTCGGCCTGCTGACGCCTTTTGCCCTGCTCTGCGGCCTGGTCTCGCTGTCCATGCTGCTCATGCATGGTGCGGCCTGGCTGATGTTCAAGACCGATGGCGAAGTCGCGAGCCGCGCGGCCCGCTATGGCAGCCTGTTTGCCGTGCTGACCACCTTGCTGTTTGCGGCCGCCGGCCTCTGGCTGGCTACGGGCATCAACGGCTATGTGATTACCAGCGAGATCAACCCCGTCGGTCCCTCCAACCCCTTGAACAAGACCGCAGCCGTGGCTGCCGGTGCATGGATGGCCAACTTCAAGTCCTATCCCTGGCTCTGGCTGGTGCCCGGTATCGGCTTGCTCATGCCGCTGATCGTGGCCATCGGCCTGCGCAGCCGTCGCGAATGGCTGGCGCTGCTGGCCAGCGGCCTGGCGATCGCGGGCATCATCCTGACCGTGGGCGCAGCCATGTTCCCCATGATCCTGCCCTCCAGCATCGATCCACGCTTCAGCCTGACGGTCTGGGACTCCTCCTCCAGCCATGTGGTGCTGTTCATCATGCTGGTCTGCGTGCTGATCTTCCTGCCCTTGATCCTGGCCTATACCAGTTGGGTGTACTCGGTGCTGCGCGGCAAGGTGGACGTGAAGGCCATCGTGACCGGCCAGGGCCATTCGTATTGAGACGGGGTGCCCCCCGGGACGCTGTGCTGCGACCTGCGTGGGCAGTCTAAAACTGGTGGGCTCATCCCATGGATGGGCTGAATGAAAGGAAATTTATGTGGTATTTCTCCTGGTTGCTGGGTCTGCCGCTTGCCGCAGCCTTTGCCGTGCTCAATGCGATCTGGTTTGAGTTGATGGATGACGAGGCAACTCGTCGCAAGCTTCTGGAGCGAACCAATTCGCTGCCGGACGCCTGAGTCGCGAAGACGTGGAAAAGCCCGGTCGGCTTGAGCTGACCGGGCTTTTTCATGGATCAGGCGTTGGCCTGCTCAGGCCGTGCGGGAGCTTCTCAATGCCTGCGTGGCCTGAGCCAGCTCGGTGATGAGCGACCAGTTACCACTCTCCACGGCACTGGCGGGGACCAGCCAGGAACCGCCCACGCAGACCACATTGGACAGCGCGAGAAACTCCGCCGCGTTCGCAGGCGAGATGCCACCCGTGGGGCAGAAACGCAGCTCCCCGAACGGACCTTGCCAGGCCTTCAGCATCTGGATGCCGCCCGACTGCACGGCGGGGAAAAACTTGAGCTCGGTAAAGCCATCTTCCTGAGCCATCATGATTTCGCTGCTGGTTGCGACGCCGGGCAGCAGCGGCAGGTCCAGATCGCGGCAGGCCTGGCCCAGCTTGCTGGTGTAGCCGGGGCTGACAGCAAACCTTGCGCCGGCCCGAGCTGCCGCCGCGGCATCGGCCGCATTGCGCACGGTGCCCGCACCGACGATGGCCTCGGGAAGCTGTTTGGCGATGGCCTCTATGCAGGCCAGGCCCTGAGGCGTGCGCAGTGTGACCTCCAGAACCCTGATGCCCCCGGCCAGCAATGCTTCGGCCATGGGTACTGCATGTTCCGTGCTGTGCAGCACGATGACCGGAATCACCGGGGCATCCTGCATGATGGACAGGGCGGTCATTTGAGCAGCCATGTGCAAGCTCCTTCTTCTGCGCTCAGCGCATTGCGCCGGAAACCGGCAAACAGTTCACGGCCCATGCCGCGGTGGTTGGAGTGCTCCAGCTCGATGGGCATGGTGGCCAGCGGCCTGGCCTGCCATTCGGCATCTGTCAGTTCGGCCTGCAGCAGACCTGCGGGGGCATCGAGCACGATGATGTCGCCGCTTTGCACCTTGGCCAGCGGGCCGCCTGCCAGTGCTTCGGGACTGACATGGATGGCGGCCGGAACCTTGCCCGATGCACCGCTCATGCGGCCGTCGGTGACCAGGGCCACGGCATAGCCCCTGCCCTGCAGAACGGCCAGCGGAGGGGTGAGCTTGTGCAGCTCGGGCATGCCATTGGCCTGCGGACCCTGCCAGCGCACTACGCAGACGACGCCATTGAAGCCATTGGTCTGGCAGGCTTGCTCCAGCGCACCGGATCTGAAGGCCGCCTGCAATTCATCCTGGGAATCAAAGACCCATGCCGGTGCCCGCAGTGCGTGGCGATCTTCGGGTACGGCGCTGATCTTGATGACACTGCGGCCCAGATTGCCTTTGAGCAGCTTCAAGCCGCCCGTAGGGCTGAAGGGGCGGCTGGCAGGGCGCAGAACAGTGTCATCGCCGGAGATGCCCGCATCCTGCCATTGCAGCTGATGGTTTTCGACATGGGGGATGCGCCCAAAGGCAGCCAGCCCCTCGGGTCTAACCGTAAGCACATCGCCATGCATGAGTCCGGCCTGCAGCAGCTGGGCGATCACGTAGCCGGGGCCGCCTGCGGCCTGGAACTGATTCACATCGGCGCTGCCATTGGGGTAGACGCGGGCCAGCAGGGGAACCACTGCGGACAGCTGCTCGAAATCATCCCAGTCGATGACGATGCCGGCGGCACGAGCCACGGCGACCCAGTGGATCAGGTGATTGGTGGAGCCGCCTGTGGCCAGCAGGGCCACCATGGCGTTGACGATGCAGCGCTCGTCCACGACATGCCCGATGGGGGCAAAGCGCCGGCCCCGGGTGATGGAAAGCACGGTACGCATGGCTTCGCGCGTGAGCAGTTCACGCTCCGCGTCGGCGGGGTTGATGAAGGCTGTGCCGGGAACATGCAGGCCCATGGCTTCGAGCAGCATCTGATTGCTGTTGGCCGTTCCGTAGAAGGTGCAGGTGCCCTGGTCATGGTAGGCCGCGTTTTCTGCCGCCAGCAGCTCCTGCCGGCCGACCAGGCCCTGCGCCGCCTGCTCGCGCACCTTGGCCTTGTCGCTGTTGGACAGGCCCGAAGTCATGGGGCCAGCAGGCACGAACACCATGGGCAGGTGGCCGAAGTGCAGGGCGCCGATGAGCAGGCCGGGAACGATCTTGTCGCAGACACCCAGCATCAGGGCCGCATCGAAAGTGTCATGCGTGAGAGCCACGGCGGTGGACATGGCAATCGTGTCGCGGCTGAACAGGCTCAGCTCCATGCCCGGCATGCCCTGGGTCACGCCGTCGCACATGGCGGGCACACCGCCGGCGACCTGGGCCGTGGCGCCGTTGCGTCTGGCCTCGTCTTTCAGAATATCGGGGTAGTGCGCAAACGGCGCATGGGCGGAGAGCACATCGTTATAGGCCGTGACAATGCCGACATTGGGGCCTTTTTCCTCGACTATGCGAATCTTGTCCGTGCCGGGCAGAGCCGCAAAGGCATGGGCCACATTGGCGCAGCCCATGGTGCGTACTTGTGGAGGGCGCGCGGCCATGGCATCGACCTGTGCCAGATAGTCGGAGCGGCTGGCGCGGCTGCGCTCCTGGATGCGCCGCGTCACCTGGTCCAGAACGGGGTGAAGTGCCATGATGAAAGTCCTTGGGCAGCAATGCCTGTGCTTCGGGCGCAGGCATTGTCTTGGAATGAGTGAGAGCCATGCCCCGGGGGCATGGCTCCATGGTTGTGCGCTTATTTGGCGCGAGCTTGCTTGACGGCGGTCTGCACAGAATCCCAGGTGCCTTGACCCACGGATTTGGCAATGCCGGCATTGACGGCGCCGAGCTTGTCGCGCATGCGGCTTGCTTCGGCGGCCGGCAGTTCGTTGACCTGCATGCCTTTGGTCTTGATCTCGGCCAAAGCCTTGGCGGCTTCTTCGCGCGTGTCCTTGCGCTCGAATTCTCGGCTCTTGATCGCCGCGTCCTGCAGCACCTTCTTCTCGGCAGGGCTCAGCGTGTCCCACCACTTCTTGCTGACCGTCACGATCCAGGGGCTGTAGACATGGTTGGAGACGGTCAGATACTTCTGCACTTCATAGAACTTGCTGGACAGCACCGTGTTGAAGGGGTTTTCCTGACCGTCCACGGCCTTGGTTTCCAGCGCCGTGAACAGCTCGGAGAAGGGCAGGGGAACGGCATTGGCGCCCAGTGTCTTGAAGCTGTCCAGGAAGACGTTGTTCTGCATCACGCGCAGCTTCACATCCTGCAGATCTTCCAGCTTGGTGATGGGGCGCTTGTTGTTGGTCAGATTGCGAAAGCCGTTTTCCCAATAGACCAGACCCACCATGCCCTTGGGCTCCAGAGTGGCCTTGACCTTCTCTCCCACGGGGCCGTCCAGCACGGCATCGGCCTCCTTGGTGTTGGCAAACAGAAAAGGGGTGTCCCAGATCGCCATTTCGGGCGACAGGCCCACCAGCGTGGCGGTGGAGCCGACCATCATTTCCTGGGCGCCGCCGATCAGGGCCTGCTGCATCTGGGTGTCCGAGCCCAGGGAAGCGTTGCCGATGGCGCGGACCTTCATCTTGCCGCCGCTGGCCTTTTCCACTTCCTTGGCGAACATGCGAACCGCACGACCCTGGTTGGAGTCTTCCACCAGGCCGTAGCCGAACCGCACCAGGCGGGGTTTGAAGTCCTGCGCCTGAACGGCGCCGACGGCCAGCAGCATTGCCGTGAGTCCTGCGACTGCAAATTTGATACGCATACCCGTCTCCTTGCTTGTTTGGGCCTGGGCCCTTTGGTTGAAGTGAAATTGGCCTTTAGCGCTTACGTGGTAAGCGTTGACAGCTATTGATCTGAGAGTTTTCGAGGTCGTCATGGCCTGGCCCTCAATGCAGCCATTTGAGCGGAGCGGTCACCAGCTGCGGGAAGAGCACGAACAGGGTGGCCAGCAGCACATAGACCATCAGGAAGGGATTGGTGCCCTTGATCACGGTCTCCATGCGCAGTCTGCCCACGCCGGCCACCACGTTCTGCACCGTTCCCACCGGAGGGGTGATCAGACCGATACAGCCCACATAGATGAACATGAAGCCGAAGTACACCGGATCGATGCCAGCCTTGACGGCCAGCGGTGCGCAGACCGGACCGAAGATCAGGATGGTGGGGGTCAGATCCATGGCGGTACCGACCACGAGCAGGAAGAGCATCATCACGGCCATGAAGAGCAGGGGCTGATCCAACAGGCCCGAGAAGCTGTCGGCCAGCATATTGGGCAGGTCGGCGAGCGTGATCATGTAGGCGGTCACGGTGGCTGCGCCGCAGAGGAACATCACCACGGCGGTGGTCTTGGAGGCGCCCAGGAAGACCTCGTAGAGCCGGGTCCAGCTCATCTCCCTGTAGACCACCATGGAGACAAACAGCGCGTAGACCGCGGCCACCACGGCGGCTTCGGTCGGCGTGAACACGCCACCCTTGAGGCCGCCCAGGATGATGACCGGCATCATCATGGCCCAGAAGCTCTTGGCCAGAGCCTTGAGGCGCTGGCCCCAGCTCACGCGCTCACCCGAGGTCAGCTGGTATTTGCGCGCGATGAACCACCAGGCGGCAATCAGAAAGCTGCCCATGAACAAGCCGGGCACGACGCCCGAGAGAAACAGCTTGCTGATGGAGGTGTTGGTGGTGACGCCGTAGATCACGAACGGCATCGAAGGCGGAATGATGGGGGCGATGATGCCGCCCGAAGCCAGCAGGCCGGCGCTGTAGCTGTCGGGATACTTCTGGTCGCGCATCATCGGCAGCAGGATGGTGGCCAGCGCGGCAGTGTCGGCAATGGCCGATCCGCTCATCGAGGCCAGCAGCACGGCTGCACCGATGGCCACATAACCCAGGCCGCCCGGAATATGGCCGACAAAGGCGCGGGCCAGATCGATGATGCGGCGCGACAGGCCGCCGGCATTCATCAGCTCACCCGCGAGGATGAAGAAGGGCACGGCCAGCAGCGGGAAATTGTCGAACCCGGCCTGCAGATTCTGGGCGAGCAGCTGGGTGTCGAAAAAGTCCAGGTGCCACATCAGGGCGACGCCGGTGAGTATCAGTGCATGGGCAATCGGCATGCCGATCACCATGCCGCCGATCAGCACGGCGAGAAAAATCAGGGTGACGATCATGGCGCCTTACTCCACGCTGGTTTCAGAAGACTCGGTCGGGGTGCCGCGCAACATGTCGCGCACCACCACCAGCAACATGCCTATGGCCAGCACCAGCGTCGCCGCTGCGCCCAGGGCCAGGGGATAGCCCAGCACCGTGCTGTAGCTGCTCCAGCCGGCAACGACCTGCTCCCAGGAGCCCCACAGCAGCAAGGCCATGCAGGTGCCGATCAGCAGCTGCGAGACCCAGAACAGGACTTTGCGGGTGGCCGGGCCGACCCGCGATGTCACCATGTCGAAGCCCAGGTGGGCGCCTTCAAAAGCAGCCACGATGGCGCCGATGGCCACCAGCCACACAAACAGCAGGCGCGAGATCTCCTCATAGGAGACGATGCTGGTGTGGAAAACGTAGCGCAGCACCACGTTGACGAAAACGGCAATCACCATGCCGGCCAGAGCCAGCACCATCAGGCCTTCGGCCAGGCGCTTGAGCCATGGCTTGCGGCCCTGTGCCTCTTTGCGATCTTCAGACATTGGCTGTCTCCTGCTGTTTTTATGCTTGGGATTCGCGCCTTGCCCATTGCCGGGCCGCGAGCGCGATATCGTTGAGGTCCATGGTGGCGCTGACGGTCAGGACATCGGGCTCCTGACGCGGGTCTTCCAGTGTCGTGAACTGATTGGCCACCAGGTCGGGCGAGAAGAAATGCCCGGGTCGGGTCTGGACGCGTTCCAGGGCCGTGGCGTAGTCGAGGTCGAGAAATACAAAGCCCAGCTGCTGGGCGCTGCGCAACTGGTCGCGGTACTTGCGCTTGAGCGCCGAGCAGGTCAGCACCAGGCCGTGTTCGGCATCTGCCTGAGCCAGTCGCTGCGCCAGGCGTTCGAGCCAGCCTTCGCGGTCGCCATCCGTCAGGGCAATGCCGGCCTGCATCTTGGCCACGCTCTGGGGGGAGTGGTAGCTGTCTCCTTCCACCAGGGTCCACCCCAGCTGCCGGGCGATGGCTTCTCCTGCGCTTGATTTGCCGCAGCCGGAAACTCCCATGACGACGAGTGCCGACATGGTGCCAGGAGGCTGGATCTTGCTTTGAATCATTTTTGGATAGCGCTATCCGATTTGGTTAAAAAATGAGCAGCCTGCTGCTTTCTGAGATGGGCTTCAGACCTCGGTCGAAGGCAAGTCAGTGCTTTCATCAAGCTGCTTGTACAGACTTCATTTCAAGTCCGGATAGCGCTATCATAATCAAAAAACCTCAGGCATCTGATTAGGAGATTCCCTTGCCTACTGAGACCCGTACCAAGAGCGAAACCCCGGCAGACAGTGCTTCTTCAAGGCGATCTCGCGCCAGCGGGCGTGTCACCCTCAGCGATGTGGCACAGGCTGCGGGCGTGAGCCCGATGACGGTCTCCAGAGCCTTGCGCGGAGAGCGCAGAGTAGCTCCGGCCCTGGTCGACAAAGTGCGCGAGGTTGCGGCTTCTCTGGGCTATGTGCCCGATCTGGCAGCCCGCGCGCTGGCCTCGCAAAAAAGCACCCAGGTGCTGGTGCTCGTGCCCATGCTCTCCAACACCTTGTTCGTGGAGGTCCTGGAGGCGGTGCACAAGGTATTGTTTGCCCAGGGCTATCACATGCTGATCGGCGTGACTCACTACGACCCGGCGGAAGAAGAGCAGTTGTTGCGGGCCTATCTGCCCATGCGGCCTGCCGGTCTGCTGCTGACCGGGTTCGACCATAGTGAAGAGTCGCGGAAACTGCTGGCCGCCAATCCCGTGCCGCGCGTGCATCTCATGGAGTTGCGCGCACCTGGTAGCGGCCCCGATTGCTACAGCGTGGGCTTCTCGCAGATTGCTGCGGGTGCCGAAATGACCCGCCATTTGCTGGACAAGGGATACCGGCGCATCGCATTTTGCGGAGCCCAGCTCGACGCACGTGTCATGCAGCGCCTGGAAGGTTATCGGCAGGTGCTCAAACAGGCCGGCCTGTATGACCAGAGCCTGGAGATTCTCAATCCCGAGCGCTCATCGCTGGCGCTGGGTGCAAGGCAGTTTGAGACGCTGCTCAAAGCCAAGACCACGGTTGATGCCATCTTTTTCTGCAATGACGACATTGCACAAGGTGCATTGCTGGAGGCCAACCGCATGGGAGTCAAAGTGCCGCAGCAGGTGGCGATCGCAGGGTTCAACGACCTTCCAGGCAGTGATCAGATGGTGCCGCCCTTGACCACCATCCATACACCGAGGGATGAAGTGGGCAGCAAAGCTGCCGGCATGCTGCTGCAATTGCTGGCTGGCGATAGCGTCAGGCAAGCCAGTGTCGATCTGGGCTTCAGGCTGGTGCCCAGGGCCAGCACCTGAGTCGTCGGCGTCAGGCCTCCGAGCCCGACTTGCCTCGCCCTGTAATCTTGTCCTTCAGGTCCAGCAGTCGCGTCACGGCCGAGCCCATGCCCATGAGCTGCATGGCGGTCTCGGGGGACAGACGCTGTACATCATCAAACCAGCTCATCAGCTTGTCGATGAGTTCGTGCATGTCGCGCATGCGCTGCTGGGCGTAGCGCTCTTCGTCGGTGCTGGCTTCCTCCATCATGGCTGCTCGCAGCATGGATTGCGTGGGCTCGATCTCGCGGCGGCGTCGCTCTTCGGCCAGTCGCTTGAAGATTTCCCAGACATCCTCGGGCGCCTGGAAGTATTCGCGCCGGTCGCCGGGCTGGTGGCGCAGCTGAACCAGCCGCCAGGCCTGCAGCTCCTTGAGTCCCATGCTCACATTGGAACGTGAGAACTCCAGCGTGTCGGCAATCTGGTCTGCGTTCAGCGGTTCGGGCGAAATGAACAGCAGGGCGTAGATCTGCCCCACGGTGCGATTGATGCCCCAGCGGCTGCCCATCTCGCCGAAATGCGAAACAAATTGTCGGCTCAGCTCCGACAGTGGTTTGGCTTGCGTCATGGCCTCCATTGTGCCTTTGCCCGGGGTTCTCAGTGGGGCAGAGGAATCAAGCCGGACTGCAATGGCCCCGGTTTTCAGGCATGGCTGCCAGAGGTTCGCGCAGATATGTTTCGTAAAACTTGCAATGCTGTCAGCAAATTGTTGGGAATGAGCGCAAAATCGCCATCCTGTTTTAAGTCGGTTTTTTTACGTTGCCTGTTGCCGGGCAAACTCACCCTGCCGCTGGGCAGCCCATGGGCTGCGAGCGGCCGTGATCAGATGGCTCAAAGTTCTATTTCCTCTCATTCCCGCAGCGCGCTGATCGACTGCACCAAAGGCCTGGCTTGCGCAGCCATCGTCTGGCATCACCTGGCGTTTTACGGTCCCATGTCCGATGTGGCTCATCCCGTCATGCCTGATCTGCTGGACTGGCTCTATGAGTACGCTCGCATGGCCGTGCAGATCTTCCTGGTGATCGGTGGTTTTCTGGCTGCTGCCAGTCTGGCCCCGCAAGGTCTGGCGCGTTTTGACTCGCCATGGTCCAAGATCGGCAAGCGCTTTGTACGCCTGGTCGTGCCTTATGCCGTGGCGCTGGTGGTGACGATTGTGGTGTCTGCCGCGATTCGCCCGTGGTTCGATCACGAGTCCGTGTCCGCCGACCCCGATCTATGGCAGCTCATGGCCCATGCCTTGCTGTTGCAAGGCATCGTGGGCGAAGAGTCGCTGTCGGCTGGCGTCTGGTATGTGTCCATAGACTTTCAGCTGTTTGCGGGCACCGTGCTGCTGTTGGCCGGTGTGCGCTGGCTGCAGCAATGGGCGGTAGCGCGCTGGGGCGACGCGGCCATGAAGCGCTGGTGGCCCTGGGCTGTGAGCGGCATGCAGGCACTGGTGGTTCTGGGGACAGCGGCCTCGCTGCTGAGCTTCAACCTTGATGCAGAGCTTGATGTCTGGGCGATTTATTTCATGGGTGCCTATGGCGTCGGCATGATGGCCTTCTGGGCAGTGGCGGCAGACAAGCGCCTGGCGGCCTGGAGCTGGGGCATGCTGATCGCTGCACTGATCATCGGCGCGCTGGTCTATGAGTGGCGCGACCGCATTTTTCTCGCCGGAGTGACCGCGATGCTGCTCATCGTCTGCATGCGTACCGAGGCCATTGGCCGCTGGCAGGGCCTGGCTCCACTGCGTCGCCTGGGAGAGATCTCCTACTCGGTGTTCCTGATTCACTTTTCGATCTGCCTGCTGGTCAATGCGGTGGTCAACCATTTCTGGCATGGCTCGGTCACTGCTGCTTTGGTGGGCATCCCCTTGGCCTTCGTGCTGTCGCTGACCGCTGGCTATGCCCTGTATCAACTGGTGGAGCGCCATGTCTCCTCCTGGAGTCAGGCTTTGCGCTGGCAGGCTGGCCTCATCGGGGCAGGTCTGCTGACCACCATGGTGGCAGGCTTGCGCTGAGTCGGTGCCCGGCAACAAAAAAGCAGCTCCGGTGAGCTGCTTTTTTATGAGGCGAACAGGTTCAGCGATGGAACTCGCCCGCGCTTTCGGGCTGGAACTCGATGGCATCCACGCGCACGGTTACCTGGCCGGTAGGGCTGGGCATCTTGAACTCGTCGCCCACGGACAGGCCCAGCAAGGCGATGCCCACTGGTGCGAAGATGGAAACCTTGTCGGCGCTGCCATCCATATCCTTGGGGTAGACCAGCGTCAGCGTGCTGCTCTTGCCGATCTCGAGCATGGTGAAACGCACGGTGGAGTTCATCGTCACCACGTTGGCCGGCATTTCTGCGGGATCGAGTACATCCGCACGGTCCAGCTCCGCCTCCAGGGCATCGCGGCCGGGAAACTGGCTATTGTTCTTCTCCAGCAGCGATTCAATGCGATCCAGGTCCAAGGAGGACAGAGTGATATTGGGCTTGCGCTCCATGTAGTAACTCCCTTGAGAGATGGTGTGGTTGGCGCTTTGGCGTTGCGCAAACGGACAAAAGCCCGGGCAACGGTGTTGTCCGGGCCAAGGCATTCGAGAAGAGGCACCAAGTTGGTGCGTTTCAGGTATTGTCAGTGCAGCGCCGCAAACTGCCAAGTCATCTCGCACTCCGTCAGTGCGGATTGACACCGCACTTGCCCTGGTCAGGAGGGCGTGTTACGAGCATTGGGCAAAGGTAAATCACTGTTGATCTGAGTCTCAAGTTACGCGCTCGCAGCCTATGAGCCCGAAGGCGCGCATGTGCTGGAACTGCCAGGGCGCCAACAGGCTGAGGCTATTCGAACAGACCGTTCTCGACACAGAAAGTGATGAGTTCCTGGTTGGATTGAACGTTCAGTTTTTCCATCGCCGATGTCTTTTGCGTGCTGACCGTCTTGACGCTGCGTTTGAGATTGGCCGCGATCTGCACCACGCTGTCGCCGCGCACGAAATGGCGAAGCACTTCGAACTCGCGCGGAGACAGCAGCTTGACGCGATCGGCGACCGAGGTGTTTCTCTGTTCACGGCTGACGTTCTGCTGGTAGTTGGTGGGGAAATATTTGTTTCCCAGCCGCAGGCAGTTGATGGCCGAGAGAATCTCCGTCAGCTTGTCATGCTTGAGGACCACCCCCCACACGCCAGCGTCGTACAGAGAGGAGATGATCATCGGATTCGAGATCATCGTCAGAACCAGCAGCTTGGGGGCGGGGTAGGTGCGGATCAGATAGTCGACGAATCGGATGCCATCGCCATACACGCTGTCGCCGGGCATGGTGTAGTCGGTGATGATGATGTCCGGCAATGACGAATTCAATTGCTCCACCAAAGCGGTAGAGGTGGAAACGGATGCGGTCACGACGATGTTCATATCGCGTTCAAGCAGATCCTGAATGCCGACGAGTGTCAAAGGGTGGTCGTCGGCCAGCACGATGCGGATTTTTTCCATGGCATTGATCATTAAGTGGTCGAGTCTGACAACGGCTCCAGGAACTACACTCCCGCCAGGAATATCTTCAGATCCTCAAGAATGGAATTCAGTGCGGCGTCAGTTTCGCCGTTCAAGCTATCGAAGTGCAAGTGATTCTCTAGTTGCTGCATTCTTTTCGCCAGGGGAAAATGATTGACGTCAACCAGGGCGCCGCTGATGCGGTGCAGGGTGAGGATGATGTCATCCACGCGCCTGTCCTGCCTCGACTGCTCCAGCTTGATGACGTCCTCGTGCATGGTGCGTAGGAACAGATCCCGATATTTGGCCGGTACTTGTGGAGGGCCTTCGGGGATATGCACGGGTGCAATCTCGGGCAGACTGGGGGCCGCCGTGTCATGGGCTCCAATTTCCGAGTGAGGCGCGTATTCGCGCAGCATCTGTATCAGCGTATTCAGGCCGATCGGCTTGACCATCCAGGCATTCATGCCCGCATTGATGCAACGTCGCTGCTCGTCGAGCATGGCGTTGGCGGTAATTCCGATGATGGGGCACATCACACCTTCCGAGCGGAGCGTGCGGGCCAGCTCATAGCCGTTCATGAGCGGCATGTTCACATCGGTCAGAACGAAGTCATGCGGCTGTACATCCCATAGCGCCAGAGCGTCCTCGCCGTCTTCCGCCAAGGTGACCTGACATCCAAGCCGCTCAAGCTGGTCGAGGATGGTGGTCTGGTTGATGGGGTTGTCCTCGGCGACCAGAATGCGTATCGAGAACCGGGGAATGACGGGTTCAGGCGGGGCTATCAGTTGCTGGTTGTGCAGGATGCGCTGGATTCCCCGGCCGATGCTCAGAACATCTTGTGCATCGATATCAGGATGGGTGGACTCTTGCAGCAGAGGGGAGATGCTGACGTAGTGCCCCTTCCATTCCGGAGGCGGGGTGGTGCTGCTTGACAGCACATCCAGCAGCAGTGCATGCGAGGTGTGAGCAGGGCTGGGCTGGGCCAGCAGCTCGGCCTGCGCGTTCCAGCGGGTCAGCCAGGCGCAGATGTTCTCCGTCAGCTCCGGGTGAGGTGTCCGCACGCAGATATGAGCGTCTGCAAGGTCGGGGTAATCGGTGACGGTCTGATGGTCCACATCCAGTGTCAGCGCGATGGAAAAGACGCTGCCCACCTGTTTTTCACTCTTGACCTGCATGGATGAGCCCATGAGTTCGGCCAGCCGCGCACAGATCGACAGACCCAGGCCGGCACCTCGCACGACATGCCGGCTGCCATCGACGATATAGAACGGCGTGAAAAGGCGATTCTGCTCCTCACGGTCAATACCCACCCCGCTGTCGGCCACTTCAATCTGAAGCGTCACGTGGCCGGGGGGCTGATCCACCACCAGGCACCGGACGATGACGCTGCCGACATTGGTGAACTTGATGGCGTTGCTGATCAAATTGCTGAGAATCTGGCGTACGCGCACGGGGTCGCCGAATACCGAATCGGGAATCCCGGTGTCGACAGCGGAGAAAAACAGCAGTCCTTTCTGTTGCGCCATGGCTGCATAGGAGCCTGTGCAATCTTGCACCAGTTCGCGTGGGCTGAATGCCAGGCGTTCCAGCTTGAGCTGTCCGGCCTCTATCTTGCTGACATCCAGAATGTCGCTGATCAGCTGCAGCAGGATTTGCGACGAGCCTTCAATCCGGTTGACGTATTGACGCTGCTGGCTGTCCAGCCGTGTGGCGGTCAAAAGTTCCAGCGTGCCCAGCACGCCATACAGAGGCGTACGGATCTCGTGGCTCATCGTGGACAGAAAGGTGGATTTCGCTTCGCTGGCCTCGTCCGCTGCGCTGCGTGCGCGCTCCAGCGCGCGCTCGATTTCTACGCGCGTGCTGATATCGGTAAAAGCGCACAAGACTGCGTCCCCGTCCATATAGCGTGCCGGAGTGTAGGACACCGACAGCGTGCGTTCGTTGTCGATGTGCAGGTTGTCCATGCTGCCGGGCCTGTCCACAGAGCGCAGCGAACGCAGGATCTGAATGGCGTTGGACTGCAACGGCTGTGGCGGGTCGGACTCACTGCCCAACCACTCCAGGGCAATGGAGTTGCTGAACAATATGTCTCCGCTGGCCTTGCTGATCACGCACAGCGCGACGGGGGCTGTCTGGATCAGCGTGCGATTGAAGGCGTCGCGTTCGTCGATCATGCGCTGGGCCTCCACGGCAGGCTCCATGACCCGGCGCCTGTACCAATGCGTATAGCTCAGGCCAGCGAGCATGCTCAGGACCACAAAGAAGGCGGCTCCAATGAGCAGGGCCATGTGGCCCTTGAAAAAGCTGGCGTAGCTGATCAGATAAGTGCCGCTCCAGGCGCCAGTTGGGTCCAGCGCCTTCCACACCAGTCCGGCGCTGGTATAGGATAGGCCCAGCTTGGTGACCGCCGGCGCCGAAGTGTCTCCCATCAGAGAGACGCCCTGATGCGTCAGCCAGAACTGGTAGGGCAGTCCGCTGGCGGTGTTTCTCTCGAGCACGTTGATGCGCTCGCGGCTGAGCAGCGTGGCTGCATAAATATTCTGGGAGGGACCGGACGGCCCCCACAGGCCGGATGGAAATCCGGCAGGAACCCAGCCGATCATCTTGTCAGGCAAGGCAGCAGCCTTGAACCAGTGCACTTCGTTGGGATTTTGCGTCGGCAGCCGTTTGCCGAGTGACTGCGCCTGCACGGCAGAGCCGGACTGCGTGGCCAGATTTTCCCGGATGGCAAAAACCGTGGTCCGGAACATGTCCGTGCTGATGGCTTCATAGCCGGCATAGGTATTGATCGCCGGGACGCTGATGCTGGTGCTGTCCGCTGGATTCACGAAAAAGACGGCAGCTGCAGGGAAGTAGGAAGATGCCCAGAACGTCGAGTAGAAATCGGACAGATAGCTGCCCAGCTGGAACAGGGTTCCGGGAGCCGCGGAGCACTGGGCGGGCAGGGCACAGGCCAGCGAAAACGGCATATCCACCACTGATTCCTGGCCGAGGAACAGGCGAGCCCTCCAATCGGCTGGCGTATCCACTTCATGGAAACTGGTGACCCGGGAATAAGGGATGGCTTCGAGATCCTGGCTTTGGGCACGTAGCTGGCGCAGGAATATTTCTTGCTCCTTGATGTAGCCTACCAAGGTGCTGAAGTCGACGAGCAGCCGGTCGCGCTCTCGGTCAACGATGCGCTGTCCACCCCAGAGCAGCGCGCTCACCAGGGCGACAGCGATGGGCAGTATGCCAAACAGCAGCCAGTTTTGCCGGCGCGATGTGCGCTTGATTTGTTGGATGGGCGTGTTCTGCATATCCGCTATAACTGCGCAGCCTCCGGAGGAAACAATTGCCTGCGTTGATCGTTATTTAGCAGCAGGGCAAAGTCGCTGGATTTCAGTGCGGACGATATCAGAAAACCTTGTGCGCAGTCGCAGCCGATGCGGCGCAAAAATTCCAGGTCCGCGAGGGTTTCTACGCCTTCTGCGGTGACGGTCAGGCCAAGCTGTTTGCCCAGCTGCACCGCTGAGGTCAGCGCCGTACCTCGGGCCGCATCAACGGTGGCTCCGGTCACGAAGGCGCGATCGATCTTGAGTTCCGTGAACGGCATCGAGATCAGGTTGTACATGGAGCTGTATCCTTTGCCGAAATCATCCTGAGAAAGGCCAAAGCCTTTCAGCCTCAATCGACTTGCGCCCATGTAGTAGTGCGCAGGCGCAGCGGTTGTCTCGTCTTCAAGCAGCTCAAAATTGATGTTGCCTGGGGGGACCTCCCATTGGCGAGCGGTTTGCTCCAGTTCGTCCGGCAGATCCGGGTTCTCCAGAAGGGGGACCGGCAGATTGACGGATACGGGAATCGTATAGCCGATGTCGCGCCACTGTCGATGCGCGGTCAGCGCATCCTCGAGCATGCGCTGGAGCAGCTGCCGCTCGAGTTTGCAATGGTGGATGGCGGCCAGAAACGAGCCGGGCAACATGAAGCCGTGTTCGGGATGATCCCAGCGGGCGAGCGCCTCAGCGCCCACGATCTCACCGGTGCGCAGTGCCATCTTGGGTTGAAACCACGCCTGTATCTTGCGGGCGCTCAGTGCGGTCTCTATGGCCGCTTTGTCGAACACCAGGGGCTGGCCAAAGCGAAGAGCAGGGCTTGAGGTCTGCGTCGCTACACGGTGCCGCAGCTTGCTGATGATGGTCTGGGCATAGCTGGGGTCGAACGGCTTGGAGAAGGCGTCCAGCACGAACAATCCGATTTCCTTGGCCATCAGGCTGACGCTGTTCATGATGCGGCGCGAGCAGGAACTGGAGATCGCAAGCATGGGTGTCAGGTTCTCCAGGGCGAGTCGGCGGATGAACTGCACGCCATCCATATCGGGCATCCTGATGTCCATGATGACGATGTCATAGTGCTCCGCATGCATCAGCTCCAATGCCTGCTCGGCAGTTTGTGCCGCCCTGACGTGAACGAATCCGGCATCTGCGAGGATGGCGCAGATTCGGGCGCAGGAAAACTCGTGGTCGTCCAGGACAAGGATTCTGTATTTGGAAAGCATGGTGATTAACTCCCCTCGGCTTTGATCGAGTTCAGGATTTTGCGCAACTGGGCTATCGAGAGCGGCTTGATCAGCAATATGCTGATGCCGGAGGTGAGGCCGCGCCGCTGTTCCTCTGGAAACGCGTTGGCGGTCAGCCCGAGAATCGGGCGCGCGTAGCCGCGTTCGCGCAGCGCAAACGCCAGCTCATACCCGTTCAGCACCGGCATGTGCAGATCGGTCAGAATGGCATCGAATTCCTGGATGTCAGGCCGGTTCAGGGCGGTCTGCCCATTCGTCGCAATCGCCACTTTGCAGCCCAGGTGCTGCAATTGTTCGCGCAGTATCAGCTGGCTGATCGGGTTGTCTTCCACCACCAGCAAATTCATGTTGATCAGGTCGCGATCGGCTTGTCCGATGGGGGCCGCTAGGCCTTGGCCTTCCCGCAACTGCTGTATGGCGCGGCCCAGACCCAGGATGCCGTGGGCGCTGATCAGCAGGGTGTTGCGGTCTGCGGTGATGCCGTGCCGGGCGCCGGGCGGATGCATGACGATGCGCTGGTGTTGCCAATGCGCAAGAGGCATCGCCCAGGGCCAGGCCTCGATCAGCAGTGCCTGCGTATCGATGGAGGAGTGATGTTCGCGGTATGGCATTGCCATTGCACCCCACAGGCGCAGCCAGCCGCACAGGTTTTTCACGACCTCGGGTACGGCCCCGCGGACGTAGATCTTTTTGGGCGACAGCATGGGCAGATTGCCGGGTATCGATTCCGCCGCAATGGGCAGCGTCACCTTGAATGAGATTCGCGTGCCGATGCCCAGTTCGCTGGTGGCGGCCAGCTCGCCGCCCATCATTTGCGACAGGCGCGAGCAGATGGACAAGCCCAGGCCTGTGCCCTGTATGAGCTGGTCAATGTCGGAGTCGGTACGAAAATAGGGGTCGAACAGCTGTGGCAAATGCTCGGCGGCAATGCCGATGCCAGTGTCGGCAACCTCGAATTCCAGCTGCACATGGGATTTTTCGACCGGTGTCGAGCGCAGGCGCAGCACGATGTGCCCGCTCACCGTGAACTTGATGGCGTTGCTGACCAGGTTGTCCAGGATCTGGCGCAGCCGCGTGACGTCACCCAGCACCAGCAGTGGCGTGTTGACGGAGGCCGTGCAATAGAGCCTCAGGTTTTTGCGTTCTGCGCGCACGCAGAAGGTGGAAACCACATTGTCCAGTACCTCGAGCAGAGCCAGGGGGCGCCGCTCCAGCGTCATATAGCCCGCTTCGATGCGCGACAGATCCAGGGTGTCGTTCAAGGTCGATAGCAGGACGGTGGACGAGTGACGCAAAGTGTCCAGATATTGCTGTTGCTGCTCGGTCGCGCCGGTCAGTGACAGCAGCTCCAGCGTGCCGAGAATCCCGTACAGCGGTGTGCGGATCTCATGGCTCATGGTCGTCAGGAACAGCGTCTTGGCCTGGTTCGCCGCTTCGGCAGCCTGCATGGCATTGAGCAGCGACAACTCCGTCTGCTTGAGTTTGGTAACGTCGTTGATAGTGCACAGAACAGCGGGTCCGCCGCAATATGTCATCGGGGTGAAGGTGCGCTGGACCACGCGGCCATCTTCAAGTTCGAGATCCCCGCCAATGCCGTTCAGATTGGTGGACGCGGCAATATGCCTCCAGTCCCGCTCGGTCTTCAGCCAGGCGTGCGCCAGATCGTTGGATAGCAATGGTTCGTTCTCGTTGTGCCGCAGCAGCGCCAGACCGACCGGCGCGGTTTTCAGCAGCTTTCGGTTCAGGGTCACGCTGTCCACCAAGGCCAGGAAGTTGGATCTCGCGGGAGTCAGCAGTTTGCGGTGGATGTAGCGGGAGACCAGAAGCAGGATGACCGCGAGTGCCATGCAAAGAGCCAGCGCGCCGTAGAGCTTTGCGGCGTTGTTCTTGAGCAGTTGCTTGACGGGCATGTAGTACTGCAGGCGCCAGCCGGCATGTCCTACGGACTTGCTCAGCGCCAGATATCTGGGGATGCTGCCCTGCCAGACAATGCCGAAGTTGTCGGTCAGGGAGTCGCCGTCAATGTCGGGAGCGTTGGCGCCCCGCAGCGTCGCGTGACCATGGGGGTCGTAGAGGACATAGCTGCCTCCAGCCATGCTGGTCAGGTCCAGGGCCGAGCCGATATCGTCGAACGTGATGCCCAGCCAACCGCTGGTGGCCTCGGTGCTGTCGATGGGCGTGTAAAGAAACAGCCTTTCAGCGTCGTCGTTGGGCGGATTCAACCATACCAGCGGGGGGCTGCCTGAGATGTCCACCTTCGGGTTTTCGCTCGATAGCGCGTTGGCGATCCACTTCTGGGTTTGCGCAGAGATATCAGGCGCTTTCGAGGCGCTGTCGCCCAATACCGGCAGTGTGGTGCCGCTGCGCATGGACGTGTAGACAAGCGTTGTCTTGATACGGCTGTTGTCATGCACGTCCCGCGGGGTCAGGACCAATGTCCACTCGTGGCGATTCTCGCCCTCCGGCAACGGGTAAGTCTCGAGCTGCCTGATGTGGCTCGACAGGCCGAGCATTTGGGAAGTCGCAAATGGCTTGAGGTTGCGGACCGCAGACGTTGCCGTGGCGCGCAGCAATTGCTCGCGCTGATCAAAGAAAAGCTGGGCGTTGTAGGCCGCAGCGTTCATCTGGCGCCGGTATCTCGACACACTGTCGTTGATCGACCAGAAGCAATAAAGCAATGCCATGGTGACGGCACATAGCAGCACAGACACTGCAAGCGCATACAGCAATGCCGCAGGCAGGCGCGTGGCGATCGTGGCATTTTTTGTAATGGGCCTGAGGGGCAGTCGGTGCATAGGCAAATGCTATTGAGCGAGCGCCTGCTTGCGGTTCAGATAAATCTGAATCTGACGAGTACCAAATCGACAAAGAATCTTTCAGCCCATGGCTTGTTCACATAATCGCGACATGTCAGCGATGCGGGCTAAGTTGGTCAACGCGGTGAGCAGGAGGTCAAGCTTCTCGAAAAGGAGAAGCTGCGGCGTTCGGTAGCCTCTGCATAAATCTCCCGCATATGCGTGCCGGGTGCGGCAGCATCCCGGCCCATGCCGCAATCTGATCTGGGTCTGAAGCTTTCCACCCAAAAGACACGCAAACGCGAATTCCTCAAGCAGGTGCAGCAAGTCGTGCCGTGGAAAGATTGGGGCGCCATTGATGGCGCCATGGTGCTGAACGGTCCAGGTCGCCTGCTGCTGCGCATTCACTACATGCAGGCTCACGCCCAGCGACCCAGCCATGAAAGACGCGCCGCGCAGCGCGCCACGCCACTGTCTCGGGACTTCGCCTGCCTGCCATGCGACAGTGCCACAACCGATGAGAGCCACAATCTGCGTTTGCGACATTGACGGGAAGCGCACCAACTGGCCGAGCAAATTCCGAAGACGGCCACCGACCTGCTGGTGAGTAAAAAGCGGCTGCTTGTGAGCACCATTGTGGATGCGCGACGTTGATCGGCGCGTCCAGCTCCGACAAGCACAGCGCCAAGTCGCATGATCCAGAAATGCACCAGATGCCGAGAAAGGCAATCAGCGGTACTTCGGCATGAAGGCGTACGTTGGTGGGAGGCCGGGTCGCGCCTGGTACACACCGTGCATGCACCTGCTGCCAATGATTCAGCTCAAGGTAGAGCGCCCATTCGGAGTGATCACGGGCCAGTCTGCTGCCGCCAAAATTTGCTGCCGAGGCTTGAGGAAAGATACCCTGTACTTCACACCTTGTTAGCCTTTGGGAATTGCTGGATGGCTCGTGCCTGTTGGTTGGCGAGCAGCCTATCCAAGTCACTGATGGCTACCTCAAAAGGCAGGATGCCCGCGAAACGCGGGCATCCTTGGTGTTGGGCAGCGGGTGACAGGCGTCCCATCCAGCCTTCACCAAGCTTGGACTCGACGCATGCCGCCCATTCCTGGTCGATCTGAGTGCCTTGGCCTGGTACGCGTTCCCATGGATGGCTGAGTGTCAGCGGCAACCCCGATCATTCGCAGCCTGCATGTTCACCACTCGCACCGAGTTCAGAGGCAGCCTCCATCTTCTGCCACTGCCGCGCGGCATTGTGCGGCTGCAAGAGGCATAGCCTTGCGGGATGCTTCTGACTTTGGCACACGGCCGACATGTGCCGCACCAAGGCTTGCCCGGCGAAATACTGAGCCATCTGCAGCGAGAGCTTCCAGGCAATGGGTGCATGCGGGCTCGGGGTCTGCACTCCGGCATTCTCAATGTCAGCCTGTCCATGAACGGCGAAGTTGGCGTGTCTGGCATGTCCATGAAAAAACTGCGAATGGCAGATTGATCACGACGCCGTGGCCTAGTTCGCCAACTGGTGCTCAAGATCGCCTATAGGAGGTCTATACCGTCTCCAACTGCTTCATCAGGTGTAGGCGCATCACTTCTGCCATTTGCGCGGCGAGTTCGCCATCCACGTGCCAGGAGCCGTAGTTGGTGATGACGTCAAAGCCACCCTGCATGGCTGGTACATGGCGACTCAGGCCATGGCCAATCAGCTGTGCTTCAAGGCTGGCGACCTGAGCCTTCGGCACCGAAGCGGGGCGGGCATCAGAATCAACTGCAGAAGCCTTGTCTGCGGCAAAGGGTTTGACATTGATTTTCTTCATGTCAGTACTTCAGTATGGGTGCGCTGTGCCAGCACACAAAATGGCAGTGGCAGCTACTTGCACGAGTCGACACTTGAACCAATGCGCCGGAGAGCAGGTCCCGTGGCCAGCCGGCAAGAAGGCGGGATGCGGGTGGCTGGTTGGTGCGCATTCTTTGGTAACGAGGGTCTTTGATGTCGGCCTCCATGACGATAGGTTTATGCCGCGGCGGTTCTTGATTGATGCGCAGTTGCTCGCGCACCAATGTGGTTGCCATGGGCGAATGCGTGTCATACAGGGCGGCAGTCTAGATAGCTGGATCGGGCGCCAGCTTCAGATAGTTCCTATTCGAAGACTCCGGGCGCTCAATGTTGTCAAGCAATGTCAATTTGGGCATGGGTCAGCGTTGACTTGGAGACATTGGCTTGCGGCTGCTGATTGAGCGTTGCGCGCTGCGTGAGGCAGCAAGTCCATATTTGCCCGGCACATTAGAGAGCATCAGGCGCTTGTCGCGACGGATTCCCAAAGCACACAGGTAGAGACAGCCTTGCCGTGGAGCATGCGTTGCAGAACGCTCCAGCTTTGATTCGGCAATTGCTCCTGCTCTGACCTGTTCTGACAGGCGCCAGATCGGGCGGGTGCAGCCGCCGCCATGGATTGGTAAAGCCGCATGGGTGCCGCATTGCCGACGCATTGGCGCGATCTATCCTGGTCCCGCATCTATTGGAGCAGCAGTTCAAGATCGGAGCACTCAATACCCTGGGGCACAGACATCAGCTTCATCACCACGCCCACGCATGAAGGCTGGCTGTATCTGCATGCGGCCCTTGACTTGTTCTCACATCAAGTGCCGGGCTGTGCAATGGGCAATCGCTTGGAGTCGCAATGTGAAGAGAATGCCGTGCACATACCTGTCTGCTTCAGAAGGCCGCGCAGGGCGATCATCGTGCATTGTGGTCAAGGCTGCCAATGTACAAGCCTACAAGCCACCAGTGGCCGCATTGCCTGGTGACAACGGGAGGCCCCGTATGAGAGGGCCTGCAACTGCCGTGATAGAGCTTTTGCCGAGAGTGTGAGCAGGGTGTGCAGGCAAACCGATGACACCCCGCAAGAGACGCGCAACGGCGCTCGTTGGTAAGGCGGTACTTGCCCGGGGCCGTGGGCAATCCGTCCTCAAACGGATTTATGCAACGACGGCGAGCGCTGCCACGAGCCTCAGCGCAGACTCGGCATTCCGCAGGTAATTGCGCACACCCCACCGGAACTTGCTGCGCTGGACGGCCGCGGCAGCTAATCGAAATTCATCTCGTTCATCTTTTGCGTGCACTCGCTGCGCATTTTCCCGTGCTGTGCTCGACAACGCCGCTCAAGGCCGCAGTGATAACGACGGTTGCGATGTTCCTGCACGTCCAGGATCCAAAAATCGAGTGGAGAAGGGCGACTCTCCGAGTGTCTGCCACCGATAAATTCGGTGAAATCAATGTGATTAACATTCATTGACTATTGCGATGCTTCTGTGATAGCCGATTAGGAATGTTCCTAAGCCTGGCAGGGGGCGGCGAAAGCATCATTCGTCCTGTTGCTTATCTCGCAACTGCAAGCCAAGCATTTTTTCTTAAAGCTGCTTATTGCATTTCGATATTCTTAACTTAGGACAAACATGAAAATCTCTACGCTCGCAATCGCTTCCATTCTGGCTTTCGGCGTGACAGCTGCCAACGCTGCCGACCAAGGTTCCGGCAAGGTCACTTTCAACGGCTCCATTATCGATGCACCTTGCTCGATCGCCGCTGATTCGCTGGACCAAGCCGTTAGCCTGGGTGCCATCGCTACAGCCGCTCTGGAAAATGGTGGCACCTCTGCTGAAGTCCCTTTCCACATCAACCTGCAGGGTTGCGTGATCACCGCCGGCACCAAGGACAAGCTGTCGGTGACCTTCACAGGCATGCAGTCGCCCTATGACCAGTACTCCCTGGGCCTGCTGGGTGGCGCTGCCGGTGCTTCCATCGAACTGCTGACCACCAACCTGCAGCAAGTGAAGCTGGGTGAAGCCACTGCTCCCATCACGCTGAGCCCCCTGGTCAGCAACCCCCAGCTGACATTCAATGCACGCCTGAAGGGCAGCACCACCCCCGGCGAACTGGTTCCTGGCGCATTCAGCGTGCCTGCCAACTTTGTGCTCGCTTACCAATAAGTTGCCAGCTGGTTACTTAGGCTAAGTCTCGGGAATTATCAATTCCCGGGACTGGTTTAGACGAAGGCCTGTGGAGCACCAATTCACAGGCCTATTATTTTTTTGAGCCGCTTGTTCCGAACTGTTGCCGATAGGTATCCACCTTGTAATGCCAGCAAGTTTAGAACCATCAGCGATACGCCATAAGACATAAAGCTCTCGCGCGTATTCAACCTCGATCAGCGAAATACTCCATGTCGTTCCGTTATTTTGGCCCTTCTCGCGCATTGTTGATGTCCACGTTTCTGGGCGCCACAGTGTTATGTGCTTCCCCTGGTTTCGCTTATGCGGATACGGTGGAGTTCAACGCCGATCTTCTGGATGTCAAGGACCGGGATAATATTGACTTGAGCGCATTTTCCACCAAGGGATATGTGCTGCCGGGTGTTTACGACTTGCTGGTGAATATTAATGGTCAGGCGCTGAAGACGGTTCCGGTGAGATTTATCTCCCCTGAAGGTGACAAGAAGGAAAGCCGCGTCTGTATCGATCAAAGCCTGGTCGAGAAGCTCGGCTTGACCGAAGACGCCATGGTGAAGGTCAAATGGTGGAATGACGGCGAGTGCCTTATCGTTGATAGCGTCAACGGCATGGAGGTGCGTCCCGATGTCAGCAAGAACCTGCTGTACCTCAATATTCCCCAGGTCAACCTCGAATACAACGCTCCATACTGGGATCCTCCAAGCCGATGGGAAGATGGCATCTCCGGCGCAGTCTTCGATTACTACCTGGCTGCTCAGCACATGGATCAAACATCGGGCGGCAGCTCGACCCGATTTACCGGCAACGGCGTCGTCGGGGCGAATCTGGGGGCTTGGCGTCTGCGCGCGGGCTGGCAGGCCAACTCACAATCAAACTCGAATTCGGGGGCAGCTTCGAACCCGTCGCAGTCGAAGTTCTCCTGGACGGATGTCACGCTGTATCGCCCGCTGCCCCAATACAAGGCGCGCCTGGCTATTGGTGAAAGCTATCTAGAGTCGAATCTGTTTGACACCTTCCGCTATACCGGTGTGGGCCTGAAGTCGGACGACGCGATGCTGCCCCCGAATTTGCGGGGATATGCGCCTGAAGTGTCTGGCGTGGCGCAGACCAACGCCAAGGTGACGATCAGCCAGCAAGGTCGTGTGATCAAGGAAATACTGGTTCCCGCCGGCCCGTTCCGCATCCAGGATCTGGATCGCTCCACTTCCGGGCAACTTGACGTGCGTGTCGAGGAGTCTGATGGTCGCGTGCAGACCTTCCAGGTCAACACGGCCTCGATTCCGTACCTGACCCGTCCTGGTCAGTTGCGCTACAAGGCCATGGCGGGCAAGCCCTCGGAGATGAACCATCGCATGAACGGTCCTGTCTTCGCCGGTGGCGAAGTCTCCTGGGGTGCCAGCAACAATGTATCCCTCTACGGAGGCTCGATTCTTAGCGGGAAGTATCAGGCATTCTCGGCCGGCATTGGCCGCGACCTGGCGCAATTTGGTGCGCTGTCATTCGACGTCACGCATTCCAGGGCGCAACTGAGGGATATGGAGAGCTGGAGAGGCGGGAATTCATACCGCCTGAGTTATTCCAAGGTGTTTGACGCGACGAGAAGTCAGGTCACGTTCGCCGGCTATCGCTTTTCCGATCAGAACTTCTTGTCGATGTCTGACTATCTGCGGTTGTCGCAAGACTACTCCGCGATGCGCCCCAAGCAGATGTACACGGTTGCGCTCAACCAGCAGTTCGACAAGGTGAGTGCCTACCTGAGCATTAACCGACTGACCTATTGGAACAATGCAGAGAGCCTGCGTTACAACCTCTCAGCATCGACCTACTTTAATTTCGGGAATTTCAGAAATGTATCGGTATCGATGAATGCGTACTCTAGCGAGTACAACGGGAAAAAAGACAACGGGGTTTTTCTGTCGATGTCCATACCATGGGGCAACTCGGGGACGCTGGGCTACAGCGGCGCCTATGGATCGTCAAAATCTCAGTCGGTGAGCTACTCGGATCGGACCTCGCCGAACGACTACTACACGCTGCGTGGGGGCGAGACCGGTGGCCGTGCCGAGGGCAGTGCCTACTACTCGCGAGACACTTCTCTGGCGAAGGTGGATGCCATGGCCAGCTACAGGGCGCAGGACTACTCGTCCCTGAACGTTTCGGTGCGAGGCGGGCTGACGGTCACGCCCGAGGGCGGCGCGCTGCATCCCGTTGGCGCCAGCGGTGGCACTCGGGTTCTGGTGGATACGAATGGCGTCGCAGGTGTGCCCGTGGGTCGATTCGGATCGAAGATCAAGAGCAATATGTTTGGCAAGGCGGTGGTCTCCAACGTGGGCAGTTACAACCGCAACTCCATCGATATCGATGTGAACGGCATGCCGGACAACGTGCAGGCGAATAACTCGATTTCCACGGGAACCTTTACCGAGGGCGCGATCGGCTATAGAAAATTCGACATGCTCGTCGGCGAAAAGGCAATGCTGTCCCTTCAGACAAAGGACGGCAGCTTCCCTCCCTTTGGTGCACGGGTTTTCAACGAGAAGCAGCAGGAGCTGGGTCTTGTCGGTGAGCAGGGCGTCACTTATGTCAATGGCATCGTTGCCGGAGAACAGCTGCAGGTGAAGTGGGGTGATACCGGTCAGTGCCAGGTTCAATTGTCGGATACGCTGCCTGGCGACCTGTCCGATAGCTTGACGGTGCAGTGCCAAGAATAAGGCCTCCTCAAGCATATCTTGTATACATAGAAAAGGATAATTCATGAACTCGAAGATTCTCTCTGCCGTGCGTGTCGCTCTCGGAATGATGATTGCGATTTCGTTTGCACCTGCCAACGCTGCCATCAGCCTGGATCGCACCCGACTGGTGTACCCTGCTAACGAGAAATCGGTCAGTCTTGTCGTGATGAACAAGAACGAAAAGCTGCCCTATCTGGCGCAGGGCTGGCTGGAAGATGAGAGCGGGACCAAGCTGGAAGGGGCCAAGGCAGCTTTCGCGGTATTGCCCCCTTTGCAACGTGTGGAGCCCTCCGCGCAGACTCAGGTGAAGGTCCAGGCATTGCCTGCGGCCCAGGAGTTGCCGAAGGATCGCGAGTCCGTGTTTTACTTCAATCTTCGCGAGATTCCCCCGAAGTCCGACAAGGAAAATGCACTCCAGATCGCCTTGCAGACCCGCATCAAGATGTTCTATCGCCCCGCGGATCTGGCAGCTGCCGCCGCTAAATTGCAGGCTACTCCATTCCAGGAGCAGATCACGCTGAAAAAGCAGGCCAAGGGATACACCATCCATAACCCGACGCCCTACCATGTGACCATTATTGGCGCCAGCAATAAAAAAGGTGGCGATACCGTTGAGGGTTTTGAATCGTTGATGGTGTCCCCCAAAAGCTCCGCAGACTTGAAGGCCAATATGCAGGCCTTGGGTGCCAACCCGGTACTGAGCTATGTGAACGATTTTGGCGGGCAGGTTGCGCTGGTTTTCGATTGTGATGGTGAGGATTGCAAGGTCAATACCGAAAAATCCAAGAATTGATTCGAGCAATGTGCAGGGCACTTTCGTATTGATCTGACCAACCAACATCCTGAGTGGCGATGACGGTGTATGTTGAAAATCATGGCTATCGTCCCTCGTTGCCACATTGAACAGCAATTCCCTTTCTAGGCGTATATATATATGACTCAGTTCCGAAAATCGACGAAACCCAAGCGGTGGTCCTGGTTAGGGATTTCCTGCCTCAATGCGTTGGTGGTGTCGCTACTTGTCTTTTCTGGTATCGAAAATGCTTCGGCCGGACCCAGTTTTCAAACCGTCACGGTGAGATTTAAAGTCAATGCAACGCCGTATTGCGGCGTGACCGACCTGACGGGGTCGGACGAAATCAAGGTGAACTTTGGTACCTCTTTGCCTATGTCGCAAATTGATGGGTCGCAGCATGAAAAGCCGATCCCCTATCAGATATATTGCGATAACCCCACTGGCTATACCCAATTGAAAATCCGGTTCATTGGTGCCAATGCCAGTTTCGGAGATAGATTGCTGGCGACTGACCAGGATAATCTGGCCATTGAGATTCGTCAGGGTGGCGTGGCGCTGCCGGTAGGCACGGGAATTGTGTTCGATCCTCAGTATAGCGGGGGCGCAGGGCAGTATGTGACTGGGCCGTCTTTTACGGCAGTTCCGGTCAGAAGAGCGGGATCTAACCTGACGGAAGGCCTGTTCAACGCCAATGCGACACTGGTTTTGGAATATGTCTAAGGGGCCAAAGATGAATTCAAGAAAGATATTTGCAAGTCTTTGTGCAGCCATCGTGATGTCTCCTTTGGCAAGTTTGCATGCTGCGCCCGGTGCTGCCTATGTCAAATTCTCAGGAAGCCTGTCGGCCGCGACACCTTGCGTTCTCAATCAAGGAAATCCGCTGGTCGTCGATTTTCAGGACCTGATTATTCGCAATATCAACGGGACGAGCTATGGCAGAAAGAGCGTCCAATTAGATATCCAATGCGATAACACTACCCACGTGACTTTCGAGGTCACGGGGACGCCGGCCATATTCTCCAATAGTGCGCTGAGGACCGGTGTTCCTGCACTGGGTATCGCGCTGGAGTTCGGGGGAGTTCCGCTGCCGTTGAACTCGGGCGTGGTGGCGAGCAGCAGCGCGGCCAGCGGGATGTTGGAATTTTTTGCGACCCCGGTGCTCGATCCGGCTGTCACTACGTCCTCCGTTCCGGCCCAGGCATTCAGTGCCTCGGCTCAGATTCTGGCCACCTATGATTAGTGAGATTCAAATGCAAAGATTGAAATACATCCATTCACTGGCGGCTTTTGCACTCGGGTTGCTGATGGCCGGCATGGCGCTGCCAGCGTCGGCTCTGGACGGCATAGGTGCGACCTTTAAAGGCAACTTGATCAATGCGCCCTGTACGCTTCGCCCCGCTGATGAGGATCTGAAAGTCGATTTGGGGCAGATATTCCAGAACGATTTTTATCAGACCGGTCGCAGCGATTCCAAGCCTTTTACGATTCATCTCGATGATTGCGATGCCGGGCTGGCTTCGTCCGTGAAAGTGAAATTCAGCGGCAGCGAAAATGTATCCCTGCCGGGCCTGCTTGCATTGGATACCGGGGGGGACACACGCGGAGTGGCCATCGCCATTGAAAATGCAGCCGGGGTGCTGCCCATCAATACGCAAACCTCGGCATTGCCGCTGAATGCTGGTAGCAACGATCTCCATTTCACTGCCTATGTCCAGGGGGAGAGCCTGGCGGTGTTGAACAAGACGATTGTTCCAGGCCCCTTTGTGGCGACGGCAACATTTACTTTCCAGTATCCATAGATTCGAATCATTATGTGAGGTCTTGCGCCTCTATGCAGGAATTAATATGAAGAATTCATCTATTTGGAGTTGGGTCATCAGTAGATTGGTTGTCGTGGGCTTGCTCTTTTGCGCTGCTGCGGCGCAAGCCGCGATGGCCAAGGTGCCAGCAGTGACCAGTGTGGTGAATCGCGGAGCCATGGGTGGTTCCTGGGCTTTTGATGTCACCTGGAACATTATTGAAGTACCTGATATGCAGCTGTCTCGAGGGATATGCTATTTAAGCATGGGGACGAAAGACAAACGCAATGGCGGTACTCTTTACAACTTCAGCGGTGGATTTCCTTATGCGTACCTTTGCAACGGAAGTGCCGAAGCAAATGCGTGCAATATTGGTGGTACTTATAATCTGGCATGTGTGGGAAACCTGTTTATCAGCCGCAATGGCTACTCCGGTACGGTAAGAACTACCATTACTACAGCGTCCCCGCTTGGCCAGGCGATAGAGAATATAGAGATGTGTGCGGTGGCACAGCGAACAGAGTCAGGGGAAGGGGTTGCTGCCGGACCCATTCCCGGGACCTGTTACTCCGGCTTTCCCACTGCGGTCAATGCAACCTGCAGCATAGACACGCCGGAACTCCTGCTCGATCATGGAAGTCTGAACCCTCTTGAGGTAAACGGCAATGTGAAAGAGATGGACGTGGATATTTCATGTACTCCCAACATCGTAGATGTGTCGTTGTTTACGGCAGGTGGAAATGTCGTCTACTTTGGCAATGGATCGATTTCTTCCACCATTACCATTGACGGGCAGAACCCGAGGCGAGCTTCAATCAACGGAACTCGTACCTTCAAGCTGAGGTCGACGCTGGGTGCGTCGGGCACCCCGATGCCTTCGAACTACGGCAATTCGACCACGTTGCTGATTAATATCCTGTAATCGCGCGGGCCCGGCGGGCATGAGAGATTTGGACTACCTGTTGCAGCTGCGCATAGTCTGTCTGACATGCTCTCAATGGTCCGGGCGTCCACACCACTGCTTTCCACGCATGGAGCGTGGCAGCAAACTGCATTTCCTATTGGCACAAGATTTCCCAATGCGGTCTGCAAACCGTGTTTTTGCCATCGTTTACTTTCGAATATCAATAGATTCGAAGCATTAAGTGAGGCCTTGCGCCTCTATATAGGAATTAATATGAAAAAGTCATCGATTTGGACTTGGGTCATCAGTAGATTGGTTGTGGTGGGCTTGCTCTTTGGCGCGGCTGCGGCGCAAGCCGCAACTGCATATATGCCAGCCGTAACCAGCGTACTATACCTCGGGGTGGCCCCCGACAATACGCATAGATTTCGAATAAATTGGGGGATGATACCAGTGGCGGATGGCCTGTCGAGTACAGGCACATTCAACCTCGGGATCGGCTTTCGCGATACTAATGATCCTCAGATGAAGGTTAACATGAGCAACAGCTATGTCGGAATACCGCTTCCCGTCGCAAGTATTACAAGCCAGAATGACTATCGCCAATGCTTGGAGGGTAGCCAATGGAGGCTTTCCTGTCTTGGGAATGTATGGATACAAAAAAAAGGTACTTCTGGAACGGCGGACTTTTATATAAATACTCTGTCTGCCCTTGGCCAAAATATAAGGCGTCTGCAGATGTGCACAGCAATTCAGCAGACTGAGACAGGACCTGCGACAGCTCTCGGGATTGTTCCTGGGACCTGCTACACGGGTTTTCCGACGACCGTGAATGCAACCTGCAGCATAGACACGCCGGAACTCCTGCTCGATCATGGAAGTCTGAATCCTCTTGAGGTGAACGGCAATGTGAAAGAGATGGACGTGGATATTTCATGCTCGCCAGATGTAACGGTCTCGGTGTATACCGGCGGTGGAAATGTCATCTTCTTTGGCGATGGATCGATTTCTTCCCTGATTACCATTGACGGGCAGAACCCGAGGCGAGCCACAATTAACGGCTCTCGTACCTTCAGGCTGAAGTCGGTGCTGAGTGCGTCAGGCACCCCGATGCCTTCGAATTATGGAAATTCGACCACGTTGTTGATTAATATCGAGTAATTGCGCGGGCCCGGCGGGCATGAGAGATTGGGACAGCCTGTTGCAGACTGCGCATAGTCTGTCTGACATGCTCTCAATGTTCCGCCTTGGTGGGGGGCGTACACACCACTGCTTTCCACGCATGGAGCGTGGCAGCAAACTGCATTTTCCTATTGGCACCAGACTCGCCGATGCGGCCCGCAAACCGTGGTTTTTTGCTCGAGACGAAGCGCAAGGCCGCAGGTCGTCCAGAGGTACGGCAAGGCGAAGCAAGCATGTATCAAAGGGGGTGTTGGCGGCTCTGAATGCCGCAGTCGGGGTTGACTGCGGCATTTTTATCGTCTGGACGGATTACTGGGGCTGGTAATCGATGGACCTGAGCAAGGCCTGCTGGCGCTGGAAGGCCTTTTGCAACTCGTCCATCAGTGCCTGCGAGCTGGCGTCGGTGCCCGGCTCCATGCCCATCTCCCTGAGCCTGCTCTCGACCTGCGGCTGCCTGAAATACTGCAGCGCAATCTCTCTGACCCTTGCCTGCACATCGGCAGGAATATCGGGGCGCGACCAGACGCCGAACCAGCTCACCTCGGCCAGTTGTGGATAGCCCAGTTCCTTGAAGGTGGGTACGTCGGGCAGCTGCACCATGCGCGTGGGGTAGTTCACGGCCAGCGGTTTGACCTTGCCGGCCTTGATCAGGGGCAGGGCGGTGGTGAGCCCGTCCATCATCAGCGGCACATGGCCGCCCATGAGGTCGCTGAGCGCCGGAGGAGAGCCCTTGTAGCCCAGGTGTTTCATCTTGATGTTGAGCAACTGTCCCAGCAGCATGCCCGAGGTATGGCCGCGCATGCCCGTGGCATAGGAGGCAAAGTCCAGCCCGTCGGCCTGTTTTTTGCCGTAGTCGGCTAGCTGCTGCAGATTGCTGGCCGGAAAGTCCTTGTTGGCAATCAGCACCAGGCCGTTGCGGCTGAGCTGGGCCAGCGGCTTCAGATCCTTGAAAGGCTGGTAGCTGACCTTGTAGGCCAGGGGCGTCTCGCTGACGATGCCGCCCTGGATCAGCAAGAACGTGTGGGCGTCCTTGCCGTTGGCGAGCAGGTCGTTGACGGCCAGCACCCCGGCGGCACCGGGCTTGGATTCGACAATCACCGGCTTGCCCAGCTGTTTTTGCATGCCGTCGGCCAGCAGGCGCGCCAGCGAGTCGGCATTGCCGCCGGCCGGGCCGCCCACCACCAGGCGTATGGTTTTGGCCGGCCAGGCCGTTGGCTGAGCATGGGCTGTCAGCGGCATGGCGGCTGCACTCAGGCTCAGGCTGGTTGCCAGGGCCACAGCCCTCCATTGCAGGGTTTGCTTCATCTTTGTCTCCTCTTTTTTTTTGACTGCCCGGCAGCCGATTTGCCGCGTCCATGCAGGCTCTGTGCAGAGCGCCTTGCCTGGGGCGAATCTGCAGCCCTGTCATCGGCCAGGGACTCAGTTTCTCCGCTGCACTGTCAAAAATTCTCGGCGCAAGGCGGGCAGAGGGTTTGACGAATTACGCCAGCTTCTTGGCTGTTGGGGCTATCAAGGGTTTTGGAGCGGTCTGCCGGACAGCGGGCAGATGGGGGCCCCCGCTATCTTCAATGGCCTTGAGGAAGGAGCGCACCAGCAGGCTTTCACTGCGTTCCTTCATGCAATACACGTAGGTGGTGGTGCTGGCCGGGTCTCCGGCAATGCGCACGGGCCGAAAGCGCGGGTCGGCAATGAACTCGGCCTCGGACACGGCGCCGATGCCCAGGCCGCGCGCAACGGCCTCGCGTATGGCCTCGCGGCTGCCGATCTCCAGCTGGGTGCGGGGCTTCACGCCGGCTGCCTGCAGCGCTTTTTCGATGGCGGTACGCGTGGTCGAGCCTTGCTCGCGCAGCAAGAGCGGCAGGCCGTGCAGCTCGCCCAACTCGACCTGTTCGCGCCTTGCCAGGGGGTGATCGACGTGGGCAAACAGGATGATGGCGTGGCGCGCATATTCGCGCGCCAGCAGCTCGGGCCTGTCATAGAGACCGGCCAGCACCGCCACATCGGTGGTGTAGTTCTCGAGATCGTGCAGCACCTGCTGCGAGTTGCCCATGCGAATCGACAGCTTCATGCCGGGATGGCGGGCGCTGTAGGCCGCCACCATCTCGATCACATGAAACGGCCCCACGGCGCCGATCTTGAGTTCGCCCTGGTTGAGCTGGCCCGAGTCGCGCAGAAAGAACTCGGTTTCGGCCTCCAGCGCGAGCAGTTTCTGTGCCAGCGTCATGAGCCTGTGGCCGGCACCGGTGAGCGTCATGCGATAGCCCTGGCGATGAAAGAGCTCGATCTGGCTTTGCCGCTCCAGCGTGGCGATCTGGCTGGAGATCGTGGGCTGGCTCAGGCCCAAAGCGCGGGCGGCGGCGCTCAGGCTGCCTTGCTGGGCCACGGCGATAAAAGCTCGGTAGCGGGCGGTGCTCATGCAAATGTCATCTCAAGGTTTGATCTATGGAAGCTGTCAAAACTGATTCTGAAACCTTCACATGACAGTCATATGTCGTCCCTAATATTTGCGTCAACGCACTGCAATGACGGTGCGATGGCGGAAGCCCAGCCGCACTCTACAGACGCACTTGCAAAGGATGAAATCCATGACGATGACCCGCAAAACCTGGCTGCAGGCCGCAGCCGCCAGCCTGACGCTTGCCGCCACCACCGGCGTCATGGCGCAGCAGCCCACCGAGCTGCGCGTGGGCCTGATCCCTTCCGAGGATGCCCAGGCCATGATGCGCGCCAGCCAGCAGGTGATGGAGCAGCTGGCCGCCAAGACCGGCCTGAAGATCAAGCCCTTTGTGGCCAATGACTACAACGGCGTGATCGAGGCCATGCGCTCGGGCAAGATCGACGTGGCCTATTTCGGCCCCTTCTCCTATGTGCTGGCCAGCCAGCTGGCCAATGCCGAGGCCTTCGCCATTCCCGTGGCCAGGAAGTCCGGCAAGAGCTCGTACAACAGCATCATCATCAGCAAAAAGGACAAGGGCCTGGGCACCGTGCCCCAGCTGCAGGGCAAGACCTTTGCCTTTGTCGATCCCAGCTCGGCATCGGGCCATCTGTTTCCCAAGGCCGGCCTCAAGGGCGAGGGCATCGATACCGACAAGTATTTCTCGCGCGTGATCTTCTCGGGCTCGCATGACGCCAGCATCATGGCCGTGGCCAACGGCAAGGTGGATGCGGCGGCCGTGGCCGATCCCATCTTCCAGACGGCTGTCGCCAAGGGCCATGTGAAGGCCGAGGATTTCCAGGTCATCTGGCGCTCCAAGGACATCCCCGAGTCGCCCATGGCCTGGCGCAGGAATCTGGACGAAGCCACCAAGAAGAAAGTGGCTGCGGCACTGGCCGAGATCAAGGGTCTGCCCTGGGGCGACCGTGGCGAGCTCAATGGTTTTGCGCCCACCAACGATCAGGCCTATGACGTGGTGCGCCAGACCGCCAAGGCGTTGAACCTGGACCTCGGGAAGATGAAATGATCAGCATCCGCAATCTGCGCAAAAGCTATGGCAGCAACCATGTGCTGCATGGCATAGACATGGATGTGAAGGCCGGCGAGTTCGTGGTCATGCTGGGCCTGTCGGGCGCGGGCAAGTCCACCTTGCTGCGCTGCATGAACGGGCTTAACCAGCCCGACAGCGGCCAGCTGCAGGTGGGCGGCATCGATCTGATGCGCAGGCACTCGCGCCGTGAGCTGGCCCGCCATGTGGCCATGGTCTTCCAGCACCACAACCTGGTGCAGCGCCTGTCGGTGCGCAAGAACGTGCTCACGGGGCGGCTGGGCCAGGTCGGCACGCTGGCCTCGGTGCTGCAGCTGTTCAGGCAAAGCGATATCGCGCTGGCCGACGCATGCCTGCAGCGCGTGGGTCTGGCCCACAAGGCCGATGAGCGCACCGAGGCGCTCTCGGGCGGGCAGATGCAGCGCGTGGGCATTGCCCGTGCCCTGGCGCAGCAGCCGCAGCTGATTCTGGCCGACGAGCCCGTGGCCAGCCTGGACCCCAAGACCGCGCGCAGCGTGCTGCAGTATCTGCGCGATGCCACACGCGAGCTGGGCATTGCCGTGGTCTGCAATCTGCACCAGGTCGACTATGCCCGGGAGTTTGGCGATCGCATCGTCGGCCTGTCGCAGGGACGCATGGTGTTCGACGGCGTGCCGGCCATGCTGGACGAGGCCGCGCTCAACGCCATCTACAGCGGCGAGCCGCAACCCACCGGACATGCGCCAGAGCAGGGCGGTGCGCTGCATGTCAGCAGCACCGCAGCCGGCAACTGGCTGCCCGGGGCGATGTCTCCCGCTGTGGTCGTAGGAGGTCTGCCATGAACAGTCAGAGCCTGAAACAGCCAGACCGCTGGCAATGGACGGGCGCAGGCCCGCAAGGCAAGGGCGGCTGGCTGGGCTATGCCGCGCTGGCCCTGGCCATCGGCTGGGTGCTGCACTGGAGCGCTGCGGGCGCGCAGATGAGCTGGAGCGAGCTGGCGGGCGGCATGCCGCAGATCGGCGACTTTCTCTCGCGCTCGGTGCCGCCGGACTGGAGCATGCTGCCGCGCCTGTGGGCACCGGCGCTGGAGACGATACAGATCGCCATCTGGGGTACTTTGCTCAGCGTGATCCTGGCGCTGCCGCTGTCCTTTGTTGCGGCCGGCAATCTGCACGGCTGGCATTGGCTGCGCCGCATCACGCGCCAGTTTCTCAATGTGATCCGCAGCATCAACGAGCTGATTCTGGCGCTGGTGTTTGTCTCGGCCGTGGGCCTGGGGCCCTTTCCCGGCGTGCTGGCCCTGGCCCTGCACGGCATGGGCATGCTGGCCAAGTTCTTTGCCGAGGCGATCGAGGAGATCGACGACGGCCCGCTGCAGGCGCTACGCAGCGCCGGTGCCAGCCAGCTGCAGATCATCGCCTTTGGCGTGGTGCCCCAGGTCATCACCGCCTGGATCGCCGTGGTGCTCTATCGCTTCGAAGTCAATCTGCGTTCGGCCACGGTGCTCGGCATGGTGGGGGCGGGCGGTCTGGGCTTCGAGCTGGTCAGCAGTCTCAAGCTGTTCCGCTACCAGGAGACCGCGACCTGCATCATCGTCATCACGGTGATGGTGATTGCCGCCGACATGGCATCGAACTGGCTGCGCAGCCGCATACAGCAGGGCGCTCGCCACTGATTGCGCCGCGGTGCCGGTGTGCGCCGCAGTCCTTATATCAATCAAAAATATGAGCTGTCAGCGCTTGTTGCATGAGCGCCAAGGGCTGATTTCGCTCAAAAAACGTCAAAAGGCTTTCTCGTGTGGACCTATCACAACCCCGTGCATATCAGCGTGGGTCGCAACAGTCTCGATCAACTGCCGGCCCTGCTGGCCGGGCGCAGCTGCCTGCTGGTCACTTTTCCCGAGGCCGAAAGCCTGGGCCTGGTGCGGCGCATGCGCCAACTGCTGGGAGCCCAACTGCGCGGCGTGATCGACAGCATTGCTCCCAATCCCGATGTGCAGTGGCTGGCGCCGCTGTACGGGCAGGTGCAGCGTGACCATGCCGAGGTGCCCGTGATCGTGGCCCTGGGGGGCGGCAGCGCCATCGACTCGGCCAAGGCCTTGATCTGCCACACGCCTTCAGGCCGGTTTGCCGACCTGCTGGCGCTGCTCAAGCACGGTGGCCAGCTGGAGGCGGGATGGCACAAGGCCTTGATCGCCATCCCCACCACGGCCGGAACCGGCAGCGAAGTCACGCCATGGGCCACGATCTGGGATCAGGCCGCCGGCCAGAAGTATTCGCTGCACCAGTCCTGTACCTGGCCTGAGGCCGCGGTGATCGATGCCGAGCTGATGACCAGCCTGCCGGCCGGCTCCACCCTGGCCTCGGGGCTGGATGCGCTGTCGCATGCACTGGAATCCATCTGGAACGTGAACCGCAACCCGGTCTCCATGGCACTGGCCGTGCAGTCGGCGCGCCGCACCCTGGCCACGCTGCCCGCGCTGATGCAGGATCTGGGCAGCGCGCAGCTGCGCAACGAGATGGCCGAGGCGGCGCTGATGGCCGGCCTGGCTTTTTCCAACACCAAGACTGCGCTCGCGCATTCGCTGTCCTACGACATCACGCTGCAGCATGGCGTGCCGCATGGCCTGGCCTGCTCGTTCAGCCTGCCCATGGTGCTGGAGATGGCGCTGGGCGCAGACGCGGTGGCCGATGCCGCCTTGCTCTCCATCTTCGATGCCGGCACGCCTGCAGCGGCCGTCGAGCGTCTGCGCAGCGTTCTGCAAGGGCTGGGCGTTGCCACCGATCCGGCCCACTATGGCGTGCCGCCCGAGGCCTGGAGCGCCATGGTGCAGAAAGCCGCCAGCGGTCCGCGCGGGCGCAACTTCATTCGCTCTCTGAGCTGAGTCCCGGAACCTGAACCGGTTTCCGCTTTCCATCCTCTTTAAGCCACCGCTGAAAAAATCATGAACTCCATCGCTCAAGCTGAAACTCTGGTGCTGTCCCAGCCCGCCGCCGATCTGTCACCGCTGCAAGCCGTCATCTTCGACTGGGCCGGCACGCTGGTGGACTTTGGTTCGCTCGCACCTACGCAGATTTTTGTCGAAGCCTTTGCCAGCTTCGGCATCACCATCACCCTGGCCCAGGCACGCGGCCCCATGGGCCTGTCCAAATGGGACCATATCCACCAGCTGCTGCAGGATGAAAGCATTGCCGCGCAGTGGCACAGCGCTTTTGGCCGGTCACCGACCAACGAGGATGTGGATGCCATCTACGCACGCTTCATGCCGCTGCAGATTGCCAAGGTGGGCGAGTTCTCGGCCCCCATAGCAGGCGCTGTGCAGACGCTGCAATGGCTGCGCGCCCAGGGCCTGAAGGTCGGCTCCTGCTCGGGTTACCCGCGCGAGGTGCTCAACCAGTTGCTGCCGCAGGCCGAAGGCGCAGGCCTCAAGCCCGACTATGTGGTGGCAGGCGACGAACTGGAGGCCGGTGGCCGCCCCGGCCCCTTCATGGCACTGGCCAATGTGCTGGCGCTGGGCGTTGGCGATGTGCGTGCCTGCGTGAAGGTGGACGACACCGTGCCGGGCATCGAGGAGGGGCTGCGCGCAGGCATGTGGACCGTGGGCCTGAGCCTGTCGGGCAACGAGGTCGGCTATAGCGTGCAGGAGTTTGCCAGGGCGCCCGAGCAAGAGGTCGAGGCCCGTGTCGCCGTGGCCGAAGCCAAGCTCAAAAAGGCCGGAGCCCATTACGTGGTGCGCAGCGTGGCCGATCTGCCAGCTGTGCTGGTGCAGATCGCGACCGAGATGCGCGCCGGAAAAATGCCGTTCTAGGACTCGCTTCTGGAGCTTGCAGACCCGGTCGCAAGCCCGGCCCGGAAAAGCCAAGCCCCAGGCCTGACGGCCCGGGGCTTTTTTCTGCGGGGGGGGCTTAGCCTGCGGGTGTCTGCGCCTCGGGATCGAGCTGCTCGTGATGCTCGATGACCTTGCGCATCAGCTGTGTGAAGAGCTCGCGTTCGGTCTCGCTCAGCGGGTCCAGCATCTGCTGCTGGGCTTGCAGCACGGACGGGCCTGCATCGGCCAGCAGGGCCTGGCCCTCGGGCGTCAGGGACAGCAGACGCACGCGTCTATCCTTGGCCGTGTGCTGGCGCAACAGCAGACCGCGTGCTTCCAGGCGGTCGATCACGCCGCCGATGGTGGATTTGTCAAAGCCCACTTCCATGCTCAGCGTGCGCTGGTCTATGCCCGGCAGATGCACCAGTTTTTGCAGCACGGCAAATTGCAGCGGCGTCACGCCCCAGGCTTCCGTGGCCTGGCTGAACACGGCCACGGCCACTTGCTGCAGGCGGCGTATGCCGTGGCCGGGAAAGGTTTCCACCTCCAGGCGTGGAAAGAAGGGGGGGCTGCTGGCGCTGTCTGAGGCAGCGTTTGGCAGTGCAGAGTTAGTCATGGTTTTCCCTAGGTGGGGTTGGCATTTCAAGGCTCGGATAATACGATGCATGCATTTGGTATGCATGCATACTATCTGTGTGCGGACTGATTGGCAGACACTGGCGTCTGCGCACTTGAAGAACTTGAGGCCTCCATGCAATTTCATTTGAACGGTTTTCGTCCCGGCAACCCCTTGATCGCTCCGGCTTCGCCGCTGGCCCCTGCCCATACCGAGGCCGTGCCCTCGCAGGTCGATGTGCTGATCGTGGGCTGCGGCCCCGCCGGCCTGACGCTGGCCGCGCAACTGGCGGCCTTCCCGGATATCCGTACCTGCATCGTGGAGCAAAAGGAAGGCCCCATGGAGCTGGGACAGGCCGACGGCATTGCCTGCCGCACCATGGAGATGTTCGAAGCCTTCGAGTTCGCGGATTCCATCCTCAAGGAGGCCTGCTGGATCAACGACGTCACCTTCTGGAAGCCTGATCCCGCCGAGCCTGGCCGGATCGCCCGCCATGGCCGCGTGCAGGATACGGAAGACGGTCTGTCCGAGTTCCCGCACGTCATCCTGAACCAGGCGCGCGTGCACGACCACTATCTGGAGCGCATGCGCAACTCGCCCAGCCGTCTGGAGCCGCACTACGCTCGCCGCGTGCTGGATGTGAAGGTCGAGCGCGGCGCAGCGGACTATCCGGTCACCGTGACGCTGGAGCGCTGCGATGCCGCCCATGCCGCTCAGATCGAAACCGTGCAGGCCCGCTATGTGGTGGGCTGCGACGGCGCGCGCAGCAATGTGCGCCGGGCCATCGGCCGCCAGCTGGTCGGCGATTCGGCCAATCAGGCCTGGGGCGTGATGGATGTGCTGGCCGTGACGGACTTCCCCGATGTGCGCTACAAGGTGGCCATTCAGTCCGAGCAGGGCAATGTGCTCATCATTCCGCGCGAAGGCGGTCACCTGGCGCGCTTTTATGTGGAGATGGACAAGCTCGATGCCGACGAGCGTGTGGCCAGCCGCAACATCACGGTGGAGCAGCTGATAGCAACCGCCCAGCGCGTGCTCCATCCCTACAAGCTTGACGTCAAGAATGTGCCTTGGTGGTCGGTGTACGAGATCGGCCAGCGCATCTGCGCCAAATATGACGATGTGGCCGATGGCGTGGCCACACCGGACTCGCCCCTGCCGCGCGTCTTCATCGCCGGCGATGCCTGCCACACCCATAGCCCCAAGGCTGGCCAGGGCATGAATTTTTCCATGCAGGACAGCTTCAACCTGGGCTGGAAGCTGGCCGCCGTGCTGCGCAAGCAATGTGCGCCCGAGTTGCTGCACACCTATTCGTCCGAGCGCCAGGTCGTGGCCCAGCAACTGATCGACTTCGACCGCGAATGGGCCAAGATGTTCAGCGACCCGGCCAAGGAAGGCGGCCAGGGCGGTGTGGACCCCAAGGAGTTCCAGAAGTACTTCGAGCAGCATGGCCGCTTCACGGCTGGCGTGGGCACGCACTATGCGCCCTCCGTGCTGACGGGACAGGCCACGCATCAGGCAATGGCCAGCGGCTTCACGGTGGGCATGCGTTTCCATTCCGCACCGGTGGTGCGCGTTTCCGACGCCAAGCCCTTGCAGCTGGGCCACTGCGGCAAGGCCGATGGCCGCTGGCGCCTGTATGCGTTTGCAGGGCAGAACGACCTGGCGCAGCCCGAGTCCGGCCTGCTGGCGCTGTGTCGTTTCCTGGAGAGCGATGCCGCATCGCCGCTGCGCCGCTTCACGCCGGCCGGCCAGGATATCGACAGCATCTTTGATCTGCGTGCCGTCTTCCCGCAGGCCTATACCGAGGTGGCGCTGGAGACGCTGCCTGCCTTGCTGCTGCCCCCCAAGGGCCAGCTGGGAATGATCGACTATGAAAAGGTGTTCAGCCCCGATCTGAAGAATGCCGGTCAGGACATCTTCGAGCTGCGCGGCATCGACCGCCAGCAGGGCGCTCTGGTGGTGGTGCGTCCCGACCAGTATGTGGCCCAGGTTCTGCCCCTGGGCGACCATGCTGCACTGAGCGCCTATTTCGAGTCCTTCATGCGGGCCTGAGAGTCCCTGGCCAAGGACTGCCGATCGGCATCAACGCCTGTAAGGTGTTTCAGGGAGGGCATTGCCCTCCCTTTTTTGCGCCCGGGTCGAGCGAGTGAGCGCTGCTTGCTACGATGTTTGCTTGTGCTCAAGAGGAGAAGACATGCTGTTGATCGTGGGGACGGTGCGTTTGCCATCCGAAAACCTGGCGCTTGCCCGACCTGCCATGCGTGCCATGGTGGAGGCCTCGCGCGCGGAGCCAGGCTGTCTCGAGTACGGCTATGCCGAAGATGTGCTGGTGCCGGGGCTGATCCATGTGAAGGAGCTGTGGTCGGATCAGGCGGCGCTGGATGCACATTTCGCATCTGCGCATATCCAGGCCTGGCGTGCCGCATGGCCGGAGCTGGGGATCGGGCAGCGGGATCTGCGGCTCTACGAGGTGCAGGCGCCACGCGCCACCTGAGCGGTCTGGCGCTCGGCTGTGGCCTTCGCTTGAAGGCACTTCGATTGACGGCACTAGCTTGGAGCCTGCTGCAGCTTGATGATGTCGACCGAAATCTCCACCGCCGTCACGGCGCAACGGTTTTCCAGCCAGTGCGTGGTGTTTCTGTCTTCGGGCCAGCCCACGCCCGGGCCATAGTCGGTGGCCACGCCATTTCTATGGTCGGTGATGCATCCTTCGAGGATGTAGACCATGCCGGGTCTGTCTTTGTGGTCGTGAACCGGGCCGAAGACGCCGCCTGGCGCCATGGTCACCAGGCGCATGCGAAGCTGGCGTCCCGCCATGCCTTCGATCTCGGGGCCCAGGTCGAGCGTGGCCAGCATTTGCACTGCCACCCCCCGGGTTTCGGGGACTTGCTGTTGGTTGGACATTCTTTGCTCCTTCGCGCCTCGTCACGGCCGTTGAAGCGAACCTGTCTTCGCTCGGACCGATTGGCAAAAGTGTGATCTCTTGTCGTTGCCCAGGAAAGCCAAACCCATGTCTTCGGCGTGGCGCCTTTCCCATGTCCCCGGTCGGGCGGGGGAAGGGCGCTGTGGCCTGTGCCGCCTGGCGCTTGTCCCCGGAGCAGACGCTTGGAGGGTGATTCCCCGACAATGCGCCCATGACTTCCCAAGAACAACCGCGCAACCCGCTGCATGGGCTGACGCTTGAGCGCATCGTTACCGATCTGGTGGATTATTACGGCTGGCGAGAGCTAGGGCGCCGCGTGCCTGTGCGCTGCTTCAATCTGGACCCCAGCATCTCCTCGAGCCTGAAGTTTCTGCGCAAGACGCCCTGGGCGCGCGAACAGGTGGAGCAGCTGTATGTGCAGACCCGGCGTGCCGATGAGCGCGAGCAGCAGCGGCGCGCGAAAAGAGCGGAGAGCTCCGAGGACTGAGTGAGCGCTTCCAACATGGTTTCAGCTAGATGAAAGAGTAAGCGCCAATAGGCGGTTATCTTTGCATGAGGCGCGCCCGTATCAATGCCGGCGGTCGAAAAAGCGATTTTTCCCGAATTTTCCGATCCTGCCCTGCTTGCGCCCATGCCCGACCATCCCACTCTCACAGCCCGCCAGTTCCAAAGCCTCTGCAACCGCCTGCCGGACCCTACCTTTGTTCTGACCGAGTCGGGGCGTTATGCGGCCGTTGTGGGCGGCAGGGATCCACGTTACCCGCATGACGCAAGCTCGCTGGTGGGCCGGTTCATTGCCGATGTGCTGGCTCCCGCCAAGGCGCTCTGGTTTCTGCAGCAGATCCGGGAGGCGCTGGGCAGCCAGCAGATGCAGGTGGTGGAGTACGAGCTCAGCGTAGCCGATATGCTGGGCCAGCCCGGGCGCGGGCCTGCCGAGACGACTTGGTTTGAAGCCCGCATCCTAGCCCTGGAGGAGCTGTTCCGGGGCGAGAAGGCCGTGCTCTGGGTGGCCCGCAATATCACGGATCACAAGCGCCTGCAGCATCAGCTGCAGGAGCAGACCCTGACCGACGAGTTGACGGGGCTGCGCAATCGCCGGGGCTTTATGCGCGAGCTGGCCCAGGCCTATACGGTCCACAGGCAGCAAGGCTTGCCGGCCTGTCTCCTGAGCTTTGATGTGGATTACTTCAGAGCCATCAATGAAGGGTTGGGCCATACCGCAGGGGATCAGGCGCTGCGCGATCTGGCGGCCGCCGTGAGTCTTCTGCTGGCTCCGGAGCATGTGTTCGGTCGCCTGGGCGCCAATGAATTCGCCGTGCTGTGCGGCGGCCGCAGCATTGCCGAGATCACCACCCTGGCGCGAGGGCTGCTGGATGTGGGGCGACAGGCGCTGCAACTGTATGCCACGACCGATCCCGTGCCCTCGCTCAGCGTCGGGATTGCGCATTTCATGCCGACCGACAGCAGCCTGGAGGACATCATGCGCCGTGCGGATCAGGCCTTGTACGCCGCCAAGCGGCAGGCCGGACACAGGGCGGTCGTGGCGGATGGAACCCAATCGAACTACGGCCTGGCCTGAGGCCTGGCAGAAGGGCCCAGCAGCGCCATTGGCCGGGCCACGCCCGCAGAATCAGGCGCCCAGCTGCTGCGCATGGTGGCGCAGATGGTCGTCGACAAAGCTCTGAATGAAATAGTAGCCATGGTCGTAGCCCGCATGCCGGCGCAGCGTGAGCGGCTGGCCAGCCTTGGCGCAGGCGGCTTCGAAGGCCTCGGGCAGCAATTGCTTTTCGATCAGGAACTTGTCGGCCAGGCCCTGGTCGACGAGGATGCCTGCGGGGTAGGGGGCTGCGGTCTGCGCGCTCATCAGCTCGCTGGCGTCATGCCTGGCCCATTCGGCCTTGTCTTCGCCCAGATAGCCGCTGAAAGCCTTGTGGCCCCAGGGGCAGTTGATGGGGTTGGCAATCGGCGCAAAGGCCGAGACCGACCTGAACCGGCCAGGGTGGCGCAATGCCAGGGTCAGCGCGCCGTGGCCGCCCATGCTGTGGCCGAAGATGCCCAGACGCTGCAGGTCCACGGGCAGCTTGCTGCCGACCAGGGGCAGCAGGTCATTGAGGATGTAGCTCTCCATGCGCCAGTGCAGCGCCCAGGGCCGGGTGGTCGCGTCCAGGTAGAAGCCGGCGCCCACGCCAAAGTCCCAGCTGTCGGCCTCGCCCGCCAGGCCAGCGCCGCGCGGGCTGGTATCGGGGCAGATCAGGGCGATATTGAGTTCGGAGGCCAGGCGCTGGGCTCCGGCCTTGATCATGAAGGTTTCTTCGGTACAGGTCAGGCCGGCCAGATAGAGCAGGGCCGGCACCTTCTCGCCCATCACGGCCTTGGGCGGCAGATAGACCGAGAACTTCATGGCGAGGCCGGTCTCGGAACCATGGTGTTCGTAGTAGCGCTGGGCGCCACCAAAGCAGGCGTGGGCGTTCTTGAGTTCCATGGCGCTTACTCCTAAAAGAAAAGCTGCTTGCGCTCGTCAATCAAGCGTTTTCAGCTGTTTTATATCTAAATATGAATCAAAGCATGCGCAAGCAGCTCTGAAATTGAAAGCGCAGGACGAGGCATCAAACACTGGCACAGCCTCGGTGAGAGATGCCGAGCAAGAGCCGCCTCGCAGCGAAGGCATCGTCCCCCTCCCATAGCGCGCAGCGCGTAGAGAGAGGGGGAAGGCGCAAAGCGCCTCAGGGGTTGTTACTTGTAGTTGACAACGCTACGAATCGACTTGCCCTCGTGCATCAGCTCGAAGGCTTCGTTGATGTGCTTCAGGCCCATGGTGTGGGTGACGAAGGGTTCGAGCTGAATCTTGCCGGCCATGGCGTCTTCCACCATGCCGGGCAGCTCGCTGCGGCCCTTGACGCCGCCAAAGGCCGTACCCAGCCACTTGCGGCCTGTCACCAGCTGGAAGGGGCGGGTCTTGATCTCCTGGCCGGCGCCGGCCACGCCGATGATGACCGACTGGCCCCAGCCGCGGTGGGCGCATTCCAGCGCTGCGCGCATGACTTCCACATTGCCGATGCATTCAAAGCTGTGATCCACGCCCCAGCCAGTCATCTCGACGATCACTTGCTGGATGGGCTTGTCGAAGTCCTTGGGGTTCACGCAGTCGGTGGCGCCGAAGGTCCTGGCCAGGTCGAACTTGCCGGGGTTGGTGTCGACGGCGATGATGCGGCCGGCCTTGGCCAGCTTGGCACCCTGGATAACGGCCAGGCCGATGCCGCCCAGGCCGAACACGGCCACGGTGTCACCTTCCTGCACCTTGGCGGTGTTCTTGACCGCGCCCAGACCGGTGGTCACGCCGCAGCCCAGCAGGCAGACCTGCTCGGGGTTGGCATCGGGGTTGACCTTGGCCAGCGAGACGGCGGCAACCACGGTGTATTCGCTGAAGGTCGAGCAGCCCATGTAGTGATAGATGGGCTCGCCCTGGTAGCTGAAGCGTGTCGTGCCGTCGGGCATCACGCCCTTGCCCTGGGTGGCGCGCACTGCCACGCACAGATTGGTCTTGCCGCTCTTGCAGAACAGGCATTCGCCGCATTCGGCGGTGTACAGCGGAATCACATGGTCGCCGGGCTGGACGCTGGTCACGCCTTCGCCCACTTCCACCACGATGCCCGCGCCTTCGTGGCCCAGCACGGCAGGGAAGATGCCTTCGGGGTCGTCACCGCTCAGGGTGAAAGCGTCGGTATGACAGACGCCGGTATGGGTGATCTTGACCAGCACCTCGCCAGCCTTGGGGGGCGCGACGTCGATTTCGACGATTTGCAGGGGTTCTCCGGCTTTGAAGGCTACGGCGGCGCGGGATTTCATGGGCAGGTCTTTCTTGGAAGGCTGAGGATGCGGTGGTTGCCCGAGGCGGCGTCTGAGCCGGGCCGGGCGCACCGGTTGTGAAGTGTGAATGTAGGCGATCCCGCTGCCCTCTGGAAATTCGTGGCCGCAGATGGCGGCTCTTTGGCCGAATGTCACATGGTCCGCTGGCTGGCGATGCGCAGCCGAGCGTCTTCGTCAGTCATGTGTGGATGAGATGGACACATCTGTCGATGTTGGCTTGTTTGTAGGCCCGAACCCGCAGGTACAAGGCCTCACGGGTGCTGCCTGCGCCTTGCTCGCCCTTGCAGATGCACTTGCAGCGCATCCATGAAGGCAGTGGCGGCGATCGAGGGTTTGAGGCCGCGGCGCGTCAGCAAGGACAGTTCATGGGGATAGGGCTTTTTGTCGTAGATCTCCATGACCTTCAGTCCCAGGTCCTGCGCAAACTCCCTGGCATAGCTGGGGATCAAGGTCACGCCCAGACTGGCCTTCACCAGTCTGAGCGAAGTTGCCAAGGTGCCTGCCTGTATCGTTGAGCGCAACTCAAGTCCCTGAGCCTTGAGAATTCTGTCGATGGTCTTTCTCGTGCTGTACACGCTGCGCAGCGTGATATGGGGGTAGTCCGAAGCTTCGCCCCAGGTGATCCTCTTCTTCGCCGCCAACGGATGGGAAGGTGTACAGGCCAGGCACAACAGCTCCGCGCAAACCACCTTGGGCTCCAGTTGCGGATCGTGCTCGGCAATGGATACCAGTCCGAAATCGCATCGTCCGGTTCGGACATAGTCCACGGATTCATCCGTGGTCAGTTCATGCAGGTCGATGCGGACTTTGGGGTGATCGCGTGCGAACGCCTCGATGACGGGCGCCAGAAGCCCGGACATCATCATGGGCGATGCAGCGATGCTGAGGTTGCCCTGGTCCAGCGTGCGGAGTGCCGACAGACGCCGGCCGGCCAGCCGCATGGTGTTGAGAACCTCCTGCGCGTACTCATAGAGCTCTGCGGCTCCATCACACGGGGTGACACGGCGCGTGGTGCGCTCGAAAAGCGGCAGCCCGATCTCGGACTCCAGCTCCGCACAGAGTTTGCTCACTGCCGATTGCGTCATGTGCATGTCGTCGGCAGCCGAGGTGAAGCTGCGGCGTTCATAGACTGCACAGAAAACGCGCAACTGGCGCAAAGTCACGTTCATTCTCATGGGGATCTCGCTGGAGAGGGTGGCTCCGGACAGAGCACTGGCCGATAGCGGAGGCGATGCTGCATACCCGATGCGTTGCCGAAGCGGCTGCGATCTGCCTGCATTATGACCAGCCTGCCCGAAGCGCAGCGTGCTGGTTTGCGGCCCTTTGCGCTGCTGCATGGGTGAACTTGCCGACGCTCGCGGGAGGGCTTCGCCACTCATTCTGAACAGGAATCTGTTGATGAAAATTAGTCGATTGTTGAATGAGTCTCTACGGCTGATCATTGCCTCAGCGCTTCCAGGACGGAGCGATTTTTGGAGGAATTACCTTGAGCATTCATGCAACCGGCCGCGCAAGCCGACGCCTGGGGGCCGTCGCAGCCTTCTGTCTGGCCGTATTGAGCCTGGCTGCAGCGGCGCAGGCCGATAGCTATCCGGGCAGGCAGATCAAGATCGTCGTCCCGTTCACCGCGGGCAGTGCCACGGACACGGCAGGTCGTGTGCTGGCCCATGGCCTGTCCGCCCGGCTGGGCGTGCCCGTGGTCATCGATAACAAGGCAGGAGCAGGCGGCACCATCGGTTCGGCAAGCGTGGCGGCAGCCGCACCCGATGGATACACGCTGGTGCTGACCAGCAGCTCGACCCATTCGGCCGCTGGCGCCTTGATTGCCAAGGTGCCTTATGACGGCACTGAAGACTTTGTTCATATCACCAGGATTGCCTCCATCCCGATGATGCTGGTGGCGCGGCCTGGCCTGAAGGTCGACAGCGTAGCCGCATTGCAGGAGCTGTCGAAGCAGCAGCCTCTGAGCTATGCCTACGGCTCTGCGGCCGCCCGAATCGCCGCAGCAACCTTCAATGCGCTGGCAGGCGTGAAGGCACTGGGCGTACCCTACAAAAGCCAGCCTCCGGCGGTGACCGATCTGCTTGGTGGACAGGTGGACTTTCTTTTCGCCGATCTCTCCGTGGTGAAGTCCTTTGTACACAGCGAGCGACTCAGAGGGCTTGCGGTGTCTGCGCCAGGGCGCCTCAAGGAGTTTCCGAATGTCCCGACGCTGCCCGAGTTGGGCTATCGAAACTTCGACCTGGTCGTTTGGGTCGGGCTTGCTGCGCCCAAGGGAACGCCAGCCAGCGTGATCGCGAAGCTGGCCGCCGAGGCCAAGGAGGTTTTGCATGATCCGCACACGGTGAGCAAGTTGTCGGCAGCGGGGATGAGCGTGTCCCCCAACTCCCTGGGCGAGCATCGCAAGTTCGCGGTCGAGCAAAAGCAGGTCTGGATGCAGCGCGCCGAAGCCGCAGGAGTCAAGCCTGAATGAGCGCCGTACCAATGAACGGCCCCCTCAGTGGTCTGCGGGTGCTTGACCTGACTTCGGTCATCATGGGGCCGGTCTGCACGCAGATCCTCGCGGGATATGGCGCGGAAGTGGTCAAGGTGGAGCCTCCGGAAGGCGACATCATGCGCCATGCGGGCGCCAAGCGGGAGCCGGGCATGGGTGCCATGTTCCTGCATGCGAACAGAAACAAGCGCTCGGTCGTGGTCGATCTGAAATCCGTCGAAGGACAACAGTGGATCCGCAGCGCCATTCCGAAATTTGACGTGTTTGTGCATAACATCCGCGCTGCAGCCATCGCCAGAATCGGGCTGGACTACGAAAGCGTGCGCTTGCTGCACCCCGATATCGTCTACGCGGAGCTGACCGGCTACGGCGCATCCGGGCCTTACGCAGATCGCCCGGCCTTCGATGACGTGATTCAAGCCGAGTCCGGACTGGCTTCTCTGTTTGCACGGCAGATGGGCACGGAGCCCGGCTATCTGCCCGGCCTGATTGCCGACCGGATGACGGGGATTACGGCAGCGCATCAGATCCTGGCGGCCCTGATGCGGCGCGAGCGAACCGGGCAGGGAGGCTACCTCAACGTGGCGATGTTCGAGACGATGGCGGAGTTCGTGCTGTCCGATCACATGGGGCAGCGCACCTTCGATCTTTCAACGGGGCAGACCGGCTACAGCCGCCTGCTGACTGCGCATCGCAAGCCTTACCGGACGGCCGACGGACATATCGCCGTGATTGTCTACAACGACAAGCATTGGAAGAGCTTCTTCGAGGTCATCGGTGAGCCGCAGCGCTATCACCAGGATGAGCGCTTCAACTCGGCCGCGGCAAGAGCCGAGCATTACGACACGATCTACCGCTTTGTCTCCGAGGTTCTCGCATCCAGGACGACCAAGCAGTGGCTGCAAATACTCGGCGCTGCGGAAATTCCCTGCGCTCCGGTCAACAGCGTCGAAGACCTGTTTGACGATGAGCATCTGCGCAGCACGGGCTTTTTCCAGCGCAATGCCAGAGACGGGCAGCCCGAGTGGGCGGCGAGCATGTCTGCGGTTGTGCGCAGCGGGCTGGCGCCAAGGGCGGGGCAGCACACGGACGAATACCTTTCTAAATCATCGACACCATGAATCCTGATCAATCGCTTTGCAATCCGGCCGAGGCCGCCACCATCGAGATATCGGCAGACGGCATAGCCACCGTCCAGTTTGCCGCAGGTGGGCCCTTGAACATCATCAGCAGCTCGACCGCGCTCTCGCTGGCGGCTCAGCTGCGGGCGCTGGCTGGCAACGATGCGGTGCGCGTCGTGGTATTCAAGGGGGCCGGCACCAAGACCTTTGTCGGAGGGGCGGATATCAGGGAGCTGGCGGCGCTGGCCCCGCAGTCCGCGCGCCGGTTCATCGCAGCCTTGTCGGAAATGTGCGAGGCAGCCCGGGATCTTCCCGTGCCCAGCATTTGTGCATTGCAGGGGTGGTGCATCGGTGTCGGGCTGGAGTTCGCGGCCTCCTGCGATCTGCGTATCGCTGCGGATGACGCCCGGTTTGTGATGCCCGAGGTGAAAATCGGCACCCCTTCGGTCATTCAGGGCGCATTTCTGAGTCGCCTGATCGGGGAGGGTCAGGCGCGCTGGCTCATGCTGACCGGGGAGGCGATCGATGCGCAGAAGGCGCAAGCCTGGGGCCTGGTCAGCGACGTGGTGCCCAGAGCGCAGCTGGAGGCCGCAGCCCAGGCGTTGGCAACAAGTCTGGCCGCTCTGTCCGCCAGTGGCATGCGGGCTCAGAAAAGAGTGCTGCGCACCGGCGAGGCGCCGCATCTGGACGGCAGCATACGTCACAGCATTGAAATCTTCGGCACGGCCTATGAATCGGCCGATCCCGCGAACCTGATGGGGGAGTTCCTGTCCAGGAAGGGCCGTTAGTCAGCTTTGGCATCAAGCCGCAGCTGGCTTGGTGTGCTGATCGCATGTGGCGCACAAGTTAGAGGACTGAGATGAGAGGAACGTGAGGCCTATCGGCAGAGCTGGAATGCCGCAGCGGCGGCATGGCCCGTTCAGTTGCGGGCCCCACGCCAGAGCCGGGTCATCGGGTGGCGAAGAAATCCAGCATCTCTTCCAATAGATCTGCAGGCTGTTCTTCGGCGATGTAGTGCCCGCAGTCGAGCGCTTTTCCCGTGACGTGGACGGCAGCCTTGCGCCACAGGTCCAGCACCGGAAAGCAGCGGCCAACCGCGCCTTCCGCACCCCAGAGCACTCTCAGTGGCACCGTCACCTTTTGCCCCTTGGCACGATCCGCGCGGTCGTGCTCCAGGTCGATGCCCGCGGAGGCCCTGTAGTCCGCACAGATGGATGCCGCGGTACCCGGGATGGCAATGCAGCGCAGGTACTCCTGCAGTGCTTCAGGCGCAAAGGCACCGAGCCCGGCGTGGCGTCGGCCCATCACGTCCCGGATGTACGCGCAAGGGTCCGCTTCGATAAGTCTCTCCGGCAATGGTGCGGGTTGGATAAGAAAGAACCAGTGCCAGTACGCCCTGGCGAACGCTTCACCTGTCTGCTCATACATGTCGAGCGTTGGTGCAATGTCCAGCAGCATCGCACGCAGGACCCGGCCTGGATGGTCAAGCAGCAGCCGGTGGGCCACGCGGGCGCCCCGGTCATGCGCAGCGATGCGAAACTGTGCAAAGCCCAGTGCGGACATCAGCTCTAGCATATCCGCCACCATCGTGCGCTTGCTGTAGGCGTGGCTTTCGGGGCCGGCATCGGGCCTTGCAGAGTCGCCATAGCCCCGCAAGTCTGCGCAAACCACAGTGAATCGTTCGGCAAGAGCAGGCGCCACCCGGTGCCACATCACGTGGGTCTGGGGATGTCCATGCAGCAGCAGCAAGGCAGGCCCGGAGCCTCCTACGCGGCAACGAAGCACCGTGCCGTTGACCGGTACATCTTTTGCAGTGAAGCCTTCGAACATCATGCGATCCCCCCAAGGTGGGCAATGCCCTGCGCTCGCGGAGTATGGCCCAGTTGCTGGCGAGTGTGCGAGGCCACGTTTTTCATCCAGGGATGGGCTTCCCAGTGAAGGCGCGCAAATTGTTCGATCTGGGCCTGGTAGGTCAGAGACATGCCAATGAGGTCCCGGCGCTCCAGTTGCATGCGGTGGTGCCGCTCGGACAGCGTAAAGAATGCATCCACATTGCAGCTTCTGACTCGAAGCGTCTCAAGGTCAATATGGATGTGCGAGGTCTCCGGGCTGTCGGCATCGGTCATGAGTCTGGTGATTTCCTCTTCTGGAAGCATCACCAGCAGCAGCTGGTTGTTCATCGCGTTGGAATAGAAGATTTCCCCGAAGCTGGGGGCGACGACTGCTTGTATGCCGTATTGCTGCAATCCCCAGACCGCGTGCTCGCGGCTTGAGCCGCAGCCAAAGTTCGCACCTGCCACCAATACTTCGACGTCTGCGCGTTCAGGTCTGTTGAGCACAAAGTCTGAGCGCTTGCGGCCTTCGGCATCAAACCGCAGGTCGTACAGCAGGCCTTTGTCGAGCCCGGCCTTGTCGATGCCGTGCAGGAACTGCTTGGGCATGATCTGGTCGGTGTCCAGATTCTCGATGGCCAAGGGCGCCATCTTTCCGGACAGAATGTGTTGCTCACGCATGATGGGTCTCCAGACGCCGAACGTCGGTAATCGTGCCAGTGACGGCTGCGGCTGCCGCCATGGCAGGGCTCATGAGGTGGGTGATGGCGCCGCGCCCCTGTCTTCCCTCGAAGTTGCGATTGGTCGTTGACGCACAGCGGACGCCGTCCGCCAGGATGTCTCCATTCATGGCCAGGCACATCGAGCATCCCGGCTCCCGCCATTCAAAGCCCGCATCCACAAGCAGGCTGGCGATGCCTTCGGCTTCGGCCTGCCGCTTGACCGCGCCGGAGCCTGGTACCACCATGGCACGCACTCCCTTGGCAACGTGGCGGCCGCGAACCACTTCCGCGACGGCGCGCAGGTCTTCGATGCGAGCGTTGGTGCATGAACCGATGAAGACATGCTGGATGGCTGTGCCTTCAAGGGGGGCGCCTGCTGCCAGGCCGGTATAGCGCAGTGCTTGCTCCGTACTGCGGCGCATCGGCGCCGAGGTCTGCGTAGCCGGGTCGGGAATCGCGCCGCCAATCGGTATCACCTGGTCAGGGCTGGTGCCCCAGGTCACGTGGGGTGCTGCATCGCTTGCATCGAAGCGATGTGCGACATGGAACACCGCAGCTTCATCGCTGTGCAGGGCTTCCCAATCTTGAAGCGCTGCGTCGCGCGCCACACCGTGCAAGTCCGTCGCACGCTCAAGCACATACTTGGCCGCCTTCCGGTCTGGCGCAATCAGAGCGCCGCGAGCTCCGGCTTCGACCGCCATGTTGCAGACGGTGAAGCGTGACTCGATGGACATCGCTTCGAACGCCGTGCCGCAGAACTCGATGACGTGGCCTCGGGCGCCCTGGGCCCCGATATGCCCAATGACCATGAGGATAAGGTCTTTGGCGGTCGTGCCCACTGGCAGCACGCCGTCGACTTGGATGCGCATGTCCTTGGCCAGCCGGTAGACAAGCGTCTGCGTCGCCAGCACATGCTCGACTTCCGAGGTGCCGATGCCGAAGCCCAAGGCGCCCAGCGCGCCATAGGTGGTGGTGTGCGAGTCCCCGCAAATCACGACCATGCCCGGGCGGATCATGCCGTGCTCAGGCGCCACAACATGCTCGATTCCCTGCAGGGCGTCCTGGGTGTCGAAGAGCGGGATGTCATGCTGCTCGCAATTCTTGCGCAGGTTGCTGGCCTGTAGCGCTGGTGCAGCCTCTCGGATGACCCGGATCGCGCCCGGCTCCGTTGGAATGACATGGCTTACAACGGCCACGTTCTGGCCGGGCATGAGCACCCGGCGCCCGTGCTCATCCAGGCCTGCGAAGGCTTGAGGGCTGGTGTACTCATTCATCAGATGCAGGTCGCAGAACAGCAAGACGTTCTGCTCGTCGAGCTGGGCGACGGTATGTGCGTCGACCAACTTGCGATAAAGGGTGCGATTCATGTGCGCGCTCTATGTCGTGGAGTGCTGGCAGTTTCACAGGTGAGTCAAAAACATACAATATCTGTGAAGGAATCGCTTTCGGTCGCTGGAGTTATCAATGGACGGATTTTCAGACCTTGCCTTTTTTGCCATGCTCAGCAAGGAAGGCAGCATGCGAGGCGCCGCTCAGCAACTGGGTGTCACAGGCCCTGCGGTCAGCAAACGGCTTGCGGGACTTGAAGCCAGGCTGGGCGCACGCCTCATGCACCGTACTACTCGCCGCATGAGCCTCACGCCCGAGGGGGAGCGATACCTGGTGGAAGGGGGGCGTCTTCTGACCGAGCTGGGCGCCCTTGAACGAGCCATCGGCGGTGTGGCAGCCGTTCCGCAAGGCCTGATACGTGTCAACGCCAGCTTCGGCTTCGGTCGCAAGCACATCGCACCCGCCCTGGGAGTGTTTGCACGCCGTTTCCCGGAGGTCGAAGTGCAACTTCACTTGAGCGACCGTCCTGCCAACCTCATCGAAGACAACTTCGACGTGGTCATCCGGCTGGGTGATATGCCGGACTCACGCTGGACGGCCAGGGTATTGGCACGCAACCGGCGGGTGCTCTGCGCTTCTGCGCTGTATTTGAAAGAGGCTGGGGAGCCGTCCACTCCGCAGGAATTGGCCCGGCACGCCTGCCTTTTCATCCGTGAGGGCGATGAGGCATTTGGCACCTGGCATTTGCGCAACGGTTCACAGACAGAGACTGTCAAGGTCCGGGGCCCTCTGAGTGCGAACGACGGGGAGTCGGCATCCGCATGGGCCATGGCCGGGCACGGCATTCTGATGCGATCGGAGTGGGAGGTCGGGGCCCTCATTCGGGAAGGGCTCCTCAAGGTGGTCTTGCCTGAATGGCGACTGCCTCCGGCTGATGTGTATGTCCAGTTCCATGGCGGAGCCCATCTGCCGGCCAAAACCAAGGCGCTGGTTGATCATCTGGTTGACGTGTTTGCGCCGCAACGCCCGCTAGGAAGAGCAGATGCAACTTGGTGATGCCCGTGCCGGGGCCTGCTAACGCGAATTGGCAACGACACATGATCTACATGCGCTTGAGTCGTTGGGCGAAGTCGTGCGTGTTCGGTCGCGCCTTCACGCCCTCGCGCAATTGCAGCAAGCGCAGGTGGTGCAGATTAGGATCAAGGGCCAGCCTGTTTAGGCATTCACAATAAAGGCAGGTAACCCCTGCTCGGAGACAAATTATGGTCATAACCAAGTGGAGGCCTGCAGCATCCATCAAAGTCAAGGCGATTGGACTTCATTGGCGAGAAGGCAAGTTATTGGCTGTGGAGGTATTGGATGATCAGGGGCGTCTGAAAGGTGTTCGACCTCTTGGTGGCAGCATCGAGTTCGGCGAGACATGGCACTCAGCGCTGATACGTGAATTCAAAGAAGAACTGAACGTCGACGTTCAGATAATGGGTTCCCCACTCGTCATGGAGAACCTGTATACCCATGAAGGGGTGCTCGGACACGAAGTACTTTTCATTGGTGAAGTGCTGTTCGATATCGAGATTTTTGAGAACCGGAGCAGGATTGAATTTCAAGAAGACAGTGGAATGCAATGCGTTGCAAGATGGTTTGATCTGGCTGAGCTCGACCTGCCTGAGGGGCCCGCGCTTTTCCCTGTGGGGCTCAAGAGCGCTCTTCAAGAAAAGTATGATTGCCAATCAAGAGCTGCCACCAGGGGGCCAGGTGCTGCACTCTCTTTGAGTCCTGGAAAGAGACCGTGCTCTGACCTCTCACCGTCATAAATTTCCCCTTGAACGAGTGCTCCAACATGGAAGTCCGCACACCGCATATCCGTAGATATTCAACTACTGATCTTGACAGTGCATTTCAGCTCCTGACCTCCAATGGTTGGTCTCACCGCATTCCGGATCATCTATTTCTTGAACGCCTCATCGCTGCATCTCAACGAGTGGTTGTCGCTGTTTCACAGGACAAGGTGATCGGATTTGCTCGCGCCATCACCGACGGGCTATCCAATGGCTACCTGTCAATGGTTGTGGTCACTCCGGAATGGCGAGGCCAGGGAATTGGCAAGAGCTTGGTGAAGGAGGTCGTGAGTAACGAGGCGGGCATCACTTGGATGCTCAGAGCCTCGCGCTCTCAGGCTCCGGAGTTTTTTGAAAAGCTTGGGTTTGCGTCGTCATCCGATGCGATGGAGCGCGTGCGCAAACGCACAAGCTAGAAGTTGGCGTCAAAGGTGGCGACGGGTCGATCTGCGACGGCATTAGGCTGGCGGCCGACATCCCGTTCTATTGGACCGATGACCGCTACCACCTTTACCAGCCCTTGGGCTTTCCCTTCGACCGCCAGAGGCGGTCGTCAGTTGACCTGCATCTGGGCCTTACGTGCCACGTCACCCAGTCGTTTGTATTCGGACTGTGTCAGCGCTTCGAAGCCTTGGACTGTAGAGCCCTTGGGGGTGAATCCGGCCTGCACCAGCTTGTCCTTGACGGCTGGATCGCTCAGGGCCTGGTTGATGGCAGTATTGAGTTTGGCTGTGATCGCTGGATCTAGCTTGGCTGGGCCATATACGCCGAACCATGGATCGACTGCGTAGCCTTTGAGGCCGCTCTCCGCGATTGTCGGAACATTGGGCAACGATGGACTGCGCTCGCTACCAGCCACGGCCAGTGCTTTGAGCTTGCCTGCCTGGATGTGTGGCAGGGAAGCGGGCAGGTTGTCGAACATGGCGGGCAGGTGGCCACCAAGCATGTCGGTAATACCCGGTACGCTGCCTTTATAGGGCACATGGACGGTATCCAGGCCTGTCATTTGCGTGAACATCACGCCAGCCAGGTGCATGCTGGTTCCGGCGCCGGCAGTACCGTACTGAAAGCCTGGGTTCGCTTTGATGTAGGCGATGAACTCCTGCACATTGTTTGCCGGGAAGCTCCTGCCTACTTCCAGCACGATGGTGGAGTAGCCCAGCATGGAGACTGCAGTGAAGTCCTTGCGGGGATCAAACGCCATCGATTTGTAGATGTGCGGGTTGAGTGCATTGGTGGAGATGGCTCCGAAACCGATCGTGTAACCGTCGGGCTTGGACTTGGCCACGACATCCATGCCGATATTGCCTCCGGCCCCGGGCTTGTTCTCGATCACCACCGCCTGGCCCAGCGTGCGTGCCATGTGTTCACCCACGACTCGCGCCACAAGATCGGTGGTTCCACCAGCCAGATACGGAACGACAAAAGTAATTGGCTTTTGCGGGAAAGCAGATTCCGCATGGACGGTTGCCATAGTGGTGAGCGTACCTACGGCGGCAATGGAAGCAAGTATCTGTCGACGGTTCACGGGGGTCTCCTTGGTAGTTCTATTGAGTGGCGTTTGAAGTCGATATCCGGAATCTGCTTGAAGCAAGGTCTTGGAGGCCGTTGGCGCCCGAAGCAGATTGAGAGGCAGTGTATTTGTTCAATATAGTCAGTGGGAGCTAAATCTGGCTGCTGCCGACCAAGGGCTGGGGGCAGGTGCGAATACACCTCCATGCAGCACTGCCGCCGACGGCATGTTCCCGCTGACCTGACTATCTGTGCCTGTTATGACTGACCAGTCCGATGGCAGTGAGCGGCTGCGTTCGGTTAGCAGCCATCGGTCACCCCTTCACCTGGCGGCCTGCTTCAATTGGTCTGAAGTCACTCAACTCAAAGATGCCAATGACAGCTAATGCGGGTCTGGCAGACCCACCAGGAGTCGACACCACCCCATTGCCTGCCCTGATCCAAATGCACCCACACAGGTGCGTCGTGACTGCGTCTCCAAACTCAGTGGTGCTGAGCGGCAAGTTGAAGCACAAACTTGAACCTGTCGGCGTATTTCACTGGAATCGACCGCCCGGGATCAATGAGGCACTTCTGGCTGGGAAACAACAGGCTTGGACACTTACTTGACGTGTGCGCAGCGCAAGCACCGCAGCGTGCCTGTGCTCGTTCGACGATGCTCCCAGCAGGCGCGGTCAAGTCCAGTGATTGGGCTCTAGAGCCCAAAGCGTGAACATATGGAGGTAATCACGCCTGCAAGGAAGGACGATAGGGCCGCTTCCCGAGGCTTTAGCCGGCGTCCGGCAACTCCAGCAATACGCCGCAGCCATCGCCAATGGCCACCACATCGCAGTTGTGGCCGGGACCGCCGCGATCCACCACGATAAAACGTGCAGAGGCCTGTAGGGCGATCAGGGAGTGATGCCAGATTCCGCGGTGGTAGTTCACCCCCTGGCGGCCATTGGTCACGAAGGCCTGCAGGTCGCAGGGTTGCACGCTCTCGCCCGCAGCCGCAACCACGACGATGAAAGGGGTCTCCTGCAAGGGGACGAAGGCCTGGCTGCCCAGCGGGTGGCGCTCCATCTCCTCCAGCCGCAGCGGCAGTTCGTAAGGCAGAGCGTGGAACAGGTTGATCAGCGCATGGCCTTCGGCGCCGCCTGTGTCTACCTGCGCCAGTGCGTGGTAGCGCTCGGTCATGCCATGGTTGATCTGTATGGGGGCATGTCCCGCGCTTTCGATCACGTCACCAAAGCGGGAAAAGGCTTCGGCAGTCAGGGGCTGAATGCTAAGGCGGTGGAGGACAGGGGCGCCGCCGGAGGCGGGCGTGGTTGCCAGGACAGTGGTCATAAAAGGTTGTTGTGTGAGTTGGTCTAACTGGTAATACCAGTATGTTTTGCCTCAGAGGCTTTGTCAAATCGCAATTCGAAAGATGGGCTAGGGTAATTGCGAGTGCGTAATGTCTTGATCTTGATTATGGTTGCGATCGTTAATTCATACCGGTAATACCAGTTGCAAAAATCACCACCAACAAGGATCCAAGATGTCATCCCTTTCCTCCACCCCTGACGCTGCTGCGCCGGCGGCAACGCTGGCCGGCGAAACCGCCGCAGAAGCCGCGGTCTACCGCAAGGTCGCCTGGCGCCTGCTGCCCTTCATCATGGCCTGCTACGTGGCGGCCTACCTGGACCGTGTCAACGTTGGCTTTGCCAAGCTGCACATGCTGGCGGACCTGCAGTTCAGCGAGGCCATGTACGGCCTCGGTGCAGGATTGTTCTTCATCGGCTACTTCTTCTTCGAAGTGCCGAGCAACATGCTGATGCACCGCATAGGCGCCAAGGCCACAATTGCCCGCATCATGATCATGTGGAGCCTGATCTCGGCAGCCATGATGTTTGTGACCACGCCCACGCAGTTCTATGTACTGCGCTTCCTGCTGGGCGCGGCCGAGGCGGGCTTCTACCCCGGCATGATCCTGTACATGACCTACTGGTTTCCGTCGTACCGACGCGCACGCATGGTGGCGTTGTTCATGTGCGCGATTCCGGTCTCGGGCATCCTGGGAGGGCCCCTGTCGGGCGGCATCATGGAGCTGATGCAGGGCGTGGCCGGTCTGCGCGGCTGGCAGTGGCTGTTCCTGATCGAGGCCGTTCCCTCGCTGTTGCTGGGCCTGGCCGTGCTCTGGTACCTGGACAACAACATCCGCAGTGCGAACTGGCTCAGTGAATCGGAAAAGACGCTGCTCGAACGCAACATCGCCCGCGAGAACGCCAGCAAGGCCGACAGCCACATGACGCTGCGCGCACTGTTCGCCGATCCGCGCATCATCAAGATGGCCATGATCTGCTTTTGCACGGTGATGGGCCAGTATGGCCTGACCTTCTGGCTGCCCTCGCTGATCCGCCAGTCGGGCGTGGAAGGCGCTTTCCAGATCGGCCTGCTGACGGCCGTGCCGTTCTCGGTGGCCGTAGTGTCCATGAACCTGGTCAGCCGCAGCTCGGACCGCATGCGCGAGCGCCGCTGGCATCTGATCGTGCCGTTCTGCGTTGGTGCGCTGGGGCTGACGCTGTCAGCCGTTTTCAGCGGCAATGTCTATCTGTCCCTCGCGGCGCTGGCGCTGGCTGCGGGCGGCAGCCTTGCCACTTCGCCGCTGTTCTGGAGCCTGCCCACGGCCATCCTGTCCAGTGCAGGGGCGGCAGCAGGCATTGCGCTGATCAACTCCTTCGCCAATCTGGCTGGCTTCATCAGCCCTTACATGATCGGCCTGATCAAGGATGCGACTCAGAGCACCAATGCGGCCATGTTCGTGCTGGCCGGTGTGCTGCTGTTCGGCGCCTTTCTGACCTATACCGTGCCGGCTAAGCTGGTCAACAAATAGCCTCGCATCGCGGCAGGCACCGCCCGGAAGCACTGCCGTAGTGTGGTCTGGAGCGGTGTCAGGGGCTGTGTTCGAGGCGGGATGTGCTGCGCAGTCGTTAAGATGGCGCGCAACCCCTTTTTGCGATGTACGATTACCTCCGAATGGAACCTTCTGTCTCCTCCAATGTCGCCGTTGCCAGCCAAGCCGCCCGCTTGATCCGGGACTGGATCGAAGCCGGCACCTATCCGGTGGGCTCGCTTCTACCCTCGCAGCGCGATCTATCGGAACAGCTGGGCATCAGCCGGACGTCATTGCGCGAGGCCTTGTCCACGCTTCAGGGGCTGGGGCTGGTCGTAGCGAGGCCCGGCAAGGGCATGTATGTGACCGAGGCACCCGAGGCGCCAGCCAGCGAAGCCTGGCGCTTTGCCGATTCGCATGCGCTCACCGATGTTTATCAGTTGCGCTTCGCGTTGGAAGGATTTGCGGCGCGCCTTGCGGCCCTGGTGGTGCAGCCTGAAGACCTGACGCTGCTGCAGGCCAATCTGCAGGGCATGCAGCAATGCATAGATGCCTCGGACTTCCTGCAGGCCAGCCACCTGGATTTCGATTTCCACATGCAGATCGCCACCATCTCGGGCAATCACGCGATTGCAGACGTGCTGCGCGGCAGCGGCGAAGTCATGCAAGAGAGCCAGCGCCTGCCGTTCTACAAGCGTGGTGCGCGCCATGCAACCTGCGAGGAGCATGCGGCCATCATCGATGGTCTGGCCCAGGGCCGGCCGGAGCTGGCACAGCAGGCCATGGCAGCGCACATCGTGCAGGCGGCTCAGCGCGCTGGCGTGCACTTTCCAACCGGTCTGTAGTCAAAGAAAGCTGGCTGGAGCTGGGTAGACTGCCACGTGCAGCCGCAGGAGCGACTGCTTGCTCGGGATAGGCGCTGCTCTCCCGCTTCAAAGCACGGCTTTTCTGCGCAGAATCAGGCGCTCATCGTTTGTCCTGAGGCGCGAGCACATCACCAGTGCGAGACGGCTATAGCGATGGGTTGGACCCCATGCTTGGTGCAGTCCCGAACAGCCCGATCTCCTCCAGCGCACCGTTAGACTTGCACTATCGCCCATGAATGCAATGGGGCACTTCCCGACAGGCCAGACGCTAGAACCACCAGCGATGAAAACTGACTCGCATACCTATGAGCCCCGCAAAGGGCACGGACTGCCACATGATCCCTTCAACGCCATCGTCGGCCCGCGGCCCATAGGATGGATTTCGAGCAAGGGCGCGAGCGGGCAGGTCAATCTGGCACCCTACAGCTTCTTTAACGCCTTCAACTACGTCCCTCCCATCATCGGCTTCTCCAGCATCGGCTGGAAAGACACGGTGCGCAATATCCAGGAGACTGGCGAGTTCGCGTGGAATCTGGCCACGCGTGAGCTAGCCAATGCCATGAACCAGACCTGTGCCGCCGTGCCTGCGGAGGTGAATGAGTTCGAGCTGGCAGGGCTGGAAGCCGTGGATTCGGAACTGATACGGGTGCCAAGAGTGGCACAGAGCCCGGTGAGCTTCGAATGCCGGTTGACCGACATCCACCAGTTGCGTACCGCCAGCCATGAGTCGATTCCGTCCTGGCTCGTGCTTGGGGAGGTGGTAAAGGTCTACATCGATCGTCGGCTGCTCAAGGACGGAGTGTTCGACACGGCCAGTTCCGGGGTGATTCTCCGCGCGGGGGGCCCGGCAGACTATTTCTCGATTGGCGATGAGCAGAAGTTCCGCATGTATCGACCCTAGTAGCAGATGGCATTAGCCTACCCTCGCAAGCTCAGATTGCGCCCCATTCGGTTGCCTGGGTGTCTGCAATATGACCGACACCGTGAGGTCAGGACTTCGCTACGACAGGCAACAATCGCCGCATGGCAGTCACAGACTGGAAAAATTCAAGCAGCCTTAACAGGTCGTAGTCCTCCCATCCGGTCGCTGCAATTTTGGCGCCGGGCAGGGTGTTCTCAAGACTTATGGCGTGTTGACCGTCGTCGTGGAGCGCGAGTCAACTGCCCCTGTAAAGTGGCTCGCATCCACCTTGGCAGCCTGCGGTTTGCCTCGTCCCAGGCGAGTGGAGAGGCCGGAGCGGCAAGGCGCGCCAATGATCTGGGGAGGTCTGGTCGCCACACCCAAGTCTGAGCATCCCGCGCCACGCAGAGAGCACCGGCGAGCCTGGCGTCGCCAGCTCAATCCTCATTCGGTATCAGCGTGCCCCATACCGGCAGTTGTGCGCCTGGAGGTGCCGGGCCATCATAGGCCGGCTGCACCTCAATCGCGGGCTTGCCCGCTTGGCAGTCTATGAACCCCCATTGACTGGGGCGGTAGCGTGCCTCGGGGCCATCGGGGGCTCCGACCAGAAACTCGGCCTGGATGTCATAGTCGATCAAGGGCACATGCAGGCTGGCGATAGCGCCCTCGCGGCATTCCAGATAAGGTCGCTTCGGGTCGATGACCCAGTCACCATACCCCTGCTCGGCATTGGGATCGAAGTGGAACACCGGGCCGAGGCGCTGGTCGCGGGCCAGCTCCACCGTTTGGTTGCCGATGGCGCTGACCCAGGCACCTGCGATTGGCACCGGCTGCGCGAAGCGCGCCGCGCTCAGTCCTCGCAGACCAAGCGGGCGCTGGCGCTCGCCGTTGTCAAAGGCGTCGTAGCGATTGATCAGGGTGCCTTTGGGGAATAGCTGCTCGCCATAGCGGAAGTCCTCGGGCAGCACAAAGCGCTGTCGGCTCTCGCGATAGTGGGCCCGCAGCGTCACTGCCTCTTCGATCTGCACCAGCTTGCGCGCCAGCACCAGGCCCCAGAGGTCGCCGGCCAGGGCCAGTATCGCCACCATCACGACGGGCCAGTGCCAGAACGGCGGGCGCCCGGAGGCGGGTGTGCGCCTATGGCGCTGCCACCAGAACAGCCCGTGCAGCAGCAGCCACAGGCTCAGGCCGGCTGCCACCAGGGGGGCGAGCAGCAGCAACAGCATGGGCAGGGTGAAAAGTGGTCCAGGAATCATGGGCGGGCAAAGGGGTAGAAGCCCCGGACTTTAGCAGTGGATGAGGCGGCCGCTCCGAGGTGCCGAGAGGGCTTGCGTATAGTCGAGGCTTGTGCGCTGCGAGTGCCTGCAGTGCTGGTTTTATATGCTCGAACTGCTCTGATTTTTGTATGGAACACCATCACGCCGGCGCCCACCGCGTCGATCTGGTTGTCTACCCCGGCTTCAAGGCGCTGGAAGCCATTGGTCCCATGTCCGTGTTTGACTATGCCAATGTGCATCTGCGGCACAAAGGCCTGCCTGACGGATACATGGTGCGGGTGGTGGCGTCACAGGCCGGTCTGGTGCCCTCGGACACCTTGATGGGCTTGCAGGCCAGCCATACCCTGGCGCAGGTCGAGGCCGAGGGCACGGGGTGCACGGTGCTGCTGGTGGGGGCGCGCCATATCGAGCAGGTGCTGGCGGCCTCGCCCGAGCTGGTGGACTGGGTGGCGCGGGTGGCGCCAGGGGTCGGGCGCATGATTGCGCTGTGCAGCGGCAGCTTTTTCCTGGCCGCTGCTGGTCTGCTCGATGACCGCCGCGCGGCCACGCACTGGAGTGTGGCCGGGGCGCTTGCCCAGCGTTATCCACGGGTGCAGGTGGATGCCGATGCGATCTATGTGTGCGACGAAATCAAGGACAGCGACGGCATGCGTGAGCTCTGGACTTCGGCCGGCGTCACTGCCGGTATCGATCTGGCGCTGGCGGTGGTGGAGCATGATTTCGGCCATGCGCTGGCGCTGCAGGTGGCGCGCGATCTGGTCATGTATCTCAAGCGCCCCGGCGGTCAGTCGCAGTTCAGCGTGTCCCTGGCCGCACAGGCCACGCAGCACAGCGCCGTGCAGGCCGCCCAGCAGTGGGTGCTGGAGCATCTGGACCAGCCCATGCCGCTGGCGCTGCTGGCGGACAAGGCGGCGATGAGCGAGCGCAACTTTCGCCGCGTCTTTCAGCAGGAGACCGGCTGCAGCCCCAGCAGCTTTGTGGAAAACGCCCGCCTGGAGCGGGCCAAGCAGTTGCTGGAGAATCTGGGCTCCCTGCCGCTCAAGACCGTGGCCGCCAAGGTCGGCCTCGGCTCAGAGCAGGCGCTGCGGCATCTGTTCGTGCGCAAGCTGGGCATCACACCCGTGGCCTATCGGGAGCGGTTCGGAGACTGATGGGCTTGCGGCATCCTGTTGTCGGAAGCAGCCTGTTTTTCGGCCAGCCGATCAGAACAGAGGGCTTTTGAAGAAATCCAGAGCAGCCTTGGCGGCCGCAAAATTGCGCTCGATCTGCGCCTGCTGCTCATCGTGGTTCACGGTCTTGATGACAGGCTCGGCGGCGGGTTTCGCCTTCTTTGGCACGGCATTTCTTTTCCTGTCGAGGCTGGGCGGCTCCACACGGCATGCCGGTGCCAGTGCTGGCGTCTTGGCCTGCGTTGCCGTCGGGGCGAGCAGCCGGGTCAGATCCAGCGCAGGGTTGAGCTGCCACAGGCAGGACACATAGGTTGCCATGGCCACGGAGGGGTCGCCGCGCTCAATGCGCGCCATGGTCGGTTGGGAGATGCCGAGCTTGGCCGCCCACTGAGCCTGTGTTTCGCCCCGTTGCTTGCGCTGCGCCGCGATGCCTTGGGCAAGTTCTTCGATCTGTGCCAGGATGGCTGGCGGAAAGTCTGCGGGACTGGTGTTCTGGCGGGGCATTGCGCAATGGTATTTCGATTTGGCGCTCGAAATGAGCAAAACCGGGTGCTGGCCTGTAACCGATGACCAGCAGCAAGAGTGTTCGCGACGGGCGTGCCGGGTACGTAGCGCGGACCAGTTCCATGTCTGTCCTACGGGGCGCCCACCCGAGGTCTGCGAGCATTGGCGGCATATCCGGAGGTTGCACCATGAAGCTTGTTCACCTGATTTACGCCGTCACCCATTCCCTGATTGCCCTGCTGTTCGGTTTTGCTGCGCTGAGCCTGGTGTGGATTGCCGTGACCAAGGCCTGGGGCGTCATCGTGGGAGGCTTGCAGCCGGAGTCCACGCTGCATGCGGTGGAGGCGCTGGGAATTCTGGCCTCGGGCGTGGTGGCATTGCAGATCTCGCAGACCATGGTGGAGGAGGAAGTGGTGCGCGAGGCCCATATCAGCGGGCCGACGCGGGTGCGCCGCTTTCTGTCACGTTTCATGGTGGTGCTGGTGGTGGCCTTGGCGATCGAGGGCCTGGTGGCGACCTTCAAGGCACAGGAGACGCCTGAGCAATTGCTCTACCCTGCAGCCTTGCTGGTTTCCGTGGGCGTCCTGCTCGCGGGATGGGGCGTGTTCGTGCACCTGAACCGCTCGGCGGAAGAGCTGGAGCCTGAAGCGATGCAGCAGGCCAAGAGCGAAGACCACAAGGTCAGCGACGAGCACTGACAGGAATGTGCCGGGCGGCCAGAGGCGGCGCTGCGAAACGAAAAACGCCCTGAACTGCTTCAGGGCGTTTTCGAGGCTGGTCCAGGACTCAGGCCGGCAGCCGGTACAGCGTTCCGTTGAATGCCACGGCGCCGCTGCCATGCAGTGCATCGAGCTGCGTCAGCACCAGCTCGCGCACGGGCGCAGTAACGGCGCTCAGGCCCAGCAGCCGGGCCACGGCGGCGGGCAACTCGTCGCGCTGGCCACCCAGGCTGGATCTGAGGGCCTGGGCAATCGCTGCACGGATCTCGGCTGGCGGCAGGCAGTCGATGCGGCGCAGATTGGCCGAGCCGACCTCGGCGCGATTGCGCACCCGCACCGCTCGTCCCGGCAGGTCGAGAAACTCCCCATCGACGGCCAGCGCCTCATCGGCCAGCAGCGATTGCCGCGCCTGCTCCAGCGCATCGCGCACACGGCTGCCGGCGCGTTGCAGACCCCAGAGCGTACGCATGCGGGTGACCAGCTCGTCAAAATGAATCGGTCCTTCCAGCTCCACCGCGCGGCGCATCAGCTGAGCCAGCTGCGTGGTGGATTGCTGATGCAGCTCTCCGGGCGGAACGGCAAAGCGGGCTTCCTGATAAAGGCTGTCGTCAGGGACTGCGACCGGCTCGGTGTCGGCGCTGCCGGCATCAGACAGTGCTGCACGCTCTATGACTTCTGAAGCAGCCTGCGATTGGTGCATAAGGGATGGAAGCTGATTTTCTGCAAAATCCCTGGATTGTCTGGCCGCTTCGACGGCAGCCAGCACGCGCTCGGTCTGGGCGCGCGGCTGGCGGAACCAGTCGCAGCCCCAGATGCGCAGCAGTGTCCAGCCCTGGCTCTCCAGCACCGACTGGCGCAAGCGGTCACGGTCGCGCGCGCTGCGGCTGTGGTGATAGCTCATGCCGTCGCACTCGATGCCGAGCAGATAGCGCCCTGGCTGCTCGGGGTCGACCACGGCCAGGTCGATGAAAAAGCCCGCAATGCCGATCTGCGTCTGCAGCTGCAGACCCTGGGCCGTCAGCGTTTCGTACACATCTTCTTCAAGCGGCGACTCCAGATCGCGTCCGCTGACACTGGCCAGGGCCAGCTGGCCTGTGGCCGCGTATTGCAGGAATACCTTGAGCGCAGCCACGCCCTTGCCTTTGCCGCGTTCCAGATCGATGTCGTCGGAGGTGATGGATGAAAACACCTCACAGCGCTGCTTGGCGCGCGAGATCAGCACGTTCAGCCGGCGCTCGCCTCCATCGGCGCTCACCGGGCCGAAGCGCATTGGCAGATAGCCCTGCGCGTTGCGCGCATAGGCCACAGAAATGAAGATCACATCGCGCTCGTCGCCCTGCACGTTTTCCAGGTTCTTGATGAAAAAGGGTTCGTTGGGATGGGCAACAAAAAAGGACTCGGCCTCGGGTTGCTGGCGACGCAGCAGTTCCAGCTCGTCCTGGATGGCGACTTTCTGCTGCAGCGAGAAAGCGGCCACGCCCAGGCTGAGCTGTGGCGACTGCAGTGCGTGCTGCATGATGGCGCGCGCAATGGTCTGTGCCTCGACGCGGTTGATGCGGCTGGCTCCGCTGTCAAAGCGGCCTTCGGGCAGATGGTGAAAGCGCAGCCCCATGCCCGAGCGGGTGGTATAGGGGCTGGGCACGACGTAAAGGCCGCTGTTGTAGAACTGCTGGTTGGACACCGCTATCAGCGACTGGTGGCGGCTGCGGTAGTGCCAGCGCAGCATGAGCTGGGGCATGCCCTTGGCCAGGCACAGGCTCAGAATGCTCTCCACATCGGCGGCTCCGGCGATGAGCTGGCTGGCGTCGCCGTTCTCGTCCTCGTCGTCGAAGTCCTCCTGCTCGCTGGTCATGCGCGAGAAGAATCGCGTGGGCGGCAACTGCCGGTCATCGCCCACCACCACCAGCTGCCTGCAGCGGGCGATGGCGCCCAGCGCATCCACGGGCTCTATCTGGCTGGCCTCGTCAATCACCAGCAGGTCGAACTCGACCGCACCAGGCTCCAGAAACTGAGCCACGGAAAGCGGGCTCATCATGAACACGGGCTTGATGGCCTGGACGGCCTCGCCCGCGAGCTTGAACAGCTTGCGCAGCGGCATATGGCCGCGCTTGCGCGCAATCTCGCCATTGAGCACGCCAAGTGGGCCCATGCCGGATGCGCTGCGGGGCACCTGCTCGTAATGCGAGAGTGCCGACTGGGCGCGAGCGAGTTCGATGCGCTCGAGGTCCAGCGCCCGGAACTGTCGCACCTTCTGGCTGTGCTGATCGCCGTTGAAGGCGACCAGCTCGGGGTGAACCTGGGTGGCCTGACGCAGCAGAGACTCGTAGTAGGCTCGCTCCAGGCTGGCGGGCAGGGCATCTTGTGCAATGGATGCATTCTCGAGCTGCTGCACCAGGGCGGCCATGCCGGCTGTGCGCGCCTGCTCCCGGGTGGCGTGGTATGAGGTCCAGTCCAGCAAGGCGTCTGGCTCGGCGAGCCATTGCCCAAGTCGCTCGCCGAAATCCGTCAGCGGGATGCGGGCCAGGGCGGCGGCGTCAAAAGCCTCCTGCGTATCGAGCTGGTAGCCGCTCAGCACGCTTTGCGCAGCATCCTCGAATGCCTGCCGCGATGAATCGGCCTTGGCGGCCAGCTCCGCGCAATGTGCGGGTGATGGCAGCCGGGCATAGAGCTGGCGAAAGGCAGCGCTGCGGCCCTGTCCGTCGGGGCCGGCCATCCAGCCCAGCACGGCCTGCAATTGCGTCCAGTCGCTCTGCTCGCCCAGCCACAGGCTGCCAAAGGCATCTGCTCCCTGGACCTGTTGCTGGTTCAGGCTCTGGCGCAGTTGCTGGGCTTCGATCAGGCTGTCGAGCAGGTTCAGACGCTCTGTCCGTGAGCTCGGCAATGTCGTTTTCAGCTGGCCCTTGAGGCTGGCCATGGCTGCGCGGTAGCCGCTGTTGAAAATGCGAAACAGCGAGTCGCCATGTGCGGCGATGCTCTGGCGTGGGGCGCTCCAGTCCGCCGTCCAGGCGGATTCTGCAAAGCTGCCGCGCAGGCTCTGTGCCTGCCGGCTGAACTGGCTGCCGCATTCGACCAGCTTGTGCAGCGGGCCCAGGCCCTGATCCCAGATGCTGCTGGCGACGGCCTGCCGGTCTATGGCCGGGGCACTGGCGAGCTGCTGCGCCAGCGTGATCTGCCCATGCAGAGTCTGCAGGGTCTGTGCCGCCGGCGTGCTCAGGGATTGGGCCAGCAGCGCACCATCCTGCTGCAACCGGGCCAGCATTGCTTGCAGCGTCGGCAGTTGCTGGGAGAAACGTTGTGCGTCGAGCTTGAGCAGTGCCGGGTGGCAAACGCCGCGCCATGCGTGCCCGGTCACCGGGCTTACCTTGGACACCGCCTGGCGCAGCGCTTCGCCAATCTGCTGGCGTGAACGAAAGTCCTCGGGCGACCAGTGCTGTGCGTCCTGCAGCAGATCGGGCAGATGCGCGATCTGCACCGCATCCAGCCGTGCCAGCTGGCCCAGGATCTGGTAGGGCGTGAGTGCGCAGGGCGCCAGCGCCTGATGCATGGTCCGGCTGTGCGCGTTGAGCTGCTGCTGCACGTTGCTCAGCTCGTGGATGATCTGCTCGCGGTGCTCCACACGCGGCTTGCCCAGATCGCGCGTTGCCTTGAGCTCTTCCAGCACCTTGCGCTTGTGGGTGTGGTGACTGTGCAGCTCCAGGCAGGCGGGCCCCAGGCCTACGGATTTCAGGCGCCGGTTCACCACCTCCAGGGCGGCCATCTTCTCGGAGATGAACAGCACTTTCTTGCCATCGGCAATCGCCGCCGCAATCACGTTCGTGATGGTCTGGGACTTGCCCGTGCCTGGCGGGCCCTGGATGACGAGGTTCTCGCCTCGGCGCACGGCTTCTATGGCCAGTGACTGGGAGCTGTCCGCATCGACCACATGGCGCTGGCTGTCCACGGGGATCAACTGGTCGACATCGGCGTCCTCGGGGAACAGATGTTCGCGGGCTTCGAAGCCGTCCTGCAGCGTGGCGGCAATCAGTGCCTGGCGGTCGAGCCGCTTTTGCGGCGGCCAGGTCGCAGCATCCAGATCGCGGTACATCAGGAATTTGGCAAAGCTGAAGAAGCCCAGCGTCATGGCATCGGGCAGCACCTGCCAGCCGGGCTGGGCGGCAGCCATGGTGGCGACAGCGGCCAGATAGGCGCCGGGGTCGAAGTCGTCGCCGGCATTGAATTCTGGCAGCTCGAGGCCGAAGTCGGCCTTGAGCTTGGCCGCCAGCGACAGGTTCTCCGCCGCATCCTCCTGTAGCCATGACAGGGTGAAGCGCTCGGCTGCGCTTTTGCGCTCCAGTGCCACGGGCAGCAGAATCAGCGGCGCAAAACGGGGCTTGTCGGGCGCATTGCGGTCAAACCATTGCAGCTGACCCAGGGCCAGAAACAGGATGTTGACGCCCTGTTCCTCGATGAAGGTGCGGGCATCGGAATACATGTCCAGCAGGCGGCGCTGCAGCTTCTCGCTGGACAAGCGCGTCTGCAGCTTCAGGTCACGATGGCGCTGGGCCACACCGCGCGCATCGAGCTGCTCATCGACGCCTTCCTCGGGCTGGGGCAGGGCGGGGGTGGCCGGTGTCTCTTGTTCCTCGGCCGGGTCGGCGGCTACTTGCTCCTCCTCGGCCCTGGCCGGCGCAAAGCTCATGGACTTGCTTTCGCCCGCCAGCAGGCGATAGACCTCGTCCGTGCGCTCATCCGCGAAATGCAGCACGCGTGCCGTGGCAGCCTGAGGCAGGCTCAGCAGCCGGTTGCGCGTGGACAGGTCCAGCAGTGCCTGGCGGCTTTTTTCGAGTTGGCGGGCGATGGGGGCTGAATTCGATTCTGCGTGCATGGGGCATCAAAAAGCACAGTGAGCTGGCACTTTAGCGCTGATGATGCTGATTGACCCTGCAGAAACTGCGAATCCGTGCCGTTTTACACAGGGATCACAGTTTCCAGCCAAACTCCAGCGCAATGAATGCCGAGCACTGGCCGCAGATCTTGGGTGCAGCGCGCACGGTGACGCTATAGCGCTCCCCCTGCCAGCGCACCAGGGCCCCTGCGGCCGCCATGACGGGGCGAGAGTAGTTGGTGCGCAAGCCGGCATACACACCGGAGTGGAAATTTCCAAAGGCCAGTGGCGTGTATTCGCCTATGGCGTAGGTGCTCCAGCGGTCGATGCTGTTGCGATAGAAGCCGGCCTGCACGGAAAAATCGCTGGAGAACTCGCGTCTGATACCGAGGCCCAGGTTTTCCTCGTTCCATGTCTTGCCATGTTTGCGTTCGCTGAAGTGGTGGCTGACGGTGTGCAGATTGATATGCCAGGCCCCCGAAGACTGGCTGGCCTGGACAGGTTGATTGACCTCGACGGGCTGAGTGGCTTCGGCAGGCGGATTGGCCTCGGCAGTCGGGTTGGATTCGTCGGCCAGGGCTGCGGAACAGGTAATGACGATGGTCAGTCCTGCCAGTGCTTTTAACAACGATTTCATTGCCGTTCCCCCGCGTCGCTTCTCAGGCGCATGCAGACAGGTCAGTGACATCCTTGGCGGGCGTTCACCGTGTTGCCAAGGGACCTGGCTTACCGATTTCTATTTAAAAAATTCATGTAAGCCATGTTTCTCAATGTCTCTGACTATCAATTTGGCTGGTGTAGGAATAGCTCCTATCTATTGGTTAATAGATTCCAATTTGATTTATATAAAATTGGAGTTTTCTCTGTCGAAAAAGCGGAAGGAGGGGGCGCGGCTGCGTCCGGCCTGGTTGAAGGCGCTCTCCGTCAGGCGCAAAAAAGGCCGCATGGGCGGCCTTTTGATGCGCTGAGGCGAGGCAATCCTGGCCTCGTTGGCGGAGCTTAGTCTGCAGGCTGCTGCTTTGCGGCTGCAGCTGCGGCGCGCAGCTTATCCTTCTTGCTGGGTCTGCGACCCTTGACGCCGCCATTGCCATCCTGCGCAACCGGTGGCGGCAGGGCTTCGGTGGGCTCAAAACCCTGCAGTTGCTCCAGGGCGATATCCAGCTGATTGCGCTTGCAGATCAGTTGCCAGTGGACGGTGTCGGCGGGGCTTACAAACGTGATGGCGCAACCTGCATGTCCTGCGCGACCCGTGCGGCCAATTCTATGAATATAGTCGGCGGGCGAGCGAGGCAGGTCGTAGTTGATGACCGTGGGCAGCTGTGCGATGTCGATGCCGCGCGCGGCCAGATCGGTGGTGATGAGCAGCTGCCAGCGCTTGGCCTTGAACTGATCGAGCACCTCCTTGCGCGCACCCTGGCTCATATCGCCGTGGAAGGTGGTGGCGTAGATGCCCGCCTTGTAGAGCTTGTCGGCCAGCATTTCGGCGGTGTGGCGCTTGGCGACAAAGACCAGGGCTCGCTCCCATTCGGGTTGGTTCTCGCCTTGCTTGACGAGCTGGCGCAGCAGCTGGGTGCGGCGGTTGCTGTCCACGGCAATGGCGCGCTGGCTGATGTTCTCTGGGCTGGCCGAATGCTCGGCGGCCTGGTCGGCATCGACCTGCACGCGAACGGGGTCGTGCAGCAGACGGGCCGCCAGCGCTTCCACGTTCTGCGGGAAGGTGGCCGAGAACAGCAGGGTCTGGCGCTTCGCGGGCAGCAGGGCCAGCACGCGGTTGAGTTCTTCGGCAAAGCCCTGGTCCAGCAGGCGGTCGGCTTCGTCCAGCACCAGATGCTGCACGGTATTCAGGCGCACGGCGTTGTTCTCCACCAGATCCAGCAGGCGGCCCGGCGTGGCGACCAGAAAGTCGGCGCTGCCACGCAACTGCATCATCTGCGGGTTGATGGAGACACCGCCATAGACCACGCGGCTGCGTGGTTGCTCACGCAACTGGCGCGTGATGTCGCTCAGGCTTTCGTGAACCTGCAGGGCCAGCTCGCGCGTGGGCACCAGAATCAGGGTGGCCAGCGGTCGTACAAAGCCGGTCTGGCCGCGCTTTTGCGCCAGCCAGGCCTGCAGCAGAGGCAACAGGTAGGCCATGGTCTTGCCCGAGCCTGTGGGCGCGCAGGCCCAGAGATCGCGCCCGGCCAGCACGGCGGGGATGGCCTCGGTCTGAATCGGCGTCGCGTCGCGCAGACCCAGATCGAGTGTGGCATCCAGAAGCTCGGCGCGCAGGCCTAGGGGGGCAAAAGACATAGAAGAATCAATAGCGGTGTGCAGGAGGCGCATTGTGCGGGAATTGCCGCGTCGCAGCGAGGCGCAGGGACAAGCGCGGCGCAGGCTACATTCGCAGGATTACAACCCGCAAGGAGCACCAGCCATGAGTCAGATCACGCATCAAGCCATTGTCATGACGGAATACGGAGGCCCCGAGGTCCTGCAGATCGCCTCGGTCGCTTCGCCGCCGCTGACTGCTGGACAGGTGCGCGTGCGGCACACGCGCATTGGCGTGAACTTTCACGATATCTATGTACGCTCCGGGCTGTACAAGACGCTGGCGCTGCCAGGCACGCCCGGCATCGAAGCCGTGGGAGTGGTGGCCGAAGTGGGGGAGGGCGTGACTCGCTTCAGGCCCGGCGACCGGGTCTGCTATGTCTCTGCCGCCTATTCCATCTACGCCGCCGAGCGCGTGATTGCGGGCGACGAACTGATTGCCGTGCCCGATGACCTCAGCGACGCGCTGGTCGCATCCAGCCTGCTGCGCGGGCTGACGGCCGATGTGCTGCTGCACCGGGTGGCCCGGGTAAGCCAGGGATCGCGGATTCTGGTCCAGGCCGCCGGCGGTGGCATGGGGCAGATTCTGAGCCAGTGGGCCACGCAGCTGGGGGCCATGGTGATCGGCACGGCAGGCAGCGATGCCACGGCCAGGAAAGCCGATCAGGCCGGTTGTGTGGAGGTGATCCGCTATCGCGGTGCGGGCGCCCAGGATGTGGCCGCGCGTGTACAGCAGCTGACCGGCGGCGAAGGCGTGGATGTGGCCTATGACGGCGTGGGCAGGGACAGCTTTGATGGTTCGCTGGCCAGTCTGGGCATCGGCGGCCAGCTGGTGATGTACGGACAGTCTTCCGGCCCGGTGCCGCCGCTGGAGATTGCGCGTCTGGCCGCCAAGTCGAACAGCGTGTGCCGGCCCATGGTGTTTCACTTCGTCAAAAAGCCCAGAGAGCGCGATGCCATGGCCGCGCGCCTGTTCGAGGCGCTGCGCAAAAAGCATTTCCGCATGGGCGAGCCGCAGGAGTTTGCGCTGGCCGATGCCGCGCAGGCCCACCGGCAACTGGAGGCGCATGGCGCCCAGCAGCCCATCTTGCTTGTGCCCTGACGGGGGGCTGCCTGCGCTAGAGGTAGAGGTCCTATTGCGCGCCGGCTTGGGGGTGGGGCAGATAGACCTCGCGCCACAGGCTGACTTTTTCGTGTTCGTCAAAGCGCATGAGCAGCATGGCGACAAAGTGCTGGGTGCTGTCATCGGTCTTGGTGATGCAGACATCCATGGAAAAGACCACCGAGTCCTCGTCGGCTGTGGCGTGCTGGATGGCGTAGCGAATGCCTTGCATGTCCTGCTTCATGCCTTCGAGAAACTCGCGATAGCTCTCGAGGTCGGCCGCATAGTGGCGGCCATTGGGCTCGACCACGAATTGCTCGGCAAAGCACTCGGCGACCTGCTCGCGGCTCAGCGTGGTGTGGCGGTTCAGGTGGCGCTGGTTCCAGTCCAGCACGGCGTGGGCCAGTTCCAGATTGCGTTGTCGTTTTGCATGCATGAAGAGCAGTATAGAAGAGCCGATTCCGGGTCTGCTCGGCATTTCTGACTCGGATCGATTAATGAATTTTTATAGCTGATAGCGCATGTCAACAAAGGATTTCATGGTGATTTCAATCTGAAATCGATATGGGTAATGCGCAAGCAGCTATGCTTTTTTGTCAAATACCGAGATTGCAAGCTCACGTGAAAAAGCCCGCGGACTTTGCAGTCTGCGGGCTTTTTGCCACCCTGAGACCCGGAAATCCGGGCCTGGGCGTGCCGATCAACGCTGAGCGATAGGCTTGACGTCGCGCGACACGGAGCCGGTGAACAGCTGGCGGGGACGACCGATCTTGTACTCGGGGTCGGCCATCTGTTCGTTGAGCTGAGCGATCCAGCCCACGGTGCGGGCCAGAGCGAAGATGCCGGTGAACAGGTTGACGGGGATGCCGATGGCGCGCTGCACGATGCCGGAGTAGAAGTCCACGTTGGGGTAGAGCTTGCGCTGGACGAAGTAGTCGTCTTCCAGGGCAATCTTTTCCAGCTTCTTGGCCAGGGCGAACAGGGGATCGTTTTCCAGACCCAGTTCGGCCAGGATTTCGTTGCAGGTTTCCTGCATCAGCTTGGCGCGGGGGTCGTAGTTCTTGTAGACGCGGTGGCCAAAGCCCATCAGCTTCACGCCGCTGGTCTTGTCCTTGACCTGTTCCATGAACTCGCCGACCTTTTCGATGCCGCCGTTGGCCTGGATGCCTTCCAGCATGTTCAGGCAGGCTTCGTTGGCGCCGCCGTGGGCAGGGCCCCACAGACAGGCCACGCCAGCGGAGATGGCCGCGAAGGGGTTGGTGCCGGACGAACCGCACAGACGCACGGTAGAGGTCGAAGCGTTCTGCTCGTGGTCGGCGTGCAGGATGAAGATGCGGTCCAGAGCGCGCTCAACCACGGGGTTGACCTTGTACTCTTCGCAAGGGTTGCCGAACATCATGCGCATGAAGTTGCCGGCATACGACAGGTCGTTCTTGGGGTACATGTAGGGCTGGCCCATACCGTACTTGTATGCCATGGCGACCAGCGTAGGCATCTTGGCGATCAGGCGGATCGCGGCGATGTTGCGGTGCTCTGGGTTGGTGATGTCGGTGCTGTCGTGGTAGAAGGCCGACATGCCGCCCACCAGACCGGTCAGCACGGCCATGGGGTGAGCATCACGACGGAAGCCGCGCAGGAAGAACTGCATCTGCTCGTTGACCATGGTGTGCTTGGTCACCAGCTCTTCGAAGTCGGCCTTTTCCTTCTCGTTGGGCAGCTCCCCGTACAGCAGCAGGTAGCAGGTTTCCAGGAAGTTGCAGTTCTTGGCCAGTTGTTCGATGGGGTAGCCGCGGTACAGCAGCTCGCCCTTGTCGCCATCGATGTAGGTGATGGCGGATTGGCAGGCAGCGGTAGAGAGGAAGCCCGGGTCATACGTGAACATGCCAGTCTGGGCGTAGAGCTTGCGGATGTCGATCACATCCGGGCCGATATTGCCCTGGTACACCGGCATTTCCACACTGGGAGCGCCATTGCTGAAAGACAGCGTTGCTTTGTTGTCAGCGAGTTTCATTTCCAAACTTCCTTCTCTAGTTTGCCTAGCCTACTGGGGACAGTTACCGGGCTGGCGCTTGCGCACCATCTCCAGCACTTCCCTGACTTCTTGGGTATCGAGTTGTCCTTCAGGTTCCTTGCGACGCAAGAAAAGATCCATCAGGTCGTTGTCTGCCAGATCCATCAAGGCAGACAGGCCAGTCGCGTGTCTCCGCGTGAGCTGGCTTCCGTAGGTGGCGAAGAACTGCTCGATGAACAGATCGTTCTCAACCAGACCACGGCGGCTGCGCCACCTCAGCAGGTCGCGCTCACGTTCGTCGAGCAGGGTATTCGTCATCAGCATCAGACGGTTCGACGAACCATCAGCTCCTTGATCTTGCCAATGGCTGCAGTGGGGTTCAGGTGCTTGGGGCACACGTCCACGCAGTTCATGATGGTGTGGCAGCGGAAGAGACGGTAAGGATCTTCCAGGTTGTCAAGGCGCTCGCCCGTGGCTGTGTCGCGGCTGTCCGCGATGAAGCGGTAAGCCTGCAGCAGACCGGCCGGGCCCACGAACTTGTCGGGGTTCCACCAGAACGAGGGGCAGCTGGTGGAGCAGCTGGCGCACAGAATGCACTCGTACAGGCCGTTGAGCTCTTCGCGCTCTTCGGGCGACTGCAGGCGCTCCTTGCTGGGCGATGCGTAGACATCGCTTTGCAGGTAGGGCTTGATCGAGTGGTACTGCTTGAAGAACTGGGTCATGTCCACGATCAGATCGCGGATGACCGGCAGGCCGGGCAGGGGCTTGAGAACGATGTCGCCCTTGAGGGTGTTCATGTTCGTCAGGCAGGCCAGGCCGTTCTTGCCGTTGATGTTCATGGCGTCGGAGCCGCACACGCCTTCACGGCAGGAGCGACGGAAGGCAATGGAGGGATCCATGGCCTTGAGCTTGACCAGAGCGTCCAGCAGCATGCGCTCGTGACCGTCCAGCTCCACTTGCACGGTTTGCATGTAGGGCTTGGCGTCTTTGTCCGGATCGTAGCGGTAGATTTTGAATGTGCGCTTCATTTTGATCTTCTCTCGTGGGCTGCTGAATTAGAACGTGCGGACCTTGGGAGGAACGCTGGCAACGGTCAGGGGCTTGAGGTTCACAGGCTTGTAGGTCAGGCTGTTGGTGGCGCTGTCCCACAGGGTGTGCTTGAGCCATTCCTTGTCGTTGCGGCCCAGCGGGAATTCGGCGTGGTCGGCAGGGTGCTCGTAGTCGTACACGGTGTGTGCGCCACGGCATTCCTTGCGGGCTGCGGCCGAGGTCATGGTGGCTTGCGCCACTTCGATCAGGTTGTCCACTTCCAGGGCTTCCATGCGGGCGGTGTTCCACACCATGGACTTGTCCTTCAGGGTCACGGAGCCGACCTTGTCGCGGATCGCGTTGATCTTCTCCACGCCTTCGTCCATGCTCTTTTGCGTGCGGAACACGCCAGCATGCGTCTGCATGGATTGGCGGATCTCGCCGGCGACGTCCTGGGCGTAGGTGCCGTCCTTGGAGTCCTGCAACTGGTTGAGGCGGGCCAGGGTGCGCTCGGCGCCGTCGGCGGGCACTTCGTGGTGAGCGCCGAAGCCGTTGACGAATTCCACGATGTGCTTGCCGGCAGACTTGCCGAAGACCAGCAGGTCCAGCAGCGAGTTGGTGCCCAGGCGGTTGGCGCCGTGCACGGACACGCACGAGCATTCGCCCACGGCGTAGAGGCCGCCCACCACATTGTTCTGCTGACCGTCCCAGACCACGACCTGACCGTTGATGTTGGTCGGGATGCCGCCCATCTGGTAGTGGATGGTGGGAACCACGGGGATGGGTTCCTTGGTGATGTCCACGTTGGCGAAGTTGTGGCCGATTTCTTCCACGGAAGGCAGACGCTTGCGGATGGTTTCGGCACCCAGGTGGTCCAGCTTCATGAGGATGTAGTCCTTGTTGGGACCGCAGCCGCGACCTTCCTTGATTTCCTGGTCCATGGAGCGCGACACGAAGTCACGTGGTGCCAGATCCTTCAGCGTGGGAGCGTAACGCTCCATGAAGCGCTCGCCTTCGCTGTTCAAGAGAATGGCGCCTTCGCCGCGGCAGCCTTCGGTCAGCAGCACGCCGGCACCGGCCACGCCGGTGGGGTGGAACTGCCAGAACTCCATGTCCTGCAGAGGAATGCCGGCGCGAGCAGCCATGCCCAGGCCGTCACCGGTGTTGATGAAGGCGTTGGTCGACGCCTGGAAGATACGGCCGGCACCACCGGTGGCCAGCAGCACGGCCTTGGCGTGCAGCTCGTACAGATCGCCGGTTTCCAGTTCCAGTGCGGTCACGCCGACCACATCGCCCTGGGTGTTGCGGATCAGGTCCAGCGCCATCCACTCCACGAAGAAGTTGGTCTTGGACTTGACGTTCTGCTGGTACAGCGTGTGCAGCATGGCGTGACCGGTACGGTCGGCAGCGGCGCAGGCGCGCTGCACGGGCTTTTCGCCATAGTTGGCGGTGTGACCGCCGAAGGGACGCTGGTAGATGGTGCCGTCGGCATTGCGGTCGAAAGGCATGCCGAAGTGCTCGAGTTCGATCACGACGTTTGGCGCTTCACGGCACATGAACTCGATGGCGTCCTGGTCGCCCAGCCAGTCGGAGCCCTTGATGGTGTCGTAGAAGTGGTAGTGCCAGTTGTCTTCGCTCATGTTGCCCAGCGATGCGGACACGCCGCCTTGAGCAGCCACTGTGTGCGAGCGAGTGGGGAAAACCTTGGACAGCGAGGCGACGGACAGACCGGCGCGCGACAGTTCCAGCGCAGCGCGCAGGCCGGAGCCGCCGGCACCGACGATCACGACGTCAAACTTGCGCTTGGTGATATTTGCTTTGGAGTAGCTCATTCTTAACCTTCAATCGTGGAGACTGTGTCTCAATCAGAGACGCCACAGAACCTGGATGCCCCAGCCGATGCAGCCGACCAGCCAGACAATGGTGACCACTTGCAGTGCAAGGCGCAGGCCCACGGGCTTGACGTAGTCCATCCAGATGTCACGCACGCCGATCCAGGCATGCCAGCCCAGAGCCACGAAGAGGGCCAGGGTCAGGAACTTCATCCACTGGGGCGAAAAAATGCCGGCCCACTGCTCGTAGCCCACGGGGCCGCTGACCGTCAGAAAGCGAACCAGCAGCACAACGGTGTACAGCGCCATCAGGACGGCGGTGGAGCGTTGAGCCAGAAAGTCGCGGGTGCCATAGTGCGCGCCGACAACGGTGCGCTTGGAGCCGTAATTCACGGACATGGTTGTTTCCTTATCGTGAGGTGTTATTGACTGGGCGCTGATCAGTACAGACCAAACAGCTTGGCGCCAAGCACCACGGTCAGGGCAACGCTGATGCACAGCACGACTGCGGCGGTGGACTTGCCGGTCTGCTTGTTCACGGCATGGTGGTTCACGTCCATCACCAGATGGCGAACACCTGCGCAGAAATGGTGCAGATAGGCCCAGATCAGAGCCAGGCAGACAAGCTTGGCAAACCAGCCAAAGGGACCTGCGAATACCGACGTGAAGGAATCAAACGAAATTTCCGACGAGATCGAGTGGTCGAACATCCAGATGATGAACGGCAGCAGGATCGCCATCAGCAGACCGCTGACGCGGTGCAGGATGGACACGATGCCTGCCAGGGGCAGGCGATAGGTCGGTAGGTCCGAGAAGAAGTTGATATTGCGGAACTCTGGCCGCTGTTTTGCTTTTTGCTCTGTCATGGCAGGGTACTTTCGTGGATGTAACTGCGTTGTAATCGCTAGTGCGAAGCGACACAAAATTCTATTGCAATGCAGCAGAATCCGTTAGCCGAATTTGCATAGCAGAGGATTGGGCTCTGTTGCAATCAACGCTTTTACGGGGGGATTCAGTTCAATGCATTGCGGTAATGATGGGTGTCGGTGCGATACAGGCCGCGCCGTAACTCCATGGGAACATCGTTGTATGTGTAAGCAGTTCGCTCCACGCTGAGCAGCGGTGTGGTGCTGGGAATGTTCAGCAGCTGGGCTTGCTCGGCATCCGGCAGAACGGCGCGAATTTTCTCGTCGGCCCGCACCATGCGAACGCCATAGACCAGCTCGAACATGGCGTAGGTGGGGCCCTGGTAGCTGGACATCTGCTCGGCCGTCAGCCCCTTGAAGGCGTTGCCAGGCAGCCAGATGTCCTCCAAAATAGTCGGGATTGCGGCAAAGGAAAGGGTGCGGCGCACATGCATCACGGCGTCGCCGGTGCGCAGGGCCAGGGCCCGGGCCACTTCGGCGGGCGCGCGCAGGCGGCGGCACTCAAGGATGTGGCGCTCGGCGCGGCCTTCGCCCTGCAGGTCGCCGGCATCGGGGCGCAGATTCAGAAAGCGGTACTGCACCTGCTGGGCGGCGTGAGTGGCCACAAACGTGCCCTTGCCCTGGCGGCGCATGACCAGATTTTCAGCGGCCAGTTCATCGATTGCTTTGCGCACCGTGCCCTGGCTGACCTTGAAGCGGGCTGCCAGCTCCATTTCACTGGGAATCAGTTCTCCGGGGCGCCATTCGCCAGCTTCCAGGCTTTGCAGGATCAGGCCCTTGATCTGCTGGTACAGAGGGCTGAAGGCTGGGGTGGAGACGCCGGCGCCACCGCTATGGCTGGCGTTGTTGTCCGGGGCTGTGTTGTGAGGGGTCGGCATAGTTGGTTTTGAAGGTATCGCCTCCGCGATGCGATGCACAAAAACAGTCGATTTGACTCTGGTCGCTAAGTGAAGATCATATCTTATATAAGACATAAGACAAATTGACCGGGCTTTGATTTCGGCAGTACACTTGCCGCATGTTTGCGGAGCTTGCGCTACTGGTGGTTACGCTGGTGCCGCCTGGCGCCCATAACATCTCACTTTTTTCCAATCTTGGAGTTTCACCATGAGCAAGAAGCCCGTCCGTGTCGCCGTTACCGGCGCAGCTGGCCAAATCGGTTACGCCCTGTTGTTCCGCATCGCCTCCGGCGAAATGCTGGGTAAAGATCAGCCCGTTATTCTGCAACTGCTGGAAATCCCCGACGAAAAGGCTCAAAACGCTCTGAAGGGCGTGATCATGGAGCTGGAAGACTGCGCCTTCCCCCTGCTGGCCGGCATCGAAGCCCACGCCGATCCCATGACCGCCTTCAAGGACACCGACTACGCTCTGCTGGTGGGCGCCCGTCCTCGTGGCCCCGGCATGGAACGTGCTGACCTGCTGGCTGCCAACGCCCAGATCTTCACCGCCCAGGGCAAGGCTCTGAACGCCGTGGCTTCGCGCAATGTCAAGGTTCTGGTGGTGGGCAACCCCGCCAACACCAATGCCTACATCGCCATGAAGTCGGCTCCCGATCTGCCCGCCAAGAACTTCACCGCCATGCTGCGCCTGGACCACAACCGCGCTGCTTCCCAGCTGGCTGCCAAGGGCGGCTTCAAGGTTGGCGACATCAGGAAGCTGACCGTGTGGGGCAACCACTCGCCCACCATGTACGCCGACTACCGCTTCGCCACCGTGGACGGCAAGTCCGTGAAGGAAGCCATCAACGACCAGGAATGGAATGCCAACGTGTTCCTGCCCACCGTGGGCAAGCGTGGCGCCGCCATCATCGCTGCTCGCGGTCTGTCGTCGGCTGCTTCGGCTGCCAACGCTGCCATCGACCACATGCGTGACTGGGCCCTGGGCTCCAACGGCGAATGGGTCACCATGGGCGTGCCTTCCAACGGCGAGTACGGCATCCCCGCCGGTATCGTGTTCGGTTTCCCCGTGACCACCACGGCTGACGGCGAATACAAGATCGTCGAAGGTCTGGAAATCGATGCCTTCTCGCAAGAGTGCATCAACAAGACTCTGGCTGAGCTGCAAGGCGAGCAAGACGGCGTCAAGCACCTGCTGTAATCAGCGCAAAGCCTATGCAAGACTGGAACCCTGCGCTGTATCTGCGCTTTGCCAATGAGCGCACCCGCCCTGCGGCAGAACTGCTGGCAAGAGTACCTTCCAGCTTGCATTCACCCGCTCGCAGCCTCCACATCGTGGATCTGGGCTGCGGGCCGGGCAACTCCACCGAGCTTCTGGTGGAGCGTTTTCCCGGCGCCGATGTGCTCGGTGTCGACAATTCCGAAGCCATGCTGGAGACTGCGCGCAGGCAGTTGCCGCAGGCAAGGTTCGAGGCCGGTGACATTGCCTCCTGGGCACCTGCTGAAGGTGAGCCAGCGCCTGATCTGATTTATGCGAATGCCTCCATCCAGTGGGTGGGCGGGCATGAGAGCCTGATTCCCCGTCTGTTTTCGCTGCTGGCGCCCGGTGGCGTGCTGGCAGTGCAGATGCCTGACAACCGTCAGGAACCCTCGCACCGAAACATGCGCGAAGTCGCGCAGCTGCCCCGGTTTGCGGCACACATCGGGAATGCGAGCAAGGTGCGTACCGAGATTTTGCCCATAGGGGTCTATTACGACCTGCTGGCGGCGCCCCAGCCGGCGGCTCCCGCCAACGAGGCTGCGAGCGTCGATGTGTGGCACACCATCTACCAGCATCCCATGGACTCGGCTGCAGCGATTGTGCAGTGGCTCAGCAGCACGGGCCTCAAGCCTTTCGTGGAAGGTTTGCCCCAGGAGCTGCAGGCCGAGTATCTGAGCGAGTATCAAAACCGCATCGATGCGGCTTATCCGGAGCGAGCCGACGGCAAGCGTCTGCTGGCTTTCCCCCGACTTTTCATGGTGGCTCAGCGCAAGTCATGACGAAAGAACTGGTTCATCCCGCCACCGTGCTGCTTGACGCTCAGGGTGGCGCTCAGCGTCTGCCGATCTGCGACCACTACAGCGGCGTGGAAGCACGCATGCGCAAAAGCCTGCAGCTGCAGGCCGAGATGATGCAGGAGTTCGGCACCTGCGTGTTCGACGTGACGCTGGACTGCGAGGATGGTGCTCCCGTTGGCCAGGAGGCCGAGCATGCACGTCTGGTCGTCGAGCTGGCCAACGGCGCCGCTGCAGGCGCACGCGTGGCGGCCCGGGTGCATGCGGTGGACCATGCACATTTCCAGGCCGACATGGACATCATCGCCGGTGCAGCCGCAGGCCGGCTCTGCCACATCATGATTCCCAAGGTGGAATCGGTGGATGACGTCATCAAGGCCGAAAAAGCGCTGCAGCGTGCGACAGGCAAGCGTGTGCCGCTGCATGTCCTGATAGAGTCGCCCGCTGCCGTGCAGCAGGCCTTCGACATTGCGGCCCACCCGGCCGTGCAAAGCATCTCCTTCGGCCTGATGGACTTTGTCTCGGCCCATGGCGGCGCGATTCCGGCCTCCGCCATGACAGCCCAGGGCCAGTTCGAGCATCCGCTGGTGGTGCGCGCCAAGCTCGAGATCGCGGCGGCCTGCCATGCCCACGGCAAGGTGCCGTCGCACTGCGTGGTCACCGAATTCAAGAATCCTGAAGCTTTGCAGGCTTGCGCGCAAAAAGCCTCGCGGGAGCTTGGCTACACACGCATGTGGAGCATTCATCCCGACCAGATTCGACCGATCCTGCGTGCTTTTTCTCCTGCCGAGGATGAAGTCAGGCAGGCGGCACAAATACTTACCTCTGCAGCGGTGCAGAATTGGGCGCCCATCAGTTTTGGTGGTGTACTACACGACCGCGCGAGCTACCGCTATTTCTGGCAGTTGCTGGAGCGCGCTCACCAGACGGGGCAGGTCTTGCCGGTTGAGGTTCAACCCTGGTTTGCCCTGGCTCCAACCCATTGAACTCATAACAAGTCTGCAGGAGCTAAATCCTATGAAGACCCTGATCGCCACTTTGATGATTGCCGCTCCCCTGGTCGCAATCAGCCACTCCGCCGTGGCACAAACCGCTCCCAAGGCCAAGGCCGCCGCTGCCAAGAAGGCTCCCGCTGTCAAGAAGGCTCCCGCCAAGGGCAAGGCCGCCGCTGCGGCTGCCGCTGGCGCGGGCGCTGCTGCCGTGGCCGCCGGCCCGGCTTCCGCAGCCCTGGGCACCGAAGAGCTGGCCGTGGCCGAGCGCGTGCACAAGGGCCGCATTGCCTGCGAGCTCGGTGCCTATGTGAATGTGAACGCCGACACCGCCAACCCCGGTTACTTCATCGTGGACGGCCGCGGCTTCAAGTACCACATGGCTCCCGTCAAGACTTCCACGGGCACGGTGCGCCTGGAAGACAAGGCGGCCGGCGCCGTGTGGCTGCAGATCGCCAACAAGTCCATGCTGATGAACCAGAAGGCCGGTCAGCGTCTTGCGGATGAATGCATGAGCCCCGAGCAGCAGCAAGTGGCCGAAGCGATCCGCAAGAACCCACCTCCCAGCCTGCTGGACAGCAAATAAGTCTGGCGAGGCTGAGGGCTGGCGTATCGCACATGCGCCAGCCCTGTAATTCGCGCTCCACGCGCAGCCTTTTTTAAAAAACCATTGGAGAGAACCCATGTTGAAAGCCTACCGTGACCATGTGGCAGAACGCGCCGCATTGGGCATCCCCCCGCTGCCTCTGGATGCCAAGCAGGTCGCCGAGCTGATCGAGCTGATCAAGAACCCACCCGCTGGTGAAGACGCGTTCCTGATGGATCTGCTGACCCATCGCGTGCCGCCCGGCGTGGATGATGCAGCCAAGGTCAAGGCTTCCTTCCTGGCTGCCGTGGCTCACGGCGACCTGAAGGTGGGTCTCATCTCCAAGGCCAAGGCCACCGAGCTGCTGGGCACCATGGTGGGTGGCTACAACGTGCACCCCCTGATCGAGCTGCTGGACGATGCCGAAGTGGCTGGTGTGGCTGCCGATGCGCTGAAGAAGACACTGCTGATGTTCGACTTCTTCAACGACGTGGCCGACAAGGCCAAGGCCGGCAATGCCAAGGCCAAGGAAGTGATGCAAAGCTGGGCCGATGCCGAGTGGTTCACTTCGCGTCCCAAGGTCGAGGAAAAGATCACCGTCACCGTCTTCAAGGTGCCTGGCGAGACCAACACCGACGATCTGTCGCCCGCTCCCGATGCCTGGAGCCGTCCCGACATTCCTCTGCACTACCTGGCCATGCTCAAGAACACGCGTCCCGACGCGGCGTTCAAGCCCGAAGAAGACGGCAAGCGCGGCCCCATGCAGTTCATCGAAGACCTGAAGAAGAAGGGCCACCTGGTTGCCTACGTGGGTGACGTGGTCGGTACCGGTTCTTCGCGCAAGTCCGCCACCAACTCCATCATCTGGGGCACGGGCGTGGACATTCCCTTTGTTCCCAACAAGCGCTTTGGCGGCGTGACGCTGGGCGGCAAGATCGCTCCCATCTTCTTCAACACGCAAGAAGACTCCGGCGCTCTGCCCATCGAAGTCGATGTTTCCAAGCTGGAAATGGGCGACGTGATCGACGTGCTGCCCTACGCCGGCAAGATCGTCAAGAACGGCGAAACCGTGGCTGAGTTCCAGCTCAAGTCCGACGTGCTGCTGGACGAAGTGCAAGCCGGCGGCCGTATCAACCTGATCATCGGCCGTTCGCTGACCGCCAAGGCTCGCGAAGCCCTGGGTCTGCCCGCATCCACCGAGTTCCGCCTGCCCCAGGCTCCTGCTGCTTCTAACGCTGGCTTCACGCTGGCTCAGAAGATGGTCGGCCGCGCCTGCGGTCTGCCCGAAGGCCAGGGCGTGCGCCCCGGTACTTACTGCGAACCTCGCATGACCACCGTCGGTTCGCAGGACACCACCGGCCCCATGACTCGCGACGAGCTCAAGGATCTGGCCTGCCTGGGCTTCTCCGCCGATATGGTGATGCAGTCCTTCTGCCACACAGCGGCTTATCCCAAGCCCGTGGACGTGAAGACCCACCGCGAACTGCCCAACTTCATCAGCAACCGCGGCGGCGTGGCCCTGCGTCCTGGTGACGGCGTGATCCACAGCTGGCTCAACCGTCTGCTGCTGCCCGATACCGTGGGTACCGGTGGCGACTCGCACACCCGTTTCCCCATCGGCATCTCCTTTCCCGCAGGCTCCGGTCTGGTGGCCTTCGGCGCCGCTACCGGCGTGATGCCTCTGGACATGCCCGAATCCGTGCTGGTGCGCTTCAAGGGCGAGATGCAGCCTGGCGTGACCCTGCGCGATCTGGTGCACGCAATTCCTCTGTACGGTATCAAGCAAGGTCTGCTGACTGTGGCCAAGGCCGGCAAGATCAACGAGTTCTCGGGTCGCATCCTGGAAATCGAAGGCCTGCCAGATCTGAAGGTCGAACAAGCGTTTGAGCTGTCTGACGCTTCCGCCGAGCGCTCTGCCGCTGGTTGCACGATCAAGCTCAACCCTGAGCCCATCAAGGAATACCTGACATCGAACATCGTTCTGATGAAGAACATGATCGCTGACGGTTACGCCGACGCCAAGACTCTGCAGCGCCGTATCGAAAAGGTCGAAGCCTGGCTGGCCAAGCCCGACCTGCTGGAAGCCGACAAGAACGCTGAGTACGCTCACGTCATCGAAATCGACATGTCCGACATCAAGGAACCCATCGTTTGCTGCCCGAACGATCCTGATGATGCCAAGACCCTGTCTGACGTGGCCGGCGCCAAGATCGACGAAGCCTTCATCGGTTCCTGCATGACCAACATCGGTCACTTCCGCGCTGCAGCCAAGCTGCTGGGCGGCCAGCGTGACATCCCCGTCAAGCTGTGGGTGGCTCCTCCCACCAAGATGGACCAGGACGAGCTGATCAAGGAAGGTCACTACTCTGCCTTCGGTACTGCTGGTGCACGTACCGAAATGCCCGGCTGCTCGCTGTGCATGGGTAACCAGGCTCAAGTGCGTGAAGGTGCGACTGTCATCTCGACTTCCACTCGTAACTTCCCCAACCGTCTGGGCAAGAACACCAACGTGTATCTGGGCTCGGCCGAACTGGCCGCGATTGCCTCTCGTCTGGGCTACCTGCCTTCCAAGGAAGAGTACCTGAAGGAAATGGGCGTGATCGATGCCGACAAGGCCTCCGTCTACCGCTACATGAACTTCAACGAAATCGCCGAGTACGCTGAAGTGGCGGCCAAGATCTAAGCGCTCAGGCGCCACATGACAGGGCCCTCAAGGGCCCGGCCCCGAAGCCCGCAGGATGCAAGTCCTGCGGGCTTTTTGCTTTTCAGGCCGTGCACCGGGCCTGCAACCGTCGCAGCGCCTGCTGTGTCTCAGCATTTGCGGGAAAGAACGATTCGACGGCCAGCTCCTGCAGTGTCACGTCCACGGGCGTGCCGAAGATGGTGATGGTGCTGATGAAGCTCAGAGTGCCCAGATCGGTGTGCAGCTCGAAAGGCACGGCGATATGGCCGGCGACCGTGCTAGCAACAGCGCTGGTGGCTGGCGCGCCATGGGCTGCGAACGGGTAGGCCGCAATCTCGTCATGAAGCGCCTGCAGCTCGCCGTCCGCAGAGGCCGATATCTGCTGCTGCAGGCGATGCAGCAGATGGGTACGCCATTGGCCGGCATTGGCCAGACGAGGCCCCAGTCCCTCGGGGTGCAGGCTCAGGCGCAGCACATTCACGGGCGGCTCCAGCAGCCAGGGCGCCACGCCGTCCAGCAGCAGCGGCACGACGGCATTGGCGGCCACCAGGTTCCAGTGTCTGTCCACGGCCAGCGCCGGGCTGGGCTCGTGGCCCTTGAGCACCAGCTCTACGGCCTGGCGCGCGGCGGCCAGATCGGGATGGTCCAGCGGGCGGGCCTGGTACATGGGGGCAAAGCCCGCCGCCACCAGCAATGCATTGCGCTCGCGCAGCGGCACCGACAGGCGCTCGGCCAGGCGCAGCACCATCTCGCGGCTGGGCTGGGCGCGCCCTGTTTCCACATAGCTCAGGTGGCGTGTCGAGATCTCGGCCTCCAGTGCCAGCCCTTGCTGGCTGAGCCGACGGTGCTGGCGCCAGTGGCGCAGGTGTTCGCCGAACGGCGCGCGCGCGCCGGGCGGCAGGTGAGCGGCATGAGAAGAAGAGGGGGCGGTGCTGGAAGTCATGGTCGCATCGTAGTGGCAGGCCGCATATGCGGCCATGACCTGCGAGGTTATCGACGCTGTGCGCGCGGCTGGCAATCATGGACCCCAGCAGCCGGCACAGGGCCGGCCGCAAGAACTTGCTTTCAGAACAGGAGTCTTCCATGTCCATTTTTGCTTCTCCACGGTTTCTGCGCCATGTGATGTGGGCCGATGCGGTCTCCTGCGCCGCCACGGGCGCGCTGCAACTGGTTGTCACGCAGCCGCTGGCAGATCTGACAGGCCTGCCAGCCTTGCTGCTGACGGCAACAGGCCTTTTCTTGCTGGCCTATGCATCGGCCGCTGCCTGGATGGCGCGTCGCCGGCCCCTGCCGCGCACGCTGATCGGTCTGGTGGCTCTCGGCAATCTGGGCTGGGCACTGGGCTGCGCGGTCCTGGTCTTTGGCTCCGGCCTGGCGCTCAGTGCCTGGGGTCTGGCCTGGGTGGCGGCGCAGGCGGTCGTGGTGCTGGTCCTGGCCGATCTGCAGTGGGCAGGGCTGCGTGCCACGCGCCATCAGGCCCGGCAGGAGGCGCAGCTCGCGCTTTGAGTGATGCAGAAAAGGATAGCGCCTAGCGACTGCCATCTATTGAATGTAGGCTGATTCGGTGTTGAAAACATGGATTGGCAGGCGCTACAAGCTATGATTTTTCTTATATCCGCCATGTGTCCGGGCGGATAAGCGGGCCGAGGGAGGCAGAGATAATTCCGTACCGCGTAAAATTCACGGTTGCGCCGCGCTGGCGTACTCTTCGCAACCATGGGTTCCCTCGCCCCCATCGACCAAAAAGGACTGTCATGACATCCGCTCATGCCGTGCAGACGCAAGCGTCGCGCGTGCCGTTTTACCTCTCCGTTCTCGTCGCGTTCCATATCGCGCTGGTCATCGCCAGCAACTACCTGGTGCAACTGCCCATCACGCTGCTGGGCTTTCACAGCACCTGGGGCGCCTTCAGCTTCCCCTTCATCTTTCTGGCCACCGACCTGACGGTACGCCTGATCGGCAAGACCGCGGCACGGCGCGTCATCATGCGTGCCATGCTGCCCGCGCTGGTGGTGTCCTATGTGGTGGGCGTGCTGTTCCACGAGGGCCGCTTCAATGGCTGGGAGGCGCTGCAAAGCTTCAACGGCTTTGTGTTCCGCATCGCACTGGCCAGCTTTGCTGCCTATGTGCTGGGTCAGTTGCTGGATATTCAGGTCTTCGACCGCATCCGCCAGAAAAGCCATTCCTGGTGGCTGGCTCCGGCGGCCGCGTCGGTGTTCGGCCAGGTGCTGGACACCGCGGCCTTTTTCTCCATCGCCTTCTGGAATAGCTCCGATGCCTTCATGGCGGCCAACTGGGTGGAAATCGCCATGGTCGACTATGTCATCAAGCTGGGCGTGAGCCTGCTGCTGTTTGTTCCCGCCTATGGCGTGGTGCTGGCGGCCATCGTGCGCAGCATGAAGGTGCAGGTCGCACCCGCAGCGGCGATGCGCTGAGCGCGCTGCGGGCAGTCGGCCTTGGTCGGCTGTCCATCGCCCTGTTTGACACAGGGCCGCATCTTGCGCCCCGCAAGAGTCTCGACCCAACCGGGGTTGACCTATCCGTTGCCACTTGGACTCGGATCTTGTGTTTGGTCAACGAGTCAATAGGGGTACTCCTTAAGAATAACCATGCAGCCGGCATTGGTGCATGTCTGTGATGTGCCGGTGCTGAGGGCTCAGCGGTATCGCGTTCCTCAGCAGGCTGCGCAAGAAAAGGAGTTCCCGATGAAAAACAAGCCCACCTCCAGCCAGCACTTCAGGAGATTCGTGCTGGGTGCCGTATCCGCTGCCGCCATGATGGCCGCCGCTCTCGCATCGGCTCAGGAACCCGTGCAGCCCATCAAGGCGCACAGTGTCACGGAGCCCGCCAAGGTCGAACTCGGCAAGAAGCTCTTCTTCGATCCGCGGCTGTCCCGCTCCGGCTTCATCTCCTGCAACTCATGCCACAACCTGAGCATGGGCGGTTCGGACAATCTCAAGACCTCGATCGGCGACAAATGGCAAAAAGGCCCCATCAATTCGCCGACGGTGCTCAACTCCAGTCTGAACCTTGCCCAGTTCTGGGACGGGCGTGCCAGGAACCTGCGCGAGCAGGCGGGCGGCCCTATCGCCAACCCCGGCGAAATGGCCTTCACGCACGATCTGGCCGTGGACATGCTGCGCTCCATTCCGCAATATGTGGCCGAATTCAAGAGCGTGTTCGGCAGCAACAAGCTGACCATAGAGGAAGTGACAGCGGCGATTGCGGCCTTCGAGGAAACGCTGGTCACGCCCCATGCGCGCTTCGACCGATGGCTTGAGGGCGATACGAAAGCCATCAGCGCCCAGGAGCTGCGCGGCTATCAGCTGTTCAAGAACTCGGGTTGCGTGGCCTGCCACAACGGCGTGAACTTTGGCGGGGCCTCGTTCCAGAAGATGGGTCTGGTCGAACCCTACAAGACCGACAATCCGGCAGAAGGGCGCGCTGCCGTCACGGGCAACGATGCGGAGCGCTTCAGCTTCAAGGTTCCGACGCTGCGCAATGTGGAGCTGACCTATCCCTACTTCCACGACGGTGCGGCTGACACCCTGGCGCAGGCAGTGGACACCATGGGCCGCATCCAGTTGGGCAAGAAGTTCAGCAAGAGCGAGAACGCCGACATCGTCGCGTTCCTGAAGACGCTGACCGGCGAGCAGCCCAAGCTGGTGCTGCCCATACTGCCGCCTTCCAGCGATGCCACCAAGCGGCCCCAGCCCTTCGAGTGAGCCAACTTGCCGCCGCCCGTCATGGGCGGCGATGGTGATGGCCGCCGAGTTCGTCTCCTGCCCATGAAAAAGGCCGTCTTCAAGGACGGCCTTTGTCTTTCTCCGCACTGCGCCGCAGAGGCTCAGGTCTGGCTCTGCAGATAGTTCTGCAGACCGATCTTGTCGATCAGCCCCAACTGCTTTTCCAGCCAGTAGGCGTGGTCTTCCTCGGTATCGTGCAACTGGGTCAGCAGGATGTCGCGGCTCACATAGTCGCGGTGCTGCTCGCACAGCGCCACGCCTTGCTGCAGGCCGGCGCGCACCTCGTATTCGGTGTCCAGATCCTTGCGCAGCATCTCGGGCACGGTTTCGCCAGGCGTGAATTCCTTGGGGCGCATGTCGGGGCGGCCGCCCAGCATCAGGATGCGGCGCAGCAGCGCATCGGCGTGCTGGGTTTCCTCCTGCATCTCATGGTCCAGACGCGTGAACAGCTTGGCAAAGCCCTGGTCTTCATAGATGCGCGAATGGGCGAAGTACTGGTCGCGCGCTGCGAGCTCGCCGCGCAGCAGGTCCTTGAGGTAGTCGACGACGTCGGGATGGCCTTGCATATTTGTTGTTCTCGGTGAATTTGCGAAGCCTGAAGTATCCCGCGACCAGCTTCGGGAATCAAAGTCAGCTATCAATTCCCGAGCGCAAGCGCTCTGGATGCGGGCTGTAAGCAGATGCATTCGCATTGCTGGCACCGTGCAGGCATGCAGATCGCTGCGCGGCTGCAGGCCCCATTTTCCCGCAAGCCCTTGTGCGTGATCTCCGCCCCGGGCCACCGACGAGAAGGCCAGACCTGCATTTTCAATATGCCGCCAAAGCAGACGATGGCCTGCGCAAAGGAGTACTTCTGGCGCCAGTGCACACTCCCCACAATGGCCGACATGACTTCCACAAGCGCCAGCGCCAAGTTTGATCTCTCCAGATCCATTGAATATGCAACGCAAAGTCGTATTGCCCTTGCCGGCTACGACGCCTGCCACGAGCTTGCCGCCTGCCTGCTTTCGGCCCACCTGGGCCACGATGCAAAGTCGGTTCTTGTCGCGGGAGCCGGGGGAACCGGTCAGGAAATCCTGTGCGCCGCAAAACTGGAGCCGGCCTGGACCTTTGTGGCCGCCGATCCGGCTGTCGCAATGCTCGATCAGGCGATGACAGGTATCGAGGCCGCAGGCCTGTCCGGACGCACCACAGTCTTCCACGGTACGGTCGAGGAGCTTCCCGATGGCGATGGCTTCGATGCTGCAACCCTGGTCGGAGTCCTGCATCACATTCCCGAGCAGGATCGCAAGGACGCGCTCTTGCGAGAGCTCGGCCGCCGCTTGAAATCGGGCGGGCCGCTGATCCTGGCCTGCAACCGGTGCCCCTACGAATCCCAGCCACTGTTCCTTGAAGCCTGGGCTTCACGCTGGCGCATGGCCGGTGCCGATGAGGCGGAGGTCGTCGCAAAGCTGGGCAAAATCCGCCATGGAGCCGTGCCGCCGCTTTCCGAGGCCGCGGTGGAAACGATGCTGGCCAACGCGGGCTTCGTCAATCCGCTGCGCTTTTTCTCAAGCCTGTTCTGGAGTGCATGGATCACCTTCAAGGCGCAATAGGAACCTGCTTGGAAAGCAGGCAGCTTTCGCCCGAGGTCGTCTGCCCATTGCCAGGCTCCTGGCAACGCGAGCCGTCCCAAGCCGTCCACGGCATCAGCAATGGGGTAAGGTTGTCGACTTTGCAAAGCCTGCCCTCATGTCCAATCTCGAAATCCAGCTCGATCACATTCGCACCGGAAAGATGTACAACGATCTGACGCCGGAGCTGGTGGGCGCGCGTCAGCATGCGGTGCTGCTGAGCAACGAGTACAACGACTCCTTCTCGGAACCAGCGCCCGTGCGTGAGGCGATACTTCGCCGCCTGCTGGGTTCCGTAGGCCAGAACGTGCACTTCGAACCCCGCTTTCGTTGCGAGTTTGGCCGGAACATCCACATTGGCAATAACTTCTATGCCAACTTCGATTGCATCATGCTGGATGGCGGAGGAATCTTCATCGGCAACGATGTTCTGCTGGCCCCACGTGTTGGCATCTACACCTCCAACCATGCCATCAATCCGGCCGAGCGTGCGGCGGGCGGCTGCTTCGCCAAGCCCGTGAGGATCGGCAACCGCGTGTGGATAGGTGCTGGCGTGCATATCAATCCCGGCGTGACGATCGGCGACGATTCCATCATCGGTTCGGGCAGTGTGCTGACCTCCGATATTCCTGCAGGGGTTGTGGCCGCAGGCGTTCCCTGCAAGGTTCTTCGGGCCATTTCCCCAAAGGACAAGACGGGCTTTGTCAACGAGGCCCCGCATCCCGGCCAGGCCTTCTAGGTAATGCGTGCCTGCGATCGCTGGCGGCTGGAGGTGGTCGCGCTGGCCCAGGATTCGCAGCTGGTAGTCGTTATTTCAAATAATGAGAAAATCCGGGCTCTTGGCCAGGATTTCCAATGAATATCAGAGACAGCCTGAAGGCTTGGGCAAAGCGAATCAAGCGCGATGGGGTGACGCTCTGGTTCGCAGGAAAACACCCCGCGACGCCCTGGTTCGCAAAAGCCCTGGGCCTGTTTGTGGTTGCCTATGCGCTCAGTCCGATTGATCTGATACCGGACTTCATCCCCGTTCTCGGATTCGTGGACGATGCTCTGCTGCTGCCGGGGTTGATCTGGCTCACGGTCAAGCTGTTGCCGGCATCCGTTCTCACCGAATGCCGTGTTCAAGCCGACGCATGGATGGCTGAAAACGGGGCCAGGCCCAGAAGTCGCCCGGGAGCCATCATGATCATCGTGCTCTGGGTGAGCATAGGAATCGCGGCCTGGTACTGCTTGACTCCCGAGGCTCGCCCATGAGGGTCTGCATCGTGGCGTCTGCGCCCATGGCACTGGTTGCCGCTGACGGCCGCAGCGGCTGCTCCAGTCTGGCTGCCTTGCCAAAGCCTGCATCGAGAGACCGGCAGCTGACTCGCTGCGTTCAGATCTCACTCTTGCCTGGGTTTGCAGGGGACTGCTCCAGGCCCGAGACGACAAACCTGCTCGGTCAACTTTGTCTGTGTAGCGAATCTTGATCTCGATTCTCCGCCTCGTGGCACTTGCCCTGGACCAGCTGGAAGTGGCGGTTTGCGTCTTTGATGCGAACGACAGAACCCAGCTGTGGAACGATACCTTTTTGCAGTTCTTCCCCGAGCATGCCGGGCATGTCTATGCCGGCGAAGCCTATAGCGAGAATCTGCGGCGTTTCTATCTGCAAAGGCTTTCGGCGCAGGAGCTGCCATGCATGGAGCGCTACATCGAAGAGGGCATCCAGCGGCATCACAACCAGCAGCGTGCGTTCGAGTTTGACCACTATGACTATCGCGTCCGGGCCGCCTCTCTTCCCCTGGGGCCTCTGGGCCGGATCCGACTGTGGCGCAAGACAGCTCCCTTGCTCACGGGGATGCAGGACCGGATCAACCCCAGGCAGGTACGACGGCCTCGGCAGATTTCGCAGGATACGGCACTGGCCCTGGAAAGTCTGGCGGACGGCATCCTGATGGTCGATGAGCAGGACAGGGCGGTCTGGGCCAATCACTCCTTTCTGGTGCTCTATGGTTTGACGGACATCGAGTGTCTTGGCGCGCGCATGTTTGAAGATATCTATGCACAGACGTGGGCGCACGAGCAGCCGACCACGGACTATGCAATAGGACTTTCGGTTCTCACGGAGCGGCAACGGTTTTCAGGGGCTCCTTATGTGCTGGCCCTGCCTCAGGATCGCTGGGTGCGCGTGGTGGAGCTGCGCGGGACCCAAACCAACGGTTGCAGCTTTTTTTTCGCATGTCGACATCACCGCGTCACGGCGGCAGCAGGAAGAGCTGAGGCAGCTGACTTTGCACCTGGAGTCCCTGGCAGTGAAGGATGCGTTGACAGGCTTGGTGAACCGCAGACGGTTCGATGAGGCGCTGGAGTCGGAGTGGCGCAGAGCACATCGGTCGGAGACCGCACTTTCGCTGCTTCTGTTGGATGTCGACCATTTCAAGCAACTCAACGACAGCTTTGGGCACCCGTTCGGCGATGAGGTGCTCAAGTGTTTCGCCGGCCTGCTGGCGCACTGCGTCCAGCGCGCAGGCAGCCTGGTTTCCCGTTATGGGGGCGAGGAATTCGCCATTCTGTTGCCTGGCACCGGGCTGTCCGGCGCGGCCAGGCTCGCCGAATTCATCCGGCAACAGGTCGAGGCCCTGTCGCTAGGCAATCCGCAAACCGGATTGGTGCAGATCACCATCAGCGTGGGAGTTGCATGCGCAAGCGGTCCTGCGCTGGATTCCTCCTGCTCCAGCCTCATCGACATGGCGGACAGGGCCTTGTATGAAGCCAAGCGAAAAGGCCGCAACAGCGTCTGCCTGGCCGGTGTTTAATCTCCAATCGGCGCCCTGCGCTGCGAAGCGCTTGGGATAGCCCCAGCAGGCTCACAGCTGTCCATTTCTGTCATGGGGATGATCGCGGCTGCAGTTCAGGTGCCAAGGCGCCTGGCCAAAGCACGCGCCGATCAGGAAAACAGTCCTAGCTGCCGGAGCCGACTCTGGAGAATCGCTGCTCCAGCATCTGTTTCCCCCACTGATCGCCAACCCACTCTTCAACACACTTAAAGCCATATGACTCATACAGATGGCGAGCCGCAGAGAGCCCGCTAAACGTCCAAAGCTGGGTTTCGCGAAACTTCTGCTGGTCGACAAATTCGAGCGCAGCATTCAGCAGTCGTCTTCCCGCACCGCTTCCCCTCACGCTGTCATCGACGATAAACCATCTCAGGTGTGCAATGCCGGGTTCCAGGTCTTCGCCATCAATGGCGACCGAGCCAATGATTTCGCCCTCATGCATGGCAGTCCAGATCCGGTTTCGGGAGTGGTTCAAGCGATTTGAGAACTCGGCCAGGCCCGCGGCAACAACGGATTCAAAACGCTGGCCCAACCCGGTTTCACGAGAGTAGTACTGCGCATGCATCTGGGTGATGCGAGCAATGATTCCCGGCTGATAGCCGCTTACGAGCTCCACGACCGGCTTTTCCTTGTCGCCTTGAATCCGGGACGACAGTGCAGCGCTGTAAAGCTGCAAGCCCTTTGAGACGGTGTGCTTCTGTCCCGGGTTCAATCGTTCCAGGGCATGCGTGACCTGTGCGCGAGCATGTGCATGAATGGACTCGACGCGCAACCTGCCCGCAGGGGTCAGCGACAGCTGCTTTAGCCGGCTGTCGTGGAGGTCCGGTGACTCGCTGATATCTCCGGCTTCCACCAGTTTGCGCAGCATCCGGCTGACGCTGGATTTTTCCAGTCGAAGCATTGCCGCAAGATCCTTGGCGTTGACATTGCCTTCTTCAATTTCAAGAAGCGCATGCACGGCGGAGGGGGAGAGGTCTGAGCCTGCAATGCTTTCACCCATGAAGCCCCAATCACGCGCCATGGAGCGTGAGCAAGCGCGTATCTGCTCAACTAAAGACGGTTCGTTTGACATAGATTTCCCCAAATGGTTGCATGATACAACCAATTGATCGGCAGGCAGCTTTGTCGGAGTCGCGCAGGCAATGCGCAGGGCGCTGAATCCTGCAAGGCGGATGGTTGGGACGCTCAGGGCATGAGCCGGTTTCGCGAAGCTCTTGCGTCACGAAGTGTCTGAACCCCTGGGGGCTGCGCAGCCGTGACGCACGCGCCGCTTTCCGGGGGTCAGGATCCCAGCCGTGCGCGGTAAATGCCGGGTGTTTCTCCGAACTCGCGCTTGAACAACTGGATAAAGGCACTGGGGCTGGCCCAGCCCAGATCGAGTGCGATATGGCTGACCGGCACGCCTTCGGCCAGCAGCTCCAGGGAGCGCAGCAGGCGCAGGCGCTGGCGCCAGGCGCTGAAGCTGTAGCCGGTTTCGGCCACAAAGCGGCGGCTCAGCGTGCGGGTGCTCAGCGCTCCCCAGTCGGCCCAGGCTGTCAGATCCCGGGTATCGGCCGGGTTCTGGATCATTGCCTGGGCAATGCGCTGCACGCGCCAATCGCCGGGCAGGGGCAGGCCCAGGGCTTGCCTGGGCAGGTGGCGGATTTCGTCGAGCACCACACTAGATACATTGTCGAGCTCGGGCGAGCGCAACGGCTGTGCCGGGTGAGTCCAGCTGGCCGCCAGGCGCAACACTGCTTCGCGCAGCAGGCCGGAGACACGCAAGGTGCAGGGCCTGGCGGGCAGATCGGCGCAGGCATGCTGGGCGATATAGGCGCTCCAGCCGTGGTAGGGCCCGAACGATCGGCCTGAATGCCTGTGGTGGGGCGGAAGCCAGACGGCGTGGATGGCGGGAACGATCCAGACGCCGTCTTCCACGGTCACCGAGATCAGGCCGCGCAGCGAGCCAAACAGCTGGCCGCGTGCATGTTGATGCGTTTCGGAGGACAGCTCCTGCGCCTGCCAGCGAGTGGCCGCGAGGATGACCGGGCCGGCGTCGTCATCCAGATGAGGTTGCAGTAATTCCAGCAGGTCGGACATTGCGAGATGGATGGCAGGCAGCCAGTCAGTCAGTCAGTTTGGCGGATTTCCGCTATTCAATGGCTGAACAATTCTATAGCCGCCAGAGGGCTCTGCCTTAGGCTCGCTGCTCTTTAGAAGGAGTAGTCCAGATGTCAGAGACCCGGATACCGAAGCAGGTGGAGCTCGACGCCCTGTATGCGCCGCCGAGCGAGCGCATACAGAAGGCGGTGCTCGAGCATTTGGTCGATTTTCATCGTCAGTATCTGCAGCAGGCGAGTTTTTTCTGTCTGGCCACGGCCGGTCCGGCCGGCATGGATGCTTCGCCGCGTGGCGGGCCGCCCGGCTTTGTCCATGTGCTCGACGACAAAACCCTCGCCTTCGCCGACTGGCCGGGCAACAACCGCATCGAATCGCTGCGAAATCTCCAGCACGATGAGCGGGTCGCCATGCTGTTTCTGTTCCCCGGCCTGGAGGTGTTTCTGCGCATCAACGGCCGCGCTCGCGTCAGTGCGGCCGCCGAGTTGCTGCAGGAGCTGCGTGAAGGCGAGAAAACGCCGAAAACCGCCACGGTGGTGCGCGTTGACGAAGTGCTGTTTCACTGCGGCAAGGCCATCAATCGGGCGCGGTTGTGGGAGCCGGCGGCCCGGCCGCAGCACAGTGACCTGCCCAGCATCGGCCAGATGCTGGTCGGCTTCGCCGCACTGCAGGCGGGCCCTGAGGCCACCGACGGCGAGCATTCCAGCATTGAGGAACTCGATGCGCATTACCGGCAGGCGGTGCGCAGTGATCTGTATGGCTGAAACAGTCAGGTGGAGTCGGCAGGGGTGTTCAGCGACTCGGCGGCCGCGCGCAGGCAGGCAAGCAGGCGGGCCACCAGCGGATTGGCGGGCGCGCGACGCCACATGGCCAGCATCTCCGATGATGGATGGGTGCCCTTGAGCGCTCGGAACACCAGGCGCGGCATGCCCACGCGAGCCAGCGCCTCGGGCACCAGGGCCACGCCCTGGCCCAGCGAAACCAGAGAGATCACCGACAGCCAGTGTCTTACCTCGTGGCGCACTTCGGGGGCAAAGCCATGGGCCAGGCACATTTCGTAGATGCGCTGGTGATAAGTCGGCGAAACCAGGCTGGAGAACAGGATCAGGCGGTCGTTCCTGAGTTCGGCCAGATCGATGGCGGCACTGGTGTGAAGCGGGTGCTGCTCGGGCAGGCAGACCACGAAAGGCTCTTCCACCAGCAACTGGCTGTCAATGCCTTCGGGGGGCTGTATGGAGTGGACCAGAGCCATGTCCAGCCGCATCTGCTGCAGGCCGAGGACCTGTTCCGCGCTATTGGCTTCCAGCATGTCTACGCGCACCTGGGGGTGGCTGTGCTGGAACTGCTCCAGCGCCTGCGGCAGGCCCCGGTAAAGGCTAGAGCCCACGAAGCCCAGACGCAGATGGCCGCGCGTGCCCTGGGCTACATCGCGCGTTTCCTGTGCGGCCTGCTGACTCAGAGCCAGCAGCTGGCGCGCCTTGCCCAGCAGGTGTTCGCCGGCAGCCGTGAGCCGTACGCCCTTGCTGCTGCGCTCGAAAAGCTGGGCCTGTAGCTCCTGCTCCAGTTGCTTGATGGCCACCGACAGAGGGGGCTGGGAGATAGACAGCCGCTGAGCCGCACGGCTGAAGTGAAGTTCCTCGGCCAGGGTGACGAAGTAATGCAGCAGCCGCAGTTCCATGCTGTTATCTATATATAAAAAGTATTGGAAAAGATTTTAATAATATTTGACGTGAATATATCAGGGTGCTGAAATTCGCAGCAGTCCATGGCTCTTTGTGCCACGCATAGCGCATGAGTCCATCGCCGCCTTTTCCTGAGACCGAGAGCAAGGGGCCAGGCGGCCGGGCCGTCCCGCAGCGCGCTTGTCATCCCATCCAGGAGGCGGGCGCGCCGCGCCCCCAGGGTGTATTCGAATTCAGCAGGAGACCTTCATGTCCGCCAACGACAAGAGCCAGATGCATGCCGTGGCCCAGACTGCCAGCGCTGCAGCCCATCCCGTTCCAGACCGCCACGGTGCCAATTTCTACAGCACCGACTCCGAGCTGCAGTCGCTGCTCAGACTCTATTTGCCGGCCGATCTGCTGACCCACCTGCAGCCCTATCTGCAGCGCATGGGCGAGCTGGCCGGCGGGCGCATCGACGAACTGGCCGGCATTGCTGACAGGAACCCACCCACGCTTGAGCACCGCAGCCGCTCCGGCCAGGACAGCCAGCGCATCATCAAGCACCCGGCCTATGAAGAGCTCGAACGCATCGCCTACGGCGAGTTCGGCCTGCAGGCCATCTCGCACCGCGACGACATGCTGGGCTGGCAGGGCAAGATGCCGCCGGCCGTCAAGTACGCGCTGACCTATCTGTTCGTGCAGTCCGAGTTCGGTCTGTGCTGTCCGCTGTCCATGACCGATTCGCTGACACGTACGCTCAAGAAGTTCGGCACGTCCGAGTTGGTGGACAAATACCTGCCGCAGCTGCTGTCCCTGGACTGGGACAACCAGGCCCAGGGCGCCATGTTCATGACCGAACAGGCTGCGGGCTCCGACATCGCCAACACGCAGACCATGGCCTACCCGCAGATCGACGGCTCCTGGCGTCTGACCGGCGACAAGTGGTTCTGCTCCAACCCCGATGCCGAGTTCGCTATGGCACTGGCGCGCGTGGACGGGGCGCCGGCGGGTATGAAGGGCATCTCGCTGTTCCTGCTGCCGCGCACTCTGGACGATGGCAGCGCCAACCTCTACCGCATCATCCGTCTCAAGGACAAGATGGGCACCAAGTCCATGGCCAGCGGGGAGATCCGCATGGAAGGCGCGACCGCCTATCTGGTGGGCGAGCAGGGCCGGGGCTTTGTGCAGATTGCCGACATGGTGAACAACTCGCGCCTTTCCAATGGCGTGCGCTCGGCCGGCATGATGCGCCGCGCCGTGGCCGAAGCCGAGTTCATTGCCCACGAGCGCATCGCCTTCGGCAAACGCCTCGAAGACATGCCGCTGATGCAGCGCCAGCTCGACAAGCTGCGCGTGCCCGCCGAGCAGGCGCGCACCATGGTGTTCCAGACTGCACAGACGCTGATGCGTTCGGACGCGGGCGAAGAGGGGGCCTACCCGCTGCTGCGCATTCTCACGCCGCTGATCAAGTTTCGTGCTTGCCGCGATGCGCGCAAGGTTACCGGCGACGCGATGGAGGTGCGTGGCGGCTGTGGCTATATCGAGGAGTGGAGCGACCCACGGCTGGTGCGCGACGCGCATCTGGGCTCGATCTGGGAAGGCACGAGCAATATCGTGGCGCTGGACGTGATCCGCGCCATCAGGCGCGAAGGCTCGCTGCCGGTGCTGCAGCAGTATCTGCACGCATTGCTGGATCAGGCCCTGCTGGTGCCCGGCTACCGCCAGGCGCTGGAGCGGGCATTGGAGCGCGCCAGTGCCCTGGCCGAGAGAGCCGCCCAGGATGGAGGCGACGTGCTGGCCCGCCAGGCTGCCACCGCACTCTACAACTGCACCACGGCCATCGCCATGGCCTGGGAAGCCAGGCGGACGGGCTCGGCCGAGCGCCTGCGCCTGTCGCAGCTGGTGTTGATGCACCGCGTGCTGCCGCGCGATCCGCTGGCGGCGACCGAAGTGCCGCCGGAATGGCAAAAGTGAATTGACACATAAAGCAGCGCCAGCCCAATACAGACAATCGCCGGCAGCTATGCATTTTGAAAGCCAACACCGATTGGCGAACAACCCAAGGAGACAAGTCATGAATATCAATCGCCGTTTGCTGGCCGGATCGGCCGCGCTCGCCAGCGCCGCTCTGTGCCTGGGCCTCTCTTTGAATGTCCAGGCCGCCGAGAAATTTCCCGAGCGCCCCATCACGTTCATCGTGCCGTTTCCGCCTGGCGGCCCCACCGATGCCATGGCGCGCATCCTGGCCACCGAGCTGACCAAGGAGCTGGGCCAGAGCGTGATCGTGGAGAACAAGGCCGGCGCCGGCGGCAATATCGGTGCCGACTTCGTGTCCCGCGCCAAGCCCGATGGCTATACGCTGATGTTCGGCACTTCGGGCCCGCTGGCCATCAACAAGTCCCTGTACAAGTCCATCAGCTACGACCCGCGCACCAGCTTCACGCCCATCATCTATGTGGGCTATCTGCCCAATGTGCTGGTGGTGCGGCCGAGCCTGGGTGTGAGCAGTGTCAAGGAACTGATCGAGCTGGACAAGAGCAAACCTGGCCGCCTCAACTTCGCGTCCTCCGGCAATGGCGCCTCGTCCCATCTGGCGGGCGTGCTGTTCAACGGCATGGCCGGTACCGAGCTGCAACATGTGCCCTACAAGGGCACGGGGCCGGCACTCAACGACCTGCTGGCCGGTCAGGTGGAGATGACCTTCACCGACATCCTCACGGCCATGCCCTATATCAAGGCCGGCAAGGTCAAGGCCCTGGGCGTGGCCACGGCCAAGCGCTCCAGCGCCATGCCCCTGATTCCCACCATCGCCGAGCAGGGGCTGCCCGACTATGACGTGAGCGTGTTCTTCGGTGTGGTCGGCCCCAAGGGCATGGCCGCGGATCGGGTCGCGCTGCTCAACCAGGCCTATGCCAAGGCGCTGGATTCCGACAATGTGAAGAAGGCATTTGCGGCCCAGGGGCTGGAGCGCGGCGCGGATACCAAGCCCGCCTATCTGGCCGGCTTCGTGAAGAGCGAGCTCGGAAAATGGAGCGAGGTGGTGCAAAAGGCCGGGGTCACGCTGGACTGATGGTGCAGTTGCCAGGATGCAAGCACACGCATGTCAGCGAAGGCTGGTCGTGTTAGAACCTTTCGAAACCTCTTGCCTGGGTTGTGAGGGAGACACTGTTTAGCACCACCGGCCACTGCCCGCGGGCCATGCCAGACATGGAACCGGGCCCTTTACCTATCCATCGCCATGACATTTTCAAGCCCATCCCCTTTGCTTGCGCAACTGCAGGCGGTCGCTGCCGAGTTCGTCGAGGTCCGCCGCAGCATCCATGCCCATCCCGAACTTGCCTTCGAGGAGACGCGCACCAGCGACATGGTGGCCGAGTCCCTGGCCCGCTGGGGTTATGCGGTGCACCGCGGCCTGGGCGTGACCGGCGTGGTCGGCGTACTCAAGAAAGGCTCGGGCAGCAAGTCGCTGGGCATACGCGCGGACATGGATGCCCTGCCCATTCTCGAAAGAACAGGCCTGGACTACGCCAGCCGCCTGCCCGGGAAAATGCATGCCTGCGGCCATGACGGACATACCGCCATCCTGCTGTGCGCGGCAAAGTACATCGCCGAGAAGCTCGATTTCGACGGCACGCTGAACCTGATCTTCCAGCCGGCCGAGGAAAACGAGGGCGGCGCGCTGCGCATGGTGGACGAGGGCCTGTTCGAGCTGTTTCCCTGCGACGAGATCTACGCGCTGCACAACGCGCCAGGCCTGCCCGTGGGCCAGATGGCCATCAGCCCGGGGCCGGCCATGGCCTCGTTCGATCGGGTGACCGTCACGCTGCGCGGGCGCAGCGCCCATGGCGCCATGCCGCACCACGGCATAGACAGCATGCAGTGCGCGGCCAGCATCGTGCTGGGCCTGCAGTCCATCATCACGCGCGAGCTCGATGCCCAGCAGGCAGCCGTGATCACGGTGGGCTCCATCCAGGCCGGCGAGGTCTTCAACATCGTGCCCGAGAGCGCCGTGCTCAAGATCGGTGTGCGTGCCCTGCATCCGGATGTGCGCAGCTGGGTGGAGAAGCGCATCAAGGCCTTTGTGCAGGCCCAGGCCGAGAGCTACCAGCTCGGTTGCGAGATCGACTATGTGCACAAATACCCGGTGCTGGTGAATTGCGCAGCCCAGACCGAATACGCGCGTCAGGTGGCAATCAGCCTGCTGGGCGAGGACAAGGTGGGCGAGCGCACGCCCACCATGGGCAGCGAGGACTTTGCCTACATGCTGCAAAAGCGCCCAGGCGCATACATCCGGCTGGGCAATGGCGTGGGCGAGGACGGTGGCTGCATGGTGCACAACCCGCTGTACGACTTCAATGACAAGGCCTTGCACATCGGCGCGGCCTTCTGGACGCAACTGGTGCAAAGCTATCTGGCCTGAGCGGCCGCTTGTTGAAATGGGAGGCAGGAGATGGATAGATGGAACCGCCGCTGCTTTATGCGGCACACTCTGTGGCAGACGGCTGCCCTGGCGGCAGCGTCGACCGGGGTCCGGGCTGCAGAAAGCTTTCCGGCCCGACCATTGGTACTGATGGTGCCCTACCCCGCAGGGGGGGCCAGCGATGTGGCGGCGCGCATCTTTGCCGAATCCATTGGCCGCAGCCTCGGGCAGCAGGTGGTGGTCGATAATCTGGGCGGCGGCACCGGCCTGATCGCTGCGGCCAGGGTGCTCAATGCTCCGGCAGATGGCTATATGTTCTTCCATGGCTCGGCCAACGAAGTGTTCCTGGCACCCATGCTCAACCCGGCAGCACGTTACAAGCCCGGCGATTTCACCCTGGCGGCACCTACCACCGATGCGGCCATTGTGCTGCTGGTCAGAAGCGACTTGCCGGTCAACACCTATGACGAGTTCATTGCCCATGCCAGCCAATCCGCAGGCAAACCGCTCACCTACGCAACCGTGGGGGTGGACTCCATGTACCACTTGATGGGTGAGGCGCTGGCGACCAGGCTCAAGCTGCCTTTTCTGCATGTGCCCTACAAGGGGGGAGCGCCGGCGCTGCAGGATGTGGCGGGCGGCCAGGTGGACTTTGCGATTCTGGCGTACCAGGCCAGTTTTGACGGCATGGCCAAGCAAGGCAGGCTGAAGATCCTGACCAGCTTCTCCAAGGCATTGCCCAGGGATCTGGGCCATATCCCGCTGATTTCGCAAAGCCGGCACAGCCCGGATTTTGAATACACGATTGGTGGGGGCTATTTTGTCAAGAAGGGCACGCCCGCAGACCGTGTGGCCGTGCTGCGCAGCGCCGTGGGCGAGGCGCTGGTGAACCCGGATATCCGCAGCAAGCTGGAGGCCGAGGGGAGGCATTTTCACCAACCGATCCGCAGCCAGGCCGAGGCTGACCAGAGCTTCAACGCGCAGTACCAGCGCCTGACGCGATTGATCGACGGTGTGGGGCGCAAGCCCCTGGCCTGATGGCGGGCCGCCGCAAAGCATTTTTGACACGACTTGCGCAAAACGGGTTCAGGCCGGGCGACTGCCTCAAAGGGCAGGCCGTTGTTGCATTCTTGTTTGCGCAAGTCCTCTTTGAGCCATACGCGGGCCCTGGGCCCGCATTCTGTAGGGAATTGAAACATGCACAATCCAGTCACGATCGGCGCCGGAGCCCTGCAGGGCATCAAGGTTCTCGATCTGTCACGCATCCTCGGCGGGCCGCTCTGCGGGCAGATCCTGGGCGACCATGGCGCCGATGTGCTCAAGGTGGAGCCGCCGCAGGGAGACGACACGCGCACCTGGGGGCCTCCGTTTCGCGACGGCGTGGCCTCCTACTACTTCGGCCTGAACCGCAACAAGCGCATCCAGTTTCTCGACCTGTCCTCGCCCGAAGGCCAGCAGCGCGTGCGCGAGCTGATGGCCCAGGCCGATGTGGTGGTGGAGAACTTCAAGGTCGGCACCATGGAGAAATGGGGCATAGGCTTTGAGCAGATGCGCGAGCAGCTGCCGCATCTGATCTGGTGCCGCGTCACGGGCTTCGGCGCCGACGGCCCCCTGGGCAGCCTGCCCGGCTACGACGCCGCCATCCAGGCCATGGCCGGCATCATGAGCATCAATGGCGAGGCCGATGGCGATCCGCTGCGCGTGGGCCTGCCGGTGGTGGACATGGTGACCGGGCTGAATGCCACCATCGGCGTGCTGCTGGCCCTGCACGAGCGGGGGCGCAGCGGGCAGGGCCAGTTGGTGGATGCCTCGCTCTACGACTCCGGCCTGTCGCTGCTCCATCCTCACGCCGCCAACTGGTTCATGGGGCGCAAGGTGCCGCAGCGCTCGGGCAATGCCCATCCCAATATCTATCCCTATGACGTGATCAGCACTGGCGCTGCCCCCATCTTCCTGGCGGTGGGCAACGACCGGCAGTTCCGGCTGCTGTGCAACCATGTCGGCCGACCCGAGCTGGCGCAGGACGAGCGCTTTGCCAGCGCAGGCCAGCGCTCCGTCCATCGCGCCGAGCTCAAGCCCCTGCTCGAACAGGCGTTTGCATCGCTCGATGGTGTGCAACTGGCCGACGAGCTGATGGCCATCGGCGTGCCCGCCGCGCCGGTGCTGGATGTCGCCCAGGCGCTTGAGCATCCGCATACAGCGCACCGCGAGATGGTGGTGACCATGGACCAGTACCAGGGGCTGGGCGCTCCGGTCAAGCTCGGCCGCACGCCGGCCAGCTATCGCTTTGCCCCCCTGAGCGAGGGACAGGATTTTCTGCCTGTCGGAGGCTCCTGAGCAGTCTGCGCCGAGATCCCAGCCCGTCCGTAGAGCGCTTTCCTTTTGCACCGATGTGGGCAGGGTTCGCGTTGCCGGCGGCCTGTCTCACCCTTTTCACGGGCATTGTGTGCACAATGGAATGTAAAAGCGTTACCCCTGTGTTCTGTCCATGGAGAGTCTCACGATGTCGCATGCTTTTGCCAAAACCCTGAAGTCCTTTGAGCTGGCCGAAGGCAAGAAAGCCAAGTTCTACTCGCTGCCTGCACTTGCCAAGCAGTTTCCCGAAATCAAGCGACTGCCGGTCTCGATCCGCATCGTGCTGGAGTCGGTGCTGCGCAACTGCGATGGCAACAAGATCACCGAGGAGCATGTGGCGCAGCTGGCGCGCTGGCAGCCCAAGGCCGAGCGTGTCGACGAGATCCCGTTTGTCGTCGCACGCGTGGTGCTGCAGGATTTCACCGGCGTGCCCTTGCTGGCCGACCTGGCTGCCATGCGCAGCACGGCTGCCAAGCTGGGCAAGAAGCCCAAGTCCATCGAGCCCCTGGTGCCCGTGGACCTGGTGGTGGATCACTCCATCATGGTGGACTACTTCGGCACCAAGAAGGCGCTGGACCTGAACATGAAGCTGGAGTTCCAGCGCAACCAGGAGCGCTACCAGTTCATGAAATGGGGCATGCAGGCCTTCGACACCTTCGGCGTCGTGCCGCCGGGCTTCGGCATCGTGCACCAGGTCAATCTGGAATACCTGGCGCGTGGCGTGCACAAGGCCAGGAGCGGCAAGGGCGAGGCGGTGTACTACCCCGACACGCTGGTCGGCACCGACAGCCATACCACCATGATCAACGGCATCGGCGTGGTGGCCTGGGGTGTGGGCGGCATCGAGGCCGAGGCGGCCATGCTGGGCCAGCCCGTGTACTTCCTCACGCCTGATGTGGTGGGCTTCGAGCTGACCGGCCAGTTGCGCGAGGGGGTGACTGCCACCGATCTGGTGCTCACCGTCACGGAGCTGCTGCGCAAGGAAAAAGTGGTCGGGAAGTTCGTCGAGTTCTTTGGCGAAGGCACGCGCAGCCTGTCCCTGCCCGATCGCGCCACCATCGGCAACATGGCTCCCGAATATGGGGCAACCATGGGTTTCTTCCCTGTCGATGAGAAAACCATCGAGTACTTCAAGGGAACCGGACGCACCAAGAGCGAGATCCAGGCCTTCGAAGCCTATTTCAAGGCCCAGCAACTGTTTGGCGTGCCCAAGGCGGGCGATATCGATTACTCGCAAGTGGTCAAGCTCGATCTCGGTACTGTGGCCCCGAGTCTGGCCGGGCCCAAGCGTCCGCAGGACCGTATCGAAATCGGCGATGTGGCGCGCAAGTTCACCGAGCTGTTCACGGCATCGGCAGCGGTCAACGGCTTCAATCAGCCGCCGCAGAAGCTCGATCAGCGCTATCGCGTGGGCTGCGGCGAAGGTGAGCAGGCGACCGATGCACCGCCGCCCAAGGCAGGAGCGGAGCGGGCAGTGGTGGAGATGGTCGGCAACCGGCCTACCTTGGAAACCGCTCACGACGATGCGACGGCCAAGTCAGTGTGCGATCTGCCGGGTAGCGACGAGCCGGTGCTGCATGTCGGCAATGGCGATGTGCTGATTGCGGCCATCACGAGCTGCACCAACACCTCCAACCCCAGCGTCATGCTGGCGGCGGGCCTGCTGGCCAAGAAGGCGGTGCAGGCGGGACTCAAGGTCCAGCCGCATATCAAGACTTCGCTGGCGCCGGGCTCTCGCCTGGTGACCCGTTATCTGACCGAGGCGGGCTTGCTGCCCTATCTGGAGAAGCTGGGCTTTGCGCTGGCAGGCTATGGCTGCACCACCTGCATCGGCAATGCCGGCGATCTGACGCCCGAGCTCAACGATGTCATCACCCGCAATGAGCTGGTTTGCGCGGCCGTCCTGTCGGGCAACCGCAATTTCGAAGCACGCATCCACCCCAATATCAAGGCCAACTTCCTGGCCAGTCCTCCGCTGGTGGTGGCCTACGCGATTGCCGGGACGGTGCGCAAGGACCTGATGACCGAGCCCGTGGGCCGGGGCAAGGGTGGCAAGGAGGTGTATCTGGGCGATATCTGGCCCAGCAGCGAGGAGATCCAGGACCTGCTCAAGTTCGCCATGAACGGCAAGGCTTTCCGCAGCAATTACGAGCAGGTGGCCAGCGAGCCGGGCAAGCTCTGGGAAAAGATCCAGGGCGTGACGGGTTCCACCTATACCTGGCCCGAGAGCACCTATATCGCCGAGCCGCCGTTCTTTGCCGACTTTGCTCTGGAGCTGAAGGCGCCGCCCGCAACGACAGACAGAACCTCCAATCCCAGCGCGGTGCATGGTGCCCGCATCATGGCCTTGTTCGGAGACTCCATCACCACCGACCATATCTCGCCCGCAGGCTCCATCAAGGAGTCCTCACCCGCCGGCAAGTGGTTGCTCGAGCATGGTGTGCAAAAGGCCGACTTCAACAGCTATGGCTCGCGCCGGGGCAACCACGAGGTGATGATGCGCGGCACGTTTGCCAATGTGCGTATCAAGAATCTCATGATTCCCGCCCGGGCCGACGGCTCGCGCGAGGAGGGCGGCATCACGCTGTACCGTGACGACAACGGCAGGGCCGAGAAGATGGCCATTTACGACGCGGCCATGAAGTACCAGGCTGCGGGCCGAGCCACCGTGGTGCTGGCCGGCGAAGAGTACGGCACGGGATCGAGCCGCGACTGGGCGGCCAAGGGCACGCAGCTGCTGGGCATCAAGGCCGTGGTGGCGCGCAGCTTCGAGCGCATTCACCGCTCCAATCTGGTGGGCATGGGCGTGTTGCCGCTGCAGTTCAAGGGCAATGACAGCTGGCAAAGCCTGGACCTGACGGGCGAGGAGTTCATCGATGTGATCCCGGCCGCCGACCTGGCGCCGCAAAGCGATGCCCAGCTGGTAATCACCAGGGCCGATGGCAGCAAGAAAACCGTGACCGTGAAGCTGCGCATCGACACCCCCATCGAGGTGGACTACTACCGCCATGGCGGCATCCTGCCCTATGTGCTGAGGCAGCTGCTGGCCTGATTGCGCCAGCTTGCCAAGTCAAAAGGCCTGCTGTCCTCGGAGGCAGGCCTTTTTCGTGGACCGGCGCGAGCCCTATTTCATCGAGTGGAGGCCAAACATATTGCCTTCGGTGTCGATGGCCAGGGCAATAAAGCCATAAGGGTCTATGGAGACTTTGTCGCGGTGCAGGCGGCCGCCGTTGCGTGCGACGCGTGCGGCCTGCTCGGCGCAGTCTTCACAGACGAAATAGACCAGCGTGCCGCCGCCGCCAGAGGGACATTCCGGCATGCGGACCAGCGCCCCGGTGGCGCCAGCGTTATCCGGCTGCCCGGGAAAGGCCCACATTTCCATATCGGGGTGCTCGCCGCCTTCCGGCATGGCCAGCGCTTGCAGCTGACAGCCCAGCACAGCTTCGTAGAAGCTCCTGGCGCGCGACATGTCCTGCACGTAGATCTCGAACCAGCCAACGGGATTCATAGCCATCTTCAGCTCCTTGTCTGCTCATCGGTGGAAGTCCAGATGCTGACGCCGTAGAGGCTGTGATGCAAGCAGACCCGGCCCTGAACGGGGATATCCGAGTCCGGCTCCCTCAGGATTTTCTCCGGGCAGCAAGCTTTCTGGCCTTGCGGCGGTGCCACCAGAGCCAGATTCCGCTGATGCCCAAGCCGCCCAGCACCAGGCCGTTGAGACCGGCCAGGACTTCCATCAGCACGCCACCCAGCTCGCCCGTGTGCAGTGGATAGGCCACGGCCACCGCCGCAGCGCCGGGGTCGAGTTCATTCCAGCGCCTGACGTCCAGCACCGCCCCGTTGCGCGGGTCCAGCCATACCGAGCTGATGCCGTTGGGGTGTGGTTCGCCGGGGGCGCGAAAGCGGATGCGTACGGCCTGCTTGGCATTGGGCGGCAGCTGCACGAAGCTGGCCTGGGCATCGGGCATGGCCGCGCGGGCCGAGGCCAGCATGGCGTCCACATCGGCGGGCAGCGGCTGGGCGGAGCCTTGCGCAGCCAGTGTGGGCAGCTTGGGCGGCTTGACTGCCGTGCTGCTGACGAGCACATTGAGCCAGTCGCCCAGCGGCCGCCATGCCATATAGGCCCCGGTGACGACCGAGACCGCGATCAGCAGGCCCATGATCACGCCGCCGATGCGGTGCATGTCGAACAGGGCGCGCACCAGACTCTTGTTGAGTTCTATGCGCCAGTTGCCCGGCCAGCGCTTGGGCCACCAGAGAATGACGCCCGTCAGCAGCAGCAGCACATAGGCCAGCGTGGTCCAGGCCAGTATGGCCTTGCCGTTGGCGTCGAGCAGCAAGGTGCTGTGCAGCCTGAACAGTGTGTTGACAAAGCCCTCGGTCTCGCCGCGCCGGCCCTGCTCCTGGCCGGTCACGGGGTCCAGGTAAATGGTGCCGCGCCAGTTGGCCGCCTGAACACGCAGCCACAGGCTGTCCCGTGCCTGCTGCGGCAGCCTGAAGCGCAAAGTGGCCTTGCTGCCGAATTCCTCATGGGCTCTTGCCAGTATCGGCGTCAGCGCGGCGGCCTGCTGGGCCTGCTGCGCATGCGTCGTGCGGGCCTGGAACAGTTCGGGGTGTGCCATGCGGTCCAGCGGCTGGCCGATGATGAGCAGGGTGCCGGTGAGCCCGGCCAGAATCAGAATCCAGCCCAGGCCCAGGGCGAACCAGCGATGCAAGCGCAGCCACAGGGAACGGAGCGAAGTCATTGCGTGTGATGGTGTGATGTCCCGCGAGACCGCCCTTGAGGGTGGACTCGCGGCGGCGCCGCTTAGAACGGCAGGGTGGCCTGAACGTACAGGGTGCGTGGCATGCCCACGTATTTGCCGCCGCCGTTGTTGTCGGTGGAGCGGGTGAAGTAGCGGCGGTCAAACACGTTCTTCATCCCCACGGTCAGACGCAGATTGTTCAGCTCCTTGCCTGCCTGGTAGCTGGTGCGCAGGCCCAGGATGGCAAAGCCCGGGATATCGCCCAGATTGCCATTGGCATCTTCCTGCGTGATGTAGGAGTTGGGCTTGGCACTGGTGCCGGGCGTGCCGGGCGAGCGCTGCTTGGACTGGGCGTTCAGGTCGGCATTGAAGGTCCAGCGCTCCATTGCATAACGTGCCGACAGGCCGGCCGTGTGGCGCGAATATAGCGGCAGGTCGCGGCCTGCGAAGGGGCCGGCCTGGCTGGTGGCCTGGGTGAAGGTATAGCTCATGCCCAGCGACAGGCCCTTGAGTGCCGGGTAGTTCTTGCCGAAGTCATAGCGCAGCGCCGATTCCAGACCACGGTGGCGCGTGGCGCCCAGATCGGTCCAGATGCCGTTGCCGGTGCCGTCACCCGGGCGGTCCAGGAACAGCTCCTTGTTGAAGTCGATGTTGAACAGCGTCAGCTCGCCATTCCAGGTGTCGCTCTTGTAGTGCGTGCCCAGCTCATAGGTCTTGGCCGATTCGGGATAGAGCTGGTTGTTGGACGACTGGGCCAGCTGTGCGTACTGCTGGGGCCCGAAGGACTTGCCGGCATTGGCGAACACCGACCAGTGGCTGTCGACGCGGTAGAGCACCGACAGCGTGGGCAGCAGTTCGTTGGCGGCCGCCGTCGGGTAGATGGCCGCTGCGGTCGCGCCCTTGTAGTCCACCACATTGTTGAAGGAGCGGATGCGCTCGTAGCGCACGCCGGGCGTGATGGTCCAGTTGCCCACATCGATGCGGTTGTCGATATAGAAGGCATTGGCCGTAGTGCCGCCCTGGCTGGTCTGGGTGGTGTTCAGCGGCAGGGCCATGGCATCGGCCTGGCCGGGTACATACAAGCCCGAAGTGGCCAGCGCCGTTTCGGAGCTCTTTTCCTTCAGGTAGCGATAGCCCACGCTGATTTCCTGCACCACGGAGCCGGTCTCGAAAATGCGCGAGTAGCGCGGCTCCACGCCGTAGTAGCTGTAGTCGCGCGGTGCGGCCGTGAGGCTGCGCTTGCCGGCATTGGCGCCAGTGGCGTCGCGTTCGATATAGCTGCCGCGGAAAGAGTCCACGTAGTAGCTGAGCACTTCGAAATTGTTGCGACCGTCCTTGTAGCTGTACTTGAGCGAACCGTCGGTGCGGCGGCCCGTGAACTGGTCGTAGTTGCGCGTGCTCTGGAACGGGTCGGCGGCGTACTGCGCCGTGGTCAGGCCGCCGGGCATCTGGCCCTTGCCCTCGAAGTGGTGCAGCGAAGCGGAAATGCTGCTGTTGTTGCCGAGCTTGTAGCTGCCCTTGACCAGCAGGTCGTCGATGTCGGTCTTGTCGTTGCTGCTGCGCCAGCCCTTGCCGTGCGTGCCCGAATACAGCACGGCCAGGCCCAGGCCCGACTCGTTGGTGCCGCCCACAAAGAAGCTTGGCGTGGACTTCACATTGCCGCCGTGGCTGTAGATCTCGGTGCCGATGGAGGCTTCGGCCGCAAAGGTCTTGGGAATGGCGCGCGTCGTGAAGTTGATGATGCCGCCCACGTTCTGCGGGCCGTAGCGCACCGAGCCTGCGCCGCGCACTACGTCGATGGAGTCCAGATTGCCCAGCGCCAGGGGCGCCAGCGACAGCTGAGGCTGACCGTAGGGGGCGTAGGAAACGGGCACGCCGTCCTGCAGCACATAGGAACGTGGCGACAGGCGCGCGGTCAGACCGCGCACGCTCAGGTTCAGAGAGATATCGCTGCCGCCCGTGCCGTTGCTGTCCTGAACCTGCACACCGGGCACCAGACGCAGCGCTTCGCGCAAGGTGGCTGCGCCGCTTTCCTGAATGCGCTCGCGCTCGACGATGGTGCGTGCGCCAGGATGCTCCAGCACCTTCTCGGCGCTGGACATGTCGCCGTCCAGCCAGTTGCCGGTGACAGTGACCGAGTCCAGGGCGGCTTCGGTAGCGGCGGCGTTGGCCGTCTGTGCATGAACGGGGCTGGCGAGCACGCCAAGTGCTGCGGCAACGGCAGTGGCAGCGCTGCTCAGGCAAAAAGCGGGGGAGTCGGAACGATGGAGGTTAGCCATAGGTGTTGTAGGGGAGGGCACACAGCACCTGGCTGGCATGAACAGCGCGCTGCGCCAGCCTTGCGCTGGCGGCATCTCTTGTCTTCAGTCGGAGCCGGAGGGGGCTATGTGGCGTTTATTGGCAGGCGCAGATATTAATGAGAATGGCTGTCATTTGGCTGTTTGTGGTTATGTTGATACACAAATAGCAGTCTCCCCGTTCGGCAATCTGGCCGGTCGGGGCCGCTGCGTGCAGTTGCCGGCCTGACATGCCTGGCCGCAGTGGAGCCTGTGGTCTGCGGGCGTTCGGTGCATGTCCCTTGCGCAATGCTGCGCCAGCGGGCTTTTTCTTGTGGCAAGGCGGGCGGCGGCAAGGTGAAACGCCAATGTTCAGGACCGGGGTCTGACCGTTATCGTTCATAAACATGCGGCGAAGTTCCGGCACATTCCTGCAGCCGCTGGACTTCATCCCGCTTCCGCTTCGCGCCCCATGAACGATTCCCGCTCCACCGATCCCCAGGCCGCTGTCAGCGGCCACGCTGAACCCTCCGACTCCTCTGTGTCATCCTCCGCCCCGGGCCTGCGCTCGGCCATCGTGCACCGCGGCACCTTGCGCGCCAGCGCGCGCAGCTTTCTGCATGCGCTGGGCCAGGACGATGAGGAGATTGCACGCCCGCATGTGGGCGTGTTCCATACGGGCGGGGAGATGAGCCCCTGCAATATGAATCTCCGCGACCAGGCCCAGCATGCCAAGACCGGCATCTACGCGGGAGGCGGCATGCCGCACGAGTGCCCCGTGGTCTCGGTCAGCGACGGCCTGACCATGGCGCATTCGGGCATGCGCTTTTCGCTGATCTCGCGCGAGCTCATCGCCGACAGCGTGGAGGCCTCGGTGCGCGGCCACCAGTGGGACGGTATCTTTGCCGTGGGTGCCTGCGACAAGAACCTGCCGGGCCTGATGATGGCCATGGTGCGCTGCAATGTGCCCAGCGTCTTCGTGCATGGCGGCTCGGCCCTGCCCGGGCAGATGCCGGGCAGCGTATCGGGGCGCGCCCTTAACGTGGTCGACACCTACGAGACCATAGGCAAGGTGCTGGCCGGCACCTCCACCATGCAGGAGCTGGACACCGTCACGCGCTCCTGCCTGCCCTCGGCCGGGGCCTGTGCCGGGCAGTTCACGGCCAACACCATGGGCATGGTCAGCGAGGCCCTGGGCCTGGCGCCCATAGGCTCCAGCATGGTGCCGGCCGTGTTCAGCGAACGCGCGCCGCTGATGCGCCGCGCGGGCCGTCAGCTCATGGAAATGGTGTGGGCCAGCGCCAGGGGAGAGGCCGTGCTGCCGCGCGACATCGTCACGCGCAAGGCCCTGGAAAATGCCTGTGCCGTGGTCTGCGCCACGGGTGGCTCCACGAATGCGGCCCTGCACCTGCCGGCGATCGCGCACGAGGCCGGCATACGCTTTCACCTCGACGACGTGGCCGAGATCTTTGCGCGCACGCCGCTGATCGCAGACCTCAAGCCCGGCGGCCGCTTCCTGGCACGTGATGTCTACTACATCGGCGGTGCGGCTGTCATCCTGCGCACCCTGCTGGAGCAGGGCCTGCTGCATGGCGATGCACTCACCTTCACGGGCCGCACGCTGGCCGAGGAGGTGGCCGATGCTGCCGAGCCCGACGGCGAAGTGGTGCGCAAGGCCGGCAACCCGATCTCGGCCGACGGTGGGCTCACGGTGCTCAAGGGCAATCTGTGCCCTGACGGTGCCCTGCTCAAGACGGCGGGGCTCAAGACCCTGGTGCACCGCGGTCCGGCCCGCGTCTTCGACTCCGAGGAACAGGCGCAGGACGCCGTGCAGGCCATGGCCTACCGGAGCGGCGATGTGCTGGTGATACGCAACGAAGGCCCCAAGGGCAGCCCCGGCATGCGCGAGATGCTGGGCATCACTGCCTTGCTCTATGGCCAGGGCATGGGCGACAAGGTGGCACTGCTCACCGACGGGCGCTTCTCGGGCGCCACGCGCGGCCTGTGCATAGGCTACGCGGGGCCGGAGGCCGCTGACGGTGGGCCGATTGCCGCACTGCAGGACGGCGACATCATCGCCATCGATGCGCGGGCCGGCGCGCGCAGCATCACGGTGGAGCTGGAGCCCGCCGTCATTGCCGCGCGGCTGGAAGCCGCCCGGGCCAGCCGTGCGCAGCAGCGCCCCCTGGGCGGGCTGCTGGAGAAATACGCGCTGACCGTGCGTCCCGCCCACCAGGGCGCGGTCACGCATTCGGGGGCGGTGACCTGGCTGCGCGACAGCAAGTGATGCGCACAGAGGCAAAGGCAGTGACCCGGGCGGGTGAAACCGCTCCAGGGCCTGAAGGACAGAATCAACGACGACTCAAAACACCAAGGAGACCCATATGAACTTCAACCGCCGTGAATGGCTGCAGGCCGCTGGCGCCGGCAGCGCGGGAGCGCTGCTTTCGGGCCTGGGCCTGCCGGCACTGGCCCAGGCGCCGCTCGAGAATCTGAACATCATCACCGGCTTCGCGGCCGGTGGTACCTCGGACGCCATCTGCCGCCGCGTGGGCACCAAGCTCGCCGCCTATGCCAAGAGCGTGGTGGTGGAGAACCGCACGGGCGCGGGCGGGCAGATCGCCATCAACTACGTCAGGGGCCGCCCGGCCGATGGCTCGGTGATGCTGCAGACGCCCACCTCCATGCTCACCATCTATCCGCACATCTACAAGAAGCTGGGCTACGACCCCGTGGCCGATCTCACGCCCGTGACCGTGGGCTGCATCTTCGACTTCGGCTTTGCCGTCGGCCCCATGGTGCCGGCCAGCGTGACCACCGTGCCCGAGTTCTTTGCCTGGGCCAAGACCCATCCCGACGGTGCCAGCTTCGGTTCGCCCGCCGCGGGCTCCACGCCGCACTTCGTCGGCGCCCTGCTGGGCCAGCAGGCGGGCGTCGACTTCAAGCACGTGGGCTATCGCGGCTCGCAGCCTGCGCTCTTGGACATGATGGGCGGCAGCATCGCCGCGGTGAGCTGCCCCGTGGGCGATGCCATGCAGCACGCGGCCAGCGGCAAGATGCGCCTGCTGGGCGTGAGCGGCTCCAAGCGCAACCGCTTCATGCCCAAGGTGCCTACCTATACCGAGCAGGGCTACAAGAACATGGCCCACAGCGAGTGGTTCGGCTTCTTCCTGCCGGCCAAGGCCAAGCCCGATCAGGTGGAGCGGCTCAACGCACAGATGCGTCAGGCCCTGGCCAGTCGCGATGTGGTTGACAGCCTGGCCGTGTTCGGCCTGGAAGCCATGTCGTCCTCGCCCGCCGAGCTGGCGGCGCTGATCAAGGAAGACCTGGCCAAGTGGGCGCCCATCGTCAAGCAGGTGGGCTTCACCGCCGAAGCCTGATCAACCGTGTTCGGTGGTCTCGGGCCTTGCCGCTGACCTGGCGGCCGGCGCGGCCCCGCCGCGCCGCATGGCAGGGGCTCAGACGTACTTTCCGGTCAAGCCGCCGTCGGCGATGTGCTTGCAGGGATCAGCGTGGCCGCCGCCGAAAACCGCATGCCGCGCGAACGCCAGCGCCGGGTCGTGCAGCTCATGCGCAAAAGCCTGCGCGCCCATGGTTTCGACGCGTTCTGAGCGGCAGGCGGGGCGACTTAACCCTGTTCGGCCAGCAGGTCCTGCAAGGTCTTGACCTGCAGGCGCAGGCGCTCGTTCTCGGCCTCCAGCTCGGTGACGCGGGCCTGCAACTCTTCGGGGCTGGCGGCTGGCGCGGCTTCTGCCGATTCTTCGGCTTCGGGCTTGGCGGCCTTGGGCTTTTTCTTGGCGTCACGCACGCGCTTGGCGGCCTGCTTGAGCGCATCGGCGCCTTCGGCGGCCACGGCTTGCTGCTCTTCCTCGGGCAGGGTGGCGACCACGGCTGCGGCATTGAGCGAGAGTTCGCCGGCCTTGACCGCTGCCACGACTTCGGGTGCGGCCTTTTCCTGGATGGTCTCGATCATCTTGACCTGACCGGCCGACAGGCGGGCGGCGCGGGCCAGGGCTTCACGCGTGTCCAGTGCTTCGTCGGGCACCTTGGCCACGCTGGCCAGGGCCTGGGCCACCACGGGGTCGGTATCGCCTTCCCAGGGGGCTTCCTCGCTGGCCGGCTGTGCGGCCTTGGCGGCGTTCACGGCAGCGGCTGCTGCAGCGCGTCGCTCGGCAATGATCTCGCGCTTGCGCAGCGCCAGCACACCGCGCTGGAAGTCGGAGACCGAGCGGCGGCCCAGATGCTGGTCGATCATCCACAGATGCACGTCGTCCATGTTCTTGAACTGCGTGGCCTGCACGGTGTTGTAGGGCAGGCCGTGCTTGCGGCAGATGCCGTAGCGGTTGTGGCCGTCGATGAGCAGATCGCCCCAGACCACCAGGGAGTCGCGGCAGCCTTCGGCGAGGATGCTGCGCTCCAGCGATTCGTGCTCGTCCGGGGTCAGAGGGTCGATATAGGCCTTCAGGCCTTCGTCAATCTTCAGTTCCATGTGTGTTCTTTAAATTGAGGAGCTGCTTGCGCTTGTTGGCATTCGTTTTCAGCATGAAATCAATGTGAATTCAATAGAGGGCAAGCGAAAGCAGCTATAGAAAAAAGAGCAACGCCCCAGCGAATGGGGCGTTGGAAAAGCAAAGCCGGTCGAGCTTACAGCAGTCGCGAAATCAGCGCACCTTCCACAGGGCCTTCCAGCGGAATGCGCACGCGCACGGGGTTGCCTTGTGCGACTTCCACGGGCTGGCCTTCGAGGTTGAACATCTTCTCCAGCAAAACCTGCCGGTTGCCCTGGGGATGAATCACTTCGATGGTGTCGCCCACGGCGAAACGGTTCATGGTTTCAATCTCGGCCATGCCGTCGGCATAACCGCGCACCGCGCCCACGAAGTGGCTGCGCTGCAGCACGCTGTGGCCGGTTTCGTAGTTCTGGTAGTCGTTGGCAGGGCGGCGCTCCAGCAGGCCGCCGGTATAGCCGCGGTTGGCCAGGCCTTCGAGTTCGGTGATCAGGTGCGGGTTGAAGGGGCGCCCGGCCACGGCGTCGTCGATGGCGCGGCGGTAGGTCTGGGCGGTGCGGGCCACGTAGTACAGGCTCTTGGTGCGGCCTTCGATCTTGAGCGAGTCCACGCCGATCCTGGTCAGGCGCTCCACATGCTCCACGGCGCGCAGGTCCTTGGAGTTCATGATGTAGGTGCCATGCTCATCTTCCATGATGGGCATCAACTCGCCGGGGCGGCCTTTTTCCTCGAGCAGATAGATGGCATCGGCCTTGGGGTGGCGCTGCTGGTCGCCGCAGGTGCTGGTGAACTGGTTGTCCAGATCGTTCTTGGCTTCCTCGAAGTTGAAGCCGTTTTCCATGGTCTGGCCCAGCGCCTCGCCGGTGTTGGGGTCCACGGCCGCGTCATGCGTCTTGTAATCCCAGCGGCAGGCGTTGGTGCAGGTGCCCTGGTTGGGGTCGCGGCGGTTGAAGTAGCCCGACAGCAGGCAGCGGCCCGAGTAGGCGATGCACAGGGCGCCGTGCACAAACACTTCCAGCTCCATGTCGGGGCATTCCTGGCGGATCTTCTCGATCTCGTCCAGGCTGAGCTCGCGCGACAGGATGATGCGCGAGACGCCCATCTTCTGCCAGAACTTCACGGTGGCGTGGTTGGTGGTGTTGGCCTGCACGGACAGGTGGATTTCCTGCTCGGGCCACTTTTCCTTGACCATCATGATGAGTCCGGGGTCGGCCATGATCATGGCGTCGGGCTTCATGGCGATGATGGGCTCGATGTCGCGCAGATAGGTGCGGACCTTGTCGTTGTGCGCAATCAGATTGCTGGTCAGGAAGAACTTCTTGCCGCGTGCATGCGCCTCGGCAATGCCCTGGCCGATCTGCTCCAGGCGGAATTCGTTGTTGCGCGCGCGCAAGCTGTAGCGCGGCTGGCCGGCGTAGACGGCGTCGGCACCAAAGTCGTAGGCGGCGCGCATCTTGTCGAGCGAGCCGGCAGGCAGCAGCAGTTCGGGGGCTTTGAGGGTCATGATGGCGCTATTGTCCCGCATAGCGCTTTTCACCGTGGCTTGCTAAGGCTACGCGGTCTGTAGCAGTTGCGCGTGCAGCTGCCGCGCAGGCAATGACAGGGAGGCCGTCGCGGCGGGCGTGCACAGCAGCAGCTGGCGCTGCGCCCAGGCGTCGGACAGCGGCACGGCCACCACGCCGGTGGCGGCAGCGTGGCGCTGCACGGCGGCCAGCGGCAGCACGGCAATGCCGACGCCCTGGCCCACGAGCTGGCACAGTCCCTCGAAATGCTGCAGCTGGACCTGGATGCGCAGCAGCCGGTCATTGATCCGCAAGGCCTGTTTCTGCAGCAGCTGCTGCAAGGCGGAGTCGCGTGGCAGGCCGACCCAGTTCTCGTGCAGCAGCTCGGCCAGTTTCAGTTGCGGGCGTCCGGCCAGCGCGTGGCTCAGCGGCAATGCGGCGGCCAGCGGGTCCGCCCTCCAGGGCTGGCAGTGCAGGCCTGCCAGGGCGCTGCTGTCTTCGGCATCCCAGGCAGCCACGCCGATATCGCACAGGCCCTGGCGCAGTCCGGCCAGCACTTCGCTGCTGGGACATTCCTGCAGCTCCAGCGCAATCTGCGGGTGCTGTCGCAGAAAGCGGCTGACGGCCAGCGGCAGATGCTCGCGCACGGCCGAGGTATTGCCGCGCAGCCGGATCTGCCCGGCCAGGCCGGCGCCGAATTCGCCCATGGCTCCGCGCAGGAGCTGCATCTGGCTGAGCACCTGGCGCGCATGCTGGCCCAGGGTGTGACCTGCAGCCGTGGGCTGCACGCCGCGAGCCTGGCGAATGAGCAGCGCCGTGCCCAGCAGCGCCTCCATGCCGCGCACGCGCTCGCTGGCCGAGGCCAGCGTGAGATGGCTGCGCTGTGCCGCTGCCGTCAGCGTGCCGCTGTCGAGGATGTGCACAAACAGCTGGAGGTCGGTCAGGTCAAAGCGCATGGAATTCAAGCCTAAGGTTTATACGAAGTCTGGATTTGAATAATCCCGTTGGTAAAGAGTTCTGTGTCGAAGGATTATCAGCGCCGTGCAAGAGAAAGATGGATCTTGCCGGTGTTTAAAGGTTCGGATGATACGAAGGATTGATGATGTGGAATGAAGGCTGGATGGCTGCGGCAGCCATTGCCGTGTTTGGACTGGCGGGTTGTGTCAAGGGCGTGGTGGGTCTGGGCCTGCCCACGGTTTCCATGGCCTTGCTGGCGGTGTTCATGCCGCCCGCGCAGGCGGCGGCCTTGCTGCTTTTGCCGTCGCTGGTGACGAATCTGGTGCAGATGCGGCCCGTGGCCGGCTTGCAGCCCTTGCTGCAGAGACTGGGCTGGATGCAGCTGGGCATTGTGCTGGGCACGCTGGGAGGTGTGGCCCTCTGGGGCGGAGTCGGCAGCCTGCCCGCAGCCAGGCCGGCACTGGGCCTGGCGCTGGTGCTGTACGCCCTGTGGGGGCTGTCGGGCCTGCGCTGGCAGACGCCGGTGCCGCACCAGGCCTGGCTGGGGGCGGTATGCGGCCTGCTGACGGGCGCCATCACGGCCGTGACCGGTGTCTTTGTCGTGCCAGCTGTGGCCTTTTTGCAGTCGCTGGGCCTGTCCCGCCCCGCGCTCATGCAGGCCATGGGCCTGTGCTTTACCACCTCCACGCTGGCCCTGGGGGCCGGCTTGCTCTGGAAGGGCCAAGGCCTGGGCGCGCAGGCGCAGGAGATGGGACTGGGACTGCTGGCTTCGGCCCTGATGCTGATTCCGGCGCTGGCCGGCATGCACTGGGGCGAGTTGCTGCGCGAAAAACTCTCGCCCGAGCTTTTCCGGAAGCTGCTGATGCTCAGCCTGCTGGCCCTGGGGGTCTACCTGTGCTTCTGAGTGGCCGGGCCGTAGTTGCGGGATGCAGGCCCAGCCACAGGCTGCCGCATTGTCGCCACCCCGGCGTTCGCGAGGCAGGCGGCAATGTCGTCACGGGGCAGTTACAGGCGGAAGACCTTGACGGCCTGGCCGCGCTCCACTTCCCAGTGCTGCTGGCTGCGCAGGCGCTGGGCCTGCCCCTGGCTGCGCGCATTGTGCCGGGCCAGCTTGATGGCCAGCAGCTCGCGCGCCAGCTGCTTGTTGGCATGCTGGCTGCGTTCGCTCATGACCTTGACGGCCATCCCGCTGGGCACATGCAGGGCATGGACGGCCGAGTCCGTGGTGTTGACATGCTGGCCGCCCTTGCCTGAAGCCTTGCAGGACTGGAACTGGATCTCGCCGTCCATGGTCAGCTGGCGCGGCGGCTCGCAGCGCTGCACGGCGACGAACCAGTTCTTGCGCGGATGCCGGGGCCGGAAGGGGCTGGCGAAGATCCACTGGATGGTGCCCAGCCATTCGCGCAGTGCGGGCGTCTCGCGCTCGCAGCGCAGCAGCACCGACCTGTAGCCGGCCGGGGTGCGGAACTCCTCCAGCACCTCGACCGCGAGATCCTCGGCGGCGCAGGCCTGCAGCAGCTTGCGCAGGGTCAGCTGCAGTGCGTATTCGCACTCGGCGGGACCGTGGGCGGAGCTCAGTTGCATCAGCAGCATTGCAGGGCTCCCTTCTTGTAGGTCAGCAGGGGCTTGAGGCGCGCGACCAGCTCCACCAGGCCGGCTTGCTGCAGGCTGGCAACCACGGAGTCCACATCCTTGTAGGCCTGGGGGGCCTCCTCGTAGACCAGCTCGCGGTCGGCGCAGACCACGGCGCTGCCAAAGCGCGTGCGCAGCAGCTCGTCCAGCGTGAAGCGGGGCCGCAGCCGGCCCGCGCAGTCCGTGCGCGCCCATTTGCGGCCGGCGCCGTGGGCCAGCGAATCCAGCGCCTCGTGCCGGCCCGCAACGGGCCGCACCAGATAGCTGTAGTCGCCGCGCGAGCCCGGAATGACGACCAGACCCCGGTCTGCCGGCGTGGCGCCCTTGCGGTGCAGAAAGCCGTCCTGCCCCTGCCAGTGGTGGGGCAGCATATGGTTGTGCGTGATGTCGAGCAGGGCCTTGCCCTGGGTGCGGATCGCGCGCAGCAGGCGCTGGGCGATGCTGCTGCGGTTGAGCCGCGCATAGTCGATGGCTGCATCGTGCTGCAGCAGGTATTGCCTTGCGGCTTCGGTGCCGGCGGCCAGGCCGTCGTGGCTGAAGCGCTGCACATGCTCGCGCAGTATGGCGCCGCCAAGGCCGCGCGAGCCGCTGTGCACCATGAGGTGCACGCGCTTTTTGTCGAGCGCGCCTTCCTCGTAGAGGGTCTCGACCTGCTGCAGTTCGGCAAAGTGGTTGCCGCCGCCGATGGTGCCCAGGCTCTCCTGCAGATAGGTAAGAGCGGCGACACCGCTGGTCTGCGCAATCTGCTGCAGCTGCCCCATGTCCACGGTCTCCAGCAGCTCCTGAGGCAGAGGGCCGTCGATATTGCCCACGGCTTTTTCGAGCCTGGCGCCCGAGGTCTTGTGCACGGCCAGCTCGGTTGCGTACAGGGCCATGCCGCAGCCTATGTCGCCGCCGACCAGGGCCGGGTACAAGCGTCCTGTCGAGAAGAATGCCGCACCTACCGGATAGCCCCGGCCCGGATGCAGGTCGGGAAGACCCACGGCGGCGCGGATGCCGTCCAGATTGGCGGCGGTGGTGTGAAGTTGCTGGATGGCAGCGTCCTCGATCCAGACGCTGCGGTTGGCGAACACCTGGATATAGGTGTCCGAAAAAGAATTGCCCATGAATGGCCCTTGGTCGAATGCATGAAATCAGCGATAGGCAGTCGCGACATGCTCGGCCGAGAGGCATCCGGGAATTCACGCGCAGCGCAAGGCCTGACTCCATACCGTTGATGGGCCGGGCGAGGTCTGCAGCGTGGCGGGAAGCGCTAGAAGGCTTTAGGCGGGCACGACTGCAAAGGGATTTGTCGTCTGGGACATGGCTCTCTCCTTTGCGTGAGCGGGAAAGCGCGCAATACGTCGTGTATTGCGGCAAAGAAAGGCATGCTATGGACTGGCAGGCGGCGGCGCAAGCCGTGCAGCTCGGTGCGTTGTGGATTGACCACAGATAGAGAAAAGCCCCGTAGGCCATGCCTGCGGGGCTTGGGGGACAGCTGCGCGCAGTTCCGCGTCAGTCCTGGGGTCTGAAACCTATGACCAGATCCGACGGCACCTTGCCGTCGATATCGCGCGGCAGCTTGTCGGTCTTGTGCAGGGCGCGGACCACGGCTTCGTCCCAGGCCGCGTTGCCGCTGGACTTGGAGATCGTGGCGCTGGTGATGGTGCCGTCCGGTGCCGTGCGCACGCGAACCTCGGCACGCGGATTGCCGCTGACCGCATCGGGGTAGACGATGTTGGGCTTGACGCGCGCTGCCACCTTGGCCGCATAACCCGCCGAGGGGCCGCCGCTGGCACTGCTGCCCGCACCGCCCGTGCGGCTGCCGCCACTGCCGGCCTGATCGCTGCCGCCGGAGCCGCCAGCCAGCCCTTGCAGGCGTGCCAGCTCGGCCTTGCGACGGTCATCGGCTGCCTTGGCATCCTTGGCGTCCCTGGCCGCCTTCTCCTTGGCCTCCTTGGCTGCCTTTTCCTTCTCGGCCTTGTCCTTCTCGGCTTTTTCCCTGGCAGCCTTGTCCTTGGCGGCTTTGTCGGCCTTTTCCTTTTCGGCCTTTTCCGCTTTTTCCTTCTCGGCCTTGTCCTTGGCAGCCTTGTCGGCCTTTTCCTTTTTCTCGTGCTCGAGCTTTTCCTTGCGTTCCTTCTCCGCCTTTTCAGCCTTCTGCTTTTCCAGCTGAGCCTTTTCGGCCTTTTCCTTCTCGGCCTTGTCCTTCTCTGCTTTTTCCTTGCGCTCTTTTTCCCGCTGTTCACGGGCTTCCTGCTCCGCCTTTTCCTTCTTCAGCTGCTCCTGCTTTTTTTTCCTGGCCAGGGCGATCTCGGCCTCATGATCGTCGTCAGGGGCCTGGACCTTGGGGGCAGGAGCAGGAGGAGGCAGCGGTGCCACCACGGGCTCCGGTGGAGGTGGCGGCGGCTCGGGTGCCGGGGGCGGTTCCGGAGTGGGCTCCGGGGCAGGGGGCGGCGGTGTCACGGCGGCGGCAGAGGCTGGCGCGGAACTGCTCCAGACCTCGGCTTCGACCATGGCTTCGTCGGCTTCTTTGGGGGGGCGCACCGTCCACAGCAGGGCCGCGATCAGCAACCCGTGCGCGGCCAGGGCGAGCGACCATGAGCGCGCCCGGCCTTTGGGGCGGGGCGGGGCAAACTGATCGCGATCTTGCTGGTTAGGCATGGTGAATGGGTGGTCTGCGCGGGCTGCGGCTTCAAGGCATCAAAGTCGCGGCTGGCGGCAGAGCTTCCTGTAGGGGATCAATTGCTGGAAGAGGAAACGACGCCGAAGGCTATGCGCTTGACGCCGGCCTTGGACAGCGTGGTGTGCGCCTTCATGACGTCGTCAAAAGGCAGACCCTTGTCGGCGATGATCTGGATGGCGCTGTCCTCGCCCTGGCCTTGCTGCCAGGACTGGGCCAGACCCTTGAGGTCGCCTGGCTTGATGGTCTGGGTGTTGCTGCCGTTCTTGAACTGGATGCTGCCGTCCTTGTCGAGCAGCACATAGGCAATGTTCTTGGTCGGCGGGCGCGAGGACTTGCCCGCGCTGGGCACGTTGATGGAGCCCGGCGTGAGCATGGGCGCCGTCACCATGAAGATGATGAGCAGCACCAGCATCACGTCGATGAAGGGCACCATATTGATTTCGTTGACGGTGCGGCGATTGCGACCGCGTGAACTCATGGCTGGCATGGATCACACTCCTTACAAATAGACTGCTCAGCGCAGGCCGAAGACACCGGGCAGGGGCTGTCGCGCAGCAGGGGCTGCCCCAGCGAAGGTGTCGTCCCCCTGCCGAAGAGGGAGGGGGCAGGCGCGAAGCGACTCAGGGCCTGCTTCATCTCAATGGCCGGAGGCGGAGCCGCTGGCGGTGGCACCGACATTGCGCTGCAGGATATTGGAGAACTCCTCGATGAAGGTCTCTTCCTGGCTCGCGATACGGTCGATGTGGTGGGCGTAGCGGTTGTAGGCCGTCACGGCGGGGATGGCTGCAAACAGACCCATGGCGGTGGCGACCAGGGCTTCGGCAATGCCGGGGGCCACGGTGGCCAGCGTGATCTGCTCCATATTGGCAAAGCCGGTGAAGGCGTGCATCACGCCCCACACGGTACCGAACAGGCCGACATAGGGCGATACCGAGGCCACTGTGCCCAGGAAGGACAGGCCGGATTCGATTTCGTCGAGTTCGCGTTGGAAGCTCGCGCGCATGGCACGGCGCGTGCCGTCCAGCAGCGTGGCGACATCGCCGATACGGCGCTCGCGCAGCTTCTGGTATTCACGCATGCCGCTGGCAAAGATGCGCTCCATGGGGCCGCCGGTCTTGGCATTCTGCGCCGCAGAGGCGTAGAGGTCGTTGAGGCTGGTGCCCGACCAGAAGTCCTGCTCGAAGTTGTCGTTGAGCGTGCGCACGCGCTTCAAGGTCTGGGCCTTGCGGAAAATGGTGGCCCAGCTCGCTATGGATGCGATCACCAGGATCAGCATGACCAGTTGCACCACCCAGCTGGCCTGCATGATGAGGCTGAGGATGGACATGTCTTGGGAGTTCATGAAAGTTGCTCCAGGATATGGTTCGGAATTCTCGCGGGGCGCATGGTCGTGCCATCCACCCACCCAATTCGGATCGAGCCCGTGCACAGCGGCGTGGACTCTTGGGACTGACTGTCGGAATGCACCAGCCGCGCCTGCTGCTCGATTGTGAGCGAAGCACGGCCGGCACTTTTCAAGCTAGCGGTAACAAAGAGTTGGTCATCGAGTCGCGCCGGGTGCAGATATTCAAGCTGCGCAGACGTTACGACAAAGATGCCGCCGGTTTGTTCCCGCAGCTTTTGCTGGGCGATGCCCAGCGAGCGCAACCACTCGGTGCGGGCACGCTCGAAGAACTTGAGGTAGTTGGCATAGAACACGACGCCGCCGGCGTCGGTGTCTTCCCAGTAAACGCGCATTGGGAATGTGAACACCCCGGCTGCGGCGGCTTGCATGGCATCGGCACCGTCAGGCAAAGGCGCTGGTTGGCTCTGCATCATCACGGATTCAGCAGAAGAGCTTTTTCATGCGAGCAATGGCTTCCTGCAGCTGCTCCATGGAGTTGGCGGTGGAAAAGCGCACATAGTTTGCCGTCTCTGCCTGACCGAAGTCGCGGCCGGGGGTGATGGCCAGGTGAGCCTGGTTCATCAGCGCATAGGCAAAGTCCCAGCTGCCCCTGACGCCGAGCTTTTCGGCGGCAGCGCGGCAGTCGGCCCAGGCGTAGAAGGCGCCGTCGGGCTTGACGGGCACGGGCAGGCCAATCGATTCGAGAGCCGGGATGAAGTAGTCGCGGCGGGCCTTGAACTCGGCGCGGCGACGCTCGTATTCGGCGATGCTTTCAGGCTCGAAGCAGGCCAGGGCCGCATATTGCGACACGGTGCTGGCGCAGATGAACAGATGCTGGGCCAGCATCTCGATGGGCGCGACCAGGGACTCGGGCACCACCATCCAGCCCAGACGCCAGCCCGTCATATTGAAGTATTTGCTGAAGCTGTTGATGGAGATGATGTCATCGCCCAGCTTCAGGGCCGATTGGCCAAAGGCTTCGTCGTAGGACAGGCCCAGATAGATTTCGTCGACGATGGTCAACCCGCCTTTGGCGCGCACGACGTCGTGGATGCGGCGCAGCTCATCGGGAGCAATCGAGGTGCCCGTGGGGTTGGAAGGCGAGGCCAGCATCACGCCGCGTGTGCGCTCGCCCCAGGCCGCTTCGACCTTGGCGGCGCTGAGCTGGAAGCGCTCCGCTGCCGAAGAGGGGATCAGCACCGGCTTGCCTTCGGCCGCCGAGACAAAGTGGCGGTTGCAGGGGTAGCTGGGATCGGGCATCAGCACCTCGTCGCCCTCGTCGATCAGCGCCAGGCAGGCCAGCTGCAGCGCAGCCGAGGCACCGGCCGTGATGATGATGCGGCGCGCCGGCACGTCCACTCCGAAGCGGCTGGCGTACCAGGCGCTGATGCGCTCGCGCAGCTCGGGCAGGCCCGGAGCCTGGGTGTATTGCGTGCGGCCGCCGCGGATGGCGCGCTCAGCCGCGTCCTGCACCAGAGGCGGGGCGCTGAAGTCCGGCTCGCCGATGTTCAGGTAGATCATGGGCGTGCCGCTGGCGCTGGACTGGCGGGCCACTTCCTGCGCGTGCTTGGCCATTTCCATGACGTAGAAAGGCTCGATGCGTTGGGCGCGGCGGGAAAGCTCAATGACGGACATGGACGACGTTATTCTTTCAATCAATCAGCGTTCGGGAGCAATCGGGCAACTGCAGGGCGTGCGCTGCAGCAGCTTTGCGCCCATAAAAAAACTGCAACCAGCCAGCGGGTGCACGATAGCACCAGCGGCCCTGTTGCAGTGTTTGCTTTGACTATGCATGCAGCGGCAGCAGGGCCGTGCAGGCGCGGCCCTGCAGGTCAAGCGCTTCAGCTGGCAGACTTGTTGGCGCGGTCATGCGCCACTTCGGTGGCACGCAGGTCGGGAGCCAGCCCGTTGAGCACCGCGTTGACATACTTGTGACCGTCGGTGCCGCCAAATTCCTTGGCCAGCTCGATGCACTCGTTGAGCACCACGCGCCAGGGCACGTCAGGGCAGTTCTGGAACTCGTACACGCCAATCCACATGCAGGCATGTTCGATGGGCGAGATCTCGGTCAGACCGCGATCGAGCTTGGGCGTGATCAGCGCATCCAGGGAGACTTCGTTTTCCACGCAGCCGCGCAGCAGTGCGTCGTAGTGCACCACGTCGGCCTTGTGAAAGCCGGCCAGATCGCGCGTGAAGCGGTCGATGTCGAGCACCGCATTGCGGCCCACGATGTGCTGATACAGACCTTGCAGTGCGAATTCGCGTGCGCGGCTGCGGTTGGACTTGGAGCCCGCCTTGCGTGCGCCGGTGCTGGTCAGGCCGGTGCGCTTCTGGGGTGGGCGGCGCGAGCCGGACTCGCTGGATTGTTCTTCACTCATGATCGTCGTAGGAGTTGAGCAGATTGGCCATTTCCACGGCGACGCGGGCTGCGTCGCGGCCCTTCTCGACCTGGCGGGCGATGGCCTGCTCCATGTTTTCAGTGGTGATGATCGCATTGGCGATCGGCAGCCGGTAGTCCAGGCTCAGGCGTGTCACGCCTGCGCCCGATTCGTTGGCTACCAGCTCGAAGTGGTATGTCTCCCCACGGATGATGCAGCCCAGCGCCACCAGGGCGTCGTACTGATCGGTGTCGGCCAGTGTCTGAAGCGCCACGGGCACTTCGAGTGCGCCGGGGACGGTGACATGGTCGATGTTCTCGGTCTTCACACCCAGTGCCAGCAGCTCGTCGCGGCAGGAGGCAAACAGGGTGTTGGTAATGCTTTCGTTGAAGCGTGCCTGCACGATGCCGATCTTCAGTCCGGCGCCGTTCAGGTTCTGGCCTTGGCCTTTTTCTGCGTTTTGCATCTGGTGTTCCGTCTCTTATTCCTTGGGGATGTAACCCGTGATTTCCAGGCCGTAGCCCGCCATGCTGGGCATGCGGCGGGGCTGGCCCATGAGCTGCATCTTGCTCACGCCCAGTTCGCGCAGGATTTGCGCGCCCACGCCATAGGTGCGCAGGTCCATGCGGCCGCGCTCCGGCGCCTGGGCCGAACGGGCCTTGCCTTCGAACTGGGTCAGCAACTGCTCGCCGGATTCGCTGCAGTTGAGCAGCACGGCCACGCCCTGGCCATTGCCGTTGATGTACTTGAGGCTTTCGTCCAGGCACCAGGAATGCTGGTTGCGGCCGGTTTCGAGCGCATCGAGCACCGACAGCGGCTCGTGCACGCGCACGGGCACGGTGGTGTCGGGCTGCCATTCGCCCTTGACCAGTGCCAGGTGCACGGAGCCGCTGGGCACGTCGCGGAAGGCATGGGCGATGAATTCGCCATGGGCCGTCTGCATGGGGCGGCTGCCCACTTTCTGCAGCAGGGATTCGTTGCGGCTGCGGTATTCGATGAGGTCGGCAATCGTGCCGATCTTGATGCCATGCTCGGCACAGAACAGCTGCAGATCGGGCAGTCGGGCCATGGTGCCGTCGTCCTTCATGATCTCGCAGATCACGGCCGAGGGCGTGCAGCCTGCCAGCGCTGCCAGATCGCAACCGGCTTCGGTATGGCCGGCACGCATGAGCACGCCGCCGTCGACGGCCTGCAGCGGGAAGATATGGCCGGGCTGCACCAGATCGCTGGGCTGGCTGTTCTTGTTCACGGCCACCTGGATGGTGCGCGCGCGGTCGGCGGCCGAGATGCCGGTGGTCACGCCTTCGGCGGCTTCGATGGAGATGGTGAAGGCCGTGCTGTACACAGTGCCGTTGCGCGCGGCCATGGGCGGCAGCTTGAGGAATTCGCAGCGCTCGCGGGTCAGCGTCAGGCAGATCAGGCCACGGCCGAAGCGGGCCATGAAGTTGATGGCCTCCGCTGTGACATGGTCGGACGCCAGAACCAGATCGCCTTCGTTCTCACGGTCCTCTTCGTCAACGAGCACGACCATGCGGCCGGCACGCATTTCCGCCACGATTTCTTCGACGGGCGAGATGGGCACGGGTTGGAGGGAGCTGTTCATGGAATGCCTTCTTGGACGTGAACTGGATGCGATGCACTGCAGTCGGCGGCTGGCGCATGACACGCACCAGTGAGGCATTGCCGACGCCGCCACGGGCGCAGGCAGGACTTCCAAAGAACGTGTGAGGCGGGGGGCCGCCTGGGCGGAGCCGCTTTCTGCAGGGCAAGGCCTTGCGGAAAGCGCTCATTCTATTGCAGAGCGGGCTTTGAGCGCGCGAGCCGACCCTGAAACCATGATGCAGTGCAAGAACCGGACGAAGTTCCAATGCGTGGCGTCCAGCAAGAGCCGCCCCGGAGGATGGCCTGCCCCCAGCAACGATGCCGTCCCCTTTGTCGGGAGAAGCGGCAAGGCTGCTCAGGGGGGACTAATACTCATGATCCTTGAGCACCACATCGCTGTCGGGATAGGCGCAGCAGGGCAGCACATAGCCTTCGGCCTGTTCCTCTGTCGTCACGCCCGGCCACTCGATGTCGTAGTGCACGCTGCCCGATACCAGCTGTCCCATGCAGGTGCGGCAGGTGCCGTTGCGGCAGGAGCTGGGCCAGTTCACGCCGCCGCTCTCCAGCGAGTCCAGCAGGGACTGATCGGCCCAGGCGTCGACCTGCTGGCCGCTGGGCTCGCACTTGGCGATGAAGAAGGGAGGGGCAAAAGCAGAGGCGTTGGACATGAGGCGCTGTGGTGATTCTTTGCAAAACCCGTTGTTGTAGCGGGTTTGCCAAGGCCGTGGGCCCGGTGCGGATTGCCTGTTTTTTCAGCGCTGGATAATGTGCCGTTAGAAATCAACGACTTGCCTGACTTATTCATGGGGAAGGTGCAGTTGTTCACAAGGATGTCCAGCGTAGGACGGGATAAGTGGCCATCTGTCGGCGGTGGTCTGATCAAAAAACAGGCATTTTGTAAAAATCCTGAAAAATCAATCGTTTGAAACATTGCTGCAAAAGCTATCCAGGCTTGTCCACAGGCTTGTCGAGAGAAATTGGGGAAAATCCCGTCGCTTGTGGATGACCGATATTTGCTATTGAAAAAAGAGCTTTTAGCGCATGTAAATATTGAGATTTGAATAGTTTTAATATTGAAACCAAGTGATTGATTGCGGTAAAAGCTTCCAGATTGATAGCATTCTCCAGACTTACCCGCAGGCAGTCGCAAACGCTACGTTGCGCTGCAGCATGGGCGCTTAAAGTGATTGCATCAATGCACAAGCAAGGAGCTAGACATCATGGCAATGGATTTTCAAGGTCGTGTGGCCATCGTGACGGGAGCGGGCGGCGGTCTGGGGCGTCTGCACGCGCTGGCCCTGGCCAGGCGCGGCGCCAAGGTGGTGGTCAACGATCTGGGCGGCGCGGTGGACGGCTCGGGCGGCTCGGCTACGGCGGCGCAGCAGGTGGTGGATGAAATCCGTGCGGCTGGCGGCGAGGCGATTGCCAACGCGGCCTCAGTGACCGACTTCGAAGCCGTGCAGGCCATGGTCAAGCAGGCCATCACGGCCTGGGGGCGCGTGGACATTCTGGTCAACAACGCCGGCATTCTGCGTGACAAGAGCTTTGCCAAGATGGACATGGCGGACTTCCGCCTGGTGGTCGACGTGCACCTGATGGGCGCGGCCAACTGCTGCAAGGCCGTCTGGCCCTATATGCAGGAGCAGAGCTATGGCCGCATCGTGATGACGACCTCGTCGACGGGTCTCTATGGCAATTTCGGCCAGGCCAACTATGGCGCGGCCAAGCTGGCCCAGGTGGGGCTGATGCAGACGCTGGCCATCGAAGGCGCCAAGCACAATATCCGGGTCAACGCGCTGGCCCCCACGGCGGCCACACGCATGACGGCGGGCCTGCTGCCCGAGCCGGTGCTGGAAGCCTTGAAGCCGGAGGCCGTGGTGCCCGCCATGCTGGTGCTGGCGCACGAGAGCGCACCCACGCGCACCATTGTCTGCGCCGGTGCCGGCGGTTTCGAGGCCGCGCACATCACCATGACCGAGGGCATTTATCTGGGCATGGGCGAGACCGTTCCCGAGGAGCTGGCCGCGCGCCTGGCCGAAGTCACGGCCAGCGAGGGCCAGCAGGTGCCGGCCAGCGGTGCCGTCCAGGGGCAGGTGGAAGTGGGCAAGGCCATGAAAGCGCATGGACATTGATCAAAGCCAAGCTCGCGGCATTTTTTACCCCGTGCCGGTGGCGGCGACGGCTGCCAGCTGCGATTAGCACAGCTGAAAAAAGCCCTCCTGCGAGGGTTTTTTCCGTTTGGGAGTGAGCATGTGCTCATGCCAGGGCTTCGGTTAACCTGACAAATTTCTGGAGCAGCCACGGGCTTGTAGCAGCTCAACAGGCCGAAAAACGTGGTTAAGCGGCCAGCCGCCTTCGCGTTGCGCCTTGTTTCTCTATCATTCGCCGTCTGGGCGCGATTGGGCAGACGAGGTTTGTCGTCAGCGTCTTCACTAAGAAGGTAAAAACAATGAAGACATCGCAGGCCGCCGTGAATATGCCCACCGCCGATAGGCTGCTGGGCATTCGTCGCGGCATCGAGAAAGAGGGACTGCGGGCACTGGCCACGGGCTCGCTGGCCCTGACGCCGCACCCCGCGGAACTGGGCTCGGCTCTCACGCACCCGCATATCACCACCGATTACAGCGAGTCCCAGCTGGAACTCATCACCGGCGCGCGCCTGGGGGTCGAGGAATGCCTGGACGAGCTGACCGAAGTCCATCAGTTCGTGCTGCGCAACCTCAGCGAAAGCGGCGAGCTGATGTGGAACGCCAGCATGCCCTGCCGGCTGCCCACGGACGAGACGATTCCGCTGGGCCGCTATGGCGGCTCGCACTCGGGTCGTTCCAAGAGCGTCTACCGCATGGGGCTGGGGCACCGCTATGGCCGCCGCATGCAGACCATCTCGGGTATTCATTACAACTGGTCGCTGCCCGGCGTGAGCAGCGACCAGTACTTTGCGCTGATCCGCAACTTCCGCCGCAACGCCTTTGTGCTGCTGTACCTGTACGGGGCCTCTCCTGCGCTGTGTCCCTGCTTTGTGGAAGGGCGCGAGCATCGCCTGCAGCCGCTGGGCGACGGCAGGAACGCACTGTATCTGCCCTATGCCACATCGCTGCGCATGGGGCGACTGGGCTATCAGAGCGATGCGCAGTCCAGCATCAATGTCAGCTACAACGGACTCGAGGGCTATGCGGACTCGCTGCATGAGGCACTGACCCGTCCCTACCCGGCCTACGAGCAACTGGGCGTGAGAAACCCCGGGGGCGACTACAACCAGCTGGGTACGGGTCTGTTGCAGATCGAGAACGAGTTCTACGGCACCATCCGCCCCAAGCGCACCGTCAAGAGCGGCGAGCGCCCGCTGCATGCGCTGCGTGAGCGTGGTGTGGAATATGTGGAAGTGCGGCTCATGGACATCGATCCTTATGAGACCGTGGGCATCGCCCCGGCCACCATGCGCATGATCGACGTCTTCCTCCTGCACTGCCTGCACAGTGACAGCCCCGATGACACGCCCCAGGAAATAGCCGACCTCAAGCACAACCAGCATCTGGCTGCCGAGCAGGGCCGGGAGCCGGGCCTGACGCTGGTGCGCAACGGCCAGCAGGTGCTGCTGACCGAATGGGCGCAGGAAGTGCTGGAGCAATGCCGTCCCTATGCCCAGGCGCTGGATGCCGCGCATGGCACGGGCGACTACAGCGCCGCGCTGGAGCAGGCCCTGGCCCGCGTGCAGGACGCGCAGTCCACGCCCTCGGCCCATGTGCTGCAGGAGCTCACCGGTGCCTATGACAACCATTTCATCGACTTCATGACCACGCAGTCCGCCAAGGCGCGCGATGCCCTGCTGGCCATGCCCTGGACGGCCGAGCAGCAGGCGCGCTACGAGCAGATGAGCCAGGAGTCGGTGATTGCACAGCAGGCCATCGAGGCTGCCGACACCATGACGTTCGAAGAGTGGCGCCAGCGCTATATGGACCCGGCCAGCCTGCGCTGACTCTCTGAATTCGATAGCTGAAAGCGCTTGTGGCCTTTGGGCTGCAAGCGCTTTTCTTCTTGCTGCAGCGGCGATGTCACAGCCTTGTCATCTGTGTTTCATATCGTAACGATCGGCGGGGCGCTGCGCTCCGCGCTTGATCGGCGGTGTGCTCATGTTGTTGAAGAAATTCCAGAACCTTTCGGTGGCTCGCAAGATGTGGGCCTTGTTCCTGGGGCTGTTGCTGTGCAATGTGCTGGTGGCAGGCGGCCTGTTCGGCTATTTGCAGAATGTGGAGCAGCGGGTCAGCGCAGCCGTTCAGGCCACGGACAAGCGCATCAATCTAGCACTGCGCTGGCAGGCGCTGACACTGCAGAGTGTGGAGGCAGCGCTGGCCAGCGTGCTCTCGTCGGAAGAGCATCTGATCGCTCAGCTCTCGCAGAAAGCGCGCGGGTTGATGCAGCAGGCCGCAGGTCTGCAGCAGCAGGTGCGGGCCGATGCGCAGAACGAGGTGGATCGGGGCGGGCTGACCAAGGTGGAGCAGGAGCGCAAGGCCGTGCTCGATATCTATGAAGAGGCCTATCAGGCGCGCGACCTGGGCAAGGCCTGGGAGGCGCAGAAGCTGGTGGACGAGCAACTGATCCCGGCATCCAGGCGCTATGTCCAGGCCCAGGATGCCTTTGTCGAGGCCCAGCAGCAGCAGCGCCTGGATGCCGAGCAGCAGGGGCGCGAGCAAACCGCTGTCGCCAAGCGCATGGCCATGGGTGTGGGCCTGTTCATGGGGCTGGTGGGGGCGCTGCTGTCGCTGGCGACGATTCGCTCCATCACCACTCCCCTGAGCGAGGCCGTACAGCTGGCGCAGACCATTGCGGCAGGCGATCTGAGTTTTACGCCACCGTCAACGGGGCGCAGCGACGAGCTGGGTCGGCTCATGCAGTCGCTGGCGCTGATGACGCGTCAGCTGCGGGGTCTGGTGGGCGAGGTGCAGGGCGGCGTGGAAGCCGTGGCCGCTGCATCCAGCCAGATGGCGCAGGACAATAGCGACCTCTCCGATCGCACGGCCCATGCGGCAGAGCAGCTCAAGGCCACGGTCAGCAGCATAGAAAACATGGTCACCCTGGTCACCCATTCTGCCGACAGTGCGCGCCATGCCGACCAGAGTGCGCGCAGCGCTGCCGAGGCGGCGGCCAGCGGCGGCAGCGTGGTGCAGGAGGTGGTGCGCAACATGGAGCACATGGCTCAGAGCAGCCAGCAGGTGGCCGCCATTGTGGGAGTGATAGACGGAATTGCCTTCCAGACCAATATCCTGGCGCTGAACGCTGCAGTGGAGGCGGCGCGGGCCGGAACCCAGGGCCGCGGCTTTGCCGTGGTGGCAGCCGAGGTGCGCGAGCTGGCCCAGCGCAGTGCCGAAGCGGCCAAGCAGATCCGCCAGCTGATGGACCATTCCACCCGGCAGATGAAGTCGGGCCAGACACTGGCGCTGCAGGCCGGTCAGCGCATGGAGCATATCGTGCGCGATGTGCGCACGGTCAGCGGTCTGATCGCATCGATCACTGAGGCGGCCCAGGCGCAGAACCAGGGCATTGCCAGGATCAGCGAGGCGGTGCAGGCCCTGGACCATATGACCAGCCAGAACGCGGGTCTGGTGGCGGAGTCCAGTGCGGCGGCGCGCGAGCTATTCCATCAGGCGCAGCGACTGGAGGCCGGGGCAGGGCGTTTCCGGGTCAGCTACCAGTCGCTGGGCAACGAGATCGTCGATATCGATTTCGATGATGATGCTATGAAAGATGAGGCTCATCCGCGCACCCTGCCTGCGCTGGAAGCCGAAACGGCATAAGTTCCGGCAGCCTGGTTTCAGCCTGCGCTCAGGGCTTCGGACGCATCCTCCAGCCAGAAAGACAGCGCACCGTAATAGCCTTCCCAGACGCAGCCGTTGCAACCGCGCCCGCAGCAGCTCGTGGGCTCGGGTGGCGGCTGGCGCAGCGTCACCTCCGCTGCCGCGGCGCGCTGCTGCCAGAGCGCGATCTGGCTGCGAGCCTGGGTCAGCGGCTGCAGCAGGGCCGCATCGCTCATTTCCTGAAGCGAACCCAGAGAAACTGGGCTATGAATGCCAGACCCAGCACCAGGGCGAACCAGCCCACGATGTGGGACTGGGCAAACAGCTGGGCGATGCCGCTTTCGGGCTTGAACACCGGAGCCAGCAAGATGATGATGCCGATCAGCGCAATCGTCAGGCCTTTGATCAGGATTTCGTTGTGCGATTTGGGCTTTTGGGGGGCGGATGGCAGGGGCATAAGCGAGCGGACAGGTCAGAAAGGCAGAGGCAGATTATCCTTGCGCGCCTGAATTCACCGACATAAAAGGGTGTTTGTGCCGATTGCGTGCCCACACCCCGCACAACAAGAAAGATCTGCGCTATGGCCATCCAATGGTTTCCCGGTCACATGCATCTGACGCGTCAGGCCATCACGGAGCGCGTCAAGGAAATCGATGTGGTCATCGAGGTTCTGGATGCGCGCCTGCCTGGCTCCAGCGCCAATCCCCTGCTGCAGGAGATGACGGGCCACAAGCCGCGCCTGAAGATACTCAACAAGCAGGACATGGCCGATCCGGTACAGACCAAGGCCTGGATGGACTGGTACAACGCCCAGAGCGAGACCCGCGCCATTGGGCTGGACGCCTCGGAGCCGGCGCCCACCAAGCGACTGATCGAGCAGTGCAAGCTGCTGGCGCCCGCGCGCGGCGGTCTGGCCAAGCCCATGCGCGTGCTGATCTGCGGCGTGCCCAATGTGGGCAAGTCCACGCTGATCAACTCCATGAGCGGCAAGACCCAGGCCAAGACCGGCAACGAGGCCGGTGTGACCAAGCTGGAGCAGCGCATCGTGCTGGCCGACGATTTCTACCTCTGGGACACGCCGGGCATGCTGTGGCCGCGCATCATCGTGGAGAAAAGCGGCTACAACCTGGCTGCCAGCGGTGCCGTGGGGCGCAATGCCTATGACGAAGACCTGGTGGCGCTGGAGCTGCTGCTGTATCTGCAGAAGCACTATGCCCCCATGCTGGAGGCGCGCTACAAGCTGGGCATTTCGGCCCAGGAGATCGCTGCACTGCACGACGATGAGTTGCTGACGCTGATCGGCAAGAAGCGCGGTGCCGTGATGAGCGGCGGCCGCGTGAATCTGCAAAAGGCGGCCGAGCTGGTGCTGACGGACTTCCGCGATGTGAGCATTGGCCGCATCACGCTGGAGACACCAGCCGAATTTGAGGCCTGGCTTGCCGAGGGCCAGCAAAAGGATGCGGAGCGCCAGGCCAGAAAGGACGCCCAGACCAAGGCGCGCCGAAGCGCGCGCCGCCGGCAGCCCTGAGCTTGCGGCTAACGCCCGGCCCCCGGGCGGCGCAGGCAGATGGCATTGGGCCGGCTGGCCTAGCGTACAGATTTTCTGAATCAGACTTGCCAGGGCGATTGAACTAATTGGCAACTGCCCCTAGCATTCATCATCCAGTCTGAATGCTAAAGGGCTTGCATGCGGCGTCATTTTGTCGAGACCAGATACCGGTTGCCCATGCGTCGCATGGTGTGGCTGGGCTGTCTCTGGATGTGGGTCCTGGGCGCCATGATGAGTCTGGTCTGGTTGCTGGCACCCGCGGTGGATGACGTGGATCTGGCGCTGTCCGGCGGCGTCATGCTGCTGTCGCTGCTGTGCATGGGGCTGGCCAAGACCAGGAAATGGGCCTGGGCCGTGTCCTGTTTTGTCTGGGGAAACTGGCTGCTGAGCCTGCTCTGGGCCTGGCACACGGGAGGGCTTTACGGGCCCGCCGTGATGGCTTTCCCAGCCTGGCTGGTGGTCGCGGTCTGGGTGCAGGGCACGCGTGCCGCCTTGGCGATGCTGGGCCTGTCCACCTTGGTCGTCGCCGCCCTGTGGTGGCTGGCGCCCCAGATCGGCATGCCGGCTGCGGCGCTGTCGGCAACCGAGCACCTGCTGGCACTGATCCATGTGGTGGGCATGATGATGCTGGTGCTCATCATTTGCCTGCAGGCCAGGGCCAGCCTGGGACGACGCGTGCAGAAAAGCATGGAAACGCTGGCGGCACTGGAGGCCAGCCAGAACGAGCTGCGCAAGTTCTACCGGGCGGTCGAGCAGAACCCGGAGAGCATCGTCATCACCGATCCCCAGTTGAAGGTCGTGTATGTCAACGAGGCCTTCCTGAGCCGCTCGGGCTATGCGCGCGAACAGGTCCTCGGCCAGTCGACCGAGCTGGTCTCTACCATGGGCATGGACCGCAGTCATCGTCAGCGCGCGCTCAAGCAACTGGCCACGGGCACGCTGTGGCGCGGCGAGATGACCAATCGCACGAGCAAGGGCGAGGCCTTGCGCGAATCGGTGCTGGTGACACCGATTCGTACGCCGCAGGGCGAGGTCGTCAACTATGTGGAGCTCAAGCGCGATCTCTCCGAGCGCGTGCTGGCCGAGCGCCGCATCCATGACCTGGTCTATCTGGACCCGCTCACGGGCCTGCCCAACCGCCATTCGCTGACCTTGCATCTGCGCGAGCTGAACCTGGCCCGCCAGGATGCCTGCCATGGCCTGCTGCTTCTGGATGTGGATCGTTTTTCCGTTTTCAACGATGTGCATGGCATGCAGCACAGCGACGAGCTGGTGCAGGCCATGGGGGCCAGACTGGTCGAGGCGCTGCCTGACGATGCCTGGATTGCGCGTATCGCGGCTGCCGAATTCGCCATCGTTTTCGATAGCCTGCACAAGCATGCCCAGGGCGTGGAGGAGCAGCTGCAGCAGTACGCGCTGACCCTGAAGAAGGCCTTGCAGAAGCCGTTTTCCCTCAACAGCTGGATCGAGACCGAGTTTGTCAGCTGCTGCATAGGCGGCGCGGTGCTGGAGCCGGCCCTCAAGGGCGGCAACAGCCATGACGTGCTGCGCTTTGCCAGCGTGGCCCTGCATGAGGCCAAGCAGGGCGGGCCGGGCAGCGTGGTGCTGTTCGAGCCGCGCATGGCTCAGGATGTCTACCGGCGCGTGCGCATTGCCAAGGATCTGTACCACGGCATCTCCCAGGGCGAGCTGCGCCTTTATCTGCAGAGCCAGACCGATGCGCGCGGCCGCTGTGTGGGCGCCGAGGCGCTGGTGCGCTGGCAGCATCCGGAGTGGGGGCTGGTCAGTCCGGGAGAGTTCATTCCGGTGGCCGAGGAGTCCGAGCTCATCGTGCGTCTGGGTGACTGGGTGCTGCGTCAGGCCTGTACGCTGCTGGCGAGACCGGCAATGGCAGAGCGCGGTCTGCGTCTGTCGGTCAACGTCAGCGCCCAGCAGTTCGGGCATGAGGACTTCATGGCCACGCTGGACAAGATACTGAGGGAGACCGGTGCCAATGCGCGCCAGCTGACGCTGGAGATCACCGAAGGCACCTTGCTGCGGGATCTGGACCAGGCGCGCCGGCGCATGCTGGCCTTGCGTGGCCTGGGCATAGAGATCTCTCTCGATGACTTCGGCACCGGCTATTCCAGCATGTACAGCCTGCAGCATCTGCCGATCCAGGAGCTCAAGATCGACAGGAGCTTCGTCAGCGGCAGCCATCGCTCCGAAAAGGACGCGGCTCTGGTGGAGGCCATGCTGCTGGTGGCGCACCGCTTGCAGCTGCGCGTGGTGGCCGAAGGCGTGGAGCTGTCCGAGCAGGCGCTGCAGCTGACGCGATGGAACCCGGACATCGTGCTGCAGGGCATGCTGCTCGGGATGCCCATGCCTCAGCAGCGCTGGCAGGTCGAGGTACTGGGTGAGCCCGATACGGATGTCAAGACGTGAAAAAGCCCGCAACCATTGCTGGTTGAGGGCTTTCAGCGATGAATGGCGTGGCTGGCCGTGATCAGGCTGCCGGCTGCTCGAAGTAGCGACGCGCCAGCAGATCCCAGAACCGGGAGCCGCGGCCGATGTTGTCATCGTTGAAGTCGTAGGCCGGATTGTGCAGGCTCACGCCGGGTTGGCCGTTGGCAGGACCGTTGCCGATCCAGCCATAGGCACCGGGCACGGCCTCGAGCATGAAGCCGAAGTCCTCCGAGGTCATGGCGGGCAAGACGTCGTCAAAGGCCTTGTCCTCACCCACTGCCTCGCGCATCACGGTGGCCATGAACTTGGCTTCGCGGGCATGGTTGGTGGTGTTGGGATAGGAGCCGGGGCGCAGCGTGAACTCGGCGCTGCACTGGTGGGCAGCGGCCACATGCTCGCTGATGCGCTTGATGCCTTCAATGAACATCTCGCGCGTTTCCTTCTTCAGGGTGCGCACGGTGCCGGCGATGATGGCGTCATCGGGAATGATGTTTTCCACGGTGCCGCTGGTGATCTTGCCTACGGTGAGCACGGCCGAATCCAGGGGGTCGGTGCTGCGTGAGACCAGGGTCTGCAGCTGGCTGACGATGGCGCAGGCCACGGGAATCGGGTCCAGCGTGGTGTGGGGCATGGCGGCGTGGCCGCCCTTGCCGTGCACCTTGATCTGGAAGCGCAGGGTGGAGGCCATGATGGGGCCGACACGCACGGCCATCTGGCCGGCCGGCAGCGAGGGCCAGTTGTGCAGCGCAAACACGGCCTCGCAGGGGAATTTTTCGAACAGGCCGTCATCCATCATGGCCTTGGCGCCGGCACCGCCTTCTTCGCCGGGCTGGAAGATCAGGTGCACCGTGCCGTCAAAGTCGGGCTGCTGCGACAGCGTGGTGGCGGCTCCCAGCAGCATGGTGGTGTGACCGTCGTGGCCGCAGGCATGCATGCGGCCCTTGTTCTGGCTGATGTGCTCGAAGGAGTTGATTTCCGTGACGGGCAGGGCATCCATGTCGGCGCGGATGCCGATGCTGCGACCGGGGTTGTCCTTGCTGCGGCCCTTGCCGTAGATGCTGGCGACGACGCCAGTCTGGCCCAGGCCACGATGCACGGTCAGGCCCAGGGCCGTGAGGTATGCCGCGACCTTGTCGCCGGTGCGGTGCTCTTCGTACTTGAGCTCAGGATTGGCATGCAGGTCGCGGCGAAAACTGAGCAGCGTACCGAGGTGAGGAGTGATATCGGGTGTAGATCGCATACAGGGGCCGCGGAGCACCCAGCGCTGTAACTGTCGTGGCAGGCAAGCGTCGCGGGCCTGCCGGTGACCGCAGCATTTCAATAGCAAGACCCCCATCATAGGCGTACGCGAGGAGTGGGGGCTTAGGTAGATACCGAAATCAGGGATTTCAGCGTTTGTGCTAACTGAGAAAAAAGCAAGCGGTGACTCACCAGGCCCGATCTCTGTGGCGCTCGGGGGCGAATGTCCCGTCAGACCTGTTTTGGCGGGCCCGGGCAGCGGCTCTAGCAGCGGTCTGATGCAGCGGCAATGTCCTGCGCAGCAGCCTGCCCGGGCGCAAACGGCGAAAATAAGGGCTTATGACCGCACAGAACGCCAAAACCTCCCTGTTCCAGCAGCTGCTGGTGCGTCCCGATCGCAACGATCCCAATCCCCTCATCCTCTACCATGGCCGTCGCTGCCCCGACGGTTTTGGCGCGGCGCTGGCGGCCTGGCTGTTCTATGAAGGTCAGGCCGAGTTTCGCGGCCTGGACCACGGCGAGATTCAGACGGCCGACGACCTGGGCGAGCTGGCCGGCCGCGCCGTCTATGTGCTGGACTTCGCCTTCGAGCCCGCACTGATGGCCGAGATCGAGTCGCGCGTGGCCAAGCTCGTGGTGCTGGACCACCACAAGAGCGCGGCCGAGAAGCTCAGCGGCTACCAGTGCCAGTGCGGCGTGATCCATTTCGATATGAACAAGTCCGGCGCACGCCTGGCCTGGGAGTTTTTCCAGGCCGACAAGCCCGTGCCCGGCCTGATCCGCTACATCGAGGACCGCGACATCTGGAAATGGGAGTTCCCCGAAAGTGCGGCCTTTCTGGCCGCCCTGGACATGGAGCCCGTGCGCAGCTTCGAGCGCTGGGCCGAGATCGCGGCCTTCACGCCCGAGCAGGAAGCCGTCTACATGGCCCGCGGCGGTGCCATGGACGAGAAATTCCAGAAGCTCTGCGCCGATATCGCCGACGGCGCCCAGGTACTGGTGTTCAACGGCAGGCAGGGCCTGATGGTCAACTGCCCCGGCATGTTCCACAGCCAGGTGGGCGACCTGCTGGCGCGCCAGAGCGGCAGCTTTGCGCTGATGTGGCATGCCAATCACAAGGGCACCAAGGTGGGCCTGCGCTCGCGCTCGGAGTTCAACTGCATTCCTCTGGCCGAGAGCTTTGGCGGTGGTGGTCACGCCCAGGCCTGTGGCTTCAAGATGGGCAACGAGCGTCTGGTGGAGTTGCTGCAGGGCGAGCTCAAGGCCGATCCCGAGGCGCAATACGAGTTTGTGGCCGCACCCAGCCTGCAGTTCGACGAGGAAGGCAGGTGGGTTCGTGCCACGCCCAAGTCTGAGTGATTGCAAAAATAATAGCTGTCAGTGATTGATATATAAGGGCTGAAAGCTATTTTTATGGCCTTGGCTGCCAGCCCGGCAGGGCCAGCAGCTTTTGCCAGTCCTGCGCTTCCTGTACCTGGGGCAGGGCGGACCAGTCGGCCTCGAAGCGCAGGAGCTGGCCGCTCACAGGGTGGGCGATCTCCAGTGCCCTGGCATGCAGCCACAGCCGCTGCTGACCCAGGCGTTCGGCCCACCAGCGGTTCAGCGGACCCTTGCCGTGGGTGGCGTCGCCGATGATGGGGTGGGCCACATGCTTGAGGTGGCGGCGGATCTGGTGTCGGCGGCCCGTGGTGGGCAGGGCCTCGACCAGACTGATGCGGGTCTCGGGGTGCCGGCCGTCCCAGCTTTCGGGCCAGGACAGGCGTGCCAGACAGCGCAGGCGCGTGTGCGCCTCCTGCACAGGAGCATCCTCGGGCGCATCGTCGGGCTTGAGGGGATGATCGACTTCCACCACTTCGGGCAGCCAGCCGCGCACCAGGGCCCGATATTCCTTGCGGGTTTCATGGGCTGCAAAGCGGGCCGCCAGGGCCTGGGCCGCTTCCTTGTTCAGCGCCATGAGCAGCACGCCGCAAGTGCCCTTGTCCAGCCGGTGCACGGGCCAGACATGGCGGCCCAGCTGGTCACGCAGCGTCTGCATGACAAAGCGGGTCTCGTGCGCATCCAGCCCTGTGCGGTGCACCAGCCAGCCGGCGGGTTTGTAGACCGCGACCAGATGCTCGTCCTGCCAGAGGATATGCAAAAAGGGATTGTGGGCGGCGTCGGGCATGAAGAGGGCAGCAGTACAGGGCGAGCCGCACTCTAGCGCACAGCGCAAAGCTTTGCTGACGAGGGTCTGCCTGAAGGCAGGCCGCGCCTTGGCCGAGAATCGGTGCGGGCCGCTCGACGCCGGCCCATTTTTGGGGACTGCTGCCAGCGCATGACGGATCAGGGCTGGCAGCCAATTGGAGGCTTGATCTTGTGTCTGTGATGTTCAAGGGCGTGGTGGTTTCGGTACTCGCGTCCGTGCTGTTCGCTTCGCTGTATTACCTCTCGCCTTTTCTCGCCCCGCTCGATGGCGAGCAGATCTTTGGCTGGCGCGTGCTGGTGACGCTGCCCTTCACCACGGCCCTGCTGTTCGCTCTCAAGGAGGTGGCGGCGGTACGCGCCTTGCTGGCGCGAGCCCTGGCCCAGCCCCGCTTTGGACTGCTGCTGGTGCTGAGCTCGGTGCTGCTGGGCGTGCAGCTCTGGATTTTCATGTGGGCACCCATGAACGGGCGTGCGCTGCCGGTGTCGCTGGGCTATTTCCTGCTGCCGCTGGTGATGGTCGTGGCCGGGCGCTTGCTGTTTGCCGAGCGCCTGACGCCCGGCCAGGGCCTGGCCACGCTGGTGGCGGCTGCGGGCGTGGCACACGAGTTCTGGCAGGCGGGCGGCATGTCCTGGGAGACCTGGGTGGTGGCGCTGGGTTACACGGTGTATTTCTCGCTGCGTCGCTGGCTGCAGACCGATACCTTGGCCGGTCATTGGATCGACATGGCCCTGCTGGTGCCGGTGGCCGTCGGCTTCACGTTGCGTGCGCCCGGCAGCTGGCCGCTGGTGGCGGGCCATCCGATGCTATGGGCCCTGCTGCCCTTGCTGGGCATGGTCAGCGCCGTGGCGCTGGCGCTGTACATGATTGCCAGTCGCTGGCTGCCGCTGGGTCTGTTCGGACTGCTGTCCTATGTGGAACCCGTCCTGCTGGTCGTGGTGGCCTGGCTGCTGGGCGAGAGCATGGAGCCGCAGCAGCAGACCAGCTACGCGCTGATCTTTGCCGCCGTGGGCCTGCTGATCCTCGACGGCCTGCTGCATTCATGGCGTGGGCGTTCACACACATCGGACTGAGAGTGCCGGAGTTGTTGCCCCAGATTGGTGCATCGCAGGGCAATAATGGAAGCTTTGTTTTCTTTGAAGGAACTGCTCGTCATGGCATCGACCCCATCCCCTATCCGCGTTGCTATCGTCGGTTACGGCAATCTGGGCCGCGGCGTGGAAGCTGCTGTCGCCAGGAACCCCGATATGCAGCTCAAGGGGATTTACACCCGACGCGACCCTTCCGGACTCAAGCCCCTGGATGCAGGCACGTCCGTGCACTCCATGGACGCCTTGCTGTCGCACAAAGGCCAGGTCGACGTGCTGATTCTCTGCGGCGGCTCCAAGGACGATCTGCCCACGCAGGCGCCCGAGCTGGCAGCCCATTTCAATCTGGTCGACAGCTTTGACACCCATGCCCGCATCCCCGAGCACTTTGCCAATGTGGACAAGGCTGCCCGGGGCGGACAGTGCACGGCCCTGATCTCGGCCGGCTGGGACCCGGGCATGTTCTCCATCAACCGTGTGCTCGGCGAAGCCCTGCTGCCTGACGGCGCCACCTACACCTTCTGGGGCAAGGGCCTGAGCCAGGGCCATTCCGATGCCATCCGCCGCGTGGAAGGCGTGGCCGGTGGCGTGCAGTACACCATCCCCGTGCAGGAGGCGGTCGACAAGGTGCGCTCCGGCGTGCGCCCCGAACTGTCCACCCGCGAAAAGCACCAGCGTGAATGCCATGTGGTGCTCAAGCAGGGGGCCGATGCCGAGGCCGTGCGCAAGACCATCGTGGAAATGCCTCACTACTTCGACCAGTACGACACCACGGTCCACTTCATCAGTGCCGAGGAACTGGCCCGCGACCATGCCCGCATGCCCCATGGCGGCTTTGTGATCCGCAGCGGCAACACCAGTGCCGAGAACAGGCAGGTCATCGAATACCGTCTTCAGCTGGACAGCAACCCCGAGTTCACTTCCAGCGTGCTGGTGGCCTATGCCCGTGCCGTGCACCGCATGGCCCAGAGCGGCCAGCACGGCGGCAAGACCGTGTTTGACGTGGCCCCCGGTCTGCTCTCGCCCAAGAGCGCCGACCAGCTGCGCGCCGAGCTGCTGTAAACCCCTGCAGCCCTGAAAAAAAGCCTCGCGACACCGGCGAGGCTTTTTTGATGGGAACAGGCTGCAGCGCCGATCGATGAATCGCCGTCAGCCAGGCTGGCTCAAGTGGCTGCAGGGCCGGCGACACCGCTCGCGCGCGCGGCATCCTCTAGCCTGTCCACATCGCGCAGCGGCTTGAACAGCGTCATCCAGCCACCCACCACGCCCAGCGTGCACAGGCTGCCCAGAATGGCAGCAGGAACCGCTCCGAACCAGGAGGCGCTGCTGCCCGCGCGGAACTCGCCGAGCTCGTTGGAAGAGCCGATGAACAGCATGTTCACCGCATTCACGCGGCCGCGCATATGGTCGGGTGTGGAAAACTGCACCAGTGCGCCTCGGATATAGACGCTGACCATATCGGCTGCACCGGCCACGGCCAAGGCCAGCATGGACAGCACAAACCAGTGCGAGAGCGCAAACACCAGGTTGGCCAGTCCGAACACGGCCACGGCTGCAAACATCACCTTGCCCACGCGGCGGTTGATGGGGCGAGACGCCAGCCACAGGCCCATGCAGACCTCGCCCGCGGCCATCGAGGAGCGCAGCAGGCCCAGGCCTTGCGGGCCGACCTGCAGCACCTCGTGTGCATAGACGGGCAGCAATGCCACCACGCCGCCCAGCAGCACGGCAAACAGATCGAGCGAGATGGTGCCCAGGATGATAGGGCGGGTGCGCATGAAATGCAGGCCTTCGGCAAAACGCTGCCACATGGTGGTTTGCCCGTCGATGCCGATCTTGGGGCTGGCAAAGCGCACGGGGACCTGGCTCAGCAGGACCGCGCCCAGAATCAGGGCGATGCCGCAGACCGCATAGGTCAGCACGCCGCCACCGAGTGCATAGAGCAGGCCGCCTAGCACGGGAGCGGCAATCGCCGAGATGCGCATCAGCATGCTGTTGGTGGCCAGGGCCTTGGCCAGCTGCTCGCGGGCGACGATCTGCGGCAGCAGGCTTTGCAGCGCTGGTCCGCTGAACGCCCGGCTGCAGCCAAACAGCACCAGCACGGCGTAGATCCAGTGCACATCGTGCGCTCCGCTCTCGGCCAGCAGCCACAGCAGTCCCGAGCACACCGCAGCCACCAGCCAGCTGATGCCGAGCAGGCGTTTGCGGCTCATGCGGTCGCTGAGGTCACCGGCGGGAATCAGCAGGCCCGCCATGGGCAGGAACTGCGCCAGCCCCACATAGGCCAGAGACAGCGGCTCGCGTGTGATGTCGTAGACCTGCCAGGCCACCACCACGGCCTGCATCTGCTGGGCAAACATGGCCAGCATGCGTGCCAGCACGAAATTGACAAAAGCGGGGTCGCGCAAGGGCGCAACGGTGGAGGCCTGGGGGACGCAGGGTGGGACGGGGCTGGACAAGGTGAGATCCGTGAATGCGGCCGGGGAGGCTGGGGACGGCCTGGGCGGGCTTCCTGCCTCGGCGACCAGAAAGGTCAGAGGGCCGAGTATGCGCGATCGCCTTGTTTTCTGCACAACTTGTGCCCGCCATGAGCATTCACCTCTGCTGCAGTTCGTATCCGGCAATCAGGCTGCGGATTGGCCGTCAAGCCGTGCAGGAGAGAAGCCTTGTTTGTCAAAAAATGTTTACCGACGAAGGCATGAGTCACTTTCCCACACGCAAAAAAACGGCGCGGAGTCATCATAGCTTCACGCAAACGGTTTTGCTTTATGAATAGCGAAGCTTTCTCTCAAGGAGTGACATCATGTCCATGCTTTCGATGCAATACGCAGGAACTCTTCTGGGCCGCGAAGCAGTCATTGAATTCCCGGACAGTCAGGCCCAGGTCCGCTACACCGCCAGCGGGCAGATGCGCTGGCGCGTGGTGGACTCGCAGGGGCATATCTCCGAGGGTTGCGAGAATCTCAGCTATCTGCAACTCAGCGACCATCTGCATTTTCTGAACTGGATCGAGAAAACCGGCTTCACGGTAAGCCAGGTCATCGATTCGGCCAAAGGCACGGTGCAGGCCTTCTGGTCCTATGCCGACAACCAGTGCGAATCCGGTCATCGTTCCTCCATGTTTGTCGAAGGCCGCTTCCGCCTGCGTTGAATCTGCCGGCTCCTGCCCGGCATGCAGCGCAGGCAGGGCTCAGCTCGAAGAGTGTGTGAGAGGTCAGTGTCTTCCTCTCTTGCCGACATCCGAACGATGTCGGTTTTTGTCCGTGAAACATCAAAGGACCACCGGACGCTGCGTATTTTTTGATCGCTGCGGCCCAAGCTAGCGCCGGTGCGGCTTTGCCCCGTTTTCCCGAGGTTTGTCCACAGGCGGCTCCACAGTCGCTGGGCATAACCTGCCATCGTGCTTGCCGAGCGGTTGCGTTCAGGCAATGCCACTCTAAGTGGCTATGGCCAAACGAAAATCGCATCCGGCAGCAAACCGTGATGGATGCGCGTGGGGCGTGAAACATCGGCGCATGAGAATGCAAAAAAGCCGGCACCATGGCCGGCTTTTCGGTGCCAGAGTTCTGGCTTATTTGCGCTTGTCGGCGATGGCCGAAGACACCACCATGTCCAGCACATAGACATAGCTCGATGCGTCGGCGGGCACGTTCTGGCGCTTGAAGCGGTTGATGCGCAGCACATTGCTCACGCCGGCTTCATGCTTGTAGCCTTCGATCTCGCTGTAGAAGTTTTCCCACTGACCGGTATAGGTCTTGACGCCGTTGTCGCCATAGCGGATTTCACGCACCTGCAGGCATTGGTAGTCCTTGATCACGCCATGGCTGCAGGCCTTGCGCTCGGGGGCCACTTCCAGAAAGATGCGCTCGGGCGCGCTGCCGTATTGGGTCTGGGCGGTGGGCTTGCCGTTGAGCTGCCAGCGCGTGCCGTCGATGAACTGCAGCGTCAGGCGAGGCTGCTCTGCGGCGGAGCCGCCGAGCTGCACGTTCCACTGCTTGGCCGTGGGCAGAATGCGCGCGACCTGCTGCTCCAGCATCATCAGCTGGTTGTCGTTGCAGGCACGCAAGGTGCTCATGCCGCGTTGCAGATTGATGCGCTGGCCTTCGATGCTGTAGGCCGACGAGATGACGTTGCACAGATTCTTGACGACGACGCGCTGGTCCACAAAGTCCAGCTCGATGGGGGCCTGGCTGGAGCTCAGGAACCAGCTCTGGTCCTCATTGCCGGCAGGCGTGTAGGCCTGCTGCAGCTTCCAGTGATAGGCGGTCAGCGATGTGGCATCACCTGCGGGGCCTGTAGGGCCGGAGGGGCCGGGCTTGCCTGCACCGCCGCCGCCTGTCGTACCGCAGGCGGCGAGCGTCATGGAAGCAACAAGGGGAAGGCACCAGGTCCAGCGAAATTTCATAGGGTTTCCTTTTTGGGGAATGGAGGAATACGGCAAACCGTGTCAGCACTTAAAGAGTCTGGCTGACCATATCAGTTCCCTGCGGGTTGTATCTGACCTTAACCCAACCTTGGTCATTGTCTGGAGGTTCCATGGCCTCAGAGTGTCAACAAATGCAGCTCGCTGACGGGAGTGGCAAAACCAGAAGGATGAAAGCCCGGTAAAGATCGCAAAAATCCGTACGGCTAGACAGCGCTTCGTCAAATTAGCCTTTGCCAAGCTGCTACGCTTCGAAGCTTGGGCTGTTGAAGAGAATATGGTCCGGGCATCAAGGAGTTTCTGTGCGCTTAGGTGGTGTTGCTTTGTTCGGTCTGAATTGGGGGCGGTTGGGTGCTGTTGGCATGTTGGCGGGACTGCTGGGCGCCTGCTCGGCCACTGCGCCGCAGCAGATGCCGGTGCAGGAGACTTTCGACTCCAGTTCTACCTTCTCCCGCGGCTTTGATGCGACACCGGCACAGACCTGCGAGGCCGCGCGCCGCGCCTTGCTGAGCCAGGGCTATATCGCCACGGCCAGGACGCAGGAGCTAATCGAAGGGCGCAAGAACTTCCAGCCCAATACAGAGACCAACCTGGAAATCAATTTCCGTGTGGTCTGCGTGCCGCAGACCAGCGACGGTCTGGTCAGCCTGGGTTTCGCGACCGCGCTGCAGGATCGCTATTCGCTCAAGAAGAGCGCAACCTCGGCCAGCGTGGGCGTGAGCGCTCTGGGGTCGCTGTCGCTGCCGTTTTCTTCCAGCAACGATTCACTGGTCAAGGTAGGCAGCGAGACCATTTCCAAGCGCAGCTTCTACGACAGTTTTTTCGAGCTGGTGGAGAACTATCTGAAGCAGGATCAGGATGCGCCATAGTTTCGATTAAATCGGTCTGTAGCGCTTTGTAGGTAAGCGTTTTATGTCCTGATTTGATAGCAAAATAGTCAAAAGCGGCTCCGGGAGCCGCTTTTTTGTCGGCGAGATCCGTTCAGATGAACAGCGCCGGATCCACCATGGCGCGGTTCAGCATCACGCTCCAGTGCAGGTGGGGACCGGTCACGCGGCCGGTGGCTCCGACCTTGCAGAAGGCATCGCCTGTCTGCAATTGGTCGCCCGGTTTGCAATCCACCTGGCTCAGGTGGCAGTACATGGTGAGCAGGCCACCGCCATGGTCCAGCCAGACCGTGCCGCCGTTGAAGAAATAGTCGCCCACATCGATCACCTTGCCGGGCAGCGGTGCACGCACCGGCGTGCCCGTGGGGGCTGCAATGTCCATGCCGCTGTGTGGATTGCGTGACTGGCCGTTGAAGACGCGGCGCAGGCCGAAGCTGCTGGAGCGGCGGCCCGGCACCGGAACGCGCATGTGCAGGCTGCCGGAAGGCGGCGGCTCGGTGAAGGTGGCCATCACGGTCTTCAGGTGGGCGGCCTCGCGTTCGTAGCGGGCATTGTCTTCGGCAGACAGATCCACCGTCTTGGGTGAGACCTTGAGGCGTTGCTCCACATACTGTTTGTCGCGCACCGTAAAGCTCATGGTGCGCAAACGGCCATCGGTCTTCACGCCAACGCTTTGCTCACCCGGTGTGATTGCAAGCGGTATGCCCACGAGTGCGGTCCACTCGATCATGTCGCCCACCACCAGAACCTCGGCCTCAGCGGCCGTGACCAGGGGACGTGCGGAAGCCGGGCCCAGCGACAGGCGCGCGACGCCGCCGGGAACCCGGCTGTCCTGAGGCCAGAGCGCGCTGTCCGAGCTGGCGCCGCGTGCTGCCCAGGCCGGTGCGGCGGCAAACAGCGCTGTTTGCGCCATCCTTTGCAGCAGGCGACGGCGTTCGGGCGGGAGAGAGGGGCTGGTAAGTTTTTCGGTCGGCATGGTGCTTATCGGGTTGTGCAGGCATTGTGCTGTATTGCTATCGATAGCGGAGCTAATGGCGATACAGGCATGTGAGCTTTACGCTGGCTATGCCTTGAAGACCGGCAGCGCGATCAGGGCTGGCGCATGTTCCGGGCCAGGTCCATCTGTCCCCGCTGCTCCAGGGCCTGGACTGCACCGAGCCGGTCGCGCTGCTGCTTGTTCTGGCTCAGCTTGAATTTGGCATCCAGGCGGTCGACGCTAATTTCCAGGCCCACGATGGCGCCGAGCATGCGCTGCAGATAGGCGGGCGGAGCGTCGCTCATCTTCCATGGGGTCTGGGCATTGTTGCTGGCCTCGTGGCGGCGGGTGAGTCGGCCCACCACGCCGCGCACGAACTTCTCATCATCGCGCACGCTGATGCGGCCATGGGCATGAACCACACGGTAGTTCCAGGTCGGGACCTGCTCGTGGGTCTCGTGCTTGCTGGGATACCAGCTGGGAGAGATATAGGCCTGCTCGGCACGGAAGATCACCAGCACCGAGCTGTCGTCCCGGATCTGCTGCCACACAGGATTGGCGCGTGCCACGTGGGCGATCAGGCGCAGCAAGCCATCCTCGTCCTGCAGCAACTCGAACGGCAGGTGATTGGCATCCAGTCCCGCGTCGGACTGGGTGACCAGGCAACCCAGCGGGTGAGCCTGGATCAGGGCATGCAGGGCGGTGGGGTCGTCGACCTTGAAATGGCTGGGGTTGTACATGAAGACCTGCTGCAGTGAGTGGCGCAAAAGCGCATGGCCTTGTTTATACAGCCGTGCAGGCCGCGCACTCACAAGCCGCCTGTGTGGCAGGCGGCCTGGCATGAGGGCGAGCGGCGTTTCAGCGGTGCTCGCGATCCCCGCGCGAGCGGCCTTCGGCGCGCGCCGCCTGCATGCGCGTCGCCTGCATGCGCGCCTGCTGCTCGGCCTGGTGCTGTTGAGCCTGCATCTGTGCCTGCTGCTGGCGTTGGGCCTGTTCCTGCGCCCGCTGTTGCTGCATCTGGGCCTGCTGCTGGCGCTCTTGCTGCATTTGCTGCTGACGCTGAGCCTGCTCCTGGGCACGCTGCTGTTGCATCTGCTGCATTTGTGCCTGTTGCCGATGCTCTTGCTGTTCACGGGCTTGCTGCATTGGCTGCTGGCGCTGGGCCTGCTCCCGGGCGCGCTGCTGTTGCATCTGGGCTTGCTGCATTTGCTGCTGGCGTTGAGCCTGCTCCTGGGCGTGCTGCTGTTGCATCTGCTGCATCTGTGCCTGTTGCCGATGCTCTTGCTGATCACGGGCTTGCTGCATTGGCTGCTGGCGTTGAGCCTGCTCCCGGGCGTGCTGCTGTTGCATCTGCTGCATCTGTGCCTGTTGCCGATGCTCTTGCTGTTCACGGGCTTGCTGCATTTGCTGCTGGCGCTGGGCCTGCTCCTGGGCGCGTTGCGGTTGCTCCTGCACAGGAGGCTGCTGCTGCATTGCCTGCTGGCGCCGGGTTGGCTCCTGTGGGCGTTGCTGCATGGCTTTCTCCGCCATGGCAGCTTGGCGATCATGCGGGTCTTGCGGCGGCATCAAGGCATTGTCATTGGACGCGCGTGGCCCGCCTGGAGCCTGGCTGGGTCCCAGGGCAAAGCCCGGCCTGCCCTGTAGCTGTGTAGCCAGTGGGCTCTGTGCTGGCTGGCGCTGGTTCAGACCATGGCCACCGGCTGCCATGGCGGCGGCACCGACGGCAGCTCCGGCTGCTGCGCCCGCAGCCAGCGTGCCCGGCGCTGCAAGGAGGCCTGCAGTCTGGGGCTGCCCGGCCGGCTCGCGGCGCTCGCCTGCGGCATTTTCATGGATGTTGTTGATATAGGCGTTGTCCGTGCGATGGATGTTCTGCACCACGGTTCGCGACTGCGATATGTAGGTGGTGTTGTTGTAGACCACGGCCGGACGGGCCTGCGGGGACGGGGGGCGCTCGCCGTGGCGCCAGGGCCTTTCAGGATCGCCCCAATGCATATTCCAGGCATTCCAGCCCCAGGACGGATGCCTGTCCATGGACCCGGCCAGCACGATTCCGGCACCAAAGCCCAGCAGGCCGGCCATCACGGGCACGCCGGCCACGGCGGCCGCAGGCGGCACCTCCACATGGCGGTAGCCGCCATATACGGGCAGCGGCTGGCCATAGACCGCAGCGGGGTCGTACTGAGGAACGTAGACCGTATCCATCTGGGAGGGGCTGATTTCAATGAACTGCTCCGGTGGCTCTATGACCGGGTCGGGCAGCGGTGTGACCACGGCTCCAGGCGTATAGGCCACGGCGGCAGGCGCGGATGCCAGGTTGACCTTGAGCTGGCTGGAGGTCTTGAGCGTGCCGGCCTTGTAGGCCCGGTTGCGCATGACCTGTATGGCGTTCATCACATCCACGGGATCGTTGTAATAGGCCTTGCCCAGCGCCGTGGTCCAGGGCAGGTTGGAAGCCAGCTGTTCCAGCACGTTGGGAAACTGGGTCAATGATTTGACGGAAGGGTCCCAGTTCTGGGCGTTGACGGCATTGCTCAGCGCCGTCTTCTGCAGTCCGGGGTTCTGCCCCAGCCAGGTTTCGGCGGCGCTGATCTGGTCTGGATAGGTGGCACCGGCCAGGATCTGGGCCACCAGCTTGTCCGGGTACAGCGCAATCGGCGCCACCATCCGGTAGAGCGCGTCAGCACCGGGTGGCACATAGGCTGCGGGCTGAGGCTGTGGGGCATCGGACATGGCGGCCGGTGCCGAGGCCGACGGCGCGCTGTCCGCCTTGATCGGCGAATCCTTGTCGTTGCAGGCGCTCAGTGCCATGGCAGCGGCCAGGGCAATCATGCCCGGATGCCATAGGCGGGCGGCCATGTTTGGCTGCAGTCCCGGCTGCTCGGGCCGGGTCCTGGGAAAATGCGACATCTGACGCTCCTTGCGCCGCGCCGTGCAAATCACGGTGCTTTGGCGGATGCTGTTTTAACGCCAGTATTGAGCCGTTGTTGACAGAGTGTTGTAAGCAAATAAAGCGAATGACGGCAGGCCATGCTCCAAGAGAAAATGTAGATTTTGATAGCTTCTTCCGTAGTGTAGGTAAGGCTTAAAGGCTGAAATAACAAAAACTTTGGGCAAAGCATGCAGAGGGCGGTTTCTCGCCTGTATCTCCACGCCCGGGGCGATTTTTTCTCCATGAAAAAGGCCTGCGCGAGGCAGGCCCTGGAGCGATCCGCGAAGCAGCACGCCGGTCACATCATTCGGTCACGGTGCCCATGAGTGTGCTCGTGCCCATGGCGTCCAGCGGCTTGCCGTTGACCTGGAATTCACCCTTGGCATAGACGATCTCGGTGCGCATCTTGCCGTCCTTGTCTTCGAAGATGCCTTGCTCCTTGAGCATTTCCAGGCTGGCTTGGGTCTGGGCTTTGGCGGCTTCCTCGATATCTTCGGGCTTGTACTCGCTCTCGCCTTCAAACACGGCCAGCAGGCTGGAGCGCCTGCGCGAGAGCATCATGTTTTCCATGAAGGGCTTGGGCATATCGGCCTTGAGGCTGACCTTCAGGTCCTGCAGCAGAGTGCCCATCTTCTCGCCATCGCCCAGATACTGAACGGCAGCCGCGAACTCGCTTACGCCGTCGGGGGTGCGCATGGACAGGCGTTTGAGTTCGATCACGGGCTGGCGTGCCAGCGCCTGTGTCAGCGACTTGAGCATTTTCTCGCGCAGATCGCCGCTTTGCTGTTCGTCAGCGTCTTCATCGTCCCCGGCTTCGCCAGCGGCACCGAGCAGCGGGTTCTTGCGCTTGCTCATTTCCACGACCTGGTTGATCCAGTTGGCATCGACATTGTTGAACGCCATGTCCAGCACCAGGTCATCAGCCTGTTTGTCTTCGAGTTTGGCGGTCTTGATGCCGGTCTTGAGCGTCATTTCCACCACCTCGCCTTTGAGGATGGTGTCCGAATCCATGGTGATGCCTTCAAAGTGGCTGGCAGAGCTCTTGCCTTCCTCTTCCTGCTTGGTGGCGGCAATCTTGGCAATCGTCATGGCAAACGGGCCGGTCCAGAACTGCTGGCCCGGGGGCTGCTTCATGTCGAAGCGCATATCGGCCTTGTCCAGCGTCACGCTGCCTTCCTCGTCCTTGAACTGCAGGCCGGCGAAGCTGCCCGTACCCTTGGCGGCCTTCATGTCGGCGGGCATGTCCCAGACGATCCTCATGCCGCCCCAGTTCATTTCGCTGTCCTTGATCTTGCTGCTCACGGCCGGCGATGTCATGACGTTGGAGCTGCTGCGGCCCCAGCCGACCTTGGTGTCGACTTCCAGCGGAGAGCGTCCATTGAGCGCAGTCTTCAGCTCCGGGTCTGCATTCTCGGGCAGATTGAAGCTGGTGTGAATCTCGGCGGCATGGCCCAGGGGGAGCGGTCCGTGGCTGATCTTGTGCTCGGCGGTGAACTGGACAGGCTCGTCGCCGCTGTCCAGGGTCCATACCGTTTTGGCGGTGGAAGAAAAAGCGCCGCGGTCATAGCTGGTGACCTGAATCTTCACGCCATGCTCGCTCCACTTGTCCAGGCCTTCGGTAAAGCTTTGCTGCAGCTTGCCGCCCATGTAATAGCTGGTGCCCAGTGTTCCTGCCACGATCACGGCGACGGCCGCTGCAATGCCTGCTCCTGCTTTTCTGTTCATTCTTGACCTTTGATGAAAATACAAAATCCGCGAATGAAGTGCGGATTGGTAATGTTGCGGTGAGCAGGATTCTAGAAAGAAAATAATCAAATGCTCTGAAATTCAGAACATTTTATGCAAATGTTTATCGAGTATTGAAAATCAATACCGACGGTATTTATTTCAATATGTAACCAGGGTTTAGGGGCGCCATCCATTTCCTGGTCGGAGAACCGAATGGCTGTTCTCGGGATAAATGCCGCAGCGGTTTTCGCAATAAAAAAGGCTGCCAGTGAATCCTGGCAGCCTTGCTGAAACTGGCTGGCGCGTTTACTTGCCCCAGCTGTCCTTGAGCCCGGTGATCTTGTTGAACACGGGCTTGTCGCTCCGGTGATCCTTGCGGTCGGCCACAAAATAGCCAAAACGCTCGAACTGGAACTTGTCATCAGCCTGGGCGGCCTTGAGCGAAGGCTCCACATAGGCGGTGACCACCTTCAGGCTGTCGGGGTTCAGCAGGCTCAGGAAATCCTTGCCGCCGGCATCGGGTTGCGGGTCGGTGAACAGACGGTCGTACATGCGCACTTCGGCCTGCAGGCCGTCGGCCACGCCCACCCAGGTGATGGCGGCCTTGACCTTGACGCTGTCGGCGCCCGGTGTGCCGCTCTTGGTGTCGGGTACCACGGTGGCCAGCACCCTGGTCACATTGCCGTCGGCATCCTTTTCGGCGCCCGTGCATTCGATCACATAGCCGCCCTTGAGGCGGACCTTGTTGCCGGGGAACAGGCGCTTGTAGCCCTTGGGCGGCACTTCGGCAAAGTCTTCGCGCTCGATCCACACTTCGCGGCCAAGGGTGAAACGGCGCTCCGGCACGGTTTCACCTTCTGCTGCGTGGGGCAGGGCGGGAAGGTGGCAGTCCTCCAGATGTTCGGCGCTGCCAAACACCACGGCCCAGTTGCTGAGTTCGAGCTTGACCGGATCCAGCACGACCATGGCGCGGTGGGCCTTGTTTTCCAGGTCTTCGCGCAGGCAGCCGTCCAGCGTGCCGTAGTCGATCCAGGCGTAGTCCTTGGTCACGCCGATGCGTTCGCAGAAGTTGCGGATGGACTCAGGCGTGTAGCCGCGGCGGCGCAGGCCGACCACGGTGGGCATGCGCGGGTCGTCCCAGCCGGTGACGAACTGGTTGTCCACCAGATGCTTGAGCTTGCGCTTGCTGGTGATCACATAGGTCAGGTTCAGGCGCGAGAACTCGTACTGGCGGGGCTGGGGGGCATCGATCAGACCGCCTTCGCGCAGATGGTTCAGCAGCCAGTCATAGAAGGGGCGCTGATCCTCGAACTCCAGCGTGCAGATGGAGTGGGTGATGTGCTCGTAGGCATCCTCGATGGGGTGCGCAAAGGTATACATCGGGTAGATGCACCACTGGTTGCCGGTGTTGTGGTGCTCGGCATGGCGCACACGATAGATGGCCGGGTCGCGCAGATTGATATTGGGCGCGGCCATGTCGATCTTGGCGCGCAGCACGGCGGCGCCATCGGCCAGCTTGCCGTCCTTCATGTCGGCAAAGCGCTGCAGGTTTTCGGAGACGGAGCGGTCACGGAAGGGGCTGTTCACACCGGGACGCGTAAAGTCGCCGCGATTGGCCTTCATTTCGTCGGCCGATTGCTCGTCCACATAGGCCAGACCTTGCTCGATCAGGTAGACCGCGCAGCGGTACATGAAGTCGAAGTAATTGCTGGCGAAATAGAGGTTCTCGTGCCCGTCGGCATCCTTCCAGTCAAAGCCCAGCCAGCGCACGGCATCGATGATGCCGTCCACATATTCCTGATCTTCCTTTTCCGGATTGGTGTCGTCGAAGCGCAGATGGCAGACGCCGCCGAAGTCGCGTGCCAGACCGAAGTTCAGGCAGATGGACTTGGCATGGCCCACGTGCAGATAGCCGTTGGGCTCTGGCGGAAAGCGGGTGCGGATCTTGGCTTCGTCGACCTGGCCGCTCTGGTGATGCTGGGCATCGCCAGGCGCGCCGCCCCAGTGACGGGTGGCATAAGTGCCCTTGTCCAGATCCGATTCGATAATCTGGCGCAGGAAGTTGGTGGGCTTGACCGCTTCAGGGGCGGAGTTGTTGGATTTGGAGGCGTCAGCAGAGCTCATCGCACCATTTTAGGCCGGCTGCCATGACCTCATGTCGATCTGCGGACACTGCAGCTTGCCTCGTGTGCATTTGGACACAATGTTTTGGAGGAACCATGCCATCCTGACGGGACTCTGAAACGTTATATCCCCAAGGGCCGAAGGCGCTGCACAGATCTGCAGGTCTGCCCTCGGTGACTCATAAACAGAGGAGAGATTGTGATGTCCAGAACAACTTCCCCCCGCATGGCCAGGCTGCTTGCCGCTGGCTCTATCGCTATTGCCGGCCTGATGGCTGCCGCAGCCGCCCAGGCGCATGGCGGCGTCAGCCTGTCGGTCGGCATCGGCGTGCCCGGCGTGGCCGTGGGTGTCGGCGCTCCCGTGTACGCCACGCCCTATGTGGCGCCGGCTCCGGTCTACATGCCGCCACGCCCCGTCTACTATGCGCCTCCGGCACCGGTCTACTATGCGCCGCCGCCCCCCGTGTATCGCCCCGCACCCGTGATGGTCGTGCCCGGCCCGGTCTACTACGGTGGTGGCCCGCGCTGGCGTGGTCATCGCCATCATCATCATCATCACTATCGTTGATGGCATCGATGGCAGAGTCTCTGAAAGACTCTGCATCACAGACGGCTGCCCAGGCAGCCGTTTTTTATGCCTGCAGGCCGGGTGCCGCGCTCGCATAATCCGGGGCAGTCCCCAAGAATCAGGAGAGTGCTTCCGTGAAAACCGTCTATATCCTCAATGGCCCGAATCTCAATCTGCTGGGCATGCGCGAACCCGCCATCTATGGCTCGGCCACGCTGGCCGATGTGCAGAAGCTCTGCGAGGAGGCTTGCCTGCGCCATGGCATGAAGCTGGAGTTCCGCCAGAGCAACCATGAGGGCGAGCTGGTGGACTGGATTCACGAGGCAGGCCGGCTGCACGCCAAGGGGGAGTTGCAGGCCCTGATCATGAACGCCGCCGCCTATACCCATACCAGTGTGGCGATTCTCGATGCCGTCAAGGGCACGGCCGTGCCGCTGGTGGAACTGCACATCAGCAATGTCCATGCGCGCGAAAGCTTTCGCCATCATTCCTATCTGTCGGCCACGGCGCGCGCCGTGATGTGCGGTTTTGGCGTGGCCGGCTACGGCCTGGCCATCGATGCGGTGGCGCAGTGGTGACATCGGCGGTTGAAGCAGCCTGCTCCCTGGACCAGGTCTCGCAGGAGCTGGGTGTCGACGTACCGCCTGCGATTGCCCGGCTGCAGGCCACGGCGCAGCGCGTGCAGACCCGGCTTTGCGAAGCCGCCGACAGCGGCTCGATGGTCTGGCATGGCTGGCAGCCCCCGGCCGGGGTGGCGCAGCGCGGCCTGCCGCTGGTGCTGCTGCATGGCGGCAGCGGCAGCTGGACGCATTGGTTGCGCGTGATTCAGCCCTTGACCGAGGCTGGTTACAGTCTATGGCTGGCCGATCTGCCGGGTTTTGGCGAATCCGATGGCGTGCCCGGGGGCATGGATGTGGACACCATGCTGGAGCCCCTGGCCTATGGCATCCGGCAACTGCTGGGCAATGCCGGCGCGGGCCCTGTCTGTGACCTGGTCGGTTTTTCCTTTGGCGGCATGACTGCCGGTCTGCTGGCCGCCGAGCATACTGAACTGGCCCGCAAGCTGGTGGTGGTCGGCGCTCCCGGCATGGGAATGACCGAAGGACGCAGCGTGCGTCTGCTGGGCTGGCGTCATCTGCCGGGGCTGGAGGCGCAGATGCAGGCCCATCGCCACAATATCGCGGCCCTCATGCTGCATGACGCGGCGCTGATCGATGAAGAGACGCTGGCTCTGCATGCACTCAATGTGGCGCGTGACCGGCTGCCGCGCAGACGGCTGTCGCGCACCGATGTGCTGGCTCGGGCTCTGACCCGTGTCAAAGTGCCGGTGGCGGCGATCTATGGCGAGCATGACCCTCTGTATGCGGGCTGCCTGGCCGAGCTGCATCTGCTGATGCAGCGCCAGTGCCAGGGGGCGCTGGACTGGCAGGTGATGCGAGGCGTGGGCCATTGGGCCCAGCACGAGGACCCGACCGTATTCTGCGCCGCGCTGCAGGAGGTCTTGTCGTGAGCCAGGCTGCCACCTTCGAGCTCAGCGAGGCCGATGTGCAATGGAGCGCCGTGCGCTCTCAAGGTCCGGGCGGCCAGAATGTCAACAAGGTCGCCAGCGCCGTGCATCTGCGCTTTGATGTCCGGGCCTCGCGTCTGCCGCCCGATGTGCAGCAGCGCCTGCTGGCTCTCGGCGATTCGCGCATCACCACCGATGGGGTGGTGGTCATCAAGGCTCAGAAATACCGCACGCAGGAGCACAACCTCTGGGATGCACTGCAGCGCCTCAATGCGCTGGTGGCCACGGTTGCGAGGCCGCCACGTCCGCGCAAGCCGACCAAGCCGACCTGGGGCTCGCAGCAAAGGCGCTTGCAGGGAAAAAATCTGCGCTCCGGCATCAAGGCCCTGCGCGGGAGGGTGCAGGACTGAGCCTGTGTAGCGGCAAAGCCACGCCTGCGTCGCTCAGTTGTATCAAAAAGCCTGTGCGCAGTGTCTCGGGCAGAGGCGGCACCGTCGTCGCCTGCGGGTCTGCGCTATATTGTTTTTGATAGCTGCAGTCGCAGAATGCAAAAGCGCTACAGCCTGTTTTCTTACCTAATTCTGTGCTGGCTTCAGGAGTTATCCATGAGCACATTGCCTTTGACTTATCTGGAGCGGCCCGCGCAGCTTGCCGCCGGTCGGCCTGCCTGGCTGCTGGTGCTCATGCATGGCGTGGGCAGCAATGAGCAGGACCTGTTCGGTCTGGTGCCCTATGTGCCGCCGCAGTTTCATGTGCTCAGTCTGCGCGCGCCCTTTGCCATGGGCATGGGCGCCTACGCCTGGTTCCAGTTCACCGTGGATGCCGATGGCACGCGCCATATCAATGTGCCGCAGGAGCAGCAGGCGCGCATCTTGCTGCAGCAGACGGTGGAGCAGGCCGCGCAGCAGCTGGACATCCCGCCCGAGCGGGTGGTGCTGGGAGGCTTCAGCCAGGGCGGCATCATGAGCCTGAGCCAGTTGCTGACGCAGCCCCAGACCTTGCGTGCCGCACTGGTCTGGCACAGCCGTCTATTGCCCGAGATCGCTTCGCTGCACGCGCCCGCTGCCGCTTTTGAGGGCAAGTCGGCCTGGGTCAGCCACGGCACTTATGACAATGTGATTCCGCTGACCAGCGCCCATGCGGTGCGTGACCGCCTGGGCTCCTTGCCGCTGCAACTGAGCTATCACGAGTATCCGGGCGCCCATGAGATCCGGCCCGAGGAGCTGCGTGCCAGCATGCAGTGGCTGCAGGACCTGACGCAGTCGGCAGATGACTTCGGCAGCGATGACGATCAGTGACCGGCGGTCTTTGAAAACAGATTGATCACCAGCACGCCGCCCACAATCATGGCCATGCCGGCCAGAGCCGGGGCATCGAGCTTCTGACCCTGCCAGAAATAGGCGACGGCCGAGACCAGCACGATGCCCACGCCGGACCAGATTGCATAGGCCACGCCCGTGGGGACGGTGCGCAGCGTCAGCGACAGCAGATAGAACGAAATCGCATAGCCCACCAGGGCCACAGCGGTGGGGCCGAGCTTGGAGAAGCCCTCCGACCTGGCGAGAAAGGAGGTGGCAATCACCTCGCAGATGATGGCCAGGCCCAGATACAGGTAATTTGTCATTCCGGGCACTGTAGTGCGGCCGGAGCCGGGCTGTTTCCAGACCGGCTCCAAGACCCCGGGAGGCTTCTGGCCGCTATTGCCAAAATCCAGCGGCTATGCGCACATCGCCTGGGGCACTGTGCAAGGCCAGTGCTCGCCGGATCAGATGGCGGGGTACTCGCCCGTACCTTCGGGCCAGGGCGTCAGCACCTCGAAACCGGTCTCCGTCACCAGCACCATATGCTCCCACTGGGCGGACAGCGATTTGTCGTTGGTAATCACGGTCCAGCCGTCAGACAGCTCACGTGTGGCGGCCTTGCCGGCGTTGAGCATGGGCTCGATGGTGAAGATCATGCCGGGCTGCAGCACCAGCCCCTGGCCGGGCGTGCCGTAGTGCAGCACCTGAGGCTCGTCGTGATAGACCTTGCCGATGCCGTGACCGCAGTACTCGCGCACTATGGAAAAGCGCTCGCGCTGGGCCACGGTCTGGATGGCATGGCCCACGTCGCCCAGTGTGGCTCCGGGCTTGACTGCGCGAATGCCGGCCACCAGGGCCTCATAGGTGGTATTGACCAGGCGCCTGGCCAGATTGCTGGGCTGGCCCACGTAGTACATGCGGCTGGTGTCGCCGATCCAGCCTTCGGGCGTGGTCACCGCGACGTCGACATTGATGATGTCTGCGTCCTTGAGGACTTGCTTGGCATCGGGGATGCCATGGCAGACCACGTGGTTGACGGAAGTGCAGACGGTCTTGGGAAAACCGTAATAGCCCACATTGGTAGGCGTGCATTTCAGCTCGTTGACGATGTAGTCGTGACAGATCTTGTCCAGTTCTTCGGTACTCACGCCGGGCTGCACATGAGGCGTGAGCATGGCCAGCACCTTGGCGGCCAGGCCGCCGGCCTTGCGCGAGAGATAGATGTCGGTAGCGTCATGAATGGGCACGACTTTCTGCTTGCCGCGCTTCATTGCATGCCTCCCACCAGGCGCACCGGACGGGGACGGCGCACGGCGGCGTCGGCTTCATGCGCGCGGACAGGCTGCAGCTCACGCTCGGCTTGCTGCAGCAGCAGGGCGCAGATGCCTTCGTAATTGAGCTGGGGGTGATGCTCGGCCAACTGGCCTACCCGCAGCCAGTGCTCGGCCTGGGCATTGATGGAGCGGCCGAGGGCCGCGCTGGAGACACGAATCTGGTCGTGCAACTGGTCTGAAATTTTGACGATTCCCATGGCCGAGCATCATAAGGCCGGTATACGTTTCGTATATTGACAAACTCAAATTGCATGGTTGAAGCAGCGGTTTTGCCGCTGCTTGACAGGCGCGGTTCATCGCTCGGGTTTTCAAGCCTCTGCCGAATGACATGGTGCTCAAGAAGTTGATAGCGCGCCATGCTTGATCGGCATTGCTTGCAGCGAGGGCGGTTCAGAAAACTGAAAGCTTTTAAAACCAGGCTTGCGGCCATGTTGCTCAAGTCTTATAAAAGATATATATCATCAGTATTTGCCTTGTCCATATTGAGTTTCATGCTATAAAAATTGAAGAACAATCAATGCGTGCCAGACATCTTGAGATGTTCTGGCCTCCGGTCACAACAGACGCAGAGTCAGGGTCGTTCATGGAAAACGCAGTCAATCAAGCAGAGCAGGGCGAGCAGCCCGTCACCGAATCCCAGGAGCCGCAAGCTCGAAAGCCTCAGCCTCCACACCATGGACATGGGGCCCGCATCGTGGTCGTGGGCGGTGGCGTGGCGGGGCTGGAGGTGGCCACTGCCCTGGGCAAGCTCAAAAGCGAAAGCATTGACACGGTGACGCTGGTGGATAGCGACTCCGCCCATGTCTGGAAGCCCATGCTGCACACGATTGCCGCGGGCACCCGCGATCTGGCCCAGCAGCAGACCACGTATCTGGCCCAGGCCAGCGATGCCGACTTTGCCTACCAACCCGGCGAAATGTGCGGCCTTGACCGCGAGGCGCGCGAAATTCTGCTGGCCCCCATCTATGCTCCCGATGGTCGCGAGCTCGTGGCGGGACGGCGCCTGGCCTATGACAAGCTGGTGATCGCCGTAGGCAGCGGTGCCAACGACTTCGGCACGCCCGGCGTGCATGAGCATTGCTTCATGATCGACTCGCGCCGCAAGGCCGATGCCTTCAACCAGGAAATCCGGCTGCGCATGGTGCGCTGCATGACCAGCGGCGAGCAGTTGCAGGTCGCGATCGTGGGCGGCGGTGCCACGGGGGTTGAGCTGGCGGCGGAGCTTGTCCAGCTTGCAGAAAGTGCCACGGCCTACGGCGCATTGGGCGAGGCGGCCAAGTTCCGCATCGTGCTGATCGAGGCAGGCTCGCGCCTGCTGCCCAGCTTTCCCGAAGAAATCTCCGAAGCCACGCGCGTGCGGCTGCAGGCCCTGGGCGTTTCCGTAGTCGTCGGCGGCCGTGTCAGCCGTGCGACGGAGCAAGGGTTCGAGCTGGCCAATGGTGAGCTGATTCCCGCCAGCCTGCGTGTCTGGGCTGCCGGGGTCAAGGCGCCGGAATTTCTGATGCAGCTGGGTTTGCAGACAACGCGCAGCAATCAGCTGCTGGTCAATGACGAGATGCAGACCAGCGATCCCGATATCTATGCCCTGGGCGACTGCGCCAGCTATACCTTGCCGGGCAAGCAGGAGGCCTTGCCGCCGACGGCCCAGGTGGCCCACCAGCAGGCCCGCTATCTGATCGAGACCCTGCCCCATGTGCTGGAGCGTCCCGGTGCCAAACCCGTAGGCTTTGCCTACCGCGACTTCGGCGCACTGGTGTCCCTCGCGCATTACGACGCCTATGGCTCGCTGGGAAAGTTCGGCCTGTTCAACGGCGGGGTGATCCGTGGCCGCATGGCCATGCTCAGCCACATCATGCTGTACCGCTCGCACCAGGCACGGCTCTACGGCTTCTGGCGCGGTGGCCTGCTGTGGCTGATCGACCTGATGAATGCGCGGCTGCGTCCCTCCATCCGTCTGGACTGAGCTACAAAAGCCCTTCGATGGGCAGCCAGCTCAGCACCCGCACCATGAAGCGTTGCCACCAACTGGTGCCGGGGTCCGCACTGAAGACCTGGGTTTCATGGGGCGGCTGCGGATTCTGGCCCGTCCAGCTCAGCCTGCCCTGTGCGTCCAGTTGCACCTTGTAGGCCATGCGCGGCAGATGCTGATCCAGGCTGGTGCTGACCTGCTGGCTCAGGGCCGGGTCTTTGATGACCACGCCCATTTCGGTATTGAGCATGGCCGAGCGCGGATCGAAGTTGAAGGAGCCGACAAAGAGCTGCTGGCCGTCCACCGCGAAGGTCTTGGCATGCAGGCTGGCGCCCGAGCTGCCCGTGGTGGCAGAGCTGCCGCTCAGTGCGGCAGGTGACGGGGCTTCGCGCTTGGGCGTCTTTTCGGCAGGCTCGCTCCTTGGCGTCCTGTCCGGCCCGCTGGCTGCGGGCTGGCTGCGCAGATCGATCTGGCGGCGCATCTCGTAGAGTTCCACGCCCATTTTCAGCAGCGGCTTGCGGTATTTCTCGTAGCCTGCGTGCACTACGGCCACATCGGTGGCCTCCAGACTGTTGGTCAGAATGCGCACCCGCACGCCTTGCTGGCGCAGCAGTCCAAAGGCGTCGACTCCGGCCCGGGTGGGCACGAAATAGGGCGATACCACTTCCAGCAACTGCTGCGGCTTGCCAATCACCGGCTGGAGCTGGGACAGCAGCAAGTCCTCGGGCGCGGCTTCGCGCAGGACCTTGGCCGGCTCGTCGCTGACCAGGGTGGTCTCGGCCCATTGCAGCGGCAGTCGACCCGCCAGCAAGTCGGTGCTGAAGCGGCTGCGGCCCACGGCCTGCACATAGGCCTGGGATTCCGGGCGGTTCACATCGGCGTGCAGGCCTGCATAGACCTTGTCCACGGCCTGCTGCGGCATGGCGGGCAGCAGGCTGGCTGCCGGGTAGGCCGAGGGGCTGTTCCAGTAGCGGTCGAATTCCGCTGCCACCTCGCTCACCACCGAGCCTGTGGCCACCACATCGAGGTCGGCGAACAGCACGCCATCGGAGGCGGCAAAGTACTCGTCGCCGATATTGCGTCCGCCCACGATGGTGGCGGCGGAGTCGGCGGTGTAGCTCTTGTTGTGCATGCGCCGCTGGGTGCGCGCGAAGTCCGTCACATAGCCGATCACCTTGGGTGTGCGCAAAGCGAAGGGGTTGAACAGCCTCACCTCGATCTGCGGATGCTGGTCCAGGGCGGCCAGCATGGCGTCCATGCCGCCGGTGCCGCCATCGTCAAGCAGCAGGCGCACGCGCACGCCTCGGTCTGCCGCGAGCAGCAGTTCATCGAGCAGCAAATGGCCTGTGGTGTCGTTGCGCCAGATGTAGTACTGCACATCGAGGGTGCGCTGCGCGGCTCGGGCCAGCAGGGCGCGGGCCGCATAGGCGTCATGGGCATCGGCCAGCATGTAAATGCCGCTTTGCCCCGGATGTGCCTGCTGCAGCGGCTCCAGAGCCTGGCCGAGCCGGGTTTGCAAGGCCTGTTCGGCACTCAGCGCCTGTGTGGCAGTGCGATCCGGCATGGGCGGCAGGCCGCAGCCTGCGAGCAATCCCGCAATCAGCAGGGTTGCCGCCGTACCGCGCCACAGGGGAATTTCGGGTCTCGAGGCCTGTGTGTTTTGCATGACCCGAGTATGCCGCAGCGCATCAGGCGATCTTCACAGGGCCGGGGCGGCGATCTTCCACCACAAAGCGTGCCAGCGTATAGAGACTGCTGTCGGCCTGGAGCGGGTTGCTCACGGCGCGCAGCTCCGTGCTCATGGACTGTGGCGTGATCTCCACGAGGCTGTAGCCGCGCTCCTCGCAGCGTGCGAAAACCACCTGGGGGTTGTGGGCCACGATGGCATCGACCCTGGCCTGTGTCGTGCCGCTGTGCGAGCTGATGGAGGTGCCGCAGAATTCGCTGGCAACCACCGGATTGGCCTTGTCCGGAGCCTGGTCGGCCTGGGCTGCAATGGCGCAGACATAGTTCTGGTGAATGTCTCCGCCGAGCAGCACGCTGTTGCGTGGCTGGCTCTCGGCAATCTGGCGCACCAGGCGCTGGCGGGCCTGAGGGTAGCCGTCCCAGCTGTCGGTCGACTGCCGGCCATTGGGATGCTTGCGGGCCGCGAACAAGGTGGTCTGCACCACGGTGCTCCAGCGGGTGGCCTCGGCTCTCTGGCGAGCATCATCCTGCAACTGCCGGGCCAGCCAGCGCTCCTGATCCCAGCCCAGGAAGCTGCGTGCCGGATCTTGCAGGGCAGGGCATTCGGCCGGATCCACGGTGCCGGTGCTGGCCTTGCCCTCGGGGCGGCAGGCCTGCAGATCGCGATACTGGCGGCCGTCCAGCAGATGCAGCCTGGCCAGCTTGCCCCACTGCAGACTGCGGTACAGCGCCAGGCCTTGAAAGTTGCGCTGCAATGCGCCGTCACGCAGCGGCATGTTTTCGTAAAAAGCCTGCCAGGCCGCCATGCGTCTTGCTAAAAAGTGAGCGCTGTCCCCACGTCCGTACTGGGCCACATAGTCGTTCTCAACCTCGTGATCGTCCCAGATGACCGACCAGTTGCACACGGCATGGGCGGCCTGCAGGTGGGGGTCGCTCTTGTGCAGTGCATAGCGGTCGCGGTAGTCCTGCAAGGTCTGGGCGGTACGCAGCGGCTGCGCACGCGCCAGTCCATCGGGCTTGGCTGGTTGCGCATATTCATAGATGTAGTCGCCGAGAAACAGCACCAGATCGGGCGAGGCCTGGGCGGCATCGGCCCAGGCGCTGTAGAAGCCATGCTCCCAGCGCTGGCAGGAGGCCACGGCCAGGCGCAGCTTGCGCACATCGGCTCCAGCCGCCGGGGCGGTGCGGCAGCGTGCGGTGGTGCTGAAGGCGTCGCCACAGCGGAAGCGGTAGAAATACCAGCGGTCAGGGCTGAGGCCGTTGACCTGCACATGGACGGCATGACCCCATTCGGCCCTGGCCTGGATCTGCCCATGGGCCACGGCCTGGCGGAACTGGGCATCATGGGCCACTTCCCAATGCACGGGCTGTGCTGCCAGGTCTGGCGCGGCCGCTGTGCCCAGATAGTCCAGAGGCGCTGTCAGCCGCGTCCAGATCAGGATGTTGTCGGGCTCCGGATCGCCACTGGCCACCCCCAGGGTGAACGGGTTGTGGGCCAGCGATTCCGTGGCACGGGCCCAGGCTGGCAGGGCGCCCACGGCCGTGGCAAGGCTGGAGGCAATCAGAAAGCGCCGGCGCTCCGGGGCGGGCGTGTAGAGACGAGAAAACATGGCGATGCTGTGGTGTGGGGTTTTGTAGCCAGTGGCTGGAAGTATCTCCCCGACTCCACAGGCATCGCCGCGGTTTACCGCAGCTTTACGCGTTGACCAGCACCAGCTTGCCCTGTACCTGGCGCGAGCCCATGCGCTCGTAGGCGGCGAAGAGCTCGCTCATGGGCATGGTGCGGTCGATCACGGGCTTGATCCTGCCTTGGGCCCACCATTGAGACAGCTCCTGCATCATGGCTGCATTGTTCTGAGGCTCGCGCTTGGCGAAGTCGCCCCAGAACACGCCGACCAGGGAAGCGCCCTTGAGCAAAGGCAGGTTCAGCGGCAGCGAGGGGATGGGGCCGGAGGCAAAGCCGATGATCAGATAGCGGCCGCGCCAGGCAATGGAGCGGAAGGCAGGCTCGGCGAACTCGCCGCCCACGGGATCGTAGATCACGTCGGGACCCTTGCCGTCGGTCGCGGCCTTGATGGCTTCCCGCAGATCGCCCTGGCTGTAGTTGATGGTGAGGTCCGCACCTTGCGCCTTGCACAGCGCGCATTTGTCGTCGGTGGAGGCCGCTGCAATCACCCGTGCACCGGCCGCCTTGGCAATCTGTATGGCTGCCGTGCCAACGCCGCCCGCGGCGCCCAGCACGAGCACGGTCTCGCCGGCCTTGAGCTGGCCGCGGTCGATCAGCGCATGGTGGGAGGTGGCATAGGTCATGATGAAGGCGGCGGCATCGACAAAGGGGAAGTCGACCGGAAGCGGCATGCACATGGCGGCAGGTGCCAGCGTATGCGTGGCGAACCCGCCCGTGCCCGAAAGACAGGCCACATGCTGGCCCACCTTGAGATGTTTGACGCCTTCGCCCACGGCCTGCACCACGCCGGCGTATTCCGAGCCCGGCACAAAGGGCAGGGCCGGCTTGATCTGGTATTTGTTCTGCACGATCAGCAGATCGGGAAAATTCAGGCTGGCAGCCTTGACTTCCAGCAGCACCTGGCCGGGACCGGGCTGCGGTGTGGGCTGTTCGGTCCATTTCAGGGTCTCGACGCCGGTGGGGGTGGTGCAAAGCCATGCGTGCATATCTTGTCTCCTGATCTTCTTGAGGTGAGATTGGGGGGAATCGGCTTGCAGATGATAGAAGTGTGGTACGAATGCCGCGTGTCTCTGTCGTGACCCTGGAGCCGCCTACAATCCGCCTCATCCATGAAGATTCTTATTTGCAATGACGACGGCTTCCAGGCCCCAGGCATCGTGGCTTTGCACGATGCGCTGCGCACCGTGGCAGACGTCGAAGTGGTGGCGCCCGAGCACAACAACAGCGCCAAGTCCAATGCGTTGACGCTGAACGCGCCGCTGTATGTGCACCAGGCCTATAACGGCTTTCGCTACGTGAACGGCACGCCCGCAGACTGCGTGCATATCGCGCTGACCGGCTTGCTGGGCTACCGGCCTGATCTGGTCGTCTCTGGCATCAACAACGGCGCCAATATGGGCGACGACACGATTTACTCGGGCACCGTGGGAGCGGCCATGGAAGGCTATCTGTTCGGCATTCCGTCGATTGCCTTCTCGCAGGTGGACAAGGGCTGGGCACAGCTCGAGGCGGCGGCTGCCACGGCGCGTCAGATGGTCCAGGAGATGCAGTCCCAGCAACTGATTGGTGTCCTGCCATGGCTGCTCAATGTGAACATCCCCAATATGCCGCTCGATGCACTCAAAAGCGTCAAGCTGTGCCGCCTGGGGCGCCGCCATGCGGCCGAGCAGGCCATTCGGCAGCAAAGCCCGCGCGGCGAGACCATGTACTGGATCGGCAGCGCCGGCGCTGCCAAGGATGATTCCGAAGGCACGGATTTTCATGCCACGGCCCATGGCCATGTGTCCATGACGCCGCTCAAGGTCGATCTGACCGATCATGAAAACCTGGGCTATTGGGCGCAGACAGCCAGCAAGCTGGCAGGCTCGTCCACCACACCGACGGCGGCATCGTGAGCGAGCGTCGTCCGCCTCAGGTGCCGGGCTGGATTGCACGTTCCGTGCAGACGGGTGCCAGCGCGGCGCGGCCGCCTGTTGCTCCCAAGCCCCTCAATCCCTTGCGTGTGGCCGCTTCGCCCGTGGGGGTGGGTCTGGATTCCTCCACGGTGCGCTCCCGCATGGCACAGCGCATCGGTGCGGCCGGCGTCAGCAACCCCGCCGTGCTGCAGGCCATGGCCACGGTGGAGCGCCATCGCTTTGTCGACAGTGCTCTGGTCAACCAGGCCTATGAAGACACCAGCCTGCCTATCGGCCTGGGGCAGACCATCTCCAAGCCCAGCATCGTGGCCCGCATGATCGAGCTGCTGCTCGACTCCGACGCGGCCCGCAACGGACAAGGTCGCGTGCTGGAGATCGGCACCGGTTGCGGCTATCAGGCCGCCGTGCTGTCCATGCTCACCAAAGAGGTTTATTCGATAGAGCGGCTGCGTGGCCTGCACGAGAAGGCGCGCAGCCATCTGCGTCCCATGCGCCTGTCCAATGTGCATCTGATCCTCGGTGACGGCATGGTGGGTTTTGCCAGTGGCGCGCCCTATGCGGGCATCATCTCCGCTGCCGGCGGCGATGTGGTGCCGCAGGAGTGGTGCGATCAGCTGGCAGTGGGCGGACGTCTGGTGGCTCCGGTCGTGGTTGGCGCGGGTAAGCAGGCACTGTTGGTGATTGACAAGAGTTCACACGGTTTTACGCAGACAGTTTTGGAAGCAGTCAACTTTGTCCCTCTAAAATCGGGGATCGCCTAGAAGGGAATAGCTTATGTTGGTATCGCGAAGTCTTGGTGCATGGGGAACGGCTGTGCTGGCAGGTGTCATCCTGGCCGGTTGTGCTGCCCAGGCAAACAGGGCTCCTGTGGAGGATCGCGGACAGTCGGCCTCCTCGTCTTCAACTGTGGACGTCAAGTCGCTGCCCGGCGCTGAAAATGCCGGCAAACCCGGTTACTACACCATCAAGCCTGGCGACACTCTGATCAGGATTGGTCTGGAGCACGGCCAGAGCTGGAAGGACATTGCTCGCTGGAGCAATCTGGACAATCCCAACGTGATCGAAGTCGGCCAGGTGGTGCGCGTGGTGCCGCCAGGACGTGACACGCCCGCCGCATCGTCCGGCTCGGGCCGCGGTGTCGCGCCCGTTGTCGTGGGTGGTGGCAGCGCCGCGACGACTGCACCCGTGACTGCCCCGGCGGCGACCGCAACGCCCGTGCCTGCTACACCGCCCACACCTGCAACCAGCCCTGCGCCTGTTGCCAAGGGAGCCGATGATGTGAACTTCATCTGGCCCGCCAGCGGCTCGCTGATTGCCGGCTTTGACGAGCAGCGCAACAAGGGCTACGACATCAGCGGCAAGGCCGGAGATCCCGTGCTGGCTGCGGCCGATGGTCGTGTGGTGTATGCCGGTGCCGGCCTGCGTGGCTATGGCAACCTCATCATCCTCAAGCACAACAACACCTATCTGACCGCTTACGCCCACAACCAGTCGCTGCTGGTCAAGGAAGATCAGGCCGTGAAGAAGGGTCAGAAGATCGCCGAGATGGGCAGCACCGATGCCGATCGTGTCAAGCTGCACTTCGAGGTGCGTCGCCAGGGCAAGCCTGTCGATCCCTCGCGCTATCTGCCCTCGCGTTGAGCATGGCCTCGCAACGCAAGCAAGCCGCACAAGCCCCTGCCCCGCAGGGGCTTGTGCCTTCTGACGCGGTCGAGCAGAGCTGGGACGAGGCAGCCGAAGACGGCATTGCCTCAGCCGAGGTCGAGAACCGCGAACTCACGGTCGCCGCCGAGCATCATGGCCAGCGTGTGGACAAGGTGCTGGCGCTGGGGGTGTCCGAGTTTTCGCGCAGCTATCTGCAGCAGTTGCTGGCCGATGGTGCGGTCACGCTCAACGGCAAGGTTCTGCTCAAGCCCTCGGTCAAGGTGGCCGTGGGCGACCGCCTGCGCGTGGAAATGCGGCCCACCCAGCAGAGCATGGCCTTTCAGCCCGAGGCCATGGATCTGCAGGTGGTCTATGAGGACGAGGATCTGCTGGTCATCAACAAGCCTGCGGGTCTGGTGGTGCATCCGGCGCCCGGCAACTGGACCGGCACACTGCTCAACGGCCTGCTGGCGCGTGACGAGAAAGCGCGTCAGGTGCCGCGTGCCGGCATTGTTCACCGGCTGGACAAGGACACCAGCGGCTTGATGGTGGTGGCGCGCAATCGCAGCACCATGGATGCGCTCATCAAGATGATCGCTGCACGTGAGGTGAGCCGCCAGTATCTGGCGCTTGCCCACAAGCAATGGGGCAGCCGCAAGCGCCGCGAGGTCGATGCGCCGATCGGCCGCGATCCGCGCAACCGCCTGCGCATGGCGGTGGTGGACCTGAATCTGCACCCTGGCAAGCAGGCGCGTACCGATTTCGATCTGCTCGATGGCGATGCCGCGCACAGCCTGGTGCGCTGCACGTTGCACACCGGTCGCACGCACCAGATCCGGGTGCATATGGCTTCGCTAGGCCATCCGCTGATTGCCGATACGCTGTATGGTGGTCAGCCCGAGGGCGGGCTGGAGCGCCAGGCGCTGCATGCCTTCAGACTGGCCTTCGAGCACCCTGTGACGAAAAAGCCGCTGGTCCACCATGCACCGCTGCCACAAGACATGGCCGGTGCACTGGATTTATGGGGTCTGCGTTACAATCTGCCGGAAAGCCTCTGACCATCACTCGCATGGCATCTTTGGGGCGCTTCCCTCTCTTCTTAGAATCAGGCGTCCCACCGCAGTCGGTGCGACAGCCGCTCCCGAAACGCTGCGCCCATGAATACGGTAGATGCCAAGCGGGTTCTTGAAACAGCATTGATTTGTGCCCCACAGCCTGTGACGCTGCGGGAATTGCGCTCACTTTTTGATGATGTGCTGGGCTCGGACACGGTGAAGGATTTGCTGCTGGACCTGCAAAAGGACTGGGCCCTCAAGGGCGTGGAACTGGTGCAGGTGGCTTCTGGCTGGCGTTTTCAGAGCCGGCCCGAAATGCGCGTCTACCTGGACAAGCTTCACCCCGAGAAGCCGCCCAAGTACACGCGGGCGACGCTGGAGACGCTGGCCATCATTGCCTACCGTCAGCCGGTCACGCGGGGTGATATCGAGGATATTCGCGGCGTTACCGTGAACAGCCTGATCATCAAGCAGCTGGAAGACCGGGGCTGGATCGAGGTCATCGGCCACCGTGAAACCGTGGGGCGGCCCGCGCTGTTCGCCACCACGCGCCAGTTTCTCGATGATCTGGGTCTGCAGTCGCTGGATCAGCTGCCCATGCTGGAGGAAACCCAGGCCCAGCAAAGCCTGTTCAAGGCGCTGGATGGGGATGAGGGTGAACCAGCCGCGGTGCCGGAGGCCGGTGCCGAGGAGGCCAAGCTCCAGGAGGGCGTGGAGGCCGCAGAGCCGGCAGACGCGGTGACAGAGTCCGATGCGGCGGAGAGTGAGATCCTGCGTGCCCCGGATGAGGAGGATGGTGCGCAGGAGCTGCCGGATACCGATGTCGACCCCGTGGCGCAAGCGCCTGCAGCGCTTGTGTCGGAGCTTCAGCCCGAGGCTGATGCACCGGAGTTGGAGTCATATCCGGAGCAAACGCAGGTTGGTATTGCGCAAGCTGCTACTGAAGAGATAGCGACTGAGTTGCCGGATTCGGAGCCAGGGCCGACCGAGGAGCCGCCGTCCGTGAGCAAGCCCAAGGCGGCCAGGCCCGCAAGGACTGCCAAGGCGGCAGAGCCGGAGCCCAAACCGGCGGCCAAGAAAGCCGGACGTACCGAGTGGGTGGGCCTGAAGGCGTTTCTCGAGGATGACTACGGCAGCGACGACGACGAGGCCGAGGACGCAAAGACGAAAGCGCGGGCCGACGATGCTGTCGGGTCGGCAGAACAACGAATTGTGGAGGGTGACGATGGCGTCATCCCCGAAGGAAAACTGGAATGAACAACGAGACATCGAACCCGATGCCCGAGTCCGCAGCCGCTTCGCCCGAAGCCGAGCCGGTCAAGAAGACTCGCAAGCCCCGCGCAGCCAAGGCCGATGGTGCCAAGGATGCCGCCGAGGCCAAGAAGCCAGCTGCACCGCGCAAGCGTGCCGGCGTCAAAAAGGACGCTGCTGCCGAGGCCAAGCCAGCGCGCAAGCGTGTGACCAAGCCGCGTGCCGAAGAAGCCGTGGCCGTCGAGGAGCTGGTTCAGCCCGTGGCCGAGCAGGAGGCGCAGTCCCGGGACTATGACCATGACGCAGCAGATGCCGTCGTTGCCGAAGTGGCTGTGGAGAGCGTTGCAACTCCTCATGGGTCCAAGGGGCGCAAGGGTCAGAACATCGACTTTGCCGATGTGATCTCGGGCGACTTCGACGACGAGGAAGAGAACGGCAGCGCCATGCCCGCCAAGCGCGTGCTTGCGCCCCAGGTTGATTCCCCCAAGCTCCACAAGGTGCTGGCCCAGGCCGGCATGGGTTCGCGCCTGGAGATGGAACAGCTGATCCTGGAAGGGCGCATCTCGGTCAACAACGAGCCTGCCCATGTCGGCCAGCGCATTCAGTTCGGCGATATCGTCAAGGTCAATGGCCAGCCCATTCGCTTCCGTATCGACCCGCCTCCCGCACGCGTGATTGCCTATCACAAGCCCGTGGGCGAAGTGGTGACGCATGACGATCCGCAGAACCGCCCCACGGTGTTCCGCAAGCTGCCCAAGCTGCAGCATGGCAAGTGGCAGTCGGTGGGGCGCCTGGACCTGAACACCGAAGGTCTGCTGCTGTTCACCAGCTCGGGAGAGCTGGCGAACTCGCTGATGCACCCCCGCTTCGGCCTGGAGCGTGAATACGCGGCCCGCGTGCTGGGCGCGCTGAGCAAGGAAGAAAAGCAGCGTCTGCTGGACGGCGTGCAGCTCGAGGACGGCGAAGCCAGCTTTGGTGCCGTGGAAGATGGCGGCGGCGAAGGTGCCAACTGCTGGTACCGCGTGACCATCTCCGAAGGTCGCAACCGCGAAGTGCGTCGCATGTTCGAGGCCGTGGGCCATGCCGTCAGCCGTCTGATCCGCATTCGCTATGGCGCCATGATGCTGCCGCGCGGTCTCAAGCGCGGCGCCTGGGTGGAGCTCGATCAGGCCGATATCCAGGCGCTGATGTCGGCAGCCGGCGTCAAGGAGCGTGCTCCCGTCGAGCGCAACAACAGTGGCGCCCGTGGTGCCAACAACCGTGGCGGCCGCAACAGTCGCAGCGGCGGTCGCGGCAATGGCATGAATGCCGATCGCGCACCCCAGGGTCGTCGTGAAGGCGGTGGTCAGCGCCGTGGCGAGTGGGACGGCAATCGTCCGGCACCTAGCGGCATGCTGGGTGACAACCCGCGCAACAAGCCCGGTGGCCGCTCCGGTGGCGCGGGCCGCTCGCAGGGGGGCGGTCAGCCCGACCCCATGCGCACCTCTGTGGGCTATATCGGCAGCGACAGCCTGTCGCGTGCCCGTCAGAACGCCAAGCGTCGCCCTGGTGGCGGCGGTGGTGGTGGCCGCCGCGGCGGCCGCTAAAAAGGCGTCCGTAAGGATTTGAGTGCTGCCTGGACTTCAAGGTCTATGGCGGCACCGCTAAAATCAACTGTTTTGCTTTTTCGGCAAAAACCCATAGTAACCCTGATTAGGAAATAATCATCATGGCTATCGAACGTACCCTCTCCATCATCAAGCCCGACGCAGTTGCCAAGAACGTGATCGGCCAAATCTACGCCCGCTTCGAAGCTGCTGGCCTGAAGATCGTGGCTGCCAAGCTGGTGCACCTGTCGCGTGGCGAAGCCGAGCAGTTCTACGCTGTGCACGCTGCACGTCCTTTCTTCAAGGATCTGGTGGACTTCATGGTCTCCGGCCCCGTGATGATTCAAGCTCTGGAAGGCGAGAACGCCATCCTGAAGAACCGTGAACTGATGGGCGCCACCGACCCCAAGAAGGCCGAGAAGGGCACCATCCGCGCCGACTTCGCCGACAGCATCGACGCCAACGCCGTGCACGGCTCCGACGCTGCTGAAACCGCTGCTGTGGAAGTTGCCTTCTTCTTCCCCGGCATGAACGTGTACTCGCGTTAATCCACGCTAGCTTTACAGCATGCTCTCGCTGACGCCAGCGCTTCGCCTGGGCGAAGCCGGTGTCAGCACTTGAAGATGCTGGCTACGGCGTGGCAAACACCGTTCGCAAGACGCCTCGCCACATGCCGATATGACTACTAATTTGCTTGATTTTGACCTCGAAGGACTGACCGCTTATTGCGAGCAGCTCGGGGAGAAGCGTTTCCGTGCGACGCAGCTGTTCCGCTGGATTCACCAGCGTGGCGCATCCGATTTCGACCAGATGACCGATCTGGCCAAGTCCCTGCGCGAAAAGCTCAAGAGCCGGGCCCACATTACCGCTTTGCCTGTGGTGACCGAGCATGTCTCTGCCGATGGCACCGTGAAGTGGCTGTTCGATGTGGGTGACGGCAATGCCGTCGAATCCGTTTTCATTCCCGAGGACGACCGTGGCACGCTGTGTGTCTCGTCCCAGGCCGGTTGCGCCGTGGGCTGCCGCTTTTGCTCGACGGGGCATCAGGGCTTCAGCCGCAACCTCGATACTGGCGAAATCCTTGCCCAGCTCTGGTATGCCGAGCATTCGCTGCGCAAGCGTTTCGGTACCGAAGATCGCATCATCTCCAACGTGGTGATGATGGGCATGGGCGAGCCGCTGCAGAACTACAGTGCGCTGGTGCCCGCCCTGCGCGTGATGCTGGACGACCATGGCTACGGCCTGTCGCGCCGCCGCGTAACGGTGTCCACCTCCGGCGTGGTGCCCATGATGGACCGCCTGTCGCAGGACTGCGCCGTGGCGCTGGCCGTTTCCCTGCATGCGCCCAACGATCCGCTGCGCGACAACCTGGTGCCGCTGAACAGGAAATACCCGATTGCCGAGCTGCTGGATGCCTGCGAGCGCTATCTGGAGTTTGCACCGCGCGACTTCATCACCTTTGAATATTGCATGCTCGACGGCGTTAATGATCAGCCGGAGCATGCGCGTCAGCTGATAGAGTTGGTGCGCGCGCGCGGCGACGGCAAGAGCTGGTGCAAGTTCAATCTGATTCCATTCAATCCCTTCCCGGCCTCGGGGCTGCTGCGCTCGTCGGCGGCGCGCGTGACCGAATTTGCCGCCATGCTCAGCAATGCCGGCATCGTGACCACGGTGCGCAAGACCCGTGGCGACGATATCGACGCGGCCTGCGGTCAGCTGGCTGGTGACGTCAAGGATAGAACCCGCGCTGCCGAGCGTATGGCCAAGCAGCGCACCATCCCGCTCAAGCAGGTGTCTTGACGGAGCTTTGAATAAAGGACAATCAATGAGGGCAGTGGCACAGCGACCGGTTTGGCGACATTGGGGCTTGTTGGCCCGGTGGGGGGTACCGGTTGCGGTCGCGGCACTTGTGGGCTGTACCTCGACGACGACCACCACCACTTCCTCTACGTCCGTTCCCCAGGCTTCCGTGGTCAGCACGGGCGCAACCCAGGTCGCAGATGCCAATCGCCGTGCGCAGATCCGTCTGGAACTGGCAGCCAACTACTTTCAGGCCGGGCGCCTGGACGTGGCCATGGATGAGGTCGGCCAGGCCTTGGCTGCCAAGCCCGATTACGCCGATGCATACGGTCTGCTGGGCCTGATCCTCATGCAGAACCAGGACTGGGCACAGGCCGAGGTCGCCATGAGCAAGGCCGTGGACCTCAATCCGCGCGACGGCAACCAGATTCACAACTACGGCTGGATGCAATGTCAGCAAAAGCATTTCGATGTAGCCCAGCAATGGTTTGACAGGGCCTTGCAGGCGCCGGGCTATCGCGAGCAGCCCAAGACCCTGCTGGCCAAGGGCATGTGCTACCAGCAGGCAGGCCAGCTGGAGCAGGCCTACCAGAACATGTTCCGCGCCTACGAGATGGACGTGGGCAACGCCGCTACGGGCTACAACCTGGCGAATGTGCTCTGGCTCAAGGGTGATCTGAAAAAAGCGCAGTTCTACATCCGGCGCTTGAATAACAATAGCAATCAGGCCAGCGCAGAAAGCCTCTGGCTGGCAATCAAAATAGACAGGGCATTGCACGACGACATTGGAGCGCGTCAACAGGCCGATCAGCTGCGCGAGCGTTTTCCTCAATCGCGTCAGTGGCTGGCTTATGAGCGCGGAGCTTTCAATGAGTGAGGCTGCGGTGGAAGAGGAAACTATGCAAAGCGAAGAGCAGGCGCCAACTCCGGCACAGACCACGGCGGGGGCCTTGTTGCGTCAGGCGCGGGAAGCGGCCCGCATGCAGCTGCCCGTGATGGCGGCAACATTGAAGGTGCCGCAGCGCAAGCTGGAAGCGCTGGAGGCTGATGACTACGCGGCCTTTCCCGATCATGTGTTCATGCGTGCCCTGGCCATGGGCATGTGCCGGACTTTGCATATCGAGGCCGATCCGGTGCTGGCCCTGCTGCCGCGCACCGAGATCAAAAGCCTGGCCAACACGGGCCCCGGCATCAACGAGGCCGTGAAGGTGCGCAGCAGCTTCAAGGTCACGGGGACATCGCTGGACTCCGGCAACAGCAGCTCGCGCAAGATCGCGGCAGGTGTGTTGATTCTGCTGGCGGCAGCGGCTGCCGTGTACTTTGTTCCCTTTCATCAGGTGATTGACGGCGCCGATACGGCAGACGTCCAGGCCCAGATGCCCGCCCAGGCGGAGTCTGGCGAGGCGGCCGTGATGGGCGCTCCTGTGACGGAGCCCGCGGCCCAGGCCGAGGAGGCTGCGCAAGGCGGATCGGCCGCGACAGCGGCTGCGTCGACCGAGTCCGTGACGGCTGCTGCGACTGCCGGCGTGACGGGCGCGGCTGCCGGGGCCGCCCCTGCCGCTGCGGCCCAGGCAGCCACACCGGCTGCCGAAGCAGCCACGCCCGCATCCGGCGCTGGCGGCCTGCTGGTGCTGAAGGTGAATACCGGCCAGTCCTGGGTCAAGGTCAAGGACGCGGCCGGCAAGGTGGTGCTGGAAAAGACCCTGTCCAAGGATGAATCTGCGACTGCCGAAGGCCAGTTGCCCCTGTCGGTGATTGTGGGCAATGCCAAGGGCACGCAGGTGACGGTTCGTGGCGAACCCTTCGATATCTCGAGCACACGCGACAATGTGGCTCGCTTCGAGGTGAAGTAACCGTTCGAGGTAAACAAGAGTGCAAGATTCTCAAAGTTCGCAGCAGCTCAGCCAGGCGATAGCCATCGCCAGCCCGCTGCCGCGCAAATCTCGCCAGGCCCGTGTGGTGTGGCGCAACAACGTGGTCACCGTGGGGGGCGATGCGCCCGTGCGCGTGCAGTCCATGACCAATACCGACACCGTGGATGCGGTGGAGACTGCCATCCAGGTGCGTCAGCTGGCCCAGGCCGGCTCGGAGATGGTGCGCATCACGGTGAACACGCCCGAGGCGGCGGCAGCCGTGCCCTATATCCGCGAGCAGCTCGATCGCATGGGCGAGTATGTGCCGTTGGTCGGGGACTTCCACTACAACGGCCACCGTCTGCTGACCGACTACCCCGACTGCGCCCAGGCGCTGTCCAAGTACCGCATCAACCCCGGCAACGTGGGCAAGGGCGACAAGAAGGACAAGCAGTTCGGTCAGATGATCGAGATTGCGGCCAAATACGACAAGGCCGTGCGCATCGGCGTGAACTGGGGCTCGCTGGACCAGGAAATCATGGCCGATCTGATGGATCAGAACAGCCGTCGCGAGAGGCCCTGGGAGACGCGCCAGGTCATGTACGAGGCGCTGATCACCTCGGCCATCAGCTCGGCCGAGCTGGCCAGGAATATCGGCCTGAACCCCGACAACATCATCCTGTCCTGCAAGGTCAGCGGTGTGCAGGATCTGATCTCGGTCTATCGCGAGCTGGCGCGCCGCTGCGACTATGCGCTGCATCTGGGCCTGACCGAGGCCGGCATGGGCACCAAGGGCACGGTGGCATCCACCGCTGCGCTGTCGGTGCTGCTGCAGGAGGGCATTGGCGACACGATTCGCGTCTCGCTCACGCCCCAGCCCGGTGAAGCACGCACGCAGGAAGTCGTGGTGGCCTCCGAAATTCTGCAGGCCCTGGGTCTGCGCGTGTTCGTGCCCAGCGTCACTGCCTGCCCGGGCTGCGGCCGCACCACCAGCACCACCTTCCAGGAGCTGGCCAAGAAGATCGACGATTTCCTGCGTGGCGAAATGCCGGTCTGGCGTACCCAGTTCCCCGGCGTGGAAGCCATGAAGGTGGCCGTGATGGGTTGCATCGTCAACGGCCCCGGCGAGAGCAAGCATGCCGATATCGGCATCAGCCTGCCCGGCAATGGCGAAGCGCCTGCGGCGCCGGTGTTCATCGACGGCGAGAAAGCCTTGACGCTGCGCGGCGAACATATCGCCGAGGAGTTCCAGACCCTGGTGCTGGAATATGTGCAGCGCCGCTACGGGCAGAAGGCCTGAGCGGCTCAGGCGCTCGCAGCGTCCCGTCATGCGGGTGGTGATTGCGCTTGCTGGCACAATGCCGGCGAGCCGGTACTTTGGAATTGATAGCTGCTTGCGCACTATCTATATGGATTTGAATTAGGTTTCTAGTTAAAAGGCATAGTTGCCAAGCGCAATTTGCTCTTGTTTTGCTAGTAGCCCAAGTGTGAGACTTCACGTGGCCAAGAACGAAAAACTGACTGCCGTCAAAGGCATGAACGACATCCTCCCTCCCGACTCGGCGCGCTGGGAATGGTTTGAAGCCAAGGTGCGCGATCTGATGGGGCGCTTTGCCTATCGCAATATCCGCACTCCCATCGTCGAGCCCACGGCCTTGTTTGTGCGCGGCCTGGGCGAGGTGACCGATATCGTCGAGAAGGAGATGTACTCCTTCGAAGACAAGCTCAACGGCGAGCACCTGACCCTGCGCCCCGAAGGCACGGCCGGCGTGGTGCGCTCGGTGGTGGAAAACAATCTGCTCTACGAAGGCGGCAAGCGCCTGTTCTACATCGGGCAGATGTTCCGCCACGAACGTCCCCAGCGCGGCCGCTATCGCCAGTTCCATCAGGTCGGTGTGGAAGCCATGGGCTTTGCCGGCCCCGAGCTGGATGCCGAGGTGATTCTGCTGGCTGCGCAGCTGTGGAAGGAGCTGGGCATCGATGGCGTGCGCCTGGAGCTCAACAGCCTGGGCCAGCCCGAGGAACGCAAGGCGCATCGCGCGGCCCTGATCGCCTACTTCGAGCAGCACACCGAGGTGATGGACGAGGAGGCCAAGCGCCGCATGTACAGCAATCCGCTGCGCGTGTTGGATACCAAGAATCCGGCCATGCAGGACATGGTCAACGCAGCGCCCAAGCTGATGGACTATCTCGGGGATGCCTCCAAGGCGCATCTGAAGGCCGTGCAGGAGATTCTGGATGCCAACGGTGTGGCATGGAGCCTGAACCCGCGCCTGGTGCGCGGCATGGACTACTACAACCTCACGGTGTTCGAGTTCATTACCGACAAGCTGGGCTCGCAAGGCACCATCTGCGGCGGCGGTCGCTACGACTACCTGATCGAGGAAATCGGCGGCAAGCCCGCACCGGCCGTGGGCTGGGGCATGGGTGTCGAGCGCGTGCTCGAAGTGCTCAAGGAGGTGGGTGCCGAGATTCCTCAGCCCGCAGCCGATGTCTACGCCATCATTCCCGATGCTTCGGCACTGCCCCAGGTCTTCAAGACCGTGCAGCAGCTGCGCGCCGCCGGTGTGGCGGTGCAGATGCACGCAGCCGCAGGCGGATCTGCCGAAGGCATGGGCTCGATGAAGTCCCAGTTCAAGAAGGCCGATGGCTCGGGTGCGCGCTTCGCCCTGATCTTCGGCGCTGACGAGCTGGCACAGGGCAAGGTGACCGTGAAGTCGCTGCGCGACGGCGAAGGCCAGCAGCTGCAGCAGGCTCTGGCGGACGTGGCCCTGTGGGCCGGCAGCCTAAAATCGGCGGTTTGATTTTCCGCTTCTCGTTTTCTGACCAGCGTTCCACTCAATCTAAGTAGCCATGGCAAACCATCTCGATCTTGAAGAACAAGAGCAAATTGAGCAGCTCAAGCATTTCTGGAATTCCTGGGGGACTCTGATCACCAGCGTGCTGGTCGTGGTCTTTCTCGGACTGGCTGGCTGGAACGGCTGGCAGTACTGGCAAAAGCGTCAGGCGACTCAGGCCTCGGCCCTGGAGTTCGCGGTGGACGAAGCCCTGACGGCCAAGGATGCGGCCCGAGCCGACCAGGCTTTCGGCGAGCTGCGTGACAAGTACGCAGGCACTGCGCAGGCTGCCCAGACGGCTTTGCTGATGGCCAAGGCCTCGGTGGATGCCGGCAAGTTCGATGACGCCAAGGCGCAACTGAGCTGGGTGGCGGAGAAGGGCGATGAAGGCTTCAAGGCCCTGGCCCGCATTCGCCTGTCTTCGGTGCTGGAGCAGCAAAAAAGCTATGACGAAGGCCTGAAGGTGCTGGAAGCGTCCATGCCCGAGTCCTACGCCGGTCTGCAGGCCGACCGCCGCGGCGATCTGTATGGCGCGCTGGGCAAGCCGGCTGAGGCGATTGCCCAGTACCAGGCGGCCTACAAGGCACTGGACAAGGATCTGGACTACCGCCACCTGGTGGAGTTCAAGCTGAACGCGCTGGGTGCGGCTCCTGAAACCGCAACCCTGGTCAAGACAACGCCGTCGGAGAAATAATCTTGAAGACTTTTGCCCATCGAGTGAAGTCCGCTGCTCCCGCAGCGCAATCCGCAGCCCGCGTGCTGGTGCTGACCGCAGTGGCCGCGTCGCTGGCTGCCTGCTCCATGTTCGGCGGCAAGGACAAGCCCAAGCCACAGGATCTGGGGCCCAACCCCGCCAAGATCGCCGTGCACCAGGCCTGGTCCGCCAAGCTGGGCAGCGAAGTGCCTCTGGCCATGCCTGCGCTGGTGCAGGGCAATACCGTCACCGTGGTCACCAAGGACGGCAGCGTCACCACGCTGGACGGCAATACCGGCAGCCAGCTGGGCAAGTTCAGTGCGGGCGAGCCGCTGACCACCGGTGTGGGCAGCGACGGCCAGCGCACGGCGGTGGTCACGCGCAGCAACCAGCTCATGGTGTTTGCCGAAGGCAAGCAGCTGTGGAAGAACAATCTGAACGCCGCCGTCTACACGCCGCCCCTGGTGGCCGGTGGGCGTGTGTTCGTGATGGCCGCTGACCGCTCGCTGGCGGCCTTCGATGCCAACACCGGTCGTGAGCTGTGGTCTGTCGAAGGCCCCAGCAATGAACCGCTTATTCTGCGCCAGCCCGGCGTTTTGCAGGCCGTTGGTAATAATCTGGTGGTGGGCGTGTCCGGACGTCTGGCCGGTGTCGATCCCGACAATGGCTCGGTGCGCTGGATGGCGCCTCTGGCCGCACCGCGCGGCACCAACGATGTGGAGCGACTGGTGGATCTGGTCGGTCCCGTAAGCCGTGTGGACAGCAGCGTCTGCGCACGTGCCTTCCAGGCCTCGGTGGGTTGCGTGGATGTGAGCACGGCCAATGTGCGCTGGACGCAGACCTCCAAGGGCAGCGATGGCGTGGCCGGTGACGAGCAGGCTGTGTTCGGCGCCGAAAGCAATGGCACGGTACAGGCATGGAATCGTGCAGACGGTCAGCGTCTGTGGTCCATCGACAAGCTGCAGTACCGCAAGCTGACGGCACCTCTGGTGCTGGGCCGCTCCGTGGTGCTGGCCGATGATTTGGGGACGGTGCATATGCTCTCGCGTGAAGATGGCTCTGCACTGGCCCGTTTGGAAACTGACAAGGCAGGAGTTGCCACTTCCCCGGTTGTTGCCGCCAATACTCTGGTGGTCGTCAGCCGAAGCGGAACTGTGTATGGCTTCAAGCCGGATTGATAGGTTGTTTTTGGAATGAAGCCAGTTATTGCCCTGGTAGGGCGCCCGAATGTGGGCAAGTCGACGCTGTTCAATCGACTCACGAAGTCGAGGGATGCCATCGTCGCCGACTTTGCAGGGCTGACGCGTGACCGCCATTACGGCCAGGGCCGTCAGGGCAAGCATGAGTACATCGTCATCGACACGGGCGGTTTCGAGCCGGACGCGTCGCGCGGCATCTTCAAGGAGATGGCCAAGCAGACGCAGCAAGCCGTGGCGGAAGCCGATGTCGTGATCTTCGTGCTGGATGCGCGCGCCGGTCTGTCCGGTCAGGATCACGAGATCGGCAACTACCTGCGCCGTCTGGGCAAGCCCACCATGCTGGTGGCCAACAAGGCCGAAGGCATGAAGGATGGTGCGCAGCTGTCCGAGTTCTATGAGCTGGGCCTTGGCGAGGTCGTGCCCGTGTCTGCAGCCCATGGTCAGGGTGTGCGCAGCCTGGTCGATGCAGCCCTGGGTCTGCTGAACCTGCCCGAGCCCGAAGAGGAAGCTTTTGGCGAGGAAGACCAGAAGCCCGTGCGTCTGGCGGTGGCGGGCCGTCCCAACGCCGGCAAGTCCACGCTGATCAACACCTGGCTGGGTGAAGAGCGCCTGGTGGCTTTCGACATGCCCGGCACCACGCGCGATGCGATCACCGTGCCTTTCGAACGCAACGGCCAGAAGTTCGAACTGATCGACACCGCCGGCCTGCGTCGCAAGGGCAAGGTGTTTGAAGCCATCGAGAAGTTCTCGGTGGTCAAGACGCTGCAGGCCATCGAAGGCGCCAACGTGGTGCTGCTGCTGATCGATGCCACGCAGGGCGTGACCGACCAGGACGCCCATATCGCCGGCTATATCCTGGAGAGCGGCCGCTCTGTGGTGCTGGCCATCAACAAATGGGATGCCGTCGATGACTACCAGCGCCAGATGCTGGAGCGCTCCATCGAGACACGCCTGTCCTTTCTGAAGTTCGCGCCGCTGCACTTCATCTCGGCACAGAAGCGCCAGGGTCTCGAGCCGCTGTGGAAATCCATCATCCAGGCCCATCGTGCAGCCACCTGCAAGATGCCTACGCCGGTGCTGACACGCATCCTGATGGAATCGATCCAGTTCCAGACGCCCAAGAAGGTGGGGGCCTATCGTCCCAAGATGCGCTATGCCCACCAGGGCGGCATGAACCCGCCCATCATCGTGATCCACGGCAATTCGCTGGAGCTGGTCACCGATGCCTACAAGCGCTTCCTGGAAGGTCGTTTCCGCAAGGAGTTCAATTTGGTCGGCACCCCGTTGCGCATCGACTTGAAAACCTCTCATAATCCTTACGCCGACAAGGATTAATTGCAGTCTGCTTGCGCCTGGGGAAAACCCTTTTCGCTGTTTTCCCCGGGCTCTGTGGTAATGTGTCGGTTTACAACAACACTCTTCGAACACGGAGAATATCGTGAGCAATAAAGGTCAACTCCTCCAAGATCCGTTCCTGAACGCACTGCGTCGTGAACATGTGCCCGTTTCCATCTACCTGGTCAACGGCATCAAGCTGCAGGGCCAAATCGAGTCGTTCGACCAATACGTGGTGCTTCTGCGCAACACCGTGACCCAGATGGTTTACAAGCACGCCATCTCCACCATCGTTCCCGGCCGTGCCGTGAACTTCTCGGCCGCTACGCCGGCTGACAACGACGCCCCCGCTGCCTAAGCTTTCTTGCGTCAACGCCCGCCGGCCAGCCCGGCGCGGCTCTTACCCTACGGGACAGGTATTTGAGTTCTGAATCCTTTGAACGTTCCGCGTCTGCGCCAGTGCTGCTGGTGGGCGTGGATTTTGGTGTTCCCCATTTCGACGACGAGCTGGAAGAGCTGGGCTTGCTGGCCCAGACCGCTGGCTTGCACCCCGTGGCGCGCTTGACCTGCAAGCGCAAAGCCCCCGATCCCGCGCTGTTCGTGGGCAGCGGCAAGGCGGATGAAATCCGCATGCTGGCCCAGATGCATGGCGCCAAGGAAGTCTGGTTCGACCAGGCCCTGAGCCCGGCGCAGCAGCGCAATCTGGAGCGCCATATCCAGATGCCGGTCAACGACCGGACCATGCTGATTCTCGAAATCTTCGCCCAGCGTGCGCGCAGCCATGAAGGCAAGCTGCAGGTGGAGCTGGCTCGTCTGCAGTACATCAGCACGCGCCTGGTGCGCCGCTGGAGCCACCTGGAGCGTCAGGCCGGCGGTATCGGTGGCCGTGGCGGCCCCGGTGAAAAGCAGATCGAGCTGGATCGCCGCATGATTGATGATGCCATCAAGCGCACCAAGGAGCGCCTGAAAAAGGTCAAGAAGCAGCGTTCCACGCAAAGACGCCAGCGCTCGCGTCGCGAAGTTTTCAATATTTCCCTGGTCGGCTATACCAATGCCGGCAAATCCACGCTGTTCAATGCCATGGTGAAGGCTCGCGCCTATGCCGCAGATCAGCTGTTTGCCACGCTGGATACGACCACCCGGCAGATGTACCTCGCGGAGGCCGAGGAGTCGGTTTCCCTGTCGGATACCGTCGGTTTTATTCGTGACTTGCCGCACGGTCTGGTGGATGCCTTCCAGGCCACCTTGCAGGAGGCGATTGACGCCGATCTGCTGCTGCATGTCGTGGATGCATCGAACCCCGGATTCCCGGAACAAATACAACAAGTCCAAAAAGTTCTGGGTGAAATCGGGGCCGATGATGTGCCCCAGATTCTGGTTTTCAACAAGCTGGATGCCATTGAGCCCGAGCGTCAGCCTGCCGTGCTGCAGGATATGTATGAGCTCGATGGCGTGCCGGTGCCGCGTGTGTTTGTCAGTGCTCGCTCGGGGCAGGGGCTCGCGCAGCTGCGGCAGATGTTGGCTGACCGGGTTTTGCAGGTACGTGAAGAGGCGGCACGCGAAGAAGTCGAGGGGCAGGACGATACGTACTGGATGTCCCCTGATGACGACGCGCAATACTAGGGGCTTGCGTCCCTATTGGGCACAATGCTTGCCATGGTCCATGTCTTTTTGAAAACACAGAGACGTCTCGCATGAATTTTTCACAACGCGTCCATCGCCTGGCGATGCTGCCGCAACGCATTCGCGGGATGTTCAATTTGAACGATCCGCGCTGGGGTCGTGGCGACAACAACAACGAAGATAGCTCCAAGCCGGACAGCTCGGCACCTGAAGGGGAGCGTCCTCCGGTGCCGCCCGCGCCCGAGCAACGTCCCCGTCCTTCCTCTTCCCAGCAAGGCCAGCCGCCTGATCTGGAAGAGGTGTGGCGCGACCTCAACCGCAAGCTTTCCGGCCTGTTCGGCGGCGGCTCCGGCAATGGCCGCGGCGTGCCTCCGAGCCGCAGCGGCGGCCAGCCCGGCGAGCCTTTCAATCCCGGCAAGGGCATTTTCCTGATCGCCGGCGTGGCCGTGCTGATCTGGCTGGGTACGGGCTTCTTCATCGTGCAGGAAGGCCAGCAGGCCGTCATCACGCAGTTCGGCAAGTACAAGGGCACCGTGGGCGCCGGCTTCAACTGGCGTCTGCCTTATCCCATCCAGAAGCATGAGCTGGTCTACGTTTCGCAGATTCGCTCGGCCGAAGTGGGTAGCGACAATATCGTGCGTGGCACGGGATTGCGGGCATCGGCCATGTTGACCGAGGACGAGAACATCGTCGAGATCAAGTTTGCCGTGCAGTACCGCCTGAGCAATGCGCGCGACTGGCTGTTCGAGAGCCGCAATCCCTCCGAGGCCGTGGTTCAGGTGGCGGAGTCCGCCGTGCGCGAAGTCGTCGGCAAGATGAAGATGGATGCGGCCCTGTCCGAGGAGCGCGACCAGATTGCCCCACGCGTGCGTGATCTGATGCAGACCATTCTGGACCGCTACCAGATCGGCGTTGAAGTGGTGGGCATCAATATGCAGCAGGGAGGCGTGCGTCCGCCCGAGCAGGTGCAGGCCTCGTTCGACGATGTGCTCAAGGCCGGTCAGGAGCGCGAGCGCGCCAAGAACGAAGCCCAGGCCTATGCCAACGATGTGGTGCCGCGTGCTGCGGGTGCTGCCGCACGTCTGGGTGAAGAGGCTGCGGGCTACAAGTCCAAGATCGTGGCCCAGGCACAGGGCGATGCAGGGCGCTTCAGCTCGCTGTATTCCGAATACCAGAAGGCCCCTCAGGTCACGCGTGACCGCCTCTACATCGACGCGATGCAGCAGGTCTATACCAATGTGACCAAGGTTCTGGTTGAGTCGCGCCAGGGCTCCAATCTGCTGTATCTGCCGCTGGACAAGATCATGCAGAACGTGACCGGCAATGCGGCTGCTCCTGCTGCGTCGGGTGATGCAGCTGCCGGCGGCGCCGCTTCGGCTCCAGCCAACGTACGTGTAGTTCCCAATCCCGCCGGTGACGCCCGCAGCCGCGATGCGCGCAGCCGTGACCGTGACGCACGCTAGGAGAGAATGCAGTGAATCGAATCGGATTTTTTGTCACCAGCATTCTCGTGGTGCTGGCCTTGCTGAGCTCCACCCTGTTCGTGGTTGATCAGCGTCAGTTCGGTGTGGTCTATGCGCTGGGGCAGATCAAGGAAGTGATCACCGAGCCGGGGCTCAACTTCAAGCTGCCGCCTCCGCTGCAGAACGTGCGCTATATCGACAAGCGTCTGCTGACGCTCGACAGCACCGATACCGAGCCCATGCTCACCGCCGAGAAGCAGCGTGTGGTCATTGACTGGTATGTGCGCTGGCGCATTTCCGAGCCCTCGGAATACATCCGTAACGTGGGCCTGGATGAATCTGCCGGTGCCATGCAGCTCAACCGCGTGGTGCGCAATGCCTTCCAGGAAGAGATCAATCGCCGCACCGTGCGCGAGCTGCTGTCTTCCAAGCGCGAAGGGCTGATGACTGATGTCAAGCGTGAGGTTCTGGAAACCGTGCGCGGCTCCAAGCCCTGGGGCGTGGACATCGTCGATGTGCGTATCACCCGCGTGGACTACGCCGAGACCATCACCGAGTCCGTCTACCGCCGTATGGAGGCAGAGCGCAAGCGCGTGGCCAACGAACTGCGCTCCACGGGCGCCGCCGAAGGTGAGAAGATCCGCGCCGAGGCCGATCGTCAGCGGGACGTCATCATTGCCAATGCTTACCGCGATGCCCAGAAGGTCAAGGGCGAGGGCGATGCCGAAGCCGCACGGGTCTATGCAGAATCCTTTGGCAAGGACCCGCAGTTTGCGCAGTTCTATCGCAGCCTGGACGCTTACAAGGAGAGCTTCTCCAAGAAGAGCGACGTGATGGTGCTTGACCCGTCGCAAAGCGACTTCTTCAAGACCTACCGCAATGGCGGTGCCGCTGGCAAATAAAAGCCCAGGCTTGCGCAGGTTCGGATCAGGCATGGTTTTCTGTCGATAGCAATGCCTGCTGCGCCTCCTCTTTTGCGCAAGTTCCGATAGCTTTGACAACGACGAAAGCAATGGCCCCTCGAGGGCCATTGCCTATTGGGGGGGATGGCAATGGATTGGCTGGAGACACTGGGCCTGGCGCTGGCCCTGTTGCTGGTGCTGGAAGGCTTGCTGCCGCTGTTCGCGCCCGGGTTGTGGCGGCAGCTGTTTACCCAGCTGATGCAGCTCAGGGATGGACAGCTGCGCTTTTGCGGACTGCTCTGTATCGCAGCAGGCGCCATCATGCTGATGCTGCTATGAATACTGCCGATACTGGCTAGGCCTTAGCGGTCAAATTGGGCAGGGCTGGCAAAGCCGGTAGAATCGCATTTTTAACAGCCTCCCCATTTCTCCATGTCTGCTTGGGTCCTGCCGGATCACATTGCCGATGTTTTGCCCTCAGAGGCACGGCACATCGAAGAATTGCGTCGAGGATTGCTCGATACTGCGCGCAGCTATGGCTATGAACTTGTCATGCCACCCATGCTGGAGTATCTGGAGTCCTTGCTGACGGGTACAGGCGAAGCTCTTGCCCTTCAAACCTCCAAACTGATTGACCAGCTCTCCGGTCGCACCATGGGTCTGCGCGCCGACATGACGCAGCAGGTGGCCCGTATCGATGCGCATCTGCTCAATCGCAAGGGCGTGACCCGTCTGTGCTACTGCGGCCCCGTCGTCCATGCACGCCCCGACCGTCCGCGTGCCACGCGTGAGCCGTTCCAGTTCGGTGCCGAGCTCTATGGCCACGAAGGCCTGGAAGCCGACCTCGAAGCCCTGCATCTGGCCCTGGACTGCCTCAAGGGCGCGGGCGTCAAGGACGTCATCGTGGATCTGGCCGACGTGCGCATCGTGCGCAGCCTGCTGGCCGGCGTGATGGTGGACGAGCAGGTGCTGCGAGGCGTGCATGCGGCCCTGGCCTCCAAGGACGCAACCGAGCTGGCCCAGTTGACCCGCGATTTCCCCGAGGCCTCGCGTGAAGGCCTGATGGCGCTGCTGCAGCTGTACGGCGGCATGGAAGTGCTCGATCAAGCTGAAAAGCTGCTGGATCGCACTGCCGGCGTGCGCAATGTGCTGTCACATCTGCGCTGGCTGGTGCAGCGACTCGATGGCGTCAAGGTCAGTTTCGACCTGGCCGATCTGCGTGGCTACTCCTACTACAGCGGTACGCGCTTTGCCATCTATGTGCCCGGCGGCAGCGATGCGCTGGTGCGCGGTGGCCGTTACGACGAAGTCGGTGCAGTGTTCGGGCGCAACCGTCCCGCTGCCGGCTTCAGTCTTGATATCAAACAACTGGTGGCTGTCGTGCCCGAGCGTCCGCTCAAGGCTGCCATTCGCGCTCCCTGGGGCGATGACGTGCAAGTGGCTGCCGCCATTGCCGCATTGCGCCAGCAGGGCGAGACGGTGGTCTGCGTGCTGCCAGGGCATGAAAGCGAAGTGGACGAGTTCCACTGCGACCGTGAGCTTGCCAATGTTGGCGGGCAATGGGTCGTGCAAGCCATTTAAGGCATTTGACTAATTCTTCGATTTATCGGATTGGAATATGAATACATCCAAAGGTCGCAATGTGGTCGTCGTCGGCACCCAGTGGGGTGACGAGGGCAAGGGCAAGCTGGTCGACTGGCTGACCGAAAGCGCCAACGGCGTCGTGCGTTTCCAGGGCGGCCACAACGCGGGTCACACACTGGTCATCAACGGCGTGAAGACGGCTCTGCACCTGATTCCCAGCGGCATCATGCGCCCCGGCGTGAAGTGTTACATCGGCAACGGTGTGGTGCTCTCCGTGGGCAAGCTGTTTGAAGAAATCGAAGGCCTGGAGAAGGCCGGCGTGCAAGTGCGTGACCGCCTGCGCGTGTCCGAAGCCTGCCCGCTGATCCTGCCTTTCCACCAGGCTCTGGACGTGGCCCGTGAAGCGGCCCGTGAAAAGGGTGGCGTGCAGAAGATCGGCACCACCGGCAAGGGCATTGGCCCTTCCTACGAAGACAAGATCGCCCGCCGCGCCCTGCGCGTGCAGGATCTGAAGCACCCCGAGCGCTTTGCCACCAAGCTGCGCGAGCTGCTGAGCCTGCACAACCACATTCTGGTGAATGTGCTGGGTTCCAAGAACTTCGACTTCGGCGCTGGCCTGGCTCCCTACATGAAGGACGGCGAAGTGCAGTTCGACGCCGTGTACGAAGAAGCCATGCGTCATGCCGAGCTGCTGGGGCCCATGATTGCCGATGTCTCGCGCGAGCTCAACGCGGTGCACGCCGAAGGCGGCAACCTGCTGTTCGAAGGCGCGCAAGGCACGCTGCTGGACGTGGATCACGGCACCTACCCCTATGTCACATCGTCCAACTGCGTGGCCGGCAATGCCGCCGCAGGCGCCGGCGTGGGCCCTGGTCTGCTGCACTACATCCTGGGCATCACCAAGGCCTACTGCACCCGTGTGGGCGGCGGTCCTTTCCCTACCGAGCTGGAATGGGAAAAGGAAGGCACTCCCGGCTGGGTCATGTCCACCGTGGGCGCCGAAAAGGGCGTGACCACCGGCCGTTCGCGCCGCTGCGGCTGGTTTGATGCTGCGCTGCTCAAGCGCTCGGCCCAGATCAATGGTCTGTCCGGCCTGTGCATCACCAAGCTGGACGTGCTCGACGGCATCGAAGAGCTACAACTGTGCGTGGGCTACGAACTCGACGGCGAGACGATCGACCTGCTGCCTCTGGGTGCGGACGATATCGAGCGCTGCAAGCCGATCTACGAATCCATTCCCGGCTGGACCGACTCCACCGTGGGTGTGACCGATTACGACAAGCTGCCCGTGAATGCCCGCCGCTATCTGGACCGTATCGCCGAAGTGACCGGTGTGCCCATCGCCATGGTGTCCACCAGCCCCGACCGCGATCACACCATCCTGATGCACAACCCGTACAGCCCCGCCTGATCGGGCTGGGTTTTACTGAACTTTCAAAGGAACTGTGCCCATGCTGACAGAAGACGGTAAGCACCTGTATGTGAGCTACGACGAGTACCACGGTCTCATCGAAAAGCTCGCCATCAAGATCCACCAGTCTGGCTGGGAATTCGACACCATCCTGTGCCTGGCACGCGGTGGTCTGCGTCCCGGCGACATCCTGAGCCGCATTTTCGACAAGCCTCTGGCCATCATGTCCACCAGCTCCTACCGCGCCGAGGCCGGCACGGTGCAGGGCCATCTGGACATCGGTCGTTTCATCGCCACGCCCAAGGGCGATATTTCCGGCCGCGTTCTGCTGGTGGACGATCTGGCGGACTCGGGCGCCACGCTCAAGGCCGTGATCGCCATGCTCAAGACCAACTACGCACCGATTACGGAGCTGCGCAGCGCCGTGATCTGGACTAAGGGCGTGTCGACCTTCGAGCCCGACTACTCGGTGGACTTCCTGGGCACCAATCCCTGGATTCACCAGCCTTTCGAAGGCTATGACACGCTGAATCCTGAAAAGCTGGCGGAGAAGTGGAAGGTCTGAGGACCTGGCACCGATGTTGGCAAAGGAGCCCCGTTTGGGGCTCCTTTTTTTATAGAGCAGTGATGTTCATCAATAGATGAGCAGCATGTGCCTTTATTCCAACGATTTCAGGCTTTTTTAAAGCTGTATCGTAAGAAAAACAGGCGCTAACTGCTCCTGTTTTTGAATTGTTGTCATGATGCGGCCTGCGCCGGTCAGGCAAGGTTCGCGTGGCATTTCAGCAAGCTTTGTAAACCAGAAGGCTTGTGTTGGCAGCGGCTGCATTGGCGCAGCTACACTGCATGGATTCTGAGAAGGTGGTGGTTGTGGGACGTCTTTCTATTGGGCGCACTGGCGCTGCTGTGGCATTGGTCGTGGGTGTGGGCGCCGCGGCATGGTTGGGGGCTTCGGCATTGCCCGGTTTCAAGTCTGCCAAGGCAGCTGCACCGGCGGCCGCTGCCGCTTCTGCGGTCGCTCCGACAGCCACGCCCGCAGCGCCGCTTGCAAGCAGCGCTGCGCCTGCGTCGCCTGCTGCCGTCAAGCCGGCACAGGCAGCGCGTGCCGTGCAAGGCCCCACGCCCATCTTTGTGCTGAACTCCCTGGATGCGTCCATCAGCGTGATCGATCCGCTCAGCTGGAAGGAGCAGTCGCGCATTCCAACGGGCAAGGAGCCTCATCACCTGTACCTGACGCCGGACGAGAGGTCGCTGGTGGTGGCCAATGCACTGGGCGATTCGCTGACCCTGGTGGATCCGCGCACGGGTGCCGTGCAGCGCGTGATCCGCGACATCGTGGACCCGTACCACCTGCGCTTTTCGCCGGACATGAAGTGGTTCGTCACGGCAGCCAACCGCCTCAACCACATCGATTTTTACCGCTGGGACGCGGCCACGCAGACGCCGACACTGGTCAAGCGTGTCTCCACCGGCAAGACGCCCAGCCATCTGTTCATCGACGCGCAGAGCAAGACGCTGTACTCCACCATGCAGGACAGCGATGCCCTGGTGGCCATCGATATCGCCACCCAGACCATCAAGGCTCGCGTGCCCACCGGCCCCATGCCTGCGGACGTCTACGGCAGCCCTGACGGCAAGAAGCTGTTTGTCGGCCTGACCGGCGGCGATGGCGTCGAGGTGTTCGACATCACCGGCGCCGAGCCCCGCAGCCTGGGCCAGATCAAGACGGCTGCCGGTGCACACGCCTTCCGCGCTGCCGGCGATGATCGCCACCTGTACGTGAGCAACCGCGTGGCCAATACCATCAGCAAGATCGATATGCTCAGCAGCCAGGTCGTGGCCAACTACCCGGCACCGGGCGGCCCTGACTGCATGGATGTGTCGGCCGACGGTCGCTACATCTTTGTGGCCTCGCGCTGGGCACGCAAGCTGTCGGTGATCGACACGCTAGAGAAGAAGGTGGTCAATCAGGTCAATGTGGGCAAGTCGCCCCACGGGGTCTGGACGCTGTCCCACGCTGCGCGTTGAAGCGCCTGTCCCGGCCGCACCGGAGTGGCCGGGATGCCCGGTGTTCGTGTTGACCACCTCAAGGAGGGTGGATGCAAAGACGTTGTTTCATGCTCGGCTCGCTGGCCGGCGGCCTGTCTGCCGTTCCTGCCTTCGCTTCCGAAGTTTCAAAAAAGATAGCTTCAGGTACATGCTCCAAGGCGGTTTACCTGACTTTTGACACTGGGCACATGGGCATAGCCCAGTGGGTCGCCCAGGTGCTGCAGAAGCACAAGGTTCCCGTCACCTTCTTTGCGGCCAATGAGGCCACGAAAGAGGGGGGCAGCAGTCTGGGCGACTTCTGGGCACCCTGGTGGAAGGCGCGTGCCGACGAAGGTCACCAGCTCGCGTCCCATACCTTTGACCATATGTACTGGCTGGCCGATATTCGCGACAAGGCCAGCGGGCAGGTCACGCATTTCAGGGTCAGGCCCTCGGCCGGTCCCAGGGCTGGTCAGACCTATGTGGTGTCTGCCGAAGAGTACCGGCAGGAGATTGCGCGCTCCGCCCAGCGGCTGGCCCAGATCACGGGCCGCAAGACCTTGCCGCTCTATCGTGCGCCGGGTGGCAAGACATCGCCGGCGTTGATTGCTGCGGCCCGGCAGGGCGGTTTTCAGCATGTGGGCTGGGCGCCGGCGGGCTTTCTGGGCGACGAGCTGCCCAGCGACAAATATCCGAATGAACGCTTGCTGGCCCAGGCACTCAAAAACATAGGCAGCGGCGATATCTTGCTGGCGCACCTGGGGATCTGGTCGCGTCAGGATCCATGGGCTCCGGCGGTGCTGGAGCCCTTGATTCTGGGCTTGCTGGACAGGGGTTTTTGCTTCCGTACGCTGGCCGAGCACCCGGCGTATCAGGGCTGGATCGCGCAGCAGCGCCGAGTGCTGCAAGAGGAGTGAGTCGTGGATTGGTTGGTACAGATGTTTGGAGAGGCGCAGCAACGCTTGTTTGAAGGCGTGGTGCAGCCTTTTCTGTTTCATTTCGGCATGGCGAATCTGCTGGAGGATGGCTATACCGCCACAGGCTGGCTGCTGGTGGGCTTGCTGCAGATTGCCGTCATGGTCGCGGTGATCGTGCCGCTGCAGCGCTGGAGGCCGGCCGAGCCCGTGGTCGACCGCCAGGCGATCCGTGTGGACATCCTCTATACGCTGATTCATCGGCTGGGACTTTTCCGGCTGGCCCTGTTCTTCACGGTTGACCCGCTGTGGGATTCCCTTTTGGGTACGCTTCATGTCTGGGGCTTGCCGGGCTTTCACCTTGACGACATCTGGCCGGGCGTGACGGACAACGCCTGGGTCAGCCTGCTGATGTATCTGGTCGTCTTCGATCTGGTCGAGTACTGGATTCATCGCGGCCAGCACGGCTTTACCTGGTGGTGGAAGCTGCATGCCGTGCACCACTCGCAACGTCAGATGACAGTGTGGAGCGACAACCGCAATCACCTGCTCGACGATGTGATCCATGACGCCATCATCGTGCTGGTGGCGCAGCTGATCGGCGTGGCTCCCGGGCAGTTCGTGGCCATCGTGGCCCTGACCCAGCTCAGCGAGAGCTTTCAGCACGCCAATGTGCGCATCTGGTTTGGCCAGCTGGGCGAGCGCCTGTGGATCAGCCCGCGCTTTCATCGCCGCCATCACGCCATCGGTATCGGTCACGAGCCCATGGCGCCGGTGCGCAACCAAAAGGTCCACGGCAACAACTTTGGCGTGCTCCTGCCCTGGTGGGACATGTTGTTCGGTACGGCCAATTTCGATCTGCGCTATGACCCTACGGGCATTCGCGATCAGGTGCAGGCCAATGCGAAAGGGCAGCTGCGCGACTATGGCCGCGGCTTCTGGGCGCAACAGTGGCTGGCTGTCCTACGACTGATGGGTCGCGCATAAGCCAATCCTTGAGTATGCTTGCCAGCATGAGCTTGCTACTCGACTCTTTTTGGCGTGCCTTGGCGTATTGCCTGCATAAGCGGGTCATTGTCTGGTCACTCTTGCCGCTGCTGGCCATGGCCTTGATGGCCTGGCTTCTGGGCTACTTCTTCTGGGCCGATGCGGTCCTCAAGGTGCAAAGCCTGCTGGATGGGGTGGGCTGGCTGCACTCCCTGTGGCTGTGGCTGCAGGAGCGTGGCGTGGGCTATGCCTCGGAGGTGGTGGCCTCCATGTTTGTGGTGCTGGGGGCCACGCCGGTTCTCGTGGTGCTTGTTTTGCTGCTGGTGGGCCTGTTCATGGCGCCCGTGCTGACGCAACTGGTGGCCGAGAAGCGCTTTGCCGGGCTGGAGAAAAAGCATGGCGGCTCCACCGTCGCCAGCCTGCTCTGGTCGGGCGGCTCCACGCTGATTGCGCTGCTGGCCCTTTTCGTCACCCTGCCGCTATGGGTGTTTCCGCCGCTAATGCTGGTGGTCGCACCCTTGATCTGGGGTTGGCTCACTTACCGGGTCATGGCGTTTGATGCCTTGTCCGAGCATGCCAGCAAGGATGAGCGCCGGGCCCTGTTTGCCCGCCACCGCATGTCGCTCATTCTCATGGGGGTGATCTGCGGCTATCTGGGCGCAGCGCCCGGTGTGGTCTGGATTTCCGGGCTGCTGTTTCTGGCTGCTTTCTGGATTCTGGTGCCCATTGCCATCTGGATCTATGCGCTGGTGTTTGCCTTCTCTGCGCTGTGGTTCGCTCACTTCTGTCTGGCGGCGCTGGAACAGATGAGGGCGCAAACCATGCCGAGTACTGCCGATCCCCAGGTACCGTTCGCACCTGGTGCAGATGATGCCGCTTCGGTTGCTCGCTGAGAGCGCTTGCCGCCGGGCCAATCGTGCCTCGTGCACCAAAAACAACCCAGTTCATAAAATGCACCACATTGGTGCGTTCATTTTCACCAAGATGGTGCATCTGAGAAATGCGTGCCGGCAGTGAGACAATGCGCGTCGGTTTGGTGCAGTTTGCCGATGCGGCGCTGCTAAATGCTTATGTCTTGTGGCGAGTAGCTTGCTGCAAGAGCTCGATTTCAGTGCACGGATGCTGGGATGAGGTGCTGAAGCAGAGTTGGCACGCAAACTGCTAGATACTATTCATTCTTTATTTGATCAGCCAAGTTGGCAGGAGAGATCTAATGGCGAAGACCGTTGCAGACGTGATGCAGATGGTGCAGGATAACGAGGTCAAATTCGTGGACCTGCGCTTTACCGATACCCGCGGCAAGGAACAGCACGTGACCGTGCCCGTGTCGCACTTCGACGAGGACAAGTTCGCCTCGGGCCATGCTTTCGACGGTTCTTCCGTTGCCGGCTGGAAAGGTATCGAAGCCTCGGACATGCAGCTGGTTCCCGATCCAAACACTGCCAACATCGATCCCTTCTTCGAAGAGACCACCCTGATTCTGCAGTGCGACGTGATCGAACCCGGTGACGGCAAGGCCTACGACCGCGATCCCCGCTCCATCGCCAAGCGCGCAGAAGCCTATCTGAAGGCTTCCGGCCTGGGCGATACCGCCTACTTCGGTCCCGAACCCGAATTCTTCATCTTCGACGGCGTGCGCTGGGGCACCGAGCCTCACAACCCCTTCTTCGAAATCGAGGAATACGAGGCTCCCTGGAACACCGGCACCAAGTTCGAGAGCGGCAACCGCGGTCACCGTCCTCGCGTCAAGGGTGGCTACTTCCCCGTGCCTCCCGTTGACAGCACCCAGGACATGCGCGCAGAGATGTCGCTGCTGCTGGAAGCCGTCGGCATCCCCGTCGAAGTGTTCCACCACGAAGTGGCCGGTGCGGGTCAGAACGAAATCGGCACACGCTTCTCGACCCTGGTCGAGCGTGCCGACTGGACGCAGCTGCAGAAGTACATCATCTGGAACGTGGCCAACACCTACGGCAAGACGGCAACCTTCATGCCCAAGCCCTATGCTGGCGATAACGGCTCCGGCATGCACGTGCACCAGTCCGTGTGGAAGGATGGCAAGAACCTGTTCGCCGGCGACGGCTATGCAGGTCTGTCCGACTTCGCCCTGTACTACATCGGCGGCATCATCAAGCACGCTCGTGCCCTGAACGCCATCACCAACCCCGGCACCAACAGCTACAAGCGTCTGGTTCCCGGCTTCGAAGCGCCCGTGAAGCTGGCTTACTCGGCCAAGAACCGCTCCGCTTCCATCCGTATTCCTTACGTCAGCAACCCCAAGGCACGTCGCGTGGAAGCCCGCTTCCCCGATCCTCTGATGAACCCCTACCTGGGTTTCGCAGCCCTGCTGATGGCCGGTCTGGACGGCGTGGAAAACAAGATCCATCCCGGCGAAGCCGCGACCAAGGATCTCTACCATCTGCCTCCCGAGGAAGACAAGCTGGTGCCTACCGTCTGCCACAGCCTGGATCAGGCTCTGGAAGCCCTGGACGCCGACCGTGCGTTCCTGACCAAGGGCGGTGTGTTCTCCGACAGCATGCTGGATGCCTACATCGAGCTGAAGATGACCGAAGTGACTCGCTATCGCCAGTCGGTGCACCCTGTCGAATATGATATGTACTTCTCGCTGTAAAGCAGAGGTTCTCAAAGGCGGCGCAAGCCGCCTTTTTTATTGCACGGGCGCTGCGCCGGACATGGCAGCAAAGGAACCAAACGGGTTGGTGGCGGTCAAGTAGTCAATAAAAGCTGCAGGCTTGGAGCGATACTCAGGGTATTGCGGACTTGCGGCCGCCGTCTGCCTGAGAGGACCGAATGAAGAAGTTTTATGTGTTGTCGTTGCTGTGTCTTGCATCCGGGCTGGTTTCTGCCCAGGATGTGATCTACCGCTGCGGCAATGAGTACACCAACAATGTTTCGCAGGCCAAGGCCAAGGGGTGCAAGCCGGTCGATGGCAGTGGCGTGACGGTGATTCACGGCACCCGTCCCTCGGGCGGCAATGCTGCTGCGGCGCCGGCCAATCCCAAGCCGGCAGGCAGCTCTGCATCGAGCCAGGCGGCCCCTGCCCGCGCCGACAGTGCCGCGCAGAAGGCGCGCGACTCCGATGCCCGCGCGATTTTGCAAGGCGAGCTGAACAAGGCCCAGGCCAGACTGGCCGAGCTCAAGGCGGAGTACAACGATGGCAATCCCGTGCGTACTGCGCTGGAGCTGCGCAATCCTCAGGGCTACCCGGAGCGGGTGGCCAAGCTCAAGGCCGATATCACCCGCCAGGAAAGTGATATCGCAGGCATCAAGCGAGAGCTGGACCGGCTGCCTGCGGTCAACTAATCCGCCCCCTGGGGCTGGTCATTTTTGGTCAATCGCATGAGTTCCACTGCAGCCCCGATTCCCGATATCTCCACGCCTGATCCGGATCAGGCCAACGGTCATGGCTACCAGTCGCTCGACTGGCTTTGCACCTTGATTGCCGTGCTTGACGAGTACGGCATGGTGCGCTTCGTCAATGCGGCGCTGGAAAATGCCCTGGGCCAGTCGCGCCGCATCATGGTCGGCAGTGACTTCGCCACCTGCTTTGCCGAGCCAGCCCTGCTGGACAAGGCGCTCAGCGGAGCCCGTTCCAACGACTTTGCGGCGCTGCGCTTCGAGGCCAGCCTGCTGCGCCTGGGTCAGGAGCCCCTGCCGATTCACGCTGCCGTCTCGCTGGCCGAGAAGGCCGGCCACGTCATGGTGGAGATGTGGCCGCTGGAACAGCAGGCCCGCCAGGATCGCGAGGAGCGCATCCGCGAACAGGCCCAGGCAAACAAGGAGCTGATTCGCAATCTGGCCCACGAGATCAAGAATCCGCTGGGCGGCATTCGCGGGGCAGCCCAGCTGCTGCAGATGGATCTGGTCATGCCCGAGCTGCTGGAGTACACCACGGTCATCATTCACGAGGCCGATCGCCTGCAGGCACTGGTGGACAGACTGCTGGCCCCGCATCGCCACCCCCACGAGGTCGGCGACGTCAACATCCACGAGGTCTGCGAGCGCGTGCGTTCACTGGTGCTGGTCGAACATCCCCAGGGACTGAGGATCACGCGTGACTATGACATCTCCATACCGGAATTCAGAGGCGACAGCGCGCAGCTGATCCAGGCCCTGCTCAATATCGTTCAGAACGCGGCCCAGGCGCTGGGGCGGCGCATTGCAGAAGGCGATGCCGAGATCATCCTGAGGACGCGTGTGGCCAGACAGGTCACTTTGGGGCGTGAGCGCTACAGATTGGCACTGGAATTGCATGTAATCGACAACGGGTCAGGCGTGCCGGATGCCATCAAGGAGCGAATTTTCTATCCTTTGGTCTCGGGCCGAGATGGTGGATCCGGCCTGGGGCTGACGCTGGCTCAGACCTTTGTGCAGCGTCACCATGGCTTGATCGAATGCGAGAGCCAGCCGGGGAGGACGGATTTCCGGATCCTGATTCCGCTGCCATAAAGCCTGACATTATCAATATGCAGAAGAAGGGAAGGATGTTGCACGAATGAAGCCAATCTGGATTGTGGACGACGACCCTTCCATCCGCTTTGTGCTTGAAAAAGCACTGGGGCGCGAAGGCTGGCCCATTCGCAGCTTTACCCAGCCGCGCGATGTGCTCAAGGCCCTGGCTGATGTGGACAACAGCGATCCCGAGCGTCAGGCTCCTCAGGTGCTGGTCAGCGATATCCGCATGCCCGGCGGCTCGGGCCTTGAGCTGCTGGAGCAGGTCAGGGCGCAGCAGCCCGGCCTGCCGATGATCATCATGACCGCCTATTCCGATCTGGACAGTGCGGTCTCGGCCTTCCAGCGCGGAGCCTTCGAGTATCTGCCCAAGCCCTTCGACGTCCCCAAGGCGGTGGAGTTGATCCGGCGTGCCGTGGAGGAGAGCCAGCGCGAGGAGGTGGCCGATATCCAGGCGCCGGTGCAGGCGGAAATGCTGGGCCAGGCCCCGGCCATGCAGGACGTGTTCCGTGCCATCGGCAGACTCAGCCAGAGTCATGTCACGGTGCTGATCACCGGAGAGTCCGGTGCCGGCAAGGAGCTGGTGGCCCGGGCGCTGCACAAGCATTCTCCCGTTGCCGGCGGACCGTTCGTGGCCATCAATACCGCGGCCATTCCGAAAGACCTGCTGGAGTCCGAACTGTTCGGTCACGAGCGCGGTGCCTTTACCGGCGCGCAGACCCAGCGCCGGGGGCGTTTCGAGCAGGCCGAGGGCGGCACGCTGTTTCTCGATGAGATCGGCGACATGCCGTTCGAGCTGCAGACGCGTCTGCTGCGCGTGCTCTCCGACGGCCACTTCTACAGGGTGGGCGGACACCAGGCCGTCAAGGCCCATGTCCGCGTGATTGCCGCGACCCACCAGGACCTGGAGCTGCGTGTCAAGGATGGCGCTTTCCGCGAGGACTTGTTCCACCGTCTGAATGTGATCCGTCTGCGCCTGCCCGCGCTGCGCGAGCGCAAGGAGGACGTGCCCATGCTGACCCAGCATTTTCTGCAGCAGAGCGCACGCCAGCTGGGGGTGGAGCCCAAGCGGATGAGCACGGCCGCCATGAGCCGCCTGCAGGCCTTCAACTTTCCCGGCAATGTGCGCCAGCTGGAGAACATCTGCCATTGGCTGACCGTCATGGCGCCGGCCCAGCAGATTGCCCTCAAGGACTTGCCGCCAGAAGTGCTGGGCAGCGCGGCACCGGGCAGTGCCGCGATCTTTGCCGGCGCCCTGAGCACCGGCGTGGGCCTGGAGCCGTCCAAGACCAGTCCGCCCGAGCCGGTTGCGCTGTCCTCGCCCGGGACTGCGGCGATGTCTGCGCCCGAGGCCGCAGCGCCTTCCGGAGGCTGGTTGCAGGGGCTGGGCAAGCAGGCCGAGGAGCTGCTGTCGCAAGGCCATCATGACGTCTGGGATCAGCTGTCCCACCAGTTCGAGGCACAGCTGCTGCGAACGGCCCTGGCCGCCACGCATGGCAGGCGTGTGGAAGCGGCCAGCCGGCTCGGGATCGGCCGCAACACCATCACCCGCAAGCTGCAGGAGCTGGGGCTGGAGAACGAAAACTTTGACTGAAGCGCCGCAGTGCCCACTCGCTTTCGGCGCGGGTTTTATTCGTCCTACATGGTGCAATCACGGTTGACGACATGGAGCAGATGACGCAGGGGTAAAAATCAACAGGCTTTTTGTTGATTGGACTGTTTGCGTTGTCTGCCTTGCCCTTATCCATCTCTTTCCCGCCTGAGCCGGGGTCGAACGCCTTGTCGCCCTTGCTGCAGATGCCGGAGGCCGAAGAGGCCTTCTGGCACGAGCGCTACATGTACGAACCTTACTTTGTACCCGGGCGTGGCTTCGATCAGTACTATCCAGCCTATCTGCTGGGCTGGCAGGCTGGCTGCTATCGGCCTCGGCAGGCGGCCAGGAGCTTTGAGTCCCTGGAGCCGGAGCTGCGCCAGCATTGGTCGGCACATTGCGGGGGCAGTCTGCTGGACTGGTCTCAGGTCAGGGCTGCCGTCAAGGCGGCATGGCGCCGGGCGATCGCTCCCCCCTTGGCCAAGCCTGTCGCGGAGGTCGTGCTGGGCCAGAGGGCGAAGAGCAGCCTGGCCCTGGTGCTGCAGGCAGGACAGCGCTTTGCGCAGAGCTCCAGGCAGTTTCTGACGACTGCGGACTCCAGCATGGCGGTCGATGCGCTGCGCCGCTTTTCGAAGGACTCGCACAAGCTGGTCTCCGAGGTGGCGGAGTTGCTCGGCGGCCCTGCCGTGGAAGTGCCACCCGAGGCCGCGGATGACAGCGACAGCGGGCTGCTTGAGCGAGTACGCAAGACATGGCTTGACTATCTGGGCGTGACCTGGCTGGATGTGTTGCGGCGTCTGCAGGCCTGGCTGGAATGCGCCGAGCGCTCGGCGCAGCTGGACCTGCCTGCCAAGGCCGCCAAGCTGCTCAAGCGGCATGTGATGCTGCTGCGCGGTCAGGTGCAGGCCTTGCAGTGGCTCAGCCACGGCGCGGCCTGAGCCGTGCGGCTTCAGTCCAGTGTGACGATCACGGGAGCATGGTCGCTGGGCTGCTTGTTCTTGCGCGGAGCGCGGTCCACGCTGCAGGCGCTGACCTTGCTCCTGAGCGCTTCGCTGACCAGAATATGGTCGATGCGCAGGCCGCGATTCTTCTGAAAGCCCAGCATGCGGTAGTCCCACCAGGAGTAGCTTTTTTCCGGCTGCTCGAACATGCGGAAGGCATCGCTCAAGCCCAGCTGCAGCAGGCGCTGGAAATGGTCACGCTCTTGCACCGTATGGTGGATCGTGTCCTTGAGGCCGACGGGGTCGTAGGAGTCGCGATCTTCGGGGGCCACGTTGAAGTCCCCCACCAGCACCAAACGCGGATGCAAGGCCATCTGTTCCTTGACCCAGTCTTGCAGCGCCTGCAGCCAGCGCATCTTGTAGGCAAATTTTTCCGATCCGGGCTCCTGGCCGTTGACGAAGTAGCCGTTGATGAGGCGAACCTCGCCGGCTGGCGAGTCAATCGTGGTGGCAATGATGCGTGCCTGCTCGTCGTCAAGCCCCGGGATGTTGCGCACCACATCACGGCCCGTCTCGCGCGTGATCCAGGCCACGCCGTTATAGGTCTTTTGTCCATGGCTGACGGCCTTGTAGCCGGCTTCCTGGAAAGCCATGTGCGGGAACTTGTCATCGGTGAGCTTGAGCTCCTGCAGTCCCAGCGCATCGACAGGGTTGGCGGCAAGCCATTCCAGTACCTGCGGCAGTCGCACGGACAAAGAGTTCACATTCCAGGTGGCAATTTTCATCTTCTTCAACTTTCCTTATTTCATGCGGGTTCCAGGGGATGGCTAGCTCTAAAAAGGCCTCCAGCTACCAGCCTGGCTACCCAGGCAGAGCCCCTGGCGGGCATCGTTCTCGCAGTGACTGACAGCATAGCAAGCCTGGCCCTCTCTGAAACCGACAAGGCTGTCCACCGTATCCCTCGTGCGGCGACGCAGGCCTGAAGTCCAATGTTCCTGTGCCGGCGTTCGGGGGTTTGCTACATTGGCCCCATGAAACATGTTTCAAGCTTGGCCGGGATGGTGGTCGTCGTTGCGGCAGTCAGCGGCTGCGCGCAATCTGTTTCCATCAATTTTGGCAATCCTTCGCAAGCCAATTGCAAAAAGCAGGGCGGGGTGCTGCGCACGGAAAAAGGGGCCGTCGCCGACAAGAACACCTGTGTGCTGCCCGACGGATCGGCCTTTGAGGAGTGGGTGCAGCATGGGCGGCAGCCGCCCGCCAAATAGCCAGGGAGGCAGGCCTCGGGCATCGGCAGCGCGCCTTTCAAGCGCAGATTGACCGCAGGGGCTGGGGAGCGGAGCCGCCTGGCCAGCGTGGCCGGTGTGGCGGTCAGCCTCAGTCCCGCAGCACCACGGCCTGCTCGAAATTCTCCGATGCGGCCTGGGTGCCGTCGTCAAAGACCAGCACGCGCTCGGGCCAGCGCATGGCAGCAAGCTTGCTGCGCTGCACGGGGTTGTCGCCGCGCAGGCGGTCCAGCCAGCGGGCACCCACCGAGTAGTCCACGCAGAACACATTGCCGCGCAGACCGTGCCAGGACAGCGGGGGCGTTGCGCCAAACAGGTTTTCAAACTGCGAGCCATGCGCCGGTGCGTCGGCCGGGCGCAGGCGACGCCAGTAGTGGCCGACGATGACGGCGGGCGCTTCCTCATATTCATTCCACCAGCCCACGCGTTCGACAAAACGCCATTTGCCGCCCGCGTAAAAGGGGTTGCGGCACTCGCGCTCCACGCCGGCCGTCAGCACCTTCAGAGGGTTGACCATGGCCTTGTTGAGTTCGTTCTCGCTGTGGGCGGGCAGAAACGGCGGCTCGTGGCGATAGTCTTCCAGGCTGTAGGGCCAGCTCTGTTCTTCCTGGCGCATGCGTTCGGCCACGCATTGGGCCACGGACTGTTCTTCGGCAATCGTCTCGAAGTGGTCGTAGGCAGCGCGTGCGCTGCCGCTGGGCAACTGGCGAATCATGGCAATCTGCTCGGGCCGCCAGGCCGCATGAACAATGCGCAGATCCTCGCGCTCCAGCGCGATCGGCAGCTGGCCGAGCTGCTCGAGCATGGCGGGAGTCTGCTCGGCCGGCATGCGCGCGAAAGGCGCGTACTTGGGCTGATCGGAGTCGATGCGGCTGTCGAAGAACCAGCCCGATCCATCCTTGGCATCTTCGCGCAGCAGATTGATTTCGTGGTTGCCCAGCACCGCATGGGCCGTGCCCGAGGCCAGCATGGCGCCGACCAGCGCGAGCACCGAAGGGCTGTCCGGCCCGCGGTCGCAGAAGTCGCCGACAAACACCAGCCGCCGTCCTTCGGGGTGGTTGCCCTGGAGGTCGTAGCCCAGGTGGCCCAGCAATTGCACCAGCGCGGCGTATTCGCCGTGGATATCGCCAACGATATCGAGGGCGCCAGGAGGCAGGGGCTGGACTAGGCTCATGATGAAGGGCGATAGCTTGCGGGATTGGAGGGCTCAGGCTGCAGCAGGCTGCCTTGCCATTGTCATACGGCAGTCATGCAGTGAAGCTGACAATTGTTGCAACGCAGCACCGCTAGGGCAAGAGAGTTTTGTCTCGTGCCGGACTGCCGGCCGGCCGGTGCCGATGCGATGCCGCACGGCACGCGCCCGGGACAAGGCTCAGCCCCGGCGCTCGAAGCGCACAAAATGGTAGGGCAGGCCATTGGCGGAGACATGCTCGCTGCGGCTCACGGCCTGCCACTGCGCGCCCAGTTCCGGGGCGAAGGCATCACCTTCGAAGTCGCGGCCGATTTCGGTCACTTCCACGGCATCGGCCATTGGCAGGGCCTGGGCATAGATCTGCGCGCCGCCGATGACCCAGACGTCTTGCGAGAGCTTGCGGCCCAGCTCCAGTGCTTCGGGCAGGCTGGCGGCGCGCAGGACTTGGTCGGATGCAGGCTCGGTCTGCCAGTCGGCCTGGCGGGTGACGACGATATTGCTGCGGCCCGGCAGCGGACGGAAGCGCGCAGGCAGCGAGTCCCAGGTCTTGCGGCCCATGATGACGGCGCAGCCCCGGGTCAGCTCCTTGAAATGCGCCATGTCCTCGGGCAGGTGCCAGGGCATGGTGTTGTCCTTGCCGATAACGCCGTTGGCTGCGCGGGCGTAGATGAGTTGAATGGCCATAGCTATCAATAAAGAAGCTGCTGGCGCTTGTCAGATATGAGTTTCAGGTATGAAAATACTTGAAACCCTTTTCAATCAAGCGATAGCAGCTTTGATTTTTATAGTGATTCGAATAGCGGCAGCTTAGACCGCCACCGGCGCCTTGATGCCGGCATGGTGCTGGTAGTCCAGCACTTCGAAGTCTTCGTATTCGTAGCCGAAGATGGAGTCGGGCTTGCGCTTGATGTTCAGCGTCGGATAGGCGAAGGGCTGTCGCGACAGCTGGGTCTGCACCTGCTCGAAGTGGTTGTTGTAGATATGGCAGTCGCCGCCGGTCCAGATGAAGTCGCCCACCTCCAGGCCGCATTGCTGGGCCAGCATATGGGTCAGCAGCGCGTAGCTGGCGATGTTGAAGGGCACGCCCAGGAAGATGTCGGCGCTGCGCTGGTAGAGCTGGCAGCTGAGCTTGCCGTCGGCCACATAGAACTGGAAGAAGGAGTGGCAGGGCATGAGGGCCATCTGGTCCAGCTCGGCCACGTTCCAGGCGCTGACGATGATGCGGCGGCTGTCGGGATTGCTCTGGAGCTGCTTGACGACTTCGGCAATCTGGTCGACATGCGTGCCGTCGGCCTTGGGCCAGCTGCGCCATTGCACGCCGTAGACCGGGCCCAGGTCGCCGGTTTGCTTGTCGGCCCATTCGTCCCAGATGGTGCAGCCGCGCTCCTGCAGCCATTTCACATTGCTGTCGCCGCGCAGAAACCACAGCAGCTCCAGGATGATGGACTTCAGGTGCACCTTCTTGGTGGTGACCAGGGGGAAGCCTTCATTGAGGTTGAAGCGCATCTGGTAGCCGAACACGCTGCGCGTGCCCGTGCCCGTGCGGTCGGTCTTGGATGCGCCGTGCTCGTACACATGGCGCATGAAGGTTTCGTACTGGCAGCGCACGGGGCGCAGGGTGCAGGTGGTGGAGTTCATGGTGCAAAAAGCGGTCAAAGACTTGCAAAGACTGGCTGTGCCGTCAGCGTACACAAGGTGTCGCTGCTCTTGAAGAGGGTGGGCCCGCAGGGGCCACGATAGCCCGAGTGTGCCACGTGCGCGAGCGTGCCGGCTTGGTGGCTGTCAATGACCCGGCCCGAGGCCCTGTCTGTCCCATAGCTGCTGCTGCTGGCTTCACAATGTCATGGAAGACCACCGAGCTGAAACAAGGAGAGCGAGTTCATGTCACGCAAATTTGTGAGCACTGCGGCTTTTGCGCTGGCTGCTGCGGCCTTGCTGGTCGCCTGCGACAAGACCAAGGCCCCATCTCCCAGCACCGCCGCCGTGGATGCCCAGGCCGCCGCTGCGGCCGCGGCCGCCCCGCCCGATGCCTTGGCCCAGACCCAGGAGCCCGCCGCGACGGCACAGATCGAGGAGGCGGCCGCGAACTCCCTGCAGGAAGTGCGCGCCCCGCATGTGGTCAAGGAGGGCGAGAAGAGTCTGGACAGCCTCACGCCACTGCAGGGCAAGTACCGCTGGGACGGCGTGGACTATGTGCAGGACGGCGTGCTGGCCGAGCGGCTGAAGACGCTGATGGGCCATCAGTACGACACGCTGCTCAAGAACCTGCAGACGCTGGGTCCGCTGGAGCCTTCCGCATGCCTGTTGTACGTAATGGGCAACCGCCAGCATCAGGGCGGCGAGGAAATGGCTGCCGTGGTGATAGACCCGGTGCGCAACGGCCTGCGCGTCTGGCTGCTCAGCGAGGGCAAGCAGACCGTGTTCACCGATGTGGACGGTGCAGACATTCCCTGGCCCAGTGCGGTGCAGAGCATGCTGCGCAATATCGTGGCCACTCATTGAAGCCCTGGCTGCAGCCAGAAAAAAGCCCTGCCGGCCATGGCAGGGCTTTTTATCGCGGCGGCGGGATCAGCCGCGCGTCAGCACCACGCCGGGATTCATGATGCCCTGCGGGTCCAGTGCCTGCTTGATGGCGCGCATCATCTGCAGCGCAACGGGGGACTGGTATTTTTCGAGCTTGTCCGTCTTGAGCGCCCCCACGCCATGCTCGGCCGAGAACGAGCCGCCGAAGGCATCCACGGCCTCGTAGACCAGGTGGTTGACCAGGGCCTCCTTGTCGCGCAGAAAGGCCTTGCCGTCCTCGCCTTCGGGTACCTGCACGTTGTAGTGCAGATTGCCGTCGCCCAGATGGCCGAAGTTGACCAGCCGCACGCCGGGAATCTCGCGCTTGAGCACGGCGTCGGCATGCTCGACAAAGGCGGGAATGCGCGATGCGGCGACCGAGATATCGTGCTTGATGTTCAGGCCTTCCTCGGCCTGTGCCAGGGGAATGCTCTCGCGGATATGCCACAGGTCATGGGCCTGGGTCAGGTTCTCCGCCACTACGGCGTTGACTACGCAGCCATCTTCAAAGGCCAGCTCCAGCAGGTGCTCGAAGCGCAGGCGTGCATGCTGTTCGGACTCGCTGTCGCTGTTTTCCAGCAGCACGCAGTAGGGTGCTTCGTCGCCCATGTCGGCAAATGGCACGCGCAGCTGCGGCATGTGCTTGACGACCAGGCTCAGCGCAAACTGGCCCATGACTTCAAAGCCCGTCAGACCCGCGCCCAGATGCTGGTGCGCCAGACCCAGCAGGCGCACGGCAGCCTCCATGGAGGGCACGGCGGCAAAGGCCGTGAGCTGGGCGGCCGGCTGCGGGAACAGCTTCATGGTGGCGGCGGTGATGATGCCCAGCGTGCCTTCGCTGCCGATGAACAGATCGCGCAGGTCATAGCCGGTGTTGTCCTTGCGCAGGCCCTTGAGGCCGTCCCAGATCTCGCCCTGGGGCGTCACCACTTCCAGGCCCAGGCACAGGTCGCGGGTATTGCCATAGCGCACCACCTGCGTGCCGCCGGCGTTGGTGCCCAGATTGCCGCCGATCGTGCAGCTGCCTTCGGCGGCCAGCGACAGCGGGAACAGCAGGCCCTGCTGGTCAGCCAGATCCTGCAGGTTCTGCAAAATGCAGCCGGCTTCGATGGTGAAGGTCAGATTGTCCTTGTCGATATGGCGCACGGCGTTCAGGCGCGTCAGGCTGATCACGACCTGCTGGCCGCTGTCGTCGGGGGTGGAGCCTACGGAAAGCCCGGTATTGCCGCCCTGGGGCACGATCTGCACGCCGGCTGCGGCGCAGGCCTTGACCACGCCGGCCACTTCGGCCGTGTTGCCGGGGCGCACCACGGCCAGGGACTTGCCGTGTACGCGCTTGCGCCAGTCCTGCTCGTAGGCGGTCAGATCGCCGTCGGTCAGCACATGGGTGGCGCCCACAATCTGGCGCAGGGATTCAAGCAAAGCGGTGGAAGTCATGGCAAGCAGGCCGCAGCATGGGCGGCAGAGAGGGAGAACAGACGGAAATCCTAAGCCAGGCACAGGGGCGCAGCCGGAAAACCATGAAGCCGCAAGCGTAGAGCATGGCAGACTACGGGGCAATCGAAATAAATTGCTTGGTTATGCCGGTTTTTCCGAACAATATCAGCCTGCGCCAGCTGCGCGCCTTTGACGAGGTGGCGCGCCAGGGCGCATTTGCCCCGGCGGCCCGCGAGCTGTGCCTGACGCAGTCGGCCCTGTCCGAATCCATTCGCCAGCTGGAAGAGGCCCTGGGCCTGCGGCTGTTTGACCGCACCACGCGCACCGTGGGGCTGACGGCCGCCGGCCAGGCCTTCTTGCTCGATGTGCGCCAGGCCTTCGAGACCCTGGAGCAGGGCTTTCAGAACCTGGGCGATCTGGCCGCGCTGCGCCGCGGCAAGGTGCGCATTGCTGCCGCTCCGTCGGTGCTGGCGGTGTTGCTGCTGCCGGTGCTGCCGGCCTTGCGGGCCAGGCATCCGGGCATCGAGGTGGATCTGATCGAGGACAGCGCCGAAGGCATCGCCCAGCGCGTGCAGGCTGGCAGCGTGGATTTCGGCGTGGGCGCGGCACACCCGGCCGGCGGCGATTTGCTGACCCAGCCGCTGATCAGCGATGCCATGGGGCTGGTGGCCAAGCTCGATGAACCTCTGCTGCAGGCGGGGCGGCTGACGGCGGCCGATCTGGCCCAACTGCCCCATCTGGCTTTTGTGGGCCTGACCACCGACACTGCCATCAGCCAGCTGCTGGCTTCGGCACCGGGCATGCCGCAGAACCTGCTGCAGACACCGCTGCGCCTGTCCAATCCGCAATTGCTGTTCGAGGCCGTGAGCCTGGGTCTGGGAGTCAGCATTGTTCCGGCGCTGACGGCGCGTCACCCTTCGCTGGGCTTGCAGGGCAATCTGCGCTTTCGCCTGCTGGACGAGCCGCGCATCTTGCGCCGTACGCTGCTGATTCAGCGCCCGCGCCGCGCGCTGTCGCCGGCCGCGCAGTTGCTGTTCGATGCGCTGGCGGCGCAGGTGCAGACGCTGGCGCAGTTCGAAGGCATCACGCCTGATTGAGCCGGGCCGCCCTGGCGGCACGCTGGCGCAGGCGCACATGGGCTGCGCAGGCGATGAAGAGCAGCACGCAAAGCGCCACCTCGCCCAGCGCCAGCCAGCGGCTGGGCGCGGCATCGCTCCAGGCCCGCACCACGCCCTCGGTGAAGTAGAGCCACACCAGCAGGCTGAGCCAGCGGTAGGTGTACATGCGGCGCTTGAGCAGGCCGATCACGGCAAAGGCCAGCGGCAGGGCTTTGAGAAACAGCCAGGTGCCGCCTTCGCGCAGCGGGGCCAGCCACAGCTCCCAGGCCACGCACAGCAGCATCAGTGCCAGCAGGCTGCCCACGGCCAACCAGCGCGTGGCGGCCACGTCGGAACCTGGCTGCTGGATTGGTGAAGAAGTGTTTTCGGTGGCTTGGGGCGAGAGGGCGTCGGTCATAGCAGTGGCATCATATCGGTCATGCCAGCCCTGTTTGAATCCGGTCGTTTTGTTTTGCGTTCTGCGCTTGATGTTGCGCAGCACCCGTCCTCCTTTTGCGTTCGAGAAGGAGTGCCGTCATGAAGAAAAACGAGCGTGCCGGCTTCTGGGCCGCGCTGGAAGGCAAGACGCAGCAAGCGAGGCCGTTGACGGAGGATAGGGACCGGTCGGCACAGCCGGCTTCGGCGGACACGCCTGCAGCAGCGCAGGCAGCGGGTGCAGGGCCGCTTGATCAGCGCCAGGAGCCCAGCCTCGATATACCGCTGGAGCCGGTGTTCGAACCCATGGGCGAACCTGGCCGCAGCATGGGCCTGCCCGAGCCCGTTCCAGCTCCGGCGGTATCGCCTGCGGCGGCATTCAGCACGGGAGCTCAGGGCTGGACCAGCTATTCCACACCGAATGCGACGCCAGCCCAGGCTCAGAAAGCGGTGCATGCTTGCGTTTCAGGAGTCGCCGACAGTCCTGACCCGCGCACGGAACGCGTTGCCGAGCGCAGCAGCAGACTCGACAAGGCCAGGGCGCTGGCGGCTGGCTGCAAGGATCTGGCCGGGCGTATCCCAAAGCCCCAGATGCCCAGCCAGCAGGAGCTCAGGACTGCGCTGCGCCGCAGAAGTCGCCGGGCGCAGCAGCGCCTGCGCACCTTCCCCTGGCACAACACGGCCCAGGTGCTGCTGGCACGCTTCAAGGAAGACCGGCTGGGCGTGACTGCCAGCAGCCTGACCTTTACCTCGCTGCTGGCGCTGGTGCCGTTCTTTACCGTGGCGCTGGCCCTGTTCACGGCCTTCCCGATCTTTGGCAAGGCGCAGAAGGTGCTGGAGCGCTGGCTGATGGACAGCCTGATTCCCGAGACCATTGCGCGCCAGGTGCTGGGCTATCTCACCCAGTTCGCTTCCAAGGCCAGCCAGCTGGGCCTGGTCGGCTTCTCCATTCTCATGGTCACCGCGATTGCGCTGATCCTGACCATAGACCGCACGCTCAACAACATCTGGCGCGTGCGCCAGCTCAGGCCGCTGGGCCAGCGGGTGCTGATTTACTGGGCCGCCATCACGCTGGGGCCGCTGCTGCTGGGCCTGAGCCTGGTGCTGTCGTCCTATGTGATGTCGGCATCCAAGGGTCTGGTCAATGCGCTGCCGGGCAGCCTGCGTTTTGTATTTGACTCCATAGAGTTCGTGGTGCTCGCGGCCGGCATGGCCGGGCTCTACCACTATGTGCCCAACACACCGGTGCGCTGGCGCCATGCGCTGGTAGGGGGCGTGTTTGTGGCCGTGTTCATGGAAGTGGCCAAGAAGGTGCTGGGTCTCTATCTGTCGTCCGTGCCGACCTACTCGGTGATCTACGGCGCGTTTGCCACGCTGCCGATCCTGCTGATCTGGATGTATGTGGCCTGGAGCATTGTCTTGCTGGGGGCTCTGGTCACGGCCTATCTGCCCACTGTGCTCACCGGCGTGGAGCGCATGACGGGGCATCGCGGCTGGCAGTTCGAGCTGGCCGTCGAGGTGCTGCAATGTCTGGCCAAGGAGCGCGAGCTGCCGCACAAGGGTCTGTATGTGCACCAGCTGTCGCGGCGCCTGCGTGTGGAAGCCTCCCAGATTCAGCCCGTGCTGCAGGCGCTGGCCAAGCTGGACTGGGTGGGGGCCGTACAGCCGCCCGATGCCTATGTATCGCTGGAGAGCACCGAGCCGCGCTATGTGTTGCTGGTCGATCCGCAGGCCACGCGGGTAGAGCCTCTGGTGCAGAGTCTGTTGCTTGAGCCGTCCGAGGCGGTGCGGCCGCTGTGGCAGCGCGCCCAGCTCGATGCCATGACCGTGGCGGAGCTGATTGCCGTTCCTGGCGGAAATATTCATAGAGTTTGAAGGCTGAAAACGGATATCTATGAATATCTGGGCGGGCGACCAGGCCGCCGATGGGCGGCGATGCGTGATCCCATGCGCAGCGACTGGCTGTCTACAAAAGAGCCCAATGGACGTGCCCGGGGAGGGGCGCTAGATCTTGATGCGGCCCAGGAGGATGTCGCGCCACATCATCCAGTCGCCCAGAAAGCTGTAGAGCGGGCGCTTGAAGCTGGCGGGCTTGTTTTTCTCGAAGCCGAAATGCCCCACCCAGGCAAAGGCATAGCCGCAGATCAGGCCTGCGAGCAAATACCACCAGTCGCCCCTCAGGAACAGCGCCAGCAAAAACACCAGCGACAGGCTGGTGCCTATGAAGTGCAGCCGTCTGCAGGTGGCGTTGCTGTGCTCGCCCAGGTAGAAGGGGTAGAACTCGGCAAAGCTCCTGAACTGGCGCGGATCGACACTGGCTTTGGCAGCGCCGTCCGGTTCTGAGGTCGTGGTCTGTGACATGGCGAACCCCGGTGAAGTGGATGATGTTTTTATACTGCCGACAGCCCGCGCGGGCCAGCGGGTTAGCGAGTGCTGCCAAGTTGCCGCAAGCGCGCTTCGTCACCTGAACGACAGGCTGCATACGGCAAGACTGCGCAAAATCGGCCAGATCCGCCACTTTTGCGGCCACTCTCGCCACCGGTCCAGCGTCTGTCCGCGCACTCTTGCTAAGGTGGCAGCACCGTCCCTAGTTCTTCAACCCAGACACAGCCCATGTTTGACGACACCATGCCGCCCGTTGTGATCAGCTCCAGTGAAACCCGTGTTCAGACGCCCGACGGGCAGTTGCATGTCAAGCGCTGGCAAGCGCAGGGCGGGGCAGCCAAGGCGCCACTGGTGCTGATGCACGACTCGCTGGGCAGTGTCGATCTGTGGCGCGAGTTTCCCGCTCAGCTGGCCGCGGCCACCGGGCGTGAAGTCATTGCCTATGACCGCCTGGGCTTCGGCCATTCGGACCCCAATCCGCACCGGCTTGCACCGAGTTTTGTGGAAAGCGAGGTCGAGGCCGGTTTCGCGCCGCTTCACCGGGCGTTGGGCCTGGGCGATTTCGTGATGCTGGGACACAGCGTGGGCGGCGGCATGGCGGCCATGGTGGCAGCTGCGTATGGACGGCAATGCCAGGCGCTGATTACCGAGTCGGCGCAGAGCTTTGTCGAAGACCGCACGCTGCAGGGCATCCGGGCGGCGCGCGACAACTTTGCCCAGCCCGGCCAGCTGGAACGACTCGCTCGCTACCATGGCGACAAGGCGGCCTGGGTGCTGTCGGCCTGGGTCGACACCTGGCTGAGCCCGCCTTTTGCGCATTACCGGCTGGATGCGGCCTTGAAGCAGGTGCATTGCCCGGTGCTGGCGATCCACGGCGAGCTCGATGAATTCGGCTCGCTGGTGCATCCGGAGAACATCTGTACCTGGGCGCAAGGCCCTTGCGAAGCGGAAATCATTGCCGGCGGCGGCCATGTGCCGCACCGCGAGCTGCCCGATCGCATCAGCGGCCGCATCGCGGCTTTTCTGTCAAGAATCGCCTGACTCTGCTTGAGCCAGGCGCCCGCGGGCGTAATCGACCAGATCGGCCGGGTAGTGGGGGCTGGCGCGCAGGGCGCTGTCCTCCCAGCCGTAGAGCACCGTCAGGGCGGCGACCTCGAGTGCCCAGTAGCCCGTGCCCAGCCATGGAGCGCCTTTTTTCTGCTGCTTGGGCGAGAGCTTGAGGAACTCCTGGTACTGGGTTTGCAGATAGGGCAACAGTGGGTCAGGCAGGGCTTCGAGCTGTTCGAAAAAAGGCTTCATGGCGCCGTAAGGGCGCTTGTGGAAAAGTTCCTCGCTGACCTGCTGCAGCTGCAGACCGCCTGCGCACAGATAATCCAGCAACTGATCGGTATCGAAGGCCAGCACATGCTCATCCAGCGCCGGCACGTCGTCCTGTGCATCCAGCAGTGTGGCCAGTGACAGCAGGGTCACGGCAATGGCGTACTCGTCAGTGCGCGTGTTGATGGGCGCAGCGACGCCATAGTCCGCGCCGGTTTCCTGCGCCATGCTGGCGCGTGCATGCTCGGCCGCCGAGGCAGCATCAATCCACAGCGCGGCCACTTCCTGGTAGATGGGGCGCAGCACATCGCCGCTCAGGCCCAGATCGATGCCGTAGATCAGCAGCCAGCGCGCTTGCGCGCCCACTTCCTTCCATTTCCAGTAGTTTTCCAGCGCGGCATGTGCCTTGAAATCCAGGGGCGCTTGATAGCTATCGCTGTCGGCAAAGCGCCTGAGCGCGCCCAGTGCCTCCTTCCAGTCGGCTTTTTTGTCGCTCAGATGGAGATTGCGCCGGGGCTGCAGGCCGTTCAGTGAAATCTTGGCCCATTCGGCGCAGGCGTCAGCCAGTTGGCCGTGGTGCTGGAAGGTTTGGCTCATGGCCCAAGCTTAATGGCCTACGCAGCCAGAAAATCCCGAATCGCAAACAGCGTCGCGTCGGGTGACTCCGTCATCTGGTTGTGGCCGTTGGGGATGATCTGAACCTTGGTGGTCTTGCCAGCGCCCCTGGCTGCATCTATCAGTCCCTTGGCTGCCTTGGGTGGGGTCATCTGGTCTTGCTCGCCCAGCACAAACAGAAGCGGGCAGCTGACCTGGGTCATCGCGGCTTCGCCGCCGGCATAGCTGTCGCAGGCCTTGAAGCCCGCATGCAGCAGATTCGTGTCCGTGTTGCTGGCCAGCACGCGGCGCCCCAGGGCCATGCCGGCGCCGAATACCCAGCTGCCCGCGCCATTGGGCGGTGCCAGCGTGGCGCGCGAGAAGGTGTTGACCATCTGTATGGCTTTTTCGGGCGTATTCAGCGCCGACTCCAGCAGCGCTGGAGAGACCTTCATGGGAAAGGCCGTGCCCACCAAGACCAGATGGCTGATGCGTTCCCGCAGCCTGGCCGCAGTCTCCATGGCAATCAGGCTGCCCCAGCTATGGCCTATCAGGGCAGCGCTGCGCAATCCGGCCGCATCCATCAGCGCGACCATGGAGCTCGCGGCCTCTTCCACGGTTTGCGGGGCCTGACCGCCGCTTTTGCAATGGCCGGGCAAATCGATGGCCAGGACGTTCCAGCCGTGATTGGCCATATAGCGGCTTTGCAGCGCCCAGACGCTGTGATCGCAGAGCACGCCGTGAATGAAAATGGCCGTGGGCTTGGCCGCGTCGAAGGCCTTGCCGCCGGTGTAGGCGTAGATGGAGGCGTTGTTGACTTCTAAAAACATAGCTGTCTCCGCAGTATGGGTAAGCGCTAGAGGCTGTTTTTTATATGGATTGGTGATGCAAGTGGCTCAAAGATCGGGAATCAGCCGCTTGCCCAGGCTCAGCGTCCGGTCGTCGGCATAGCCCAGGCTTTCGTAGAAGGCGAGCACCGCTTCATTGCCCGCACGCACCTGCAGGTTGAGCTTGGGACAGCCCAGTTCGCTCAGCGCGCGCTCGGCGCGCTGCATCAGCTGGCGTGCATGACCCCGTCGCTGATGCGCGGGGTGAACGGCCAGGTAGTTGATCCAGCCGCGGTGACCGTCATAGCCGACCATGATGCTGGCGATGATGCGGCCATCCGCGTCGCAGCCCAGCCAGAAGAGATCGGGCGAGACGCTGAGCTTGCGTGCAATGTCCTTGTGCGGATCGTTCCAGGGGCGGGTCAGCTCGCAGTCCTGCCATAGCTGGACGACGGCCTCGGTATCTGCCGGCGTGAAGGCTCGAACCTGCATCAGGCGGCTTTCTCGGCCGCCTTGAGCGCACGCCTGAGGTCGTCGATCAGGTCGTCGGCGTCTTCCAGTCCGATCGACAGCCGGATCGTTCCCTGGCCTATGCCGGCCTGGGCCAGCGCTTCGTCGCTCATGCGGAAATGCGTGGTGCTGGCGGGATGGATCACGAGAGAGCGGCAGTCGCCCACATTGGCCAGATGGCTGAAGACCTTCAGCGTTTCGATGAACTTCTTGCCCTGGTTGCGGTTGCCCGCAATGTCAAAGCTGAACACCGAGCCGGCGCCGCGCGGCAGCAGCTTCCTGGCCAGAACGTGCGAGGGGTGGGTCTCCAGCATGGGGTGGCCCACGCGACTGACCAGAGGGTGGCTGGCGAGGAACTGCACCACTTTTTCGGTGTTGCGCATATGGCGCTCCATGCGCAGCGGCAGGGTCTCTATGCCTTGCAGGATCAGCCAGGCACTGTGCGGGCTCATGCAGGCGCCGAAGTCACGCAGGCCTTCGCGGCGGGCGCGCAGCAAGAAGGCGCCGGTGGTGGACTCCTCGCTGAACACCATGTTGTGAAAGCCGTCATAGGGCTGGGTCAGCTCGGGAAAGCGCCCCGATTTTTCCCAGTCGAAGCTGCCGCCATCGACGACGATGCCGCCGATCACCGTGCCGTGGCCGGACAGGAACTTGGTGGCCGAGTGGTAGACGATATCCGCGCCATGCTCGAAAGGCTTGATCAGCCAGGGCGAGGTCAGAGTCGAGTCCACCAGCAGCGGCACGCCGGCTTCGTGGGCGATCTGGCTGACCGTGGGGATGTCCAGCACATCGAGTCCGGGGTTGCCCACGGTTTCGCCGAAGAACAGCTTGGTGTTGGGGCGCACCGCAGCCTTCCAGCCATCGATGTCGCCTGGCTTGACGAAGGTGGTCTCTATGCCAAAGCGCGCCAGCGTGTAGTGCAGCAGGTTCTGCGAACCGCCATACAGGGCCGTGCTGGCCACGATATGGCTGCCCGCACCCATCAGCGTGGCAATCGACAGGTGCAGCGCCGCCTGGCCGCTGGCCACGGCAATCGCGCCCACGCCGCCTTCCAGGGCCGAGACGCGTTGCTCAAGCACCGCATTGGTGGGGTTGGAGATGCGGCTGTAGACATGGCCGGGGCGTTCCAGATTGAACAGGCTGGCCGCGTGGTCGCTGGATTCGAAGACGAAGGACGTCGTCAGATGGATGGGCACGGCGCGTGCGCCGGTGGCAGGGTCGGGCTGGGCGCCTGCATGCAGGCTCAGGGTGTCGAAGCCGGGGTCAGAGTAACCGGGCATGTTGTGTCTCCATGGCTGGTATTGATTGACGCAATGTGTGATTGATCAGGCAATCAAATATCAATTTGGTCGGATAGACGATTAAATATGTAGAAATTCATATGTTTCGTCATTGTTTTAGTTTTTCTGAATGCAAGCCATTGTGGGCTATATTTGTGCACGCACCTGCATTCTGTGCAAAGCGATGCCGCATGTGCTGACACATGCAGGACAAAAGCTGCCACAGCGTGCCAAACAGACTTCGGAGAACAGCAATGAAAGTTAGTGACATCCTGCGCGTCAAAGGCAATACCCTGTACACGGTGTCGCCCGATGAAAGCCTGGCCGCGGCGGTGCAGGTGATGTCGGAGAAGGACATCGGCTCGCTGGTCGTGATGGATCACGGCGATGTGGTGGGCATGCTCACCTTCCGCGAAGTGATCCAGGGCTTTGTGAAGACCGGCGGCGTGGAGAACATTTCCGTGCGCGGCGCCATGGACGACGCGCCCATGACCTGCACCATGGAAACCGATATGGACGAGGTGCGCCGCATGATGCTGGATCGCCATGCGCGCTATATGCCGGTGATGGACAAGCGCATGCTGATGGGCGTGATCTCGCTGTATGACGTGGCCAAGGCCGTGGTGGACAGCCAGAACTTCGAGAACCGCATGCTCAAGGCCTATATCCGCGACTGGCCCGAAGGCGAGCGCCAGGGTGCGGAGTAATGACTGCGCAGCAGTTCTGCATCTGAGTCAGGCGGCCTTCGGGCCGTTTTTTGCGGCCCGGTAAACCGCTTAGAAGCGGATGATGCGGCCGAGCTGTGTGGGCGCGGCCTCCATGTCTGTAGCGGGCTGGGCGCCGGTGTATTGCGCGCGCGGGCGTATCAATTGGCCCGTAGCCTGCTGCTCCAGCGCATGGGCAATCCAGCCCACGGTGCGGCCCAGGGCAAACAGCACAAAGGCCGCACCTGGCGGCAGGCGCAGGGCGCGTTCAATGGCCACCAGGCTGTAGTCCAGACTTGGGTGCAGTCCAGTTGTCGCATGGACCTGGTCAATCAGGTTTTCGCGCCGGGAGTCAAATGGCAGCAGGGCCAGCAGGTAGGCGCTGCGCGGGTCGCCTGAAGGGTAGAGCGGGTGGCCAAATCCTGCCATGTAGTGCGGTGTCTGACCGGTCTGCCTGGCTTCCAGCAAGGCCTGCAACGAGGCGGCCAGGGCTGCCTTGGGCGGTCTGCCATGCCATTCGTCCCAATGAGCGCTGATGTGCCGGGTCATGCCGCCATGCAGTGGGCCGGACAATGCGGCCAGCCCTGCTCCGACGCTGGCATGCAGGCTGGCGCCGGTGGATGCAACCACGCGTGTGGCAAAACTGGACGCATTGAGCTCATGGTCGGCGCACAGTACCAGGGCGCTACGCAGCACATTGGTGGCATCGACCTTGGCGTCAGAATCTGCAGCGATCTGCCAGCTGGCGGCCAGGCGCTGATGCAGTGGCGCAAGCGTCACAGTTTGCGCAGATGGCTTTGAACTGGAGGCGCTGGCTGGTGGCGGCAGACCCAGCAACACATCTCCCATGCAGTGCAGCAGTGCCAGATGATTGCGCGGCACCGTTGCCATGCCAAACCATGTGGCCAGCGCCTGTGCCGCGCTGCGGGGCATGTGACGAGCCCCCTGCCTTGCCGGTGCCTCATCGACCCCGGTGGGGCCTGCGCTGCTTTGCTGCCAGAGCAGCATTGCGGTTTCTTCCAAAGTGGCGCTTTGTGCCAGTTGTACGGCGCTGTGGCCGCGGTAGTAAAGCTGTCCGTCGCGCACCAGGGTGATGGCCGAGTCCAGCACGGCCTGACCCCAGTCCAGGGTGGACTGGGCCAGTTGTGCGGGGTTGCGCACGGCCTGCCGCTGGCGCACGAGACGCTGCACATCCGACAGCAGGTAGACGTTGCCGCGCCTGCCGACGAGTCGTTGAGCCTTCAACAGGCCGCGGCTGACATAGCTGTAGAGGCTGGCGCGCTGCACCCCCAGCATGGCTGCAGCTTCTGCCGCCTGCAGCCATGGGGAGGAGGAGGGCATATCAGCGGACATGGGCAGTCGATCAGGCGATGAGAGGTGGTGGCCCTGCATCGTAGCGCCTGCAGATGGGTTGATGGCGAGTGTGTGCTGTCCGCAGTCGATTGGCCCAATCAAGATTGACGGCCATGGATCATGGCGCGTGCAATGCAAGACATGGGTTTACGGCGCTTGCCAGGAGTTTCGATGTCTACAGCCAGTCTTTGCTTTTCTTCTTCCGCAGCGTCCGCACAGCGGGCTCGTGCCGCGCTGCAGCAGCAATGGGAATTGGCCGGTTTGCCTGCACGGGCCTTATCGCAGCTGCGGTTGACGGGCAGGGCCCGCGGCTTTGTCAGCAGCTTTGCCGTGGTGGATGCAGTGCAGGCCAGCGTGGCAGCGGCAGCGCTTGCGGCCACGCAGATAGAGCAGCTGCGTCAGCCCCGTCGCCCTGTGCAAATGGTGACGGTAGATGCCCAACATGCGGCATTCGAGTCCAGCGGCTATTTCACCCTGGATGGAAGAAGGCCTGACCCATGGGCGCCAGTCTCCGGACTGTATGCCTGCGGCCAGGCGGTGGGCGAACCAGGCTGGGTTCGTATTCATGCCAATTTCGATCATCACCGCGACGGGGCGCTGGCCTTGCTGGGGCTGCCCGAGGGCGCAGCCACTCCACGCGAGGCCGTGGCTCAGGCGCTGGCCCATTGGCGTGCGCAGGACGTCGAGACACAGGCAGCCGTCCGTGGCTTGCCGGTGGCCGCATCGCGCAGCCATGCCCAGTGGCAGTCATTGGGCCAGGAGGAGAGGGTGGCCGGGGCTGCGCTGGTGCAGATAGAGCGAGTGGGCGATGCTCCAGCATTGCCCTGGCCGGGACTGCAGAACGGGCAGCGGCCGCTGGCGGGGCTGAGGGTGCTGGATCTCACGCGCATTCTGGCCGGGCCGGTTGCAGGGCGTACTTTGGCCGCCTATGGCGCGGATGTGATGCTGGTCAACAGCCCGCATTTGCCCAATATCGACGCTATTGCCGATACCAGCCGGGGCAAGCGGTCCACACATGCGGATATGAATGAGGCCGCAGGACACGATGCCCTGAGCATGCTGGTAAGGGGTGCTCATGTCTTCATGCAGGCCTACCGCCCCGGGGCTTTGCAGGCCAAGGGCTTTGGCACAGAGCAACTGCTGCAGATGCGGCCCGGGCTGGTGGTGGCCGAACTCTGCGCCTATGGATGGGAGGGGCCATGGGCCGGGCGGCGCGGCTTTGATTCTCTGGTGCAGACGGCCAGTGGCATCAACGAGGACGAGGCCGCCGCGCATGGCTCGGCCCAGCCCCGCGCGCTGCCCATGCAGGCGCTGGACTATGGTGCAGGGTTCTGGCTGGCCTTTGGCGTAGAGGCCGCCTTGCTTCGTCAAGCGCAGCAGGGGGGCAGCTGGCGTGTGCGTGTCACCCTGGCCGGTGTGGCGCACTGGTTGCGTGGCTTGGGGCGGGTGCAGGTAGCGGGCCATGCCTGGACAGAGGCCAGGCCTGATATCGCGCCCTATCTGCAGACATTGGACAGCGGCTTTGGCAAGTTGCAGGCCGTGCGTCACAGCGCCCGGTTCTCGCACACGCCGGTGGCCTGGGACCATGCATCCATGCCGCCCGGCAGCAGTCAGCCGCGGTGGTGAGCAGGCGCTGCAGGCATAATTGACGGTCTATGAGCGGCAATACCTTCGGCACAATTTTCACGGTCACCAATTTCGGTGAGTCCCACGGTCCGGCCATTGGCTGTGTGATTGACGGCTGCCCCCCGGGCATGGCCTTGAGCGAGGCGGATATCCAGCATGATCTGGATCGGCGCCGCCCAGGCACCAGCAAGTTCGTCACCCAGCGCAACGAGCCCGATGCAGTGGAGATTCTCTCCGGCGTGTACGAGGGCAAGACCACGGGCACGCCGATCGCCCTGCTGATCCGCAACACCGATCAGCGCAGCAAGGATTACTCCAATATTGCGCAGAGCTTTCGCCCCGGTCATGCCGACTATGCCTACTTCCAGAAGTACGGCATCCGCGACCCGCGCGGCGGCGGTCGCTCCTCGGCACGCCTGACAGCGCCCACCGTGGCCGCGGGTGCCGTGGCCAAGAAATGGCTCAAGGAAAAGTTCGGCACCGAGTTCCGCGCCTGCATGACGCAGATCGGCGAGCTGTCCATAGGCTTCGAGAGCTGGGAGCATGTGCCTCACAACCCCTTCTTCGCACCCGTGGCCGATGTGAGCCGTTTCGAGGAATACATGGAGCAGCTGCGCAAGAGTGGCGATTCCTGTGGTGCGGCGCTGCGAGTGAACGCCAGCAATATGCCGGTCGGCCTGGGCCAGCCTTTGTATGACCGCCTGGACGCCGACATCGCCTACGCCATGATGGGCCTGAATGCGGTCAAGGCCGTGGAGATCGGCGCAGGCTTTGACAGCGTTGCCCAGCGCGGCACCACGCACGGCGATTCGCTGAGCCCCGAGGGTTTCCGCAGCAATAATGCGGGCGGCATCGTGGGCGGCATCAGCACCGGCCAGGATCTGGAAGTGCGCATCGGCATCAAGCCCACCAGCTCCATCATCACGCCGCGTGAATCCATCGACGTGCACGGCCAGAGCACCGAAGTCATCACCAAGGGGCGCCACGACCCTTGCGTGGGCATTCGTGCCGCCCCGATTGCCGAGGCGCTGCTGGCGCTGGTGGTGATGGACCATGCGCTGCGCCACCGCGCGCAGAATGCCGATGTGGATTCCGGTCTGGCTCCGATTCCGGCCTCGGCCAGCTGACATCACCCAGACCTTTTTGTGCGTTACAAGCTCTGACTCAGGAGAGTCCGATGGTTGCAACTGACAAAAAACCGGATCAACGCCAGTCTCGCGCCCTGTCGCCAGGCTGGCGTTGTGCTTTTCACAAGGTCTCCGCCCCCCTCTGCGCTGCGCTGCTCGCATTGGGCTTGAGCGCATGCAGCGGTGGTGTGCCCAGGCCTGCCAGCATGGAGATCATCGTGCTGGGCTTCAACGACCTGCACGGGCATCTGGAGCCGCCCGGACTGGCGGTGACGGCGCAGAACGCGCAGGGCCGCAACGTTGTCGTGCCTGCGGGCGGCGTGGCCTACATGGCCCGGGCCATCGCCCAGCGCCGCCGGGCCAGTCGCCATGTGGCGCTGGTCACGGCAGGGGACATGATCGGGGCTTCGCCCATGGTCTCGGCGCTGTTTCTCGATGAGCCGACGATAGAGGTGCTCAATCTCATGCGGGTGGACTTTGCGGCCACTGGCAATCACGAATACGACCAGGGCGTAGCCGAGTTGCAGCGCATGCAAAACGGTGGCTGCGAGAAGTTCACCAGCAAGCAGCCATGCCAGATCAGCCAGCCCTTCAGGGGCGCGGAGTTCCCGTTTCTCGCGGCCAATACGCTGCGCGGCGACGGCCGGCCGCTGTTTCCCGCGACGGGGCTGAAGTTCTTCGAGCAGGACGGTCTGCGCATAGGCGTGGGCTTCATCGGCATGACGCTCAGGAACACGCCGCATATGGTGCGGCCCAGCGGGGTCAGAGGGCTGACATTCGCCGACGAGGCACAGACGGCCAATGCGCTGATCCCCCAGCTGCGTGCGCAGGGGGCCGATGTGATCGTGGTGCTGATCCATGAGGGTGGAGCCACCACGTCGGGCCTGCAGGACGATAGCTGCCAGGGCCTGTCCGGCGCTATCGTGCCGATTCTGGAGCAGCTCTCCAGCGAGGTCGATGTGGTGATCTCCGGTCACACCCATCGTTCCTACGTGTGCGATTACGCCAGGGTGAATGCCCGCAAGCCGTTCTTGCTGACCAGCGCGGGTCACTACGGCACGCTGCTGACCGAGGTCAGACTGACGGTGGATGCGCGCAAACGCCGCGTCAGCCGCAAGTCGGCGCACCAGACCATCGTGCAGGGCGAGGCCTATCGCAGCGCTGGTGGCCAGGTGGGCTTGCAGCCCGAGTTTCCGGTCTTTGACGCCGATGCTGAAGTGGCGGCGCTGGTGGCTCGCTACAAGGCTGCGGCGCGGCCGCTGGCCGAGGCCGTTGCAGGGCGGCTGGCCGGACCTGTCAGCCGCATGCCGCAAGCCAATGGCGAAAGCGTAATGGGGCGCATCGTGGCCGACGCCATACTTGCGGCCACGCGCGATGCCGCCGCGGGCGGAGCGCAACTGGCTTTTGTGAACCCCGGCGGTGTGCGCGCCGACCTGCTGCCCGCGGCCGACGGCAGCGTGAACTATGGCCAGCTGTTCAGCGTTCAGCCGTTCGGCAATACGCTGATGGTGATGAGCCTGACGGGCGAGCAGATACGACAGGCGCTGGAGCAGCAATTCGACAGCGGCAGCAACACCGTGAATGCGCCGCGCATCCTGCAGGTGTCCGAGGGCTTCAGCTACCGCTTCGACCGTCGCCAGCCCGCGGGCCGGCGCGTGAGCGAGCTGCGTCTGAACGGCCGGCGGCTCGAGATATCGCAGCGCTACCGCGTGGGACTGCAGAGCTATCTGGGCAGCGGCGGCGACAACTTCAGCATCTTCGCGCAAGGCATCGATGTGGTGGGCGGCATGCTGGATCTGGATGCCCTGGCCGAGCATGTGCGCGAGCAAAGCCGCAGCGGTCCGATGGCGCTACCTTTAATGGAGCGCATTACGCTCGTGCATTAAGGGAATTAGATAAAAAACTATCTGATATCCTTTTATATCATGCGATAGTTGCTCATTAATTCATAGCAGATGCCTGCCGTCAAGTGCACAAAACAAAAGCCACCCGAGGGTGGCTTTTGTCATGGCGGTGGTCAGGGCTGGGGCTTTCTGGCGGCCTTGGCCTTGGGACTGCGAACCTCATCCATGATGTTCTTGAAATCGTCCACATCCTCGAAGCTGCGGTATACGCTGGCAAACCGGATATAGCCGACCTTGTCCAGGCCCTTGAGTTCATCCATCACCAGCTCGCCAAGGCGGCTGGAATCGATTTCACGCTGGCCCAGATTGAGCAGCCTGTCCTCGATGCGCTCTATGGCCGCATCGATGAGTTCGGTGCTCACGGGGCGCTTGCGCAGCGCGATCTGAAAAGAGCCTTGCAGCTTGGCGCGCTCGTACTCGATACGGCGGCCGTCTCTCTTGACCACGGTCGGAAAGCTGACCTCGGGGCGCTCGTAGGTCGTGAAGCGCTTGTCGCAGCCGCCGCAGCGGCGGCGGCGGCGGATGAAGCCCCCGTCCTCGGACTCGCGGGTCTCAACCACTTGCGTGTCTGGATGGTTGCAGAAGGGGCACTTCATGACAGATCAGCGCAGCAGAATTTACTTGCTGTAGACAGGGAACTTGGCAGTCAGCTCGGCCACCTTGGCGCGCACGGCGGCCAGATTGGCTTCGTCTTCGGGCTTGTCCAGCACGTCAGCCACCAGATTGGCGGTGATGCGGGCTTCTTCCTCACCGAAGCCACGTGTGGTCATGGCGGGCGTGCCGATACGGATACCGCTGGTCACGAAAGGCTTCTCGGGGTCGTTGGGGATGGCGTTCTTGTTCACGGTGATGTGAGCCAGACCCAGAGCCGCTTCGGCAGCCTTGCCGGTAATGCCCTTGGCGCGCAGGTCCACCAGCATCACGTGGCTTTCGGTGCGGCCGGAGACGATGCGCAGACCGCGCTCGGTCAGCGTTTCGGCAAACACCTTGGCATTCTTCACGACCTGTTCCTGGTAAGCCTTGAACTCGGGAGTCAGGGCTTCCTTGAAGGCCACGGCCTTGCCGGCGATGACGTGCATCAGTGGGCCGCCTTGCAGGCCAGGGAAGATGGCGCTGTTGATGGCCTTCTCGTGCTCGGCCTTCATCAGGATCACGCCGCCACGAGGACCGCGCAGGCTCTTGTGAGTGGTGGTGGTGACCACGTCGGCGTGGGGCACGGGGTTGGGGTACACGCCGGCGGCAATCAGGCCGGCATAGTGGGCCATGTCCACCCAGAAGATGGCGCCGACTTCCTTGGCGATCTTGGCGAAGCGCTCGAAATCGATGCGCAGGGCATAGGCGGAAGCGCCGGCCACGATGATGCGGGGCTTGTGCTCACGGGCCAGCTCTTCGAGCTTGTCGTAGTCGATGGCTTCGTCGGCATTCAGACCGTAGGAGACGGCCTTGAACCATTTGCCGGACATGTTCAGCGCCATGCCGTGGGTCAGGTGACCGCCTTCGGCCAGGCTCATGCCCAAAATGGTGTCGCCGGGCTTGGCGAAAGCCATCAGCACAGCCTGGTTGGCCTGAGAGCCGGAATTGGGTTGCACGTTGGCGGCGTCCGCGCCAAAGATCTGCTTGATGCGGTCAATGGCCAACTGCTCGACCACGTCCACATGCTCGCAGCCACCGTAGTAGCGCTTGCCGGGATAGCCTTCGGCGTACTTGTTGGTCAGCTGGGAGCCCTGGGCTTCCATCACGGCGGGCGAGCAGTAGTTCTCGCTGGCGATCAGCTCGATGTGCTCTTGCTGGCGATGGTTTTCAGCTTCAATAGCTGCAAACAGTTCGGGGTCGACTTTCGCGACGGTATCGGTGCGTTGAAACATGGCAGTCCTATGAACTTAGATATTCCCTTGAGGCCAAGGGCTGCCCAGGCGAACGGCTGAAACGCTTGCAGGCGGCAGTCGCTGCGGCTCTGGGCGGTACGCTCCCCGGTGGTTCACAGACCTTGCAGTCTGCCGGTTTCCACGTCAGCGGCAGAAAACTCTGCGCCTATCGCCAGTTGCGTACACCCGCTAGTGTAGCTGAGCCGGCATGGCTCCAAGGCCTATGCCCGTTTTTCCCTCAGAGCCGTGCCAGGCATAAAAAAAGCTGGCCGCAGCCAGCTTGAGAAATACGGGGATCTGTCGCTTAGAGATTGGAGTCGGCCAGGGCCACCTGCTGGGCGTGGGAGACCTTGGTGGCTGCTTCGGACTTGGCCGTCATCAGCGGGCTGGCCTGCAGGCCCACGCCCTGGCGCAGGCGCTGGTGTTCGGCAAGCACCTTGGCCGCATAGCCGCCGTCCGAAGGAAGATTGGCTGCGCCCACGTAGTAGCGCAGGCCGCCCTCGATGGAGCCGGCGCGGGCAATGCATTCCTTGAGCACCTTGACGCCGACCTTGAGGTTGGTCACAGGGTCGAAGGCCGCATGCTGGCCGCCAAAGCTTTCATACTTGTCGGTGTGCACGGACGTCATCACCTGCATCAGGCCCTGGGCACCGACCGAGCTTTGGGCAAACGGGTTGAAGCTCGATTCAATCGCCATGATGGCCAGAATCAGCGTCGGATCGAGCTTGTTGGCCTTGCCCTGGGCATAGGCTTCGCTGACCAGGGCTGCAATCGGTTCGGGCGCCACCCGGTATTTTTTGCTGAGCCAGTAGGCGACAGCCGCCTGCTCCTTGGGCAGGTTCTTGGGGTTGACGGCCGTGGCACGGTCGCTGGCGACGACGATGTTGGCGGAAGCAGGAGCTTCCTCCACTTCGGCGGCAGCCACAATGGTGCTGGCGGGCAGGCGTGTGTCGAGCCACTCGCGCAGCTCGGTGGCGCCGGCCAGACGCAGGTCCGGACGAGAGATCAAAATCAGGGCCGAAATGGCCACGGCCAAGCCCAGCAGGGCGAAACCGTTGTGAGTAAGAGCAAGAAAACCGTGGGCCGTCTTATGGCCCAACGTTCGCGCAGAGGCGATTAATTTTCCTGACGCTGGCATAGCTTGTCCTTTCTTGGCTATCGCCCGAGGTCGCACCGGATCAATCTCGCGGTGCAACCAGGACAACTGGCCGATGAGGTTTGCTGCGGGCCGATTAAAAGCGCCCCTCGGGGCGCCGATCGGTCTGCTCAGTCGTGAGGCAGCGGAAACAAAAAACGCTCATTTCGAGCGCTGGCGGATTCTAGAAGCGTCCTAAATATTCAGTCAACACTAACAAAAATACTTTTTAGATTTTAAAATTATATAAAAACTGTATGAATGTACAGTTTGCTCAAAAAATTACAGCAAAAAATCACGGATTCAAGAGGTGTATACGCTCACATCGTTTTATTTGTCATCAAGGCGAAATAAAGTGCAAAAAGCCTGGTAGCCCTACGCGAGCACAGATATAGTGAATCTGCCTGCAAGTTGCAGGTGCTTGCCAAAGGAAAGGAAAAGCAAACTCCGCCGAGGCCTTTGATTCCATGGGCTGTTGGCACTTGCTCTTTATCTTCGCTTGAGGCACTAAAGGGAGCAATCGTTGCTTCCAGCGGCAAGGACCACACCCTCCTTGAACCGCGAAAACGGCCCGGTCTGGTACCGGCCGTGAAGCCCGGAAGTCGGTTTCGCCACTTCCGGGCTTTGTCGTTTCTGGCGAGGTCTCGTGCTGCAGCGCATTGTTTGCATTTTTTCGCGCTCATCTGTCTCTGCCGGGCATGTCGATGACGCAAACTTCTCTCTGGAAACGCCTCTTGCCTCTATCTATATATAGAGCGCAATCTGGATACACCTGTATGCGCTCAAGGTACAGTGGTGTTCCGGGCGCGTGGCGGGTCCCGGCCCTGAGAGTCTTGAAAGGCTTTCAATCCCTGCATCAATAACAAATCCTCATGTCCTTGCTCACATCGAATCGCTGGCTTCGCCGGCTGATCTGGTCTGTTCTTGCTCTTTTGCTGTTATGGCTGCTGCTCTGGGCGCTGGTGCCCTGGGTGGCTAAGAGCCAGCTGGAAAAACGGGCTGCCGAGAAGCTGGGGCGCGGCGTCCATGTGGGCAAGATCGAGTTTGCGCCCTGGGCGATGTCCATCACCCTGCATGATCTGGTGATTGATAAAGCTACTAAAAAAGTAGCTGTAACCGCTGATGCAGAAGGCGTTTCAGCTCATAAAGACCTGAATTCTGCCGCAGAGCCCCAGCTGGAGATCAAGCGCATCTTCATCAATGCCAGTGCGCAATCACTGTTCAGGCTCGCGCCTGTGCTGGATGCCATCGAGGTCGATGCGCCCGTGGTGCGCCTGACTCAGCATTCGTTGGGCAAGCTCGATATCGACGATGTGATTGCCAGGCTCATGGAGCCCGATGACGAAGAGCCAGCCAAGCCCGTGAGCTTTGCGCTCTACAACATTGCCTTGCGCGACGGCCGTGCCGAACTCAATGACGAGTCGGTGCAGCGCAAGCATGAGCTCAAGGACTTGCAGCTGAGCATTCCCTTCATCAGCAATCTGGCGTCCAAGCGCGAGATCAAGGTGTTGCCGCATCTGGCTTTCGACCTCAACGGCAGCAAGTTCGATACATCGGGCGAGAGCACGCCATTCACGGACAGCCGCCAGACGGCGATGCATCTCAAATGGGAGCACATCGATCTGACTCCTTATCTGGGCTATGTGCCTGCCAGTGTTCCGGTGCAGCCTCTCTCGGGAATGCTTGATACGGATCTGCAGGTCAGCTTCGAGGAAAAAGACCAGCCGGTGGTTCGCATCAGCGGCAAGCTGGCCTTGAGCGAGGTCGCTTTGCAGGACCGCCAGGGCGCGCCGCTGCTGAGCTTTGATGCGCTGGAAGTGCAGCTCCAGAATGTTCAACCGCTGCAGAACCAGATGGCGCTGGAGACGGTGCGCTGGGTCAAGCCGGAGGTACATGTCAGCCGCAACGCGCAAGGCGTGATCAACTGGCTGGGGCTGAATGCGCCGGCCGTTGCTCCCGCAGCGCCGCTTGAGAAGGCAGGGCCTGAGCCCGCTTCCGTCGAGGCAAGCAATCCGGCCCAGGCAAATGCGAAGGCTCAGAAGCCCAACCCCTTGGTCGTTGGCGTGCAGCAGTTCGATATTGAAGGCGGCATCGTGCATTGGCAGGATGCTGCAACAGGTGCGGCACCTGCGGCGCTGACGCTGGCTCCGTTGACCCTGCAGGCCAGAAGCCTGGCCTGGCCCATGAATGAAGCTTTGCACCTGAAGGCCTCCGCAGGAGTGCAAGCAGGCGGCCAGCCACAGGCGCAAGAGGAAGCCAGCCTGGCTGTGGAGGGTGAGGCCACGCTCAAGGCCGGCAAGCTCAGCCTCAAGCTGGAGCAGTTGCCGCTGCAATGGCTGCAGCCCTATGTGCAAGCGCACTTCACGCCGCAGCTCAGCGCCATGCTCAATACCGATGCCCGGATTTCCTGGGGCGAGGGCGGGGTGGTGGCGGAAGTGACCGAGCTGACTGCCGACAAGCTGCAGCTGCAGGACAAGCAGGCTCCCGTCAATATCGCGCAGATCAAGGTCAGCGGCGTTCAGGTCGATCTCGCTGCCCGCCAGGTGCAGGTGGAGGCCATCGCCGTCCAGAAACCTCAGCTTGCGGCGCTGCGCGACGCACAAGGGCGCTGGATGTACGAGCGCTGGCTGCCTGCCGCAGTGCCGGCAGCCAGATCGACAAGCCAGGGGGCTAAGACGGAGCCAGGCCAGCCCTGGTCGGTCAAGCTCGCAGCGATTGCCGTGGATGGCGGTGCGCTGCAGTTCCGCGATGCCGCACCTGTGCAAGGCCGCAGTGCACAGCCGGTACAGCTGGATGTCAGCGCCTTGCGCGTGCGCCTGGGCGCTTTCGAGCCGCTGGCGGCCAAGGCGGCGCCGACCCCGCTGGAGGTCTCGGCGCAGCTCTCGGCCAATCGCCGGGTGCAGGCTGGCCAAATTCAGTTCAAGGGGCTGCTGGGCCTGACGCCGGTTTCGGCTCAGGGTCAACTGCAGGCTCGTGCCGTGCCGCTGCATGCACTGGAGCCGTATTTCGCTCACAAGCTCAATGTGGATCTGGTGCGTGCCGATGGCAACTTCCGCGGCCGGCTCAACTATCTGGCCCATGCCAAGGGGCCGCAAGTGTCCGTGTCGGGGGATGTGGAACTCAACGACCTGCGCGTGCGCTCCACGCTGGCTGCTCCGGTGCAGGAGGAGGCTGGCAAGCCTAGCACCGCCAAGGGCGCGCTGACGGCGGTGCTCAATGACTCCACGGCGGACCGCGCCAAGGCGCTGGCAGCGCGTACCGGCCTGGGCCTGGGCGATGATCTGCTGGCCTGGAAGACACTGGCCGTGCGCGGGCTGGATCTGAGCATGCAGCCGGCCCAGCCGCTGCGCGTGAGCGTGCGCGAGACGGCATTGAGCGATTTTTTTGCGCGCGTCATCGTGCAGCGCAACGGCCGCATCAATCTGCAGGACATTGTGAAGACCGAAAAGTCCGAACAGTCCGTCGCGCAGAACGAAGAGGCGAACGCCAAGGTGGCGGCGGGCCAGAAGCCCGAAGCCAGCAAGCCTGTGGAAGAGCCGGCAAAGCCCGAGGACAGCGGGCCTGCGCCCATCATCAAGGTCGGGCCGATTGTGCTGACAGGCGGCAAAGTGCAGTTCTCTGACTACTTCATCCAGCCTAACTACTCGGCCGATCTGAGTGAGCTGACCGGCCGTCTGAGTGCTTTCTCTTCACAGGCCCCTGCAGGCCAGGCCGGACCGCAAATGGCCGATCTTGAAATCAAGGGCCGGGCCCAGGGCACGGCGAAGCTCGATATCAGCGGCAAGATCAATCCGCTGGCCAAGCCTCTGGCGCTGGATGTGCGCGCCCAGATGAATGACCTGGAGCTGTCGCCGCTGTCGCCATATTCCATCAAGTACGCGGGCTATGGCATAGAGCGCGGCAAGCTCTATATGGATGTGAACTACAAGGTGCAGCCCGATGGACAGCTCACGGCCTCGAACAAGCTGGTGCTGCGTCAGCTGACTTTTGGTGACAAGGTCGAAGGCGCGCCCGCGTCGCTGCCCGTCAAGCTGGCCGTGGCCCTGCTGTCCGACCGCAACGGCGTGATCGATCTGGATGTGCCGCTGAGCGGCTCGCTCAACGACCCGCAGTTCCGTCTGGCCCCCATCATCTTCAAGGTGATCGGCAACATCATCATGAAAGCCGTGACTGCACCGTTTGCGCTGTTGTCAGGCGCATTCTCGGGTGGCGACGAATCGGGTGCTGTCAATTTTGCGCCGGGCAGTGCCAAGCTCGATGACCAGGCAAAAGAGCAGCTGGCCAAGATCGTCAAGGCACTCAACGACCGCCCGGCACTCAAGATGACGGTGGTGGGTGAGTCGCGCGAAGCCGAAGACCAGGAGGCCTGGAAGTCGGAGGAGCTGGATCGACTGCTGCTGGCCCAGAAGCGCCGCAACGTGATTCGCGCAGGCAAGAGTGGCGATGAGGTGATGGAGTTCAGCGAAACCGAGCGCCTGGCCTTGCTCAAGGCTGTCTACGGCCGTGCCGACATCAAAAAGCCCCGTAACATGGTCGGGATGGCCAAGGATCTGCCGGCCGATCAGATGAAGGCCCTGCTGGTGGCCAGCATCAAGGTGCCCGACGATGCCATGCGTGAGCTGGCACTGGCGCGCGGCGTGGCTGTGCGGGACTATCTGGCCACCCAGCAACTGCCGCTGGAGCGCCTGTTCCTGGGCGCTCCCAAGCTGGATCTGAAGGACAAGGACTGGACTCCGCGTGCCCAGCTGAGCCTGTCGGCTCAGTAATGAAATCGCCGCGAAATACCTTGCGATTTCGCATTTTTTGGCTTGCCTTTAAATAAAGGCGAAAATACCGGTTTGCCTAGGCACTCATGTGCCTGGGCTTGCGCTTGGAAAGTCTGCCCTCATGTGGGTTGGCTCTGGCCTGTTGCAGCGTTGACTGCGGTGGCTGCCAAGCATTTTCTGACCCTTACATGACATCTATTTCTCCTAGCAGCACCATGTCTGATGCATCTGAAGTGAACCCGGCCTCTGCCAAGAATTCTGAGCAACATCCGCTGGATGCATTGACGGGTGGTGCTTTCTCCGCCGAGACCTCGGGTGATCGCGCCGCGCGCATTCGCGACTGGCTGGCGACCCAGCCCACGGTCGAGCAACTCCAGGACGTTCACAAGGAACTGAGCAAGGGCGACAAGAGTGCTGCCCGTGCCGTGCGTGAGCGCCTTGATGAAATCCGCCGCACCGCAAATCAGGAAAAGATTTCGGTGGAATGGGCCGAGAAGGCAGAGGCGCTGCTGGCAGCCGTGCCCTTTGACGCCGCAGCTGCAGCCGCCTGGCAGCGTGATGCCGCCAAGGCCGGTGCCGCACTGTCGCGCGAGCCCCTGTCGCAATTCAAGGCCCAGCTGGTCGAGCGTGTGAAGGCTGTGGAAGACCTGCAACATCGCACCCAGGTGCAGCGCGAAGTGGCGCTGCTCCTGGCGCAGCGCATTGAAGTGCTGTCCACCAAGTCCTGGAAGGATGCCAAGGCCGTTCTGGAGGCTCTCGGCGCTGATGTGGCCCGTTGGCAAGAACAGGCCAAGGAACTGACCGGTGACGCCAGCTGGAGCAGCGTGGACGGCCGCTTCCCGCCTCAGCTGGAAGCCGCGTCGGCACAGCTGGCGCTGGTTTGGGATGCCTTCCAGTCTGCGCTTGCGCTTACCGAAGCGGCTGCCGCCGACGAGGCTGCACCTCTGCCCACCGTGCCGGTCTGGGCTGACGAAATCCGTGTAGCTCGTGGTTTGCCGCCTGAGGCCGCTGCTGTGGAAGTGGCCAAGCCTGCCGCGCCACGCGCAGCAGCCGGTGGCCGTGGCAAGCCCACCTCCGAGCAGGTCGAAGCTGCCAAGGCCGGCCTGGGCCAGGCTCTGGAGGCGCTGAAGGCCGAGACCGCAGCCGGCAACAGCAAGGCAGGCTCCGAAGCCGTGCAAGCCATGCGCGCTGCCATCAAGACCCATGGCCGCTTTGTGGATGAAGCGACCGTGAGCGAAGTGCACGACGCTCTGCTGGCTGCCGGTGAGGCCGATGGCTGGCAGCGTCAGCTGGCCGACAAGCTGCGCGAAGATCTGGTGGCCAAGGCCGAGGCCTTGCTCAACCGCCCCGACGGTCAGGTTCTGGGTGGCCGCAAGATCCAGGAAACCCTGCGCAGCCTGCGCGAGCAGTGGAAGCAGGCCGACCAGGGTGCTGCGGCCAATCATGCGCTGTGGAAGAAGTTCGACGAGGCCTGCAATGCCGCCTACAAGGTGGTCGAGTCCTGGCACGACAAGATTCGCCAGGACAGCACGCAGGCCAAGGCCCAGCGTCTGGCGCTGATCGAAGAAATCAAGGCCTGGGCCGCAGAGCATTCCGCGAGCCAGGACTGGAAGAACATGCTGCGCGCACTGCGCCAGTTTGGCGAACGCTGGCGCGAAAGCGGACATATCGGCGAAAAGCTGTTTGCCGAGCTGCAACCCCTGTTCAAGCAGGCCATGGCTGCCGCTGAAGCACCCTTGCAGGCGGCGCAGAAGGCCAGCCTGGAGCGTCGCCATGCCATGATCGACGAAGCCACGGCCCTGGGCACTGCGCCCAGCCTGCGCATCGATGCCGTAAAGGCGCTGCAGCAACGCTGGCAGGCCGAGGCTCAGGTGGTGCCGCTGGATCGCAAGCATGAGCAAAAGCTCTGGGATGCATTCCGCAAGCCGCTGGATGATGCCTTCAATCGTAAGAGCGTGGAGCGTGGTGGTCGCAGCCAGGCAGCGGTCGAGCTGTCCGAGCATGATCGTCGCGTGCTGGATGCATCCAAGGCGGTCGAAGCGGCCAATGCCAGCGGCGATGCGCAGAAGATTCACGCAGCGCTGGCCGAGCTGGAGGCTGCCATCAAGGCCCAGCCTGCCAAGACTGGCGACAATCAGCCTCAAGCCCAGACGGAGCCAGCAGCTGAAGCCGATGCGGCAGAAGCTGCGGCAGTGGCCAAGCCGGCACGTCCCGTGGTCGCCGTGCGTGGTGATGACCGCCCTGGCATGAAGAAGGAGGCCGCAGCTGCCGTCGGTGGCCGTCCTGGCGATCGCAAGGATGGAGGCCGTGGCCGAGATGCAGCCCGTGGTGAGCGCGGTGGCCGTGATGGCCGCGACAGCCGCGATGCCGGTCGTGGTCGTCGCGAGTTCGCGCGTGAAGAGCGCGGTCCTCGTCTGGCCGATCCCGCCTTCCGTGCCCAGCGTGATGCCGTGGAGCATGCCCAGGAGGCCTTGCGCAAGCTGGCGGCCCAGGCCCATGGCGAAGCGCTGACCCAGTTGCTGGGTGCCTGGCAGGCACGTGATGCGGCGCAGCTGCCATCGGCTCAGCAGCTGGGTGGCAAGGTGACGGCTCCTGTGCGTACCTCCTGGTCCGGCGCCGTGGCCGCTGCGCCCAAGGGCAATGCTGCAGAAGCTCTGCTGCGCCTGGAAATGGCTGCTGACGTGCACACCCCGGCCGATCAGCTGGCTGCACGCCGTGCGCTGCAGCTGCAGATGCTGACTCGCCGCAACGATCCAGCGCCCCAGCAGACCTGGGGCCAGGATGTGGCCACGGTGCTGGGAAGTGCGATCGATGAGGCGTCTGCCCGTCGCCTGCAGACCGCACTCAAGCAATTGCTGCGCAAGTAAGTGATGGGCATGCCGCCTCGATAAGGGGTGGCGGTCGCAAGAAAGGGAGCTTGAGAGCTCCCTTTCTTGCATCTGTCTCTTGCACCCTTGGTAGGTGCACTGACAAACAAAAAAGCCGCTGCATTTGCATGCAACGGCTTGTCGTGTTTGGTGCCCAGGAGAGGACTCGAACCTCCACGGAGTTACCCGCTAGTACCTGAAACTAGTGCGTCTACCAATTCCGCCACCTGGGCATTTCAGAGTAAGCGAATTATATAGCGTGAAAAGCTGCATTCAGGCGAGTTGAGGCACTTTTTTGTGCATGTTGCGGGCGCTGGCCTTAATTGACCATCATTCCGATACGCGATGACCGGCTTGCTTGTTCTGACCACCCGCAGCAAACGACCCAAAGGCGACATAGAGTTAGTTTTCGTTTGCCTGATAGTGGTCCAGCAGGACTTGCTGGAGTGTGCGATACGATGGACTACTCTTGCGTTCACCGGGAGAGATTTTTTCTAGGGTTATCAGAGCCTTCCACATAGCCCAACCACGACCACGCGCCCATGTACTGCCATCCAAAGGAAGCGCCGCACGAAATGCACGCCGACTTTTTCCTTCAAAGAATGTCCAAGCTATCGCCAAATCGCATGCTGGGTCGCCCACGGCAGAGCAACCAAAATCAATGACGGCACACAACCGGCCCTCATTAACCAGCAAATTGCCGCACGCTATATCTCCATGCACCCAGACTGGCGGAGGCGTCCATTTGCTTTTCAATGCTGCATCCCATACCGCCAAAGCGGTATCCGCATCAAGAAAATCGGCGAGAGCCACGATGGCAGAACGGGTCTCAGCATCGTAGACGGCTAGTGAGTCACCCCGAAAGAAGTTGTGTAGCCCTGGTTGTGGAGCGCCCGCTACGGGAACTTGATGAAGCTCGTGAAGGAAACTGGCTAAATCACGCGCAAAGGTCGCTTTGTCATCAACACGAGCCTCCGCAGCAGGTTCACCTGCTAGCCAACGGTAAACCGACCAGGGCCATGGATAGATGTCACTGGGCTTGCCTTTAGCGATTGGTTCGGGAATGGCCAGGGAGATGTTTGCAGCGATTTTTGGCAGCCACGTTTGCTCCTTCTCGACCTGTTCCACGTACGCTGCTGCACTGGGCAGTCTTACCAGTTTGTCAGCTCCAAGGCGAAAGGTTCGGTTGTCCCAGCCGCCAGGTAACACAGGTGCGAGGCTCAGACCTGCCCATTGAGGGAATTGCAGGTCAATAAGTTGCCGAACGATATTTACGTCAATAAGCGGTTGGCAGTTTTGTGGTGCTTCTTGCATATGCATTTGATGATGACACATCCTCGCAAGAAGACGCTCTAGGTCCGCTTCTGGCCGAACTCAGTCGGTCACGACCAGCAGCCTGGTCAGCCATAGCCGGCGTAGGCGGTCAGTTCGACCGGAATACGCACATGTTGTCTGCAGGGCGTTCCTCCTCGACTCGATGGATCGGACGTGCCGCAGACGCAGGTGGGAGCTAGCTTGCACCTGCGTCCTGCTCCTGGTGTGCGTGACTTCAAGGGCGTAGTGTGGAAACAAAAAAGCCGCTGCATTTGCATGCAGCGGCTTGTCGTGTTTGGTGCCCAGGAGAGGACTCGAACCTCCACGGAGTTACCCGCTAGTACCTGAAACTAGTGCGTCTACCAATTCCGCCACCTGGGCATTTCAGAATGATTGAATTATATAGCAGCTGATCTAGCGCAGATGGCGGTTTGCGCATGTTTTTCCAAAAAAATCAGCGCGATCGATCGAGCGGACTCGGAAACGAAAAAGCCGCTGCATTTGCATGCAGCGGCTTGTCGTGTTTGGTGCCCAGAAGAGGACTCGAACCTCCACGGAGTTACCCGCTAGTACCTGAAACTAGTGCGTCTACCAATTCCGCCACCTGGGCATTTCAGAGTGAGCGAATTATATAGTGGTCAAGGCGGTGTCTGAGCCGATTTGTGCAGATTTTTCAGAAAACTTTGCGCTTCCGACGTCGGGCTTGCAAAAACGAAAAAGCCGCTGCATTTGCATGCAACGGCTTGTCGTGTTTGGTGCCCAGGAGAGGACTCGAACCTCCACGGAGTTACCCGCTAGTACCTGAAACTAGTGCGTCTACCAATTCCGCCACCTGGGCATTTCAGAGTGATCGAATTATATAGCAGCTGATCTAGAGCAGATAACGGTTTGCGCATGTTTTTTCAAAAAAATCAGCACGACCGATCGGGTTGGGTCGAAAACGAAAAAGCCGCTGCATTTGCATGCAGCGGCTTGTCGTGTTTGGTGCCCAGAAGAGGACTCGAACCTCCACGGAGTTACCCGCTAGTACCTGAAACTAGTGCGTCTACCAATTCCGCCATCTGGGCTTTCAGGGAAGCTCGTATTGTAATGCAATTTCTTGCGTTCAACCCGAATCTTCAAATTCTCTAAGATGCCACTTGGCTTGAAAGCATTCCTTTGGGGGAATGTTTTCCAAGTTTGTTTCAACCCTTGCAGGTTGTCGTTAAACTTGGTGCCCAGGAGAGGACTCGAACCTCCACGGAGTTACCCGCTAGTACCTGAAACTAGTGCGTCTACCAATTCCGCCACCTGGGCATCTCAGGAAAGACATAGATTGTATATCAAAAAAATGAACCCTCGCGCAAAAGTTGCCGATATGAACGAAGAAATTTTGGGCACAGTGCAGGGCCACCGCGACGGTCACGGCTTCGTCGTCCGCGACGATGGTGAGCGTGACATCTACCTTCCCCCCAATGAAATGCGTGCGGTGCTGCACAAGGACCGGGTCCAGGTGCGCATTGCTCGCCATGATCATCGCGGTCGCCCCGAAGGGCGCGTGGTGGAAATCGTGGAGCGTCCCGATCAGCCCATCATTGGTCGCTTTCTGCAGGAAAGCGGTGTGTGGCTTGTGGCTCCCGAAGACAAACGCTACGGCCAGGACATTCTGATTCCTTCCAATGCCACGGGTGCTGCCAAACCGGGGCAGGTGGTGGTGGTGGAATTGACAGAGGCTCCGGCCCTGTTTGGTCAGCCAGTGGGGCGCATCGTCGAAGTGCTGGGCGAAGTGGATGACCCCGGCATGGAGATCGAGATTGCGGTGCGCAAGTATGGCGTGCCGCATATCTTCTCCGACGCCTGCCTGGAGCAGGCCAAGGCGCTGCCTGAAAAAGTCCGCCCCGCAGACTGCAAGCACCGCATCGACCTGACCGATATTCCCCTGGTCACCATCGACGGCGAAGATGCGCGCGACTTTGACGATGCCGTGTATTGCGAGCCTGCCAAGGTGGGGCGCAGCAAGGGCTGGCGCCTGCTGGTGGCAATTGCCGACGTGAGCCACTATGTGACCACGGGCAGCGCCATCGATATCGATGCCTACGACCGCGCCACCAGCGTGTACTTTCCGCGTAGGGTGATTCCCATGCTGCCGGAAAAGCTCAGCAATGGCCTGTGCTCGCTGAATCCCGACGTGGATCGGCTGTGCATGGTCTGCGACATGCTGATCACGGCGCAAGGCGAGATTCACGCCTATCAGTTCTACCCGGCAGTCATGCACAGCCATGCGCGCTTCACCTATACCGAGGTGGCGGCAATCCTGGCCAATACGCGGGGGGCGGAAGCGGCCAAGCGCAAGGATCGCGTGCAGGACTTGCTGAATCTGTATGGCGTCTTCCAGTCCCTGCTCAAGGCGCGCGAGGCGCGTGGTGCGGTGGACTTCGAGACGACCGAGACGCAGATCGTCTGCGACGACAACGGTCGCATAGAGAAGATCGTGCCGCGCACCCGCAACGATGCGCACAAGCTGATTGAGGAGGCCATGCTGGCGGCCAATGTCTGCAGCGCTGATTTCATCGACCAGAGCGGGCAGCTGGGGCTGTTCCGTGTGCACGACAAGCCTTCGCTGGAGAAGCAGGAAATCCTGCGCAACTACCTCAAGGCCATGGGCGTGAGCATGAGCATCAGCGAGAACCCTTCGACCAAGGAGTTCCAGCAGATTGCCAGTGCCACCAAGGACAGACCTGACTCGCAGCAGATTCACACCATGCTGCTGCGCTCCATGATGCAGGCCTTCTACACGCCGGAGGGCTCGGGTCACTTCGGCTTGGCCTTTGAGGCGTATACCCACTTCACCAGCCCGATTCGCCGTTACCCCGACTTGCTGGTGCACCGCGTGATCAAGGCGGAGCTGAACGGCACGCATTACAAGCTGCCCAGCCTGCCCACGCCGGGTGAGGCTGAAGCGAAGATGGCCAAGCGTCTGGCTTCGCGGGTGGTCGCGCCGGGTCAGAAGCCGCGCAAGCGTTCGGCGGCCAAGGAGTTTCAGGCCTGGGAAGCCGCCGGCCTGCACTGCAGTGCCAACGAGCGCCGCGCCGACGAGGCCAGCCGCGATGTGGAAGCCTGGCTCAAGTGCAAGTACATGCGCGAGCATCTGGGCGAGGAGTTCGCGGGCACGGTGTCCTCGGTGACGACCTTCGGTGTCTTTGTGACGCTGGATGCCATGTATGTGGAAGGTCTGGTGCATATCACCGAACTGGGCGGCGATTACTTCCGCTTCGACGAAGCCCGGCAGGAACTGCGCGGCGAGCGCTCGGGTGTTCGCTATGGCATCGGTGCACGAGTGCGCGTGCAAGTCAGTCGCGTTGATCTGGATGGACGTCGCATCGACTTCCGTCTGGTGCGCGACGGCGAGGACGGTCTGGTGCAGTCGTCCCGCAGCGGCCGCGGTCAGGCCAAGGATGAGGGGCGTGGTCGCCGTGATTCGCGTGACGAGCGCAGTGCGGGCGGCTATTCCGACAAGTGGAGTCGTCGTGACGCCAAGGCCAGTCGTGCGCAGCGCAATGCTGCTGCAGAGCCTGCTGCTGCGCCTGAGCCCGATCGCTCCAGGCAAGGTCGTAAGGCAGCCAAGAAGGCCATGCTGAAAAGCGTGAATCTGGCGGCGCTGGAGGCGGAATACGCGCAGGCTCCCAAGCCCGAGCCTGTAGCGGAGCCCGTCGCTGTGGCCGTGGTTGCCAAGCCGCGCAAGGCGGCAGGCAGGAAGCAGGTTGCCGCCTTGCTTGCGCCTGATGCGCAACCTGTCTCCGTTGCCAAGCCAGCGGCCAAGCCCGAATCCAAGGCCGTGGCCAAGGTGGCGGCGAAGTCTGTGGCGAAATCGGCGCCCAAGGCTCCAAAGGCGGTAGCCAAGCCCGCAGCGCGTACCAAGCCCGCGCCGGCAAGCAAAACCAGCAAGCGCAAGACCGAACGCTGATTGCTCGCTTGCGAAGCGCTGAAGGCCTTGCCGGATACCGGTAAGGCCTTTTTTCTTGCGCTGGTTACTGCTTGCCCAGGTGCATTGCCAGGGCACTGGCGCTGAACGGGCGGTCTGCGGGCCAGCGATCTGCGAGCTGGCCGTGGCGGAAGGCCCCCTCCATGGCAGCCATATCGGCACTGCGACCCTGTGCCCATAGCGCGGCGATCAGTCCGGCCAGCACATCGCCCGTGCCGCCCGTGGCCAGGCGGGCATTGCCGCTGGCATTGATCCAGACTTGCTGCTGTGGGTTGGCAACAACCGTGCCCGAGCCCTTGAGCAGCACCGTGCACTGAAATTTGCGGGCCAGCTGCAGGCAGGACTGCAGGCGGTCGGCTTGCACTTGGGGGGTAGTGGTCTGCAGCAGGCGCGCGGCCTCCAGCGGGTGGGGGGTCAAGACCGTGCTCAGCTGCTGCATGGCACGCTGGCTCAACTGCTGTGCCAGCACTGGGCTGGCTGCGACGGCATTGAGTGCATCGGCATCCAGTACCAGCTGTGGCGCCTGGCTCAGTATGTGGGGCAGCCAGGCCTGCACGGCTTCGCCACCACCGCAGCCGCAGACCACGGTGGCCTGGCTCCAGTCCTGGGCTGCAGGCCGTCGCAGCATGATTTCCGGCCAGGGGGCAATGCCTTGCGGTAGTGCTTCGTCCAGCAAGGCCAGCATGACGCGGCCGGCTCCGGCGTGCAGTGCGGCCAGTGCCGCCAGCCAGGCCGCGCCCGTCATCGACAGGCCGCGCAAGCCCAGGCCTTCGCCGCCAAGCACGGCTACATTGCCAAAACTGCCTTTGTGACTGGCGTGCGGGCGCGCACTCGAGGAAGCGGAGGAGGGGGGGCTCAGATGCGCTGTGGGCTGCGCTGCAGCGGGGTTGGTCATGCCGGGAGTGCCGGCAATGCCGCAGCCCAGGTCGTCCCACCAGATCTGTCCGCAGGCATCGCGTCCCTGGCCGGTGAACAGGCCGGGCTGCAGGGTCAGCAAGGCAAGCGTGTGGCGCGGTTGACTGGCGGCGATATGGCCGGGCGCGAATTCCCTCAGATACTGGCCGGTATCGCCATCGAGGCCGGAGGCAAGGTCGACACAGAGTACGGCACAGGCGCACTGCCGAACCTGGGCCAGCAGTTGCAGCAAGCGCTGCTTTTCAGTCGAGGCCTTGCCAGAGGGGCGCGGGCTCAGTCCGATGCCCAGCAGTGCATCGATACACAGGTCTTGTGGCCCCAGATCGGCGGGCGCGTCATGCAGCCACTGCGCGCCAGCCTGCCTGGCCTTGTCCCGGGATATCTGTGCGTCGGAAGGTAGCTCGGCAGGCGCGCGCACCTCGCTGACCATGATTCGCACGTGGGGCAGCATGGTTCTGAGCTGCGCCGCCGCCTCAAAGCCGTCGCCGCCGTTGTTGCCCGGGCCGCAGGCAATCCAGATTCGTTGTGCATGGGGGGCTATTGCCAGCGCCAGTTTGGCGATGGCAAGGCCTGCACGCTCCATCAGTCGGTGGGGAGGCAGGCGTCTGGCGCAATCCTGCTCGATCTGGCGCGTGGCGGCGGCGCTGAATAGCGGCCAGCCCTGGCCGGCAGCCATGGAAGCGGGCGGGGTGTCGGTTGGAGAAATGCGCAGCATGGTCCGAGGATAGCCTCAGGCCGCGCATTTGTGGGTTTTGATGATTTTTGCCATGTAGCCCAATGACCATAAGCGGTTGTAGCTACAAGAATGGAAGTCAGACGTGATGGAGCGCGGCTTCTATGCCCGCGCTGATATTCAGGATGGCGTCGTCATGCAGGGCGGCATGCCAGATCATCAGGCCCATGGGGAGTTCGTTCGGGTTGTGGCACGGCAGTGACAGCGCGCAGCCGTCCAGCATATTGACCACGCTGGTATTGCGCAGCAGCAGGCCGTTGACGCGGAAAAATTCTTCGTCACGCCTGAGGTCGGCCGCAGCATCGAAGCCGTTGGCCGGGGCGACGGATGCAATGGTGGGGGCGGTGATCGGCGTGGTCGGCGAGAGCAGGGCGTCATAGTCGGCAATGGCGCTCTCCATCCTGGCAATCCAGCGCTTGCGCGCGGCCAGCAGATCCAGATAGTCGGCAGCGCTCATGCTCGCGCCGCGCTCTATGCGCGAGCGCACCCGGGGATCGTAGAGCTCGGCCTTGGCAGGATCCTGCAGATGGTGCCGGTGCCAGGCATAGCTTTCGGTGGGCGAGAAGCCGCCGATGATGTTGATGGCGTCCAGCTCTTCCAGCTCGGGCAGGTCAATCCATTCGATCTGCGCGCCGCCGGCTTGCAGCTTGGCGATGCTGCGTTCGAAGGCGCTGCGCACGGCGGGTTCGATCTGTTCGAAGAACAGGGGGCGCGGCACTGCCAGACGCCACTGGCTCAGGCTGCGTTCGTCCTTGGTGACTTTGCGCTCGGCCAGGATCTCGTGCAGCAGCACGGCATCGCGCACGCTGCGCGTAATGGCGCAGGCAGTGTCCAGTGTGGGCGAGAGTGGCACGGTTCCTTCGGTGGGCACCAGCCTGGCCGTGCTTTTGAAGCCCACCAGTCCATTGAGCGCAGCGGGAATGCGGATGGAACCCCCGGTGTCCGAGCCCAGAGCCGCCCAGGCGGCGCCGCTGGCGACGGATACAGCTGCTCCTGACGAGGAGCCACCTGGAATGCGGGCCGGCCATGTGGGGGCCAGCTGAGGATTGGCGGGGTGGCGGGCATCCAGCGCGGCAGGGGTACCGAAATGCGGATTCACACCCACGCCGGAAAAAGCGAACTCGACCATATGGGTGCGGCCGATGATGGCGGCACCTGCCGCGCGCAGGCGGGCGACGGCCGCGGCGTCTGCCCGGGCGACAGGAGCATCCTGCAGCACCAGGGAGCTGGCGGCACTGCGTGCGCCTCGGGTGTCAAACAAATCCTTGACCGAGATGGCCAGGCCGGCCAGGGGGGCAGTCGTTGGTGTTTCTGCAGCGGCCCAGCGTGCCTCGTCAAAGAAAGTCTGGCTGAAAACGTTGGCGCACAAGGGACTTTGCGCGGCAGCAATGCTCATTTGCATGAGGTTTGCGGCGCTTTGGCGGCCTTCGCGGATCTCGAGAGTGAGGTGACTGAGGTCGAGTTGCATGGCGATGTGCTAAAATCTTGCGGCTTTGCTAAGGGTTATTCCGTGAGGATTGACTTGAAAAGCTCTGAAAGTGGTTGATGCGATGGCGTTTTGCACCTTGCAGCACCTGCTTTTAAGTCGGCAAGGCAAATAGCAAACCGGCCTATCCAAGGTGTTGCGATCGCTTTTTCAAGGCGGCTGCAATCGTTGGGCCGGATTTTAGACCCAACCTTTGAGGTAATTAACATGGCAGTAACAATGCGCGAGATGCTGGAAGCCGGCGTCCACTTCGGTCACCAAACCCGTTTCTGGAATCCCAAGATGGCTCCGTTCATCTTCGGCGCCCGTAACAAGATCCACATCATCAACCTGGAAAAGTCCCTGCCGATGTTCCAGGAAGCCCAGAAGTTCGCCAAGCAGCTGACTGCTAACGGCGGCACCATCCTGATGGTGGGTACAAAGCGTCAAGCCCGCGAGCTGGTGGCCGAAGAAGCCAAGCGCGCTGGCGTGCCCTTCGTCGACCAGCGCTGGCTGGGCGGCATGCTGACCAACTTCAAGACCGTCAAGACCTCCATCAAGCGTCTGAAGGACATGAAGGCTCAGCAAGAAGCTGGTCTGGAATCCATGTCCAAGAAGGAACAGCTGATGTTCGTTCGCGAACTGGAAAAGCTGGAAAAGGACATCGGCGGCATTCAGGACATGAACGGCCTGCCCGACGCCATCTTCGTGATCGATGTGGGCTTCCACAAGATCGCTATCGCTGAAGCCAAGAAGCTGGGCATTCCTCTGATCGGCGTGGTTGATACCAACCACAACCCCGAAGGCATCGACTACGTGATCCCTGGTAACGATGACTCCGCCAAGGCCGTGCAGCTGTACGCCCAAGGCATCGCCGACGCTATCCTGGAAGGCCGCGAAGCCCGTCTGAACGACGTGGTGAAGGCTGCTGCCGGTGAGAACGGCGACGAGTTCGTGGAAGTGGAAGAGTCCGCCGCCTAAGCGAAGTCCGGCTGCGCGACCGCATCGCGAGAAAAAGCGGGGCTCTAGGTAGCCCCGTTTTTTTAGCCGGAATCCTGTAACGAATCGAACTGATACTGGAGAAATACGATGGCAATTACTGCAAGCATGGTCGCCGAACTGCGCGCCAAGACCGACGCTCCCATGATGGAATGCAAGAAGGCTCTGACCGAAGCTGATGGCGATATGGCCAAGGCTGAAGAGCTGCTGCGCGTCAAGCTGGGTACCAAGGCTGGCAAGGCCGCTTCCCGCGTGACTGCTGAAGGCGTTGTGGCTGCTTTCATCGAAGGCGGCAAGGGCGGCCTGATCGAAGTGAACAGCGAAACCGACTTCGTGTCCAAGAACGACAGCTTCCTGGCCATGGCCAACGCCGCTGCCAAGCTGGTCGCCGAGCACAACCCCGCTGACCTGGACGCCCTGGGCGCCCTGGCCTACGAACAAGACGGCTACGGCCCCACTCTGGAAGATGTGCGCAAGGGCCTGATCGGCAAGATCGGCGAGAACATGTCTTTCCGTCGCTTCAAGGCTTTCAACGGCGCTGGCCTGGCTGCCTACGTGCACGGCACCCGCATCGGCGTGGTGGTCGAGTTCGACGGCGACGCTGCTGCTGCCAAGGACGTGGCCATGCATGTGGCTGCCATGAAGCCCGTGGCCCTGACTTCCGCTGACGTGCCTGCCGAGCTGATCGCCAAGGAACGCGCAGTGGCCGAAGGCAAGGCTGCCGAATCCGGCAAGCCCGCCGACATCGTCGCCAAGATGGTGGAAGGTTCCGTTCAGAAGTACCTGAAGGAAGTGTCCCTGGCCGACCAGGTCTTCGTGAAGGCTGCCGACGGCAAGCAAACCGTGGCCCAGATGCTCAAGGCTGCCAATACCAATGTGAAGGCGTTCACGATGTTTGTCGTGGGTGAAGGCATCGAGAAGAAGACCGATGACTTCGCCGCTGAAGTGGCTGCCCAGGTGGCAGCAGCCAAGGCTGGTGCTTAAACCTAAGCCTTAGCAACAATCGCGGCCAAGAGCCGCGATTGATTTATTCCCCTCCCGTTTTCATACTTATTCAACTTCCACCGGAGAAACACCATGTCCAACGCCATTCCAGCCCACAAGCGCATCTTGCTCAAGCTGTCGGGGGAGGCGTTAATGGGAGATGACCAGTTCGGCATCAACCGTGCAACCATTGAGCGCATGGTTGCCGAGATCGTGGAAGTGACCAAGGTGGGTGTGCAGGTTGCCGTGGTGATCGGCGGCGGCAATATCTTCCGTGGCGTGGCAGGTGGCTCAGTCGGCATGGATCGTGCGACTGCCGACTATATGGGCATGCTGGCCACGGTGATGAATGCCCTGGCCCTGGCCGACGCCATGGACAAGCAGGGCCTGACGGCGCGCGTGATGTCGGCCATCGGTATCGAGCAGGTGGTGGAGCCCTATGTGCGCCCCAAGGCGCTGCAGTACCTTGAAGAGGGCAAGGTCGTGGTGTTCGCTGCCGGTACGGGCAACCCCTTCTTCACCACCGACACCGCAGCTGCGCTGCGTGGTGCTGAAATCGGCGCCGAAGTCGTGCTCAAGGCCACCAAGGTGGACGGCGTGTACACGGCCGACCCGGTCAAGGATCCCTCGGCCACGCGCTACGACAAGCTGGCTTTCGATGAAGCCATCTCGCGCAACCTGGGCATCATGGATGCCACGGCTTTCGCGCTGTGCCGCGACCAGAAGCTGCCGATCCGCGTGTTCTCCATCGTCAAGCCCGGCGCACTCAAGCGCGTGGTCATGGGTGAAGACGAAGGCACTCTGGTGTACGCTTGAGCGTTTTGCCGCCCAATGCTCGCAAAGGAACAAGAACATGACGATCGCTGAAATCAAAAAGAACACCGAAACCAAGATGGGCCAGTCCATCGAGGCTTTGAAGAACAACCTGGCGCGCGTGCGCACCGGCCGTGCAAACCCCGCGCTGCTGGACGCCATTCACGTCGAGTACTACGGCTCCATGGTGCCCCTGTCCCAGGTGGCCAATGTGTCCCTGCTGGACTCCCGCACCATCAGCGTGCAGCCCTGGGAAAAGAACATGGCCGCCAAGGTGGAAAAGGCCATTCGCGAAAGCGATCTGGGTCTGAATCCCGCCTCCATGGGTGACCTGATCCGCGTGCCCATGCCTCCCATGAGTGAAGAGCGCCGCAAGGAAATGACCAAGCTCGCCCGCAACGAAGGTGAGAACGGCAAGATTGCCATCCGCAACCTGCGCCGCGATGCCAATGAAAGCGTGAAGAAGCTGGTCAAGGACAAAGAGGCCTCTGAAGACGATCAGAAGCGCTCCGAAGCCGAAATCCAGAAGATCACCGACAAGCACATTGCCGAGGTCGACACGCTGGTGGCGGCCAAGGAGCAGGACATCATGGCGGTCTGAGTCTTGCCAAAGGACCTGCACTTTTGACATCCAAGAAAAACGGCGCGGTTCCGCGCCATATCGCCGTCATCATGGACGGCAACGGGCGGTGGGCCAAGCGCCGTCTGCTTCCACGTCTTGCAGGTCACAAGCAGGGCGTGGAGTCCCTGCGCCGCTGCGCTCGTGCCTGCGTAGAGCGTGGCGTGCAGGTGCTCACGGTATTTGCGTTTTCCTCCGAGAACTGGAACCGGCCTCAGGAAGAGGTCTCAGGCCTCATGAGCCTGCTGGCCAATGCCCTGGCCAAGGAAGTTGCGCAACTCAGCCGCGACGGCGTGCGCCTGTACTTTGTCGGAGACCGTCAGGGTCTGAGCGACAAGGTCCGTGAGGGCCTGGCCGAGGCCGAGCGCATCACTGCGCACAACACGCGCCTGGTTCTCAATGTCTGCTTCAACTACGGTGGCCGCTGGGACATCGCGCAAGCAGCGCAGAAGCTGGTGGCCCAGGGGCTGGAACTGAGTCCGGAGAATCTGGATAGGGCCATGGCCCTGGCGCATGTGCCTGATCCTGATCTGATGATCCGCACAGGCGGCGAAACCCGCATCAGCAATTTTCTGCTTTGGCAGGCTGCCTACACCGAGCTGTTCTTCAGCAATGCCCTGTGGCCTGATTTCGACGAGGCCGCTCTTGACGAGGCCATTGCCGTGTTTGGCGGTCGGGAGCGCCGTTTCGGCCAGACTTCAGAGCAGATTCAACCATCATCTGCCGTCACCCTGACGGCATAACCATAAGAGGTGCCATGCTCAAGCAGCGCGTCATTACCGCCTTGATTTTGCTGGCCATTTTGCTGCCTGCATTGTTTTATACGGCCAGCACCGTGCCTTTTTCGGCACTGATGCTGTTGTTCATGGCGGCTGGTGCCTGGGAGTGGGGGCGTCTCAACGGCTTCGGGCAGGCAGGCTCGCTGGGTCTGGGGGCTGTCTGTACGGCGCTATGCGCGGGCTCCTGGTGGGCCGGCTGGGTTGACCAGCCTCTGTCCATGGTGTGGCTGATTGCGGGTTGCCTATGGGTGCTGGGGGGCGTGCTGCTGCTGCGTGCTGGCGTGACGGGCTGGCCGCATATTCCGGCTGCAGTCCGTCTGGTTGGCGGCGTGCTGGCATTGTGGCTGGCCTGGCTGGCCGCGGTGCAGGCGCGCAATATCGGCATCAACTTCCTGCTTTCGGTCCTGGTGCTGGTCTGGGTGGCCGATGTATTTGCCTATTTTGCAGGCCGCACTTTCGGCCTGAAGTTCACCAGGAACAAGCTGGCTCCTTCCATCAGTCCCGGCAAGAGCTGGGAAGGTGTCTGGGGGGGCATGCTGGGAGTGGTTGTTCTGGCTCTGGTCTGGAGCTGGGCAGATCGCCACTACGGCGCCGGTGTTCCCAGTTTCTATTCGGTGCTGCAGTCACGAGGGCTCTGGTTCCTGTTGCTGGCTGCGGTGTTTATGGCTGCGATGAGTGTGGTGGGCGACCTGGTCGAATCCCTCATCAAGCGCAGCGTCGGTGTCAAGGACAGCAGCGGCTTGCTGCCCGGCCATGGTGGTGTCCTGGATCGCATTGATGCCCTCCTGCCCACACTGCCGTTGGCGATGATGCTCTCATCCTTTGTGCATCCATGAAGCAGAAAATCACGGTTCTGGGTTCTACCGGTTCCATTGGAACCAATACCCTGGATGTGGTGGCACGCCACCCTGATCAATACGAAATCTTCGCGCTGAGTGCTGCCACGCAAGTGGATCTGATGCTCAGTCAATGCGCGCAGTTCAAGCCGCAGTTCGCCGTGATGGCCAGTGCGCCCCATGCACAGCAGCTGGCCGAGAAGATCCAGTTGCACGGACTTCAGACGCAGGTCCTTCAAGAGCGGAACGCTCTTGAAGCGATAGCATCTCATCCTGATGTCGATGCGGTCATGGGGGCGATTGTCGGTGCGGCCGGACTGGCCCCCTGTCTGGCAGCGGCCAGAGCGGGCAAGCGCCTGCTGCTGGCCAACAAGGAAGCCCTGGTGGTGGGCGGTGCGCTGTTCATGGACACCGTCAAGCGTCATGGCGCCACCTTGCTGCCCATCGATAGCGAGCACTCCGCCATCTTCCAGTGCCTGCCCGAAGACAGCAGCACCTGGGCCGAGCGCGTCGACTCCTTGCTGCTGACGGCCTCGGGCGGTCCGTTCCGCCAACGCGACCCGGCGACACTGTCTGCAATCACTCCCGAGCAGGCCTGCTCGCACCCCAACTTCTCCATGGGGCGCAAGATCTCGGTGGACTCGGCCACCATGATGAACAAGGCGCTGGAGGTGATCGAGGCGCGCTGGCTGTTCGATATGGCGCCCGAGAAGATCAAGGTGGTAATTCATCCGCAGCAGATCGTGCACTCCATGGTGCAGTTCAAGGATTCGTCGGTGCTCGCTCAGCTGGGAACGCCCGATATGCGGGTGCCGATTGCCTGCGGTCTGGCCTGGCCCGAGCGCATCGAGAGCGGCGCGCCGGTGCTGGATTTTGCCAAGCTGGCGGCGCTGACCTTCGAGGAGGCGGATGCGCATCGCTTTCCCGGCCTGCATCTGTCCTGGCAGGCACTGCGCGCGCCCGAGGGTACGACCACGGTGCTCAACGCCGCGAACGAAGTGGCAGTCGCCGCCTTCCTGGAGCGTCGCCTGTCGTTTGACCGCATTCATGCCGTCAACCTGCAGACGCTGGAATCCGTGCAACCGGGCGCCGTGAGCAGTCTTGAAGATCTGATGGCGCTCGATGCGCGAGCACGCGAGAGCGCGGTCGCCATAGCCGGCCAGTGGGCGCGCTGAACGGGCGCGAAGTGCGGGTGCTTGCCGGGCGGCGGTTGAACTTGCGGCCTGGCGCGCACTCCAAGCATCGATTGGCAAAAAGGAGTTTCAGGTGTTGCTGACAGTTGTGGCTTTCGTCGTGGCGCTCGGCGTTCTGATTGCGGTGCATGAGTGGGGCCACTATCGCGTTGCCGTGGCCTGCGGTGTCAAGGTGCTGCGTTACTCCGTGGGCTTTGGCAAGCCGCTGTTGCGCTGGGTCGGCAAGAAGTCGGGCACCGAGTATGTGATCGCGGCGCTGCCTCTGGGTGGCTATGTGCGCATGCTTGACGAGCGCGAGGGCGCGGTCAGGCCTGAGGAAAAGCATCTGGCCTTCAACAACCAGCCTTTGCGCGCACGCGCAGCCATTGTTGCGGCGGGGCCGGCAGCCAATCTGGTGCTGGCCGTGGCGCTGCTGACCGTGGTCAACTGGGTGGGAACGAACGAGCCTGCAGCACGGCTTGCCGCGCCCGCGGCTGGCAGCTTGCTGCAGCAGGCCGGTATTCAAAGTGGCGACTGGGTGCAGCGTGCCTCCGTGGGAGGCCAGGAGTGGCAGCCTGTGCGTGCCCTGGGTGATTTGCGCTGGCTGGTGACGACTGCGGCCATTGAAGGCGAGTCCTTGCAGCTGGAAGTGGCTGACCAGGCACATGGCGCGGCGCGCATCGTGCCGCTGGATCTCGCTTCTTTGCAACAAAAGGAACCAGATGCAGCTTTCTTTGACAAGGTAGGGCTGCAGGGAGCCTGGAGTCGTGCAGTCATAGACGAGATTGTCGCAGGCGGTCCGGCAGACAAGGCGGGCCTGCAAAAAGGCGATGTGCTGCTCAGCATCAATGCTCAGGCAGTCCAGGATGGCGCGCAGGCGCGTGCCCTGATCCGTGCCTCGGGGCAGTCCGGCGAGGTGCAGCCCCAGGCATGGGTTGTGGAGCGCGCGGGCCAGCGTCTGAATCTGCAGGTGCAACCGGAAGTAGTACCTGGCAAGGACGGTCAGGCGCCTGCGGCACGCGTGAATGCCTTCATTGGCAGCCAGCCGGAAATGGTGCTGGTGCGCCGCGGCTTTCTCGATGGCCTGAGTGCCGGTGTGCACAGGACCTGGGAGCTGTCTTCCATGACGCTGCGCATGATGGGGCGCATGCTGATCGGCCAGGCCTCGCTCAAGAATATCAGCGGCCCTCTGACGATCGCCGATTACGCGGGCAAGTCCGCGAGCATGGGGTTGGTGCAATACCTGTCGTTTCTCGCCTTGATCAGCATCAGCCTGGGCGTTCTCAACCTGCTACCATTGCCCGTTCTGGACGGTGGGCACCTGATGTATTATCTTTGGGAAGGTCTGACGGGACGTAGTGTCTCCGATGTCTGGGCTGAAAGACTGCAGCGTGCAGGCATCGCAGTCATACTGCTGATGATGTCAGTCGCCTTTTTCAACGATATCAACCGGCTCTGGGGCTAATTTTTATCGCTACGGTAGGCCGCATTCGCGGCGATTTCCACTCATGAAAAAACATTTCAATCGCTTGGGCGTGCGCTCTGCAACTGCCCTGGCTGCTATGGTTTTAGCTGCGCAAGCGGCATGGGCGCTGGAGCCCTTCAAGGTTCAAGATATCCGCGTCGAGGGTTTGCAGCGAGTGGAGCCCGGTACGGTGTTCGCTTCCATGCCTTTGCGCGTGGGTGATGACTACAACGACGAGAAGGGCGCAGCGGCCATCCGCTCGCTGTTTGCACTGGGCCTGTTCAAGGACGTGCGTCTGGAGGCCAATGGCAATGTGCTGGTGGTGGTCGTGGAAGAGCGTCCCACCATTGCCGAGGTGAATTTTGCCGGCACCAAGGAGTTCGACAAGGACACCTTGCTCAAGGCCATGCGCGATGTAGGTCTGGCCGACGGTCGTCCTTTCGACAAGGCCTTGGCCGACCGTGCCGAGCAGGAGCTCAAGCGCCAGTACATCAACCGCAGCCTGTACGGCGCGGAGGTTGTGACCACGGTGACGCCTATCGAGCGCAACCGTGTGAACCTGACCTTCACCGTCTCTGAAGGCGAGCCCGCGAAGATCAACGAAATCCACATTGTGGGCAACAAGGCCTTCAAGGAATCCACGCTCAAGGACCTGTTCGATCAGGACACGGGCAACTGGATGAGCTGGTACACCAAGTCCGACCGCTACGCGCGCAACAAGCTCAATGCCGATCTGGAGTCGCTGCGCTCCTACTATCTGCAGCGCGGCTATCTGGAGTTCCGCGTGGAGTCCACGCAGGTCGCCATTTCTCCCGACAAGCAGAGCATCGGCCTGACCGTGAACATTCACGAAGGCAACCAGTATGTGGTCTCGGGCGTGAAGCTCGAAGGCAACTACCTGGATCGTGACGACGAGTTCAAGTCGCTGGTCAAGATCAAGCCCGGAGAGCCTTATAACGCCGACCAGGTTTCCGAGACCATCAAGGCTTTTACCGACTATTACAGCAATTTCGGTTTTGCTTTCGCCAAGGTGGAAGCCGTGCCCGAAATCGACCGTACCAACAACCGTGTGTCCCTGGTGCTGCAGGCTCAGCCTTCGCGCCGTGCCTATATCCGTCGCATCAGCGTCAGCGGCAACAACAAGACCCGCGACGAAGTGATCCGCCGCGAGTTCCGCCAGTTCGAAGCCTCCTGGTATGACGGCCAGAAGATCAAGCTGTCGCGCGACCGTGTCGACCGTCTGGGCTTCTTCACCCAGGTTGAGATCGAAACCCAGGAAGTGCCGGGCTCTCCCGACCAGGTCGATCTGATGATCAACGTGGTGGAAAAGCCCACGGGCTCGATCCAGCTGGGTGCCGGTTTCTCCAGCGCCGAAAAGGTCTCGCTGTCCTTCGGTATCAAGCAGGAAAACGTTTTCGGCTCGGGCAACTATCTGGGCCTGGACATCAACACCAGCAAGTACAACCGCACCATGGTGGTGTCGACCACGAATCCCTATTTCACGGATACGGGTATTTCGCGCACCTATGACCTGTACTACCGCACCATCCGTCCCTACTATGACGATGGCGCCTACAAGATCATCACCAAGGGTGCCAGCGTGCGTTTCGGCGTGCCCTTCAGCGAAGTGGATACCATCTTCTTCGGTGCCGGTGTCGAAGGCAATGAAATCAAGCCGGGCACCTATATGCCCGAGGTCTACAACGAATATTGCGGCGGCGCTGTCGGTGCGAATGTCGGCTGCTCCAAGACCGGCATTCCCCTGACGCTGGGCTGGTCTCGCGATAACCGCGACAGTGCCCTGGCTCCGAATGCAGGCCGCTATCAGCGCGTGAATCTGGAAGCCTCGTTCATGAGCGATATGCGCTATGCGAAGGCCAACTACCAGATTCAGCAATACATCCCGCTGAACAAGAAGTACACGATCGCCCTGAACGGCGAGCTGGGCTGGGGCAAGGGCCTGGGCGGTAATCCCTATCCCATCTTCAAGAACTTCTACTCGGGCGGTCTCGGCTCGGTGCGCGGCTTCGAGCAAGGCTCTCTGGGCAAGCACGATTCCGTGAACACCAATCTGGCCCTGGGCGGTACCCGCAAGCTGACCCTGAATGGCGAATTCATGGTTCCATTCCCCGGAGCGGGCAACGACAGGACCTTGCGTCTGTTCGGCTTCGTGGACGTGGGTAATGTGTGGGCGGAAGGTGAAAGCATGGATCTGGGGACCCTGCGTGCTTCCACCGGTATCGGTATCAGCTGGATTTCGCCGCTGGGTCCTCTGCGTTTGGCGTATGCTCAACCAATCCGTAAGGAAACCGGCGATAGAATCCAGAAACTGCAATTCCAAATCGGAACATCTTTCTAATGAAATCTCTCTCTAGCCATCTTTCTCTGGCTGTGCTGCTTGGCGCCATGGCCGTCTCTGCGCATGCACAGGAATTCAAGGCAGGTTTTGTGAACACGGATCGCATCTTCCGTGAGGCATCCGCTGCCAAGGCTGCCCAAGCCAAGCTTGAGCAGGAGTTTTCTAAGCGTGAAAAGGATTTGGTCGATCAGGGCAATTCCTTGAAGACTGCTTCGGACAAGTTCGAGCGTGAAGCCACCACCATGTCCGAAAGCCAGCGCGCTTCGCGCCAGCGTCAGCTGGTGGATCAGGACCGCGAATTCCAGCGCAAGCGCCGCGAATTCCAGGAAGACCTGAACGCCCGCAAGAACGAAGAGCTGGCCACGGTGCTCGACCGTGCCAACAAGGTTGTCAAGCAAGTGGCCGAGGCTGAAAAGTACGACGTCATCCTGCAAGAGGCCGTGTATATCAACCCCAAGTTCGATATCACCGACAAGGTCATCAAGGCCCTGAACGGCGCAAAGTAATCCCAGGGATACTTTTGTGAGCGTTCTATTGGGACAGATTCTCGATGCGCTCGGTGGAGAACTGATCGGCGGCGAGCGCGAGATGACCATCTCGCGCATCGCTCCGCTGGACTCTGCGGGTCACGGTGATCTGAGCTTTTTAAGCAATCCCCGCTATCGCCAGCAACTGGCCGCCTCACAGGCGGCCTGTGTCATTGTGGCGCCGGCGCTGCGCGATGAAGCGGCGCAGCGCGGTGCCTGCATTGTCACGGCCGATCCCTATGCCTATTTCGCGCGAGCCACCCAGTGGTGGAAGGCGCAGCAGCAAGGCGGCAGGCCCAGCGGCATTCATGCCAGCGCCGTGGTGGATGCCACGGCCCAGGTGCATGCCAGCGCCTGTGTGGGGCCGCAGTGCGTGGTGGAGGCGGGCGCCGTCATCGGTGCCGATACGGTACTGAAGTCGCGCGTCACCATAGGCCAGGGCTGTGTGGTGGGCGAGCGCTGCATCGTGCATCCGGGCGTGGTCATCGGAGCCGACGGTTTCGGCTTTGCGCCATCGGCAGGCCGATGGGAGAAGATCGAGCAGCTGGGGGCCGTGCGCATCGGCAACGATGTGGAAATCGGCGCCAACACCTGCGTGGATCGTGGGGCACTCGACGACACCATCATCGAAGACGGTGTCAAGATCGATAATCTCGTACAGATTGCCCACAATGTTCATATTGGCGCGCATACGGTGATTGCCGGCAATACCGGTATTGCGGGCAGTGCGCGCATTGGCAGGCACTGCCAGATCGGTGGCGCGGCCAATATCCTGGGGCATTTGACGATTGCGGACGGTACGGTGATTTCGCCGACCTCCATGGTCACTCGCTCCTTGCCCAAGGCAGGTTTTTATACAGGCATCTTTCCGCTGCAAGAAAACGAGCAATGGGAAAAGAACGCTGCAACCTTCAGGCAGCTGTACACGCTCCGGGAGCGGGTCAAGAAGCTTGAACAAGCGCTGGCTGAGGGCCGGCAAAGCAACAACGGAAATTGATGATGGATATTCAAGAAATTCTCAAGCAACTGCCTCACCGCTATCCCTTTCTTCTGGTGGACCGGGTGCTGGAGCTTGAGCGCAACACACGCATCAAGGCGATCAAGAACGTCACCTTCAACGAGCCGTTCTTCACCGGGCACTTCCCCGGCCGTCCCGTCATGCCCGGCGTGCTGATTCTTGAAGCTCTGGCCCAGGCCGCCGGCCTGCTGGCTTTCGATGCCATGGGTCAGGTGCCCGACGAAAACAATATCTACTACTTCGTGGGTATCGACTCGGCGCGCTTCAAGCGCCCCGTGGTGCCGGGAGACCAGCTGGCCCTGGAGATCACCATCGACCGCGTGCGCGGCGGCATCTGGAAGTTCAATGCCGTCGCCAGCGTGGATGGCGAAGTGGCTGCCGAAGCCCAGCTGATGTGCACCATGCGCCACGTGGGATAAGCATTGATGGCGGCTGTGAGCTTGATTCATCCCACCGCCCTGGTGGACCCCGCGGCCCAGCTCGACACCTCGGTGTCGGTGGGGCCGTATGCCGTCATCGGCCCCAGGGTGCGCATTGGCGCCCGCAGCAAGGTGGGCGCGCATTGCGTGATCGAGGGCGACACCACGATTGGTGAAGACAACCACATCTTCCAGTTCGCATCGCTGGGTGCGCAGCCCCAGGACAAGAAGTACGCGGGCGAGCCCACGCGTCTGGTGATGGGCGACCGCAACACCGTGCGCGAGTTCTGTACCTTCAACACCGGCACCATGCAGGACCGCGGCGAGACCATCATCGGCAATGACAACTGGATCATGGCCTATGTGCACATCGCGCATGACTGCGTCATCGGCAACCAGACCACGCTGGCCAACAACACAACGCTGGCAGGCCATGTGCATGTCGGCGACTGGGTGACCATCGGTGGGCTGACCGGCGTGCTGCAACGCATGCGCATCGGCGCGCACGCCATGGTGGGCTTTCAGGCCCATGTGAACAAGGATGTGCCGCCCTTCATGACGGTGGATGGCAATCCGCTGGCCGCGCGCAGCGTGAATCTGATCGGTCTCAAGCGCCGCGGTTTCTCGGATGCGCGTATTGCCGCGGTGCGCGAGATGCACAAGCTGCTGTACCGCCAGGGCCTGACGCTGGAGCAGGCCATTGCGGCCATGGATGCGATCAAGTTGGCAACGCCCGAAGCCGTGCAGGATGTGGACTTCATGCAGTCCTTTCTGTCATCGGCGACCAGTGGCATCACACGTTGATAGCAGCTTGCGCTGTCTCCATCTGGATTTGAGTCGTGAATAGCTCTGAAATGCCTAATAAGCAAGCGCAAGCTGCTGCGGATTCCGTAGCGCCCCGCATTGCCATGGTGGCTGGCGAGGCCTCGGGCGATCTGCTGGCTTCGCTGTTGCTGGACGGTCTGCGTCAGCGCTGGCCCGATGCAAGCTCCATGGGGATCGGCGGCGACAGGATGCAGGAGCGCGGCTTTGACGCCTGGTGGCAGTCCGAGCGTCTGGCCGTGCACGGCTACAGCTGGGAGGTGCTGGCCCGCGTGGCCGAACTGCTCGGAATTCGCAAAAAGCTGCGCCAGCGCCTGATTGCGCATCCGCCCTCGGTGTTCGTGGGCGTGGATGCGCCCGACTTCAACCTGGGGCTGGAAACGGGCTTGCGCGAAGCCGGCATCAAGACCGTGCATTTTGTCTGCCCTTCGATCTGGGCCTGGCGTGCCGATCGCGTGGAGAAAATCCGGCGCGCGGCTGACCATGTGCTGTGCATCTTTCCGTTCGAGCCCGAGCTGCTGGCCCAGCATGGCATCGAAGCCACCTACGTCGGCCATCCGCTGGCGCAGGTGATTCCGTTGCATCCCGACAGGGCGGCCGCGCGTGCGCGCCTGGGCCTGGCCGAAGAGGGTCTGGTGCTGGCCCTGCTGCCCGGCAGCCGCCGCTCCGAGGTGCGTTATATCGCCTCGGGCTTTTTCAAGGCTGCGGCGCTGGTCCAGAAGGCGTTGCCGCAGACCCGGATCGTGGTGCCGGCCGTGCCTTCGCTCTACGAGGAAGTGCAGCGCATTGCGGCCGAGGCCGGCATGCAGGACCGATGCCTGATCGTCAAGGGCCAGTCCCACGATGTGCTGGCGGCCTGCGACTGCACGCTGATTGCCAGCGGCACCGCCACGCTGGAGGCCGCGCTCTACAAGCGTCCCATGGTCATCAGCTACAGCATGCACCCCTGGAGCTGGCGCCTCATGAAGCGCAAGCAACTGCAGCCCTGGGTGGGACTGCCCAATATTCTGTGCGGCGACTTCGTCGTGCCCGAGCTGCTGCAGGATGCGGCAACGCCCGAGGCACTGGCCCAGGCCGCGCTGGGCTGGCTCAGAGCCAGCCAGGATTCTCCTGTCACCATTGAAGCGCTGGTTGAGCGCTTCACCGCGCTACATCACGAACTGCGCCGCGATACCGCCGAACTGGCTGCCCATGCGATCCAAAAAATCATTGCCACCCCCGCTGCTTGAGCAAGGCTGCCTGCCCTGGCATCCGCCCGGGCTGGTTGCCGGGGTGGATGAGGCAGGGCGCGGCCCCCTGGCCGGCCCGGTGGTGGCTGCTGCCGTCATTCTGGACGACATGAAGCCCATTGCCGGGCTGAACGATTCCAAGAAGCTCACGGCCAACCGTCGCGAGGTGCTCTACGACGAGATCCGCGCCAAGGCGCTGTGCTTTTGCATAGCGCAGGCCTCGGTGCAGGAGATCGACGAGATCAACATCCTCAAGGCCACGCTGCTGGCCATGCGCCGCGCGGTGATGGGTTTGCGCCTCAAGCCCGTGCTGGTGCTGGTGGATGGCAACCAGCTGCCTCAGATCGATGTGCAGGCAGAGGCCATCGTCAAGGGTGACTCGCTGGTGCAGGCCATTTCGGCGGCCTCCATCTTGGCCAAGGTCACGCGCGACCGCTGGTGCGAGCGCCTGGACGCCCAGTATCCTCAGTACGGCTTTGCAGGACACAAGGGCTATGGCACGGCCGCGCATCTGCAGGCCTTGCGTGCCCACGGTGCGACGGCCGAGCACAGGCGCTCTTTTGCCCCCGTGGCCCAGGTGCTGCAGGCCGGCCAGGTGTGCGCTGGCGCAGCGGCCCAGCCCGTGCTGTGCGAGACCGGGCTGTCGGGGGTGACTTCCAGCCTGCAGATGTCGCAGGCTTTGCTCTACGTCTGATGCGCGCCTGATGGTCGGGCCTGCATTCCCGAGTGGGGCGCAGGGGCTGCTCGGGCGCTCTATCTTCTTTGGGACTTACGCGAACAAGAATGCCACGACGGCCTGCCTTCTGAGGCAGTCGCCCGGCCTGAGCCCGTTTTGCGTAAGTCGTGTTCTTTTTTCAGGCCCGGCCAGGCGCTTGCATGCCGGGTTTTTGTTTTTTCTCAGAGGTCGACATGGCTGCACGCCCCCAGGTCACGGACATTCATTCGCGCGACAACGCTTTCGTCAAGGAACTGCGCCGCCTGTCCCAGGACAGCACGGCCTACCGCAAACAGGGGCAGGTCTGGCTGGAAGGCGATCATCTTTGCCGTGCGGCCCTGGTGCGGGATCTGAAACCAAAGGTTGCCGTTTTTGCGCAGTCTTTCTGGCCCCAGGCGCCCGAAGAGTGGGTGCAGGCTGCCAGCAAGGTCGTGGTGCTGGCCGATGCCTTGTTCGACGAGATCAGCAGTCTGGAATCTCCCGCCCGCATGGGCTATGTGATGGACTGGGACGCGGCCTTGCAGGCGCAGTCCGGCATCGCCACCGTGGTGCTGGACCGCGTGCAGGATGCCGGCAACGTGGGCAGTATCCTGCGCAGCGCGTCGGCCTTCGGTTTCACCCAGATTGTGGCGCTCAAGGGCACGGCCGCGCTGTGGAGTCAGAAGGTGCTGCGCGCAGGAATGGGCGCTCACTTCGGTCTGCATCTGGTCGAGGCGGCCTCGGTCGAGGATGTGAAAGCCCTGCAAGTGCCCCTGGTAGTGACCAGCTCCCATCAGGGGACATTGATTCATGAGGCTGATCTGCCCTGGCCCTGTGCCTGGGCCATGGGTCACGAAGGGCAGGGTGTGGGCGAGGCGCTGATGGAGATGGCGCAGCGCCGCATCAGCATTGCGCAGCCCGGAGGTGAGGAGTCACTCAATGTGGCTGCTGCGGCCGCGATCTGCCTGCATGCGAGCAGCGTAAGCATGCTACGCCGTAGAGGGTAATCCCGGGGCGCTTCAAAGGGGTGAAGCGGACAGAGCCTATAATGGGCGGCTTTCAAGCATTCCTTCATACGCCTAGCGACGCTTCCTCGCCATTCCCTGCAGACACAAATGTCCCAGCGCACACGCCGGGGCTTCGTTGGGCGTAACCGTAATTAAAAAACCGGAGAACCCAGTGCTTTTGTCTCTCAAGGGAAATTTCCCATCCGCCATTCTGGCGCTCGCAGACGGCACGGTCTTTATTGGCAACTCGATTGGTGCGCAAGGCACCACTGTTGGCGAAGTCGTTTTCAACACCTCGCTGACCGGCTACCAGGAAATCCTCACCGACCCCAGCTATTGCCAGCAGATCGTGACACTCACGTATCCGCACATCGGCAACTACGGTGTCAATCCTGAAGACGTCGAAGCTGACAAGATCCATGCCGCAGGTCTCATCATCAAGAACCTGCCCCTGCTGGCCAGCAACTTCCGAAGCACGCAGACGCTGTCCGAGTACCTGACCGAAGGTAAGACCGTCGCCATCGCCAATATCGACACCCGCAAGCTCACGCGACTGCTGCGTGATCACGGCGCGCAGAACGGCGCAATCGTGGGTCTGGCCGCTGGTGAAGAAGTCACCCAGGCCAAGATCGACGAGGCCATCGCCGCAGCCAAGGCCGCACCCAGCATGAAGGGCCTGGATCTGGCCAAGGTCGTGACCACCGACAAGTCCTATCCCTGGGCTGAAACCGAGTGGAAGCTGGGCGAAGGCTACGGCCAGCTCGAAGCGCCCAGGTTCAAGGTCGTGGCCTACGACTTCGGCGTGAAGAAGAACATTCTGCGCATGCTGGCCGAGCGCGGCTGCGACGTGACCGTGGTGCCTGCCCAGACGCCTGCCAAGGACGTACTGGCCCTGAACCCCGACGGCGTGTTCCTGTCCAACGGCCCTGGCGACCCCGAGCCTTGCGACTACGCCATTGCCGCTGCGCAAGAGATCATGGCCGCCAAGAAGCCTCTGTTCGGCATCTGCCTGGGTCACCAGATCATGGCTCTGGCCTCCGGCGCCAAGACCTTCAAGATGCAGAACAGCCATCACGGCGCCAACCACCCCGTGAAGGACCTGGACTCCGGTCGCGTCAGCATCACCAGCCAGAACCACGGTTTTGCGGTGGAGATCGAGTCGCTGCCCGCCAATGCCCGCGCCACGCACATCAGCCTGTTTGACGGCACGCTGCAAGGTCTGGAGCGCACCGATGTGCCTGCCTTCTGCTTCCAGGGTCACCCCGAAGCATCGCCCGGCCCCAACGATATCGGCTATCTGTTTGACCGCTTCACAGCGCTGATGGAGAAACACAACAATGCCTAAGCGCAACGACCTTAAAAGCATTCTGATCATTGGCGCCGGTCCCATCGTGATCGGTCAGGCCTGCGAGTTTGACTACTCCGGCGTGCAGGCCTGCAAGGCCCTGCGCGAAGAGGGTTACAAGGTCATCCTGATCAACAGCAACCCCGCCACGATCATGACGGACCCGGCCACGGCCGACGTCACCTACATCGAGCCCATCACCTGGCAGACGGTCGAGAAGATCATTGCCAAGGAACGTCCCGATGCCATCCTGCCCACCATGGGTGGCCAGACCGCGCTGAACTGCGCGCTGGACCTGTGGAAGAACGGCGTGCTGGACAAGTACAAGGTCGAGCTGATCGGCGCCAAGCCCGAAGCTATCGACAAGGCCGAAGACCGTCTGAAGTTCAAGGACGCCATGACCAAGATCGGTCTGGGCTCCGCGCGCTCCGGCATCGCCCACTCCATGGACGAAGCCTGGGCCGTGCAAAAGCAGATGGGCTTCCCCACCGTCATCCGCCCCAGCTTCACGCTGGGCGGCACAGGCGGCGGCATTGCCTACAACCCCGAGGAATTCGAAACCATCTGCAAGCGCGGTCTGGAGGCTTCGCCCACCAACGAGCTGCTGATCGAAGAATCCCTGCTGGGCTGGAAAGAGTACGAGATGGAAGTGGTGCGTGACACCGCCGACAACTGCATCATCGTCTGCTCCATCGAAAACCTGGACCCCATGGGCGTGCACACCGGTGACTCCATCACCGTGGCGCCGGCCCAGACACTGACCGACAAGGAATACCAGATCATGCGTAGTGCATCTCTGGCCGTTCTGCGCGAAATCGGTGTGGACACGGGTGGCTCCAACGTGCAGTTCTCGGTGAATCCCAAGGACGGTCGCATGATCGTCATCGAGATGAACCCCCGCGTCTCGCGTTCCTCGGCACTGGCTTCCAAGGCCACGGGCTTCCCCATCGCCAAGATCGCGGCCAAGCTGGCCGTGGGCTTCACGCTGGACGAGCTCAAGAACGAAATCACCGGTGGCAAGACCCCCGCTTCGTTCGAGCCTTCGATCGACTACGTGGTCACCAAGATCCCGCGTTTCGCCTTCGAGAAGTTCCCTGCTGCCGACAACCGCCTGACCACGCAGATGAAGTCCGTGGGCGAAGTGATGGCCATCGGCCGTACCTTCCAGGAATCCTTCCAGAAGGCCTTGCGCGGCCTGGAAGTGGGCGTGGACGGCATGAACGAAAAGACCCAGGATCGCGAAATCCTGGAAAAGGAGCTGGGCGAGCCCGGTCCCGACCGCATCTGGTATGTGGGCGACGCTTTCGCTGCCGGTTGGTCGCTGGACGAAGTGCACAACATCACCAAGATCGACAAGTGGTTCCTGGTGCAGATCGAAGAGATCGTCAAGATCGAACTCGAGCTGGACAAGCTGTACGAAGAAAAGGGCGAAGGCGCTCTGGCGGCTCTGGATGCGCAGACCCTGCGCAGCCTCAAGCAAAAGGGCTTCTCCGATCGCCGCCTGGCCAAGCTGCTGCACACCAGCGACAAGGCCGTGCGCGAAGCGCGCAAGGCGCTGAAGGTGCGTCCCGTGTTCAAGCGCGTGGACACCTGCGCGGCAGAGTTCGCTTCCAACACCGCATACATGTACTCCACGTATGACGAAGAGTGCGAAGCCGCTCCCACGGACAAGAAGAAGATCATGGTGCTGGGCGGTGGCCCGAACCGTATCGGCCAGGGCATCGAGTTCGACTATTGCTGCGTGCACGCCGCCATGGCCATGCGCGAAGATGGTTACGAAACCATCATGGTCAACTGCAACCCCGAGACCGTGTCCACCGACTACGACACTTCCGATCGCCTGTACTTCGAGCCCCTGACGCTGGAAGACGTGCTGGAAATCGTGGATGTGGAGCAGCCCGAAGGCGTGATCGTGCAGTACGGCGGCCAGACGCCTCTGAAGCTGGCCCTGGGCCTGGAGCGCGAAGGCGTGAAGATCATCGGCACCACGCCCGACATGATCGATGCCGCCGAGGACCGCGAGCGCTTCCAGAAACTGCTCAACGAACTGGGTCTGCGTCAGCCTCCCAACGCCACTGCACGTACCGAAGCCGAAGCCCTGGAAAAGGCTGCCGGCCTGGGTTACCCCCTGGTGGTGCGTCCTTCCTATGTGCTGGGCGGCCGTGCCATGGAAATCGTGCACGAGCAGCGCGACCTCGAGCGCTACATGCGCGAAGCTGTGAAGGTCTCCAACGACTCTCCCGTGCTGCTGGATCACTTCCTGTCCAACGCCATCGAGTGCGATGTGGACTGCGTGCGCGACAAGACCGGCGCCGTGTATATCGGCGGCGTGATGGAGCACATCGAGCAAGCCGGCGTTCACTCCGGTGACTCCGCCTGCTCGCTGCCTCCTTACTACCTGAAGGCCGAAACCGTCGCTGAAATCAAGCGCCAGACCGCCGCCATGGCCGAAGGCCTGCATGTGGTGGGCCTGATGAACGTGCAGTTCGCCATCAAGGAAGCGGACGGCCAGGACGTGATCTACGTGCTGGAAGTGAATCCCCGCGCCTCGCGCACCGTGCCTTTCGTCTCCAAGGCCACCGGTGTGCAACTGGCCAAGGTGGCTGCGCGCTGCATGGCCGGCCAGACTCTGGCCGAGCAGGGCATCACCAAGGAAGTCACGCCGCCTTACTTCAGCGTCAAGGAAGCCGTGTTCCCGTTCGTGAAGTTCCCTGGTGTGGACACCATCCTCGGCCCCGAGATGAAGTCCACCGGTGAAGTCATGGGCGTGGGCAAGACCTTTGGTGAAGCCTTTGTGAAGAGCCAGATGGGTGCCGGCGTGCACCTGCCTGCCGAAGGCAAGGTCTTCCTGTCGGTGAAGAACAACGACAAGACCCGTGCCGTGGCCGTGGCCAAGGAACTGGCCGCCATGGGTTACAGCCTGTGCGCCACACGTGGCACGGCCACGGCGATTGCCGAGGCCGGCATCGAGGTGCAGACGGTGAACAAGGTCACCGAGGGCCGCCCCCACATCGTGGACATGATCAAGAACGGCGAAATCGCCCTGGTCATCAACACCGTGGAAGAGCGCCGCAACGCCATCGCCGACTCGCGCCAGATCCGTACCAGCGCGCTGCTGGCACGCGTGACCACCTTCACCACCATCTTCGGCGCGGAAGCGGCCGTGGAAGGCATGAAGGCCATGCGCGGCAGCCTGGACGTGCACTCGGTGCAAGAGCTGCATGCCATGCTGACCAAGGCCTGAAAAGGCTGACGCCCGAAGCAGCCCGCAAGGGCTGCCGGGTTTTTACCGCGCTTGTGTCGCAGCAAACACGGCATAATCTGCGGTAATGTATTTGAACCGCCGCGCGGCAACGTGCGGCGGTTTGCTTTTGGGGCACAGGCCCCTGTTTGACGTTGTCACTCAGGCCTGTGCGAGAGGTGCCGCGCTGGGCGCGGCGTTTGCTGAATTTGGAGACTTGATCATGGCCACCATCCCAATCACCAAGCGCGGAGCAGAAAAGCTCAAGGTGGAACTGCAACGCCTGAAGACGGTGGATCGTCCCGCGGTCATTCAAGCCATTGCAGAGGCCCGTGCCCAGGGTGACCTGAGCGAAAACGCCGAATATGAATCCGCGAAGGAGCAACAGGGCTTCATCGAAGGCCGCATCATCGAGGTCGAAGGCAAGCTGTCCGCCGCGCAGGTCATCGACCCGACCGAGCTGGATGCCGGCGGCCGCGTGGTGTTCGGCGCGACCGTGGATCTGGAAGATGAAGACAGCGGCTCGGCCGTGACCTACCAGATCGTGGGCGAGGACGAGGCCGATCTCAAGCACGGCCTGATCAATGTGTCCAGCCCGATTGCCCGCGCCTTGATCGGCAAGGAAGAGGGCGATACCGCCGTGGTGCAGGCACCGGGCGGCGAGCGCCGCTACGAGATCGTAGGCGTAAAGTACATCTAATCACCCCTGAGGCGCTGCGCGCCTTCCCCTCTCTCTACGCGCTTCGCACTGCGGGAGGGGACGATGCCCTTGCTGCGAGGCGGCTCTTGCTCGGCATCTCTGGTTTGCGCTCTGCCATGCTGAAATTTCGCCATGATGTTTGAACGCTTTCCCGTTTTCTTTGCGGCTCTGTGGTGGGGCAGCCTGAGCGCCATCGGCTTTGTGGCCGTGCCCATGCTGTTTGCCCATCTGCCCACGCCGGCTCTGGCGGGTTTTATGGCGGCCAAGTTGTTCGCCGCGCAGACCTGGATTTCCATAGCATGTTGCGCTTTTCTGCTGGTGTTTTCAAAGCGAAAGCATGCTGAAAAGCTTGAGCAATGGGCGCAAGCAGCTATCGGTTTTGTGATCGCCGGCATGTTGCTGGCGCTGCTGGTGCAGTACGGCGTGTCACCCAAGATCGTGGCGCGCGAGAACCTCAGGCTCTGGCACAGCGTGGGCACCGGCATGTATGCGCTGCAGTGGCTGTGCGCCGCCATCGTGCTGTGGCGTGTGGCGGGCGCGCGCAAGCCGGCTTGATCCAGTGCAAGCCCGCGCCAGCTGCGGGGAGTACACTGCCCAGGCCATGGAATCTCAAATCGTAAAAATCGACGCGACCGACTGGAGTAACGTCCAGGGGCGCGATGAATGGACTGCTGCCGTCGAAGCCGGCAAGGTGCTGTACTTTCCTCAGCTGAGCTTTGAGCTCTCCGAGCAGGAAAAAACCCTGCTGCGCCCCGATGTGCGCGATCCCAAGACACGCAATATCAGCCTCAACGTGGATGGCTCGATCAAGGGCGTGGCGGGCGACGAGGCCACGCAGGCCCAGGTGGCGGCCATGGTCGGACGCTTTCGCGAGCAGGCCACGGCGCTGATCGCAGGGCTGTTTCCCGCCTATATGCCGGTGGTACGCATGGCGCCCACCAGCTACCGCCCCTCGCAGGTGGAAACGCGGGCACAGTCCTGGCGTGCCGACGACAAGCGCATGCATGTGGATGCCTTTCCTTCGCGGCCCAACTATGGCGAGCGCATTCTGCGTGTCTTTACCAATGTCAATCCCGATGGCCAACCGCGCGTCTGGCGTGTGGGCGAGCCTTTCACCGATGTGGCCAAGCGCTTCGTGCCGCGTGCCAAGCCCTACAGCGCCTGGCAAGCCAAGGCACTGGAGCTGCTGCATGTGACCAAGTCCTATCGCAGCGAATACGACCATCTGATGCTGCAGCTGCACGACGGCATGAAGGGCGACGCCGACTACCAGAAGAATGCGCCGCAGGAGACCGTGCCTTTCGCGGCAGGTTCCTCCTGGGTGTGCTTCTCCGATCAGGCCGTGCATGCCGTCATGTCGGGGCAGTACATGCTGGAGCAGACCTTGTTCCTGCCGCCCGGCAGCGAGTACAACCCTGCGGCCAGCCCGCTGTCGATTCTCTCGCGCATGAAGGGGCATCCGCTGGTCGATGCCAAGTATCGCTGACACCGCTGACAAGGCCGGGCTCGCGCTGATCCATCGGTCAGGCGGGCACAAAAAAAGGCGTTGAACCTCGCGGTCAACGCCTTCTGTTTTTGAGGCTGCAACTGCAGCCGTCCTTCAGCCCCAGGCCTTCTCGATCCACCTAGCCGGCTCGATATGGCGAAAGCGCTTGTTGCGACGGCCTTCCAGGGCGTCGGGCGGGTTCACTTCGCCGTGGAAGATCACGATGCGCGCATCGGCGGGCGGCAGCGGCTCCTTCCAGTAATTGCTGGGCCAGGTCGGAATGCAGTAGTACTTGAAGCTGGGGCACCAAGCGGCAGGCCAGTAGTCCAGCTTGCCCTGCTTGTGCAGAAAGTGCGACAGGTACTCCTGCTCGTTGCGGTACTTGGCACGCATTTCTTCGGTGTGCGCCCGGAAATGCTCCAGCACATCGGCATGGGCGCCCAGCTCGAAGCGGTAGACCGAGGAGTTGCCGACAATGCGCTCGCCAAAGCGCCAGAAGCGCGGATAGTCGTGAATGATGCGGAACTCGCCAGGCAGCGTGAAGAACTCATCGAGGCTGCCCACGATCACCACATCCAGGTCCAGGAACAGAGCCTGACCCTTTAGGCCATGCAGGTCGCGCTCGAAGGTGGTCAGCTTCTTCCAGGCGCCGTCACGCTGGCCGGGAGCCAGATGAATGTTCAGGTCGGGAATGGGAAAGCACTCCACTTCGGAGCGAATCCCCTCTGTGCTGTCGGTCAGGCAGACAAAGCGAAAATCTCCGCTGAGATGGCGGCGCACCATGGCATAGAGTCGGTTGACGTACTCCGGGCCGTATTTGGTGCCCCATTTCATGCAAAGAATATGGCGTGGCTGCTGTGTGGTCTGAACCATGGATTGGCGGTCTCGGCGAGGAAATAAGGCGGATGGACGGGCAGACTGGGCTGATCGGCAGATCAGTCCTGACGGCCTTTCTTGACCGACTTCTGCTTGGGCTTGGCGCGCTTGATGGTGCCGCCGGCGGTCAGGCGCTGGTTGCCGAGCACGCGCAGTTGCTTGACTTCGGGCTTCTGGCCGGCGCGGCCGAACTTGAGCACCTTGACGTCGCGAGGACCGGGCATGCGGTCTTCGTCAAAGGCCTTTTCCTTTTCGGGAATAGGGCGCCACAGCACCAGCAGCTTGCCGATGTGCTGGATGGGAGCCGCGTTCAGCTCGTCACAAAGTTGTTGATAGATCTGCTCGCGGGCTGCACGGTCGTCGCCGAAAACGCGGACCTTGATCAGACCATGGGCATTGAGTGCGGCGTCCACTTCCTTCTGAACGGCAGTGGTCAGACCATCGCCACCGATGAGGACGACGGGGTCCAGATGGTGGGCTTCGGCGCGGTGTTCCCGGCGCTGCGCGGGAGTTAATTCAATTTGGGGCATACCCGTATTATCAAGGCTGCGAGAATTCAGGCATGAAAACGAAAACCAAAAGCAAGAAGGTCAATAAGAATTGGCTGCACGATCACATCAATGACCCGTATGTGAAAGCCGCCCAGAAGGACGGTTATCGTGCCCGCGCGGCCTACAAGCTCAAGGAAATTGACGAGTCGCTCAAGCTGATTCAGCCCGGTCACACCGTGGTGGACCTGGGCTGCGCGCCCGGTGCCTGGAGCCAGTATGTGCGCCGTCGTCTCTCGCCCAGCGGTGCGGCCGTGGGCGAGCTCAACGGCCGCATCATCTCGCTGGACCTGTTGCCCATGGAGCCCATAGAGGGCGTGCATTACATCCAGGGTGACTTCCGTGAGGAGGCGGTGCTGGCGCAGCTGGAGGAAGCCATGGGCGGCGGCAAGGCCGACGTGGTGGTCTCGGACATGGCGCCCAATCTGTCGGGCCATGGCGCCACGGACGGGGCGCGGGTCGCGGTGCTCATCGAGATGGCCGTCGATTTCGCGATCAACAACATGAAGCCTGAGGGTGCGCTGGTGGTCAAGCTTTTCCACGGCAGCGGCTACAACGAGCTGGTGGATCTGTTCAAGCAGACCTTCAAGGTGGTTAAGCCCATCAAGCCCAAGGCCTCGCGCGACCGGTCTGCCGAGATTTTCCTGGTGGGGATGGGGCTGAAGCAGGGCTCCTGATGCAGTTGCCTGCTTGCATAGGGGCATTTGACTTCATGACTTGCTGCAGCAAGTCAGTGAAACTGATAGCGCAAAGCCCTGATAAAACACAGGCTTAGAGCCGATTGGCTGTCGGACCATGGCTTGCCTATGGCCGCTATAGGGGGAAATAGGCGTCCTGGGCGCTTGAAACACCTAAAATGAACCTCAACTAGGTCTGGAGTCCCCTCCGGGCCTTTACGTCTGAATATTCCATTGGAGCCCCGCTTGAACAATCAGTGGTTTTCAAAAGTCGCCGTCTGGCTGGTCATCGCCATGGTGCTGTTTACGGTGTTCAAACAGTTTGACACCCGAGGTGCTGGCGGTGCCTCTCATGTTGGCTACTCGGAATTCCTGGAGCAAGTGCGCAACAACCGTATCAAGAGCGCCACCATTCAGGAAGGTGCCGGCGGTACCGAGGTCGTAGCCACCACCACCGATGATCGCAAGATCCGCACTACAGCCACCTATCTGGATCGTGGCCTGGTGGGCGACCTGATCAACAACAACGTCAAGTTCGACGTCAAGCCACGTGAAGAAGGCTCGCTGCTCATGACGCTGCTCGTGAGCTGGGGCCCCATGCTGCTTTTGATCGGCGTATGGGTGTACTTCATGCGCCAGATGCAGGGCGGCGGCAAGGGCGGCGCCTTCAGCTTCGGCAAGTCCAAGGCGCGCATGCTCGACGAGAACAGCAACACCGTCACCTTTGCCGACGTGGCGGGTGCCGATGAGGCCAAGGAAGAGGTCAAGGAAGTCGTGGACTTCCTCAAGGACCCCAACAAGTTCCAGAAGCTCGGCGGTCGTATTCCCCGTGGTCTGCTGCTGGTCGGTCCTCCCGGCACCGGCAAGACGCTGCTGGCCAAGTCGATTGCGGGCGAGGCCAAGGTGCCTTTCTTCTCGATCTCGGGTTCCGATTTCGTTGAAATGTTCGTCGGCGTGGGCGCGGCCCGCGTGCGCGACATGTTCGAAAACGCCAAGAAGAATGCACCCTGCATCATCTTCATCGACGAAATCGACGCCGTCGGTCGTCAGCGCGGCGCCGGCATGGGCGGCGGCAACGACGAGCGCGAGCAGACTCTGAACCAGATGCTGGTCGAGATGGATGGTTTCGAGACCAACCTCGGCGTGATCGTGGTGGCGGCAACCAACCGTCCCGACATTCTCGACGCAGCCTTGCTGCGCCCCGGCCGCTTCGACCGCCAGGTCTATGTGACGCTGCCCGATATCCGTGGCCGCGAGCAGATTCTGAACGTGCACATGCGCAAGATTCCCGTGGGCCAGGACGTGAACCCCGCCATCATCGCGCGCGGCACGCCAGGCATGTCGGGTGCCGATCTGGCCAATCTCTGCAACGAAGCGGCTCTGATGGCGGCACGCCGCAATGCTCGCACCGTGGAGATGCAGGACTTCGAGAAGGCCAAGGACAAGATCATCATGGGCCCCGAGCGCAAGTCCATGGTCATGCCCGAGGAAGAGCGCCGCAATACGGCCTACCATGAGGCGGGCCACGCCCTCATCGGCAAGCTGCTGCCCAAGTGCGATCCCGTGCACAAGGTCACCATCATCCCGCGCGGTCGTGCGCTGGGCGTGACCATGAGCCTGCCCGAGAAGGACCGCTACTCCTACGACAAGGAGTACATGCTCAACCAGATCGCCATGCTGTTCGGCGGACGTATCGCCGAAGAAGTGTTCATGAACCAGATGACGACTGGTGCTTCGAACGACTTCGAGCGTGCGACCCAGATCGCCCGTGACATGGTGACGCGCTACGGCATGAGCGATGCGCTGGGCACCATGGTCTACTCCGAGCAGGAAGGCGAGCCTTTCCTGGGTCGTACCTTCAGCCGAGGCTCCAATCTGTCCGAGTCCACCATGCAGAAGGTGGACGACGAAGTGCGTCGCATCATCGACGAGCAATATGCGCTGGCGCGCAAGCTGATCGAAGACAACAGCGACAAGATGCACGCCATGGCCAAGGCCATGCTGGACTGGGAGACGATCGACGCCGAACAGCTCAACGACATCATGGCTGGCAAGGAGCCTCGTCCTCCCAAGGACTGGACGCCTCGCAATCCGCCCTCGTCGGATGGCGGCAACTCCTCTGGAGGCAATCCCGCATCGAATGCCGAGCCTTCACCGACTACGGCTTAAGCGCCAAGTCTCCGCAACATAAGGTCCCTCAGGGGCCTTTTGTTTTTGTACTCTCAGATATCGGAAGATCTATGTCGCAACAGTGGCAAACCTCGCGTTTTCTCTTGCAGCTCGACAAGCCCCAGGTCATGGGCATCGTGAATGTGACCCCGGATTCCTTTTCTGACGGCGGCAAGCATGCCGGGGTATCCCAGGCCATGGCCCATGCAGAGCTGCTGCTGGCACAGGGCGCGCATATTCTGGACATAGGCGGCGAATCCACCAGGCCGGGCTCACCCGCAGTCAGCCTGGAGGACGAGCTGGCACGTGTTCTGCCCGTGCTGCGCGAGGCCGTCAAGCTCGATGTGCCCATCTCCATCGATACCTACAAGCCCGAAGTCATGGTGGCAGCCCTGGATCTCGGGGCCGACATCATCAATGACATCTGGGCGCTGCGCCAGCCCGGCGCCTTCGAAGTGGTGAGCCGGCACGACAGCTGTGGGGTATGTCTGATGCATATGCACAAGACCCCGCAGGACATGCATCTGGAGCATATGCAGGGCAACGCCGTGGCGCAGGTGCGGGACTTTCTGCTGCAGGCGACGCAGCCCCTGCTCGACGCAGGCGTCGCACGCTCGCGCATCGCCTGGGACTACGGTATTGGCTTCGGCAAGAGCGTGGTACAAAATTTTGCCTTGCTTGCACATCAGCGTGAGCTGCTGGGCCTAGACTTCCCGCTGCTGGCAGGCTGGTCGCGCAAGGGTTCTCTGGGGCAGGTCAGCGGCCTGCCCGTGGATCAGCGCATGGTGCCCAGTGTGGCGGCGGCATTGCTGGCGGTCGAGCGAGGGGCCAGAATTGTGCGTGTCCACGACGTGAAGGACACGGTGGCCGCGCTGGCAGTCTGGCAGGCCATGCATGATGCGCAAGCACTGCAGGCCTGATGACAGAGTATTGAATCTAAAAAGGACAACGAAACTATGGCAAGACAGTACTTCGGCACCGACGGGATTCGCGGCACGGTGGGCAAGTCGCCCATCACGCCTGACTTTGCCCTGCGCCTGGCGCATGCCGTCGGGCGTGTGCTGCGCCGTACGCAAGAGCGTCCTCTGGTGCTGATCGGCAAGGACACCCGCATCTCCGGCTATATGCTGGAGAGCGCACTCGAATCGGGCTTCAACTCCGCTGGTGTCGATGTCATGCTGCTTGGCCCCCTGCCGACACCGGGCGTCGCCTATCTGACGCGTGCCCAGCGCGCCAGCCTGGGAGTGGTGATCAGTGCCAGCCACAACCCGTTCTACGACAACGGCATCAAGTTCTTCAGTGCCGAAGGCACCAAGCTGCCCGATTCCTGGGAAGAGGATGTGGAAGCCGCTCTCAAGGAAGACCCCGTCTGGGTGGACTCCGCCTCTCTGGGCAAGGCACGGCGCCTGGCCGATGCAGCCGGTCGCTACATCGAGTTCTGCAAAAGCACCTTCGATCACAGCCTGTCGCTGCGCGGTCTGAAGATCGTGGTGGACGGGGCCCATGGCGCGGCCTATCAGATCGCTCCCAAGGTCTTTCATGAGCTTGGTGCCAGCGTGCTGGAGATCGGCTGCTCCCCGGATGGCCTGAACATCAACGAGGGCGTGGGTGCGACCCATCCCGAGGCGCTGGTCAGGGCCGTGCGTGCCAACAATGCCGACTATGGCGTGGCACTGGACGGCGATGCCGACCGGCTGCAGCTGGTCGATGCGCAGGGCCGTCTCTACAACGGCGACGAGCTGCTCTATCTCATGGCGGCCGACCGTCTGGCGCGCGGCGATGCGGTGAGCGGCGTGGCCGGAACCCTGATGACCAATATGGCGGTGGAGCAGGCGCTCAAGGCGCAGGGCGTGGGCTTTGTGCGCGCCAAGGTCGGAGACCGCTATGTGCTGGAAGCACTCATTGCCAAGGGCTGGCAGCTGGGTGGCGAAAGCTCGGGCCATCTGCTGGCGCTGGACAAGCACACCACCGGCGACGGCCTGGTCAGTGCGCTGCAGGTGCTGCAGGCCTGCGTGCGCTCCAAAAAGACCATGGCCCAGTGGCTGGAGTCCGTGAAGCTGTTCCCCCAGGTCATGATCAATGTGCGCCTGCAGCCGGGACAGGACTGGAAAAGCAACGCCAAGCTCCCCGGCGAGCAGGCAGCTGTCGAGAAACTGCTGGGCAGCGACGGCCGCGTGCTGATCCGTCCCAGCGGTACCGAGCCCCTGGTGCGCGTCATGGTCGAGGCCAGAAGTGCGGACATGGCCAGCAACTGTGCCGAGCGTCTGGCCGAGGTGGTCAGGACCAGCTGACGCTGTTCAAGCCCGGGGTGGCTGTCATGAACAACGATGACAGTCATATTTTGGTCATGCAATTGTCATAAACCACCGGCAGACTGCGGGCATGCCCTCAGGGGCGCTTCAAGCTTTCGCAGGCTGCTGCCACATGTCCCAATCCGTACCTGGTTCCGATTCTTTCTTTTCCGCTTCCATCACTTCTTCTTCAGGGCAGGATTGCGCCGCAGCCTCGCAGGCCGGCAGTCAGTCGCAGGAGGCGGGGCCCGCATCCCTGGGGCTGGTGCATCTCTCGCTGGTGTCAGCAGCGGCAACAGTGGAGCAGGGCGGTTGCGTGAAGGGCGCTGCAGGCGAGCCGCCTGCAGTTGCGCAAGCCGCCGGCACCGGGCACCATGAGGTGCCCGGTGCCGTTTCCGACGCGGCCCCTGCGGCATCTTCCGTCCCTGCCAAAGCGCCGCGCCGACGCCGGGCGGCGTCCAAGAACGAGGTTGCCATGCCGCCTGTGATCGAGCCGACTCTGGAGCTGCTGGACCGCGATCAAAGCATTCTGGTCTTCAACGAGCGCGTGCTGAGCTGGGCCGAGCGCGAGGATGTGCCGCTGCTCGAGCGCCTGCGCTATCTGTGCATCGTGTCCTCCAATCTCGACGAGTGGTTCGAGGTGCGCTGCGCCCCTCATGTCTCGGCCGCCAAGGTGGGCGACGAGCAGGGCACCTACTCGCGTGCCAGCTTCGAGCGACTGATGACCACGGCCCATGGCCTGGTGGCCAAGCAGTATCAGCTCTACAACCAGGCCATCATTCCTGCGTTCGACAAGCATGCGATCCGCCTGGTCTCGCATGGCGAGCGCAGCGTGGCGCAGCGCAAATGGGTGCGCGAGTACTTCATGCGCGAGGTCCAGCCCCTGCTGATGCCGGTGGGCCTGGATCCGTCGCACCCCTTTCCGCAGGTCGCCAACAAGGCGCTGAATTTCATTGTGCGCCTCAACGGCGTGGATGCCTTCGGGCGCGCCAACGAGGTGGCCATCGTCAAGGTGCCGCGCGCCTTGCCGCGCCTGATCCGCCTGCCCGAGAAGATCTCGGGCAAGCAAAAGCTGTTCGTCAGCATCTCCAGCGTGGTGCGCGCCCACCTGGCCGAGCTGTTCCCCGGCCGGGAGGTGTCCGAGTTCTCCCAGTTCCGCGTCACCCGCCACTCCGATCTGGCCGTGGATGAGGACGATGTGGTGGATCTGCGCATGGCCTTGCGCCAGGGCCTGCACCACCGCCATTACGGCCAGGCCGTGCGCCTGGAAGTGTCTTCCTCATGCTCCGTGGTGCTCTCTGACCTGCTGCTGGAGCAATACGGCCTGCCTGCCGAGGCGCTGTTCCGCGTCAAGGGACCGGTCAATCTGGTGCGCCAGATGCAGCTGATCGATCTGGTCGACGACCCGGCCCTGCTGTTTCCCAAGTGGAAGCCGGCCTGGCCCACCCAGCTCGTGCCGGGCCGCTCCATCCTCGCGCAGATGCGCAAGAGCGACATCATCATCCATCAGCCCTTCGAGAGTTTCGACGGCGTGCTGGAGCTGCTGCGCGAGGCCGTCAACGACCCGCAGGTACTGGCCATCAAGCAGACCATCTACCGCACGGGTACCGACTCCGAGATCATGAGCCTGCTGGCCGAGGCCGTGAGCCGGGGCAAGGAAGTGCTGGCCGTGCTGGAGCTCAAGGCGCGCTTTGACGAAGAGGCCAACATCAACTGGGCGGAAAAGCTGGAATCGCTGGGCGTGCAGGTGGTGTATGGCGTGGTCGGTCTCAAGACCCACGCCAAGATGCTGCTGATCACGCGGCGCGAAAAGCGCAACAACCAGCTCAAGCGCTATGCCCATCTGTCCACGGGCAACTACAACGCTCGCAGCGCGCGTCTGTACACCGACATCAGCCAGCTGACCTGCAATGACGAGATCACGGCCGATATGGATGCGGTGTTCCGCCACCTCTCCAGCCACAACACCATGCCCAAGCTGCAAAAGCTGGTCATGGCACCCTTCCATCTGCAAAACCGCATGCTGGAGCTGATCGGCCTGGTGGCCGCCGCGGCGGCGCGGGGCGAGAAGGCGCGCATGGTGCTCAAGATGAATGCGCTGACCGACGAGCCGTTGATTCGCGCTCTGGTCGAAGCCGGTCGCAAGGGTGCGCAGATCGATCTCATCGTGCGCGGCTCCTGCATGCTGCCGGCCCAGCGCCCGGGCGTGACGGACAATATCCGCGTGCGCTCCATCATCGGCCGTTTCCTGGAGCATTCGCGCGTCTTCTACTTTGCCTGGGGCCAGGAAGAAGAGGTGCTGCTGTCCAGCGCCGACTGGATGAATCGCAATATGCTCAGCCGCGTGGAGCTGGCCTGGCCGGTGCTGGACAAAAAGCTGCGCCAGCGCGTGATTGACGAGTGCCTGGTGGCCTATCTGGGCGATGACCGCGATGCCTGGACGCTGGATGCTTCGGGCGCTTACCAGAAGCCCGAGCGTCCCCTGGAAGGCAAGGGGGCCCAGCAGGCGCTGATGGTGCGCTACGGCGACAAGAGCCTCTGAGTTATCAAATAAGGAGCTGATTGCGCTTGACAGTCAAGGATTTCAGATACTTTTCATGCTGAAATCATTATCTGACAAGCGCTTGCAGCTCTCTTTTTGAAGACCGAATGCAAAAAAAGGGACTGCCTCGCAGTCCCTTTGCCTTTGCCGTGCGGCGGCCGCATGGCCGGCCGCGTCAACGCAGCTGCAGCTTGAGGCTCCAGGGCGTCTTGCTCCAGGCCATGGCTTCCTCTTCCAGCAGGCGCGCGGATTGCGGATAGGTCAGCATCCAGCCCGAAGGGGTGGAGAACTTGCATTCCGAACCCGAGCGCTTGATCTGCATGCCCTTCATGTCCGGCTCGCGGCGGGTGTGGCACAGCTGCACGGCAATGCGCAGCGCCATCAGCGGCAGGGCCAGCTGGGGCTCCTCGATGGCGTCCTCCAGCTTGCGCAGCTTGCCCTGGTGGCCCAGCACCAGCTGGCAGATGCGCTGGCGCAGCTCCGGCTCCCAGGTGGCCAGGCCGCAATGCTCGACAATGTAGGCACCGTGGCGGTGGTAGTTGCTCAGGGCCACACGCATGCCGACCTCATGCAGCTGCGCAGCAATGGCCAGGGCCTGCGCGCTCTGCGCCGCCGTTTCGGCAGGCAGGATCTGCTGATACAGCTCGGTGGCAATACGCTGCACGCGCAAGGCATGAGGGGCATCCACGCCGAAGTCCAGTTGCAGGGCGCTGATTTCTGCGGCCTCCTTGTCGGCAGGAGGCTCGTGATCGAGCAGGTCGTGCAGGGCCCCCTGGCGCAGCGCTCCCTGGGCGACTTCGAGCTCGGTGATGCCGAGCAGGTCGACTACGGCCATCATCACGCTGATGCCGCCCGCGACCACGGGGCGGCGATCTTCCTTGAGGCCCGGCATGCGCAGGCGGTCCACATGGCCGATGTCCAGCAGCATCTCGTAGAGGTGGCGCAGCTTGGCGGGAGTAATCACCTGTCCGTCCAGGCCCTGGGCCGTGAGGGCGTCGGCCACGGCATTGGCCGTGCCGGAAGAGGCGTAGGCGCAGTCCCAGGCCGTGCCCGGGTAGGCGAACTGGGCCTGGGCCAGGCATTGCTTGGCGGCAGCAACGGCGGCCTGGAAGTTGGCCTTGTTCAAGGCCCCATCGCTGAAGAAGCGGCTGCTCCAGGAGACGCTGCCCAGCGCATACGATGCCACCTGCAGCGGCTGGCTGTGCTGGCCGATGATGATCTCGGTGGAGCGCCCGCCAATGTCGATGACCAGGCGTTTTTGCTGGCTCGGCGGCAACGAGCTGGCCACGCCGCGATAGATCAGCCGGGCTTCTTCCTCGCCGGCAATGACTTCGATGGGAAAGCCCAGCAGCTGGCTGCCATGCGTCACGAATTCGTCGGCGTTCAGGGCCTCGCGCAGGGTCTGGGTGGCGACGGCGCGGACATGTGAGGCATCGAAGCCCCTGAGGCGCTCGCCGAAGCGCGCCAGGCAGTCCCAGCCTCGCTCCATGGCTTCGCGCGAGAGTTCCTGGCGCGAGTTCAGACCGTTGCCCTGGCGCACGGTTTCCTTGAGGTATTCCACACGCTCTATGCGTTGATGCGAGCCGATGCGGCCTATTTCAAGGCGAAAACTGTTGGAGCCAAGGTCTACGGCGGCAAGCAGCGATTCTGGAGCCATTTCTGAGCCAATCAATGCGTTGTTGTTATGCGGGTTGGGGCACGAGTGGAGCATGAGCGTGAAGGAGCTTACGACACATGCATCGGGCAGTGGAATATGCAATATGCGCCGTCATCGGGCTATCAGGGGGCAAAGTTCAGCCTATGCCAAGTCAGGTATTTGCAGGTATTGCCGGCCCTTGCCACCGCTGAGGGGTGCTCACGCTGTGTGACAGACTATGTCATACATTGCCAGCGCCCCGGCATCGGCCTTGCGACAAGCTGTTACCTGTGGTTTCACTCGGGGACCGGGTATGCAGGTCAAGGCTCAGCAGTTTGCGAATGAAATATGACAATCACATGACCGGATCGAGCGTCTTTCACTCGGTTGCGCCTTGAAATTTTCATGTCACGACGCTGTCATAAAAGGTTTTTAAAGTCCACTCCATCGAATCTTTCAACCCTAAGAGGTCGTTTCATGAAGTTGTCCTTGATTCACGTTCTGGTAGCTGGTGCTCTGTCTGCCGCGGGTATTGCCAACGCCAGCCAGGAAGCTACGGGTGCCGGTGCGAGCTTCCCGGCTCCTCTGTATTCCAAGTGGGCTGCTGACTATAACAAGGCCACTGGCGTCAAGATTAACTATCAGTCCGTTGGCTCCAGTGCCGGCGTCAAGCAGATCGATGCCAAGACCGTGGACTTCGGCGCCTCGGACGCTCCCCTGACCGATGAAGAGCTGAAGAAGAAGGGCCTGCTGCAGTTCCCCACCGTGATCGGCGGCATTGTTCCCGTGGTCAACATCAAGGGCGTGGCTCCCGGTCAGCTGAAGCTGTCGGGCCAGGTGCTGGGCGACATCTACCTGGGCAAGATCACCAAGTGGAGCGATCCCGCCGTTGTCGCTCTGAACCCCGGCGTGGCGCTGCCTGATGCCGCCATCGCTCCCGTGCGCCGCGCCGACGGCTCCGGCACCACCTTCGGCTTCACCAACTACCTCTCCAAGGTCAACGCCGAGTGGAAGGACAAGGTCGGCGAAGGCACGGCCGTGAACTGGCCCACCGGTGCCGGCGGCAAGGGCAACGAAGGCGTTGCCGCCTTTGTGGGCCGTCTGCCCAACTCCATCGGCTACGTCGAGTACGCCTATGTCAAGCAGAACAAGCTGACCTACACACAGCTGCAGAACAAGGAAGGCGCTTTCGTCTCTCCTGACGACGATACCTTCAAGGCTGCCGCTGCTGGCGCCGACTGGGCCAAGAGCTTCTACCAGATCCTGACCAATCAGCCCGGCAAGAGCGCCTGGCCCATCACCTCGGCCACCTTCATCCTGATGCACAAGACCCAGGATAAGCCCGCCCAGGCCGCCACTTCGCTGAAGTTCTTCGAGTGGGCCTACAAGCAAGGTGACAAGACTGCTGCCGATCTGGACTACGTGCCCATGCCCGACTCCGTCAAGAACGTGATCTACAAGTCCTGGAACGACATCAAGGACACTTCGGGCAAGGTTGTTGCCAAGTAATCTCGTGTAATCAGTGAGCAGCGGACTGCCGTGCCGGACGGCATCTCCGCTGCTTGTTTCAACCCTTTGCGAATAAAGGCGCTCACGTGTCCACTACGTCGCCCTCCAGTTCGCTGGCTGCTGCCTCCACCGATGCCGCCAAGCGACGCTCTCCTTCTCCGCCACGTGCTCCGATGATCTCGGGACGTATGGCGGATCGTTTGTTTGGTGGCCTGGCATGCGGTGCAGCGATTCTGACGCTGGCGCTGCTGGTGGCCATCATGGGTTCGCTGATCGTCGGTGCCTGGCCCGCCATTGCGGAATATGGCCTGGGCTTTCTGACCAGCAGTGTCTGGGACCCCGTCCAGAATCAGTACGGCGGCCTGGTCATGATTTACGGCACGCTGGCCACGTCGGCCATCGCACTCCTCATTGCCGTGCCCGTGAGCTTCGGCATTGCCCTGTTTCTGACGGAACTCTCGCCCGCCTGGCTCAAGCGCCCCCTGGGCACCGCCATCGAGCTGCTGGCCGCAGTTCCCTCCATCGTCTACGGCATGTGGGGTCTGATGGTGTTCGGCCCCGTGCTGGCCACCTATGTGCAGCAGCCGCTGCAGAACCTGCTGAGCGGCGTGCCCTATCTGGGGGCTTTTGTCTCCGGGCCTCCCGTCGGTATCGGCATTCTGTCGGCCGGCATCATCCTGGCCATCATGATCATCCCCTTCATCGCCTCGGTGATGCGCGATGTGTTCGAGGTCACGCCGGCGCTGCTCAAGGAGTCGGCCTACGGCCTGGGCTCCACGACCTGGGAAGTGGTCTGGAAGGTGGTGCTGCCCTATACCAAGACCGGTGTGCTGGGCGGCGTCATGCTGGGCCTGGGCCGTGCGCTGGGCGAGACCATGGCCGTGACCTTTGTGATCGGCAATATGAACCAGCTCAACTCGCTGTCCGTGTTCGAGGCTGCGAACAGCATCACCTCGGCCCTGGCCAATGAGTTTGCCGAAGCCGGCGAAGGCCTGCATCAGGCGTCGCTGATCTATCTGGGTCTGGTGCTGTTCTTCATCACCTTCGTGGTGCTGGCCCTGTCCAAGGTGCTGCTCAACCGCCTGCAGAAGAACGAAGGAGCCCGCTCATGAGCTCGACCTCTACCTCCGCCAAGATGCTTGATGCGGCCGACCTGGCTGCGGTGCGTCAGGCCAAGTACGACAGGCGTAAGCGCCTCAATCAGCTTGCGCTGACGCTGTCCATGGCCGCCATGCTGTTCGGTGTCTTCTGGCTGGTCTGGATTCTCTGGGAAACCATTCGCCAGGGCGTGGGCGGTCTGAACTTCGCCCTGTTTACGCAGATGACGCCTCCGCCCAACGAAGAGGGCGGCATTGCCAACGCCATCTGGGGCTCGCTGATGATCGTGACGCTGGCCACTTTTGTCGGCACTCCGATCGGCGTGATGGCCGGCGTCTATCTGGCCGAGTACGACAAGAAGAGCTGGCTGGCTTCCACCACGCGCTTCGTCAACGACATTCTGCTGTCGGCCCCCTCCATCGTCATCGGTCTGTTTGTCTACACCGTGGTGGTGGTGCGCTTCAAGAGCTTTTCCGGCATGGCCGGCGTGATCGCGCTGGCGCTGATCGTTATTCCCGTGGTCATCCGGACTACGGAAAACATGCTGGTGCTGGTGCCCGCCAGCCTGCGTGAAGCGGCGTATGCACTGGGCACGCCCAAGTGGAAGGTCATCATCATGGTGACCCTGCGTGCGGCCCGTGCCGGCGTGATCACCGGTGTGCTGCTGGCCGTGGCCCGTATCGCGGGCGAGACCGCTCCGCTGCTGTTCACGGCGCTGAACAACCAGTTCTGGAATGCCGACATGAGCAAGCCCATGGCCAGCCTGCCGGTGACCATCTTCAAATTTGCCATGAGCCCCTATGAGAACTGGCAGCAACTGGCCTGGGCCGGTGTGTTCCTCATCACGGTGGCTGTGCTGGGTCTGAATATCCTGGCGCGTTTCATCACCCGCCAGAAATAATTCCAAGGTTCAAGATCATGACTGCAACCATTGCTCCCGCCAACGTCAAGCTGGCCGTGCGCGACCTGAACTTCTATTACGGCAAGTTTCACGCGCTGAAAAACATCAATCTCGATATTCCCGAGAAGAAGGTCACGGCCTTCATCGGCCCCTCTGGCTGCGGCAAGTCCACGCTGCTGCGCACCTTCAACCGCATGTTCGAGCTCTATCCCGAGCAGCGCGCCGAAGGCCAGATCATGCTGGACGGCGACAATCTGCTGACCAGCAAGCAGGATGTGGCCCTGATCCGCGCCAAGGTCGGCATGGTGTTCCAGAAGCCCACGCCGTTTCCCATGTCCATCTATGACAACATCGCCTTCGGCGTGAAGCTGTTCGAGAATCTCAATGCCTCCGACATGGACGACCGCGTGGAGTGGGCCCTGCGCAAGGCGGCGCTGTGGAATGAAGTCAAGGACAAGCTGCAGCAAAGCGGCTCGGGTCTGTCGGGCGGCCAGCAGCAGCGTCTGTGCATCGCGCGCGGCATTGCCATCAAGCCCGAGGTGCTGCTGCTGGACGAGCCCTGCTCGGCGCTGGACCCCATCTCCACGTCCAAGATCGAAGAGCTGATTGCGGAACTGAAGAACGACTACACCGTGGTCATCGTGACCCACAACATGCAGCAGGCCGCCCGTTGCAGCGACTACACGGCCTATATGTACCTGGGGGACCTGGTGGAGTTCGGCGACACCGAAAAAATGTTCTTCAAGCCCCAGCGCAAGGAAACGGAAGACTACATCACAGGCCGCTTCGGCTAAGGACTCAAAAATGACAGAAAAACATTTGTCCACACAGTTCGATTCCGAACTCAATCGCGTCTCCGCCCGCGTCATGGAGCTGGGCGGTCTGGTCGAGTCTCAGATCAGCAATGCCGTCTATGCACTGACCAGCTTCAGCACCGACGCCGTGGAGCAGGTCATCAGCACCGAGCAGCGCGTCAATGCCATGGAAGTGGAGATCGACCATGAGCTGTCGTCCATCATTGCGCGCCGCCAACCCACGGCCCGCGACCTGCGCCTGCTGATCGCCTTCTCCAAGGCCACGGCCAATCTGGAGCGCATGGGCGACGAGGCCTGCAAGATGGCCCGCATGGTCAAGTCCATCATCGAAAGCGGTGCGGCCCGTTCGCTGCCCAGCGGCGAGCTGCGCATGGCTGCCCAGATGGCTTCCGAGCTGCTGCGCAAGACCCTGGATGCCTTTGCCCGCCTGGACACCAAGGCGGCGGTGGCCATCTTGCGCGAAGACGATCTGATCGACGAAGAGTTCGACGGCTTTGTGCGCAAGCTCATCACCTACATGATGGAAGATCCGCGCACCATCTCCGCCAGCCTGGACCTGCTGTTCCTGGCCAAGGCCATCGAGCGTATCGGCGACCACTCCAAGAACGTGGCCGAGCTGATCATCTACCTGGTCGAGGGCAAGGACGTGCGCCATCAGACCATGGCTGAAATCGAATCTGCGGTGTTGTAAGACGGAGGCTAGCCAGGGATGAAGAAGATGCCCATGGTCCTCATCGTGGAGGACGAACCTGCGATTGCAGAGTTGATCGCGGTCAATTTGAGGCATAACGGCTTCCAGCCCGTCTGGGCGGAAGACGGTGTGTCGGCGCAGCGCGAGCTTGATGCCGTGCTGCCCGATGTGATCTTGCTCGACTGGATGCTGCCCGGAGCCAGCGGCCTGTCGCTGGCCCGCAAATGGCGTGCCGACAGCCGCACCAAGGCCGTGCCCATTCTCATGCTGACGGCGCGTGGCGACGAGCCCGACAAGGTGGCGGGCCTGGATGCCGGAGCGGACGACTACATCACCAAGCCTTTCTCCACCCAGGAGCTGCTGGCCCGCATTCGCGCCGTGCTGCGCCGTCGCGCGCCGGAACAGGTGCAGGACAAGGTCAGCATCGGCGAGCTGGTGCTGGATGCCGCAGCCCATCGTGTGAGCTGGCAGGGCGATCTGCTCAAGATCGGACCCACCGAGTTCAAGCTGCTGAACTATCTGATGAAGCATCCCGAGCGCGTGCACAGCCGTGCGCAGCTGCTCGACAAGGTCTGGGGCGACCATGTCTTCATCGAAGAGCGCACGGTGGATGTGCACGTCAAGCGCCTGCGCGAATCGCTGGGCGTGGCCGGTGTTCTGATTGAAACCGTTCGCGGCGCAGGTTACCGTTTCAGCGCTCAGGCCATGGCCTGACAGCACTTCCCCCAAAACCTCGGCCCGGTCTGGCTGGGTCGACAAAAATCACAACTGAAAGCAAATATGGGGTGGCGTGGTTTTCGATTGTTGGCCTCTCAGATCGCGGCAGCCATGGTGCTATGGCTGCTGTGGGCCTATCTGGTCGCACCCGATGCGACGGTGGGGCAGCAAACTGTGGCGGCCATGGCAGGTGCCTTGATAGGCGGCTGGATCTGGTGGCTGGTGGATAGCTGGAATGGCGCGCGCCTGCTGCGCTGGCTGCGCCAGTCGGAGCTGGGTGCCGTGCCCAACCTGGCGGGCATCTGGGGCGAAGCCGGTGTACGCATGCGCCGCTGGATTCGCCAGAGCGTGCAGCAGGTGCAGCAGGGCGATCAGCGGCTCAACGATATCTTGTCGGCCCTGCAGGCCAGTCCCAATGGCGTGGTGCTGCTCGATGCACAGGGGCGCATCGAATGGTGCAACCAGATTGCGGCCAAGCAGTTCGGCTTCGACGCCGAGCGCGACGTGCTGCAAAGCATAGGCAACCTAGTGCGCAATCCCCAGTTCAGTGCCTATTTCGTGGCGCAGGACTTCACCCACGATCTGGTCATGCAGGGGCGCGAAAGCACGCCTTCGCGACCGGTCAAGCTGTCGGTTCAGCTCTACGGTTATGGCGAGGGACGCAAGCTGCTGCTGGCGCGCGATGTGACGGCGCTGGAGCAGGCCGAAGCCATGCGCCGCGACTTCGTGGCCAATGTCTCGCATGAAATCCGCACGCCGCTGACGGTGCTGGCCGGTTTTGTGGAAACGCTGCAGAACCTGCCGCTGGAGGAGGCCGAGCGCAATCGCTATCTGGAGCTGATGGCCCAGCAGGCCGAGCGCATGCAGCATCTGGTGGAGGACTTGCTGACCTTGTCGCGTCTGGAGGGCAGCCCGCTGCCCGGCAACAACGACTGGGTCTCGGTGGCGCAGTTGCTCACTCGCTGCGAGAACGAGGCGCGCGGTCTCTCCAATGCCTTGACGCGCAAGCAGTCCAAGCCCCATGTGCTGAACTTTCCCGACGAGCAGGTGCTCAGGCAGGCCGGAGAGCTGGCAGGCGCCAGCGCGGAGCTGCACAGCGCGTTCTCCAATCTGCTGGCCAATGCCATGCGCTACACGCCTGCCGGTGGGCAGATCGATGTGCGCTGGCAATTGCTGCCCGACGGTTCGGCCCGCTTTGCCGTCAAGGACTCCGGCCCCGGCATCGATGAAAGGCATGTGTCGCGCCTGACGGAGCGCTTCTATCGCGTGGACCGCAGCCGCTCACGCGACACTGGCGGCACCGGCCTGGGACTGGCCATCGTCAAGCATGTGCTGCAGCGCCATGGTGCCAAGCTCAGCATCGAGAGCGAGCTGGGCAAGGGCTCGGAGTTCGCTGTGACTTTTCCGCCTGGCCGTGTGCGGGCCGTGACCGAGGTGCCGGTCAAGACGCTGTCTCATTGAGTGCTTCGGGGGCTGGTCTGGGGCTTGGGAGGTCGTATGGTTTTGTGCAGGATGGTGCTGAATGCCAGGGCCGTGACCAGCAGGGCGGCCGCGCTGCAGATCCACAAGGGCATGGGCGTGGCCTGCCAGTCCTGCCAGCCGGGAGCGGCCTGCCACCGGTAGGTCAGCCAGTAGCCAAGGCCCAGGCCGCCGCCCCAGAGCAGCAGGCAATAAATCACCAGAGGCGCCACGGTCACGCGGTAGCAGCGCAGCACGAAAATGCAGTAGGTCTGCACGCAGTCCGCCACATGGTATGCGGCCACGCAGATCAGCAGCCAGGACGTCATGGCCAGTACCTGCGGGGAGTCGGTATAGATGTCTGCAATCCAGCTGCGAGCAACGAACAAGGTGGCAGCTGTCGCCATGCCTATCATCAGCGCAAGCTTGAAACACTGCTGAATCAGCGTTCTGGCCTGGACTTCATCGCCTGCGCCGCGCCAGTAGCTGACGCGGGCACTGGTGGCAATGGCCAGGGACAGCGGCACCATATAGCAGATGGCGGCCAGATTGGCGGCAATCTGGTGGCTGGCGGACGAGAGCGGGCCCTGTCTTGCCACATACAGGGCCATGAGCGTAAAGGAGGTGACTTCCACCAGAATGGCCAGACCCGCAGGAATGCCAAGGCGGCAGAAACGGCCCAGCTGCCGCCAGTCAGGGGGCTCCAGCTTCTGCCACAGCGCCAGCGGCGCATAGAAATCCTGGGTACGCATCAGCCACAGGGCCACGGCAAACATGGTGTAGTTGACCAGCAGCGTGGCCAGGGCGCAGCCCACGGCTCCAAGGGGAGCGAGGCCCAGGCCGCCAAAGGTGAACCAGACGGACAAGGGGATTTTGATCAGCAGCGAGATGAGCTGCAGCCAGGTGACCAGCTTGGGGTGGCCCAGCGCCTGGTTGAGTGCACTGTAGATGCGAAACAGCAGCGCCGGAGGCAGCCCCCAGGCCAGCACGGCGAGATAGCGCTTGACCTCCAGCTGCAGCGCATCGGGCACATCGGTCCAGCGCAGCAGCGCGTCAGGCATGAGCAGCACTGCCATCCCCAGCACGCAGGCCGTGGCACACAGATACATGGACTGGCGCAGCGAATGCCCTATGGCCCGGGGCCGGCCGGCGCCGCGCTGCTCGGACCACAGGGGCAAAAGAGCCTGAAAAATGCCCATCAGCGAGGCATAGACGCTGATGAAAATGGCCGAGCCCACGGACAGGGCTGCGACGGCCTCGTTGGAATAACGACTGGCGACGATGGTATCGGTGGTGCCGAAGGCCATGACGGCCAGCTGGCCGGCCAGCACGGTACCGGCATGGCGGCCTATGTACTGCAGCTCGCCCTTCATGGCGCGGCTTTGGGGCCGGTGTACTTGAGCAGAACCAGAACTTCCTTCTGACCGGCCAGACGGGTGATGCGGCTGACCTCGCTCCAGCCCTGGCGCAGCTTGCGATTGTGGTCGCCCGCCCAGCGGTCTGCATCGACCAGTGCCCAGCCGCAGTCGCGGGGATCGCTGCGGCGCAGCAGTGCCGTATCCACATGGGTGTAGTAGCGCACGGCCGCAATCTGCGAGCGGCCCAGGCCATAGGTCAGCACGCAGCTTGTGGCGCCGCTTTGCCTGAGCTCGCCGTCCAGCTGCGTCATCTGGAACTGATAGCTGCGAGCATGGTCCAGCGGCTCCATCCAGAGCGTGGACAACAACACCCAGCTCAGCGTGGCACCACCGGCCGGCAGCACCAGGCTCTTCCAGATGGCTGCGCGGTTGCGCGAGGTGCGCCAGACCACCAGCGCAAACCAGCCGGCAGTGGCGACGAGTGCCACGATGACCGTGGGCCAGGAGATGCTGGCTTCAAACTGCGGGGCAAGGCGTGCAATATTGGCGGCGATCTTGGGCGGAAATCCGGTCTGAAATGCCAGCCAGACCACCCAGATGGCAATCGCGGATGCCGTAAAGAACAGCAGTGTGAACCAGTCGATCAGCGCGCTGATGCTGCGCCTAAAGGTGGGCAGGGCGAAGGCGGCCAGTGTGGCGATGGCAGGAAGTCCCAGCAGCAGGGCGCGATCGGCCGGCGTGCTGCTCAGGCAGGCGGCTACCGGGACGGTGGCAAACAGCAGGGCGATGGACAGATGCGGGTTGTGGCCGGGGTAGGCAATCTGGCGGCGCCAGACCCACAGAGTCCACAAAGCCAGGGGCCAGGCAGGCCAGCAGAACCACAACAGCAGCTGCAGCAGCGCGCTCCAGTCCTTGAGCGAGTCCACGAGATGCCAGACCCATTGATCCAGTGCGGTGGTCAGGCTGGCGGCCAGCACGGTGGCGGCCATCCAGGCTGCGGCCCAGATGCGTGCCTGGCGGTGTGAGCGGCCCGGATTGTCGCCCCAGCTGCGCTGGGTGAAGGCGATCACGCTGCCGCCCAGTCCGAACAGCACGGCAAGCGTGGGGGCGCCGCTCAGGGCCAGTCCCAGCAGGCCGAATATCAGTGCTGCCACTGACTTCCTCGGGTGATAGGCCATGGCTGCCGCTGCAAAGAACAGCAGCGTCGTGCAGCCCAGCTGGGTGACGTAGCTGGTGGTTTCATGCGAGAGCTGGGCCAGACCCAGGCAGGCAACCAGCGCCAGCAAGGCCGCATCGGCCATGGCGCGGGCGTAGTCGATCAGTTGCGCCTCTCCGCCAAAGGCGAAGGCTACGGGCTGCGCGCCAGGCGTGCGTGCCAGATAGTAGGCGCCCCACCAGGTGGCTGCCAGGGTCAGGATCAGCAAGGCGATGAACGGCAGGCGCGCCGCCATTTCAGCGCCGAGCAGCCACTCGAAGCCCAACAGGGACAAGGCGCCCAGCCAGTAGGGCAGCAGACCATCGATGCTGGGAGCCAGACCCGAAAGCGTGGGAGACAGCCAGTCGGTATGACCTAGCGCCAGCTCGCGCATATAGCCAAAGGCCTCCATGTCGTTGGAGCGCCAGGGGCCACGCATGACAAAGCCGGGAATCACATAGGCCAGGCACAGCAAAAGCAGGGCCCAGCGCGGCAGTCGGCGCACGGCGCTTTGGGCAACAATGGCAGGTGTGGGCTGGTTCACGCAATCAATCCGGTAGCGGCGGTGCGAGTCTGCACGGCCTGATCAGGCGAGAGCGCCCGGGTTCGGAGCGCTTGGTGCTCCGATGATAGGAGCATTGGGATGCCGCAGGGCAGCTCCCAAAAAGAAAAGGCAGCACGGTTGCCCGAGCTGCCTTTTCAGCAAAAAAGTAAGATTTACTTCTTGCCGAAGCGGTTGCGGAACTTCTCCACGCGGCCACCCATGTTGTCCACCGACTTTTGTGTGCCAGTGTAGAAGGGGTGCGATTCAGAAGTGGTATCCAGCTTGAACAGAGGGTACTCTTTACCTTCGAAGTTTTCGGTTTCCTTGGTGGAAACGCAAGAACGTGTCACGAACTTGAAGCCGTTGGACATGTCAACGAACAGAACTTCGCGGTAATTGGGGTGAATGCCTTCTTTCATGATCTTTCCTTTGGTCAAGTGCGGGAGCCGCACCAGCCTGTCCGGTGTACTTTCCGCATAAAAGCTCTCCATTATTGCACACAATGGGTAATCGGTGTCTGGCGCGCAGGCCGACTTTGGTCGGAGCCCGCCGCTTGCAGGCCATTGCCGATATTGCCTGCAGGTCTGGACGCCGAGTTCTTTCGCCTGCAGCGCTGCAGCCTGCGCCATCCGGCATCCGGCATCCGGCATCCGGCATCCGGCATCTGGCATCTGGCGCCGCATTGCTTGCTGGCCTGGATTTGATGAAGCTCAAGCCTCCGTGGGCGGTGGCTATGCAACAACTTCTTCAGCACATAAGATGTTGCGTTATTGCCATGCAGCAAAAAGGGGCCGCTATGGTTGACCGCGAGGCCGAGACGCAGTTCAGTTCCAGCCAGCAGCTTGATCAGGCTGTGCGTGCGATGTGGGCGCAGCAGTGGCTGTCGGTTTCCCCCGAGTCCCAATGGCAGGCCTGGCTGGACTGGGCTGGCCATCTTGCCATCAGCCCCGGAAAGCGTCTGGATCTTGCGCGGCTGGCGCTGGAAGAATGGGCCAGTCTTTGCTATGGCGGGCCGAGGAACGCAGAGCCCGATCACCGCTTCAAGGCGGCTCAATGGCAGCAATGGCCGTTCAATGCCATCAGTGCGGGCTTCGCCGCTCAGCAACGCTGGTGGCGGGCTGCCAGCCAGGGCGTTGCCGGGGTTGAACCGCATCACGCACGCCTGGTCGGGTTCTGGGGCAAGCAGTGGCTGGATATGTGTTCGCCCGCGAACTTCTTTGCCACCAACCCGATTGTTCAGGAGCGTACCCTCAAAGAGGGCGGGGCGAATCTGGTGCGCGGCTTGCAGTACCTGATGGAAGACCTGCAGGCCCAGATCGCAAACCAGCCGCCTGCAGGTTCCGAAGCATTCCAGCCAGGGCGCGATGTGGCCGTCACGGCTGGCAAGGTGGTGCTGCGCAACCGGCTGATGGAGCTGATCCAGTACACGCCCACCACCGACAAGGTCCACCCCGAGCCGGTATTGATCATGCCGGCCTGGATCATGAAGTACTATGTCCTGGATCTTTCGCCAGGCAATTCGCTGATCAAGTATCTGGTCGACCAGGGGTATACGGTGTTCTGCGTTTCCTGGAAGAACCCCGATGCCGATGACCGGGAGCTGGGCATGGACGACTATGTCGCGCTGGGCTGGCGTGCTGCGCTGGATGCCGTCACCGGTATCGTCCCGGGCAGGAAAGTGCATGCGGCCGGCTATTGCCTGGGCGGAACCCTGCTGGCCATGGCTGCAGCAGCGATGGCGCGCGACGGCGACGACCGTCTGGCATCGATGAGCCTGCTGGCCGCACAGACCGATTTCACCGAGCCCGGCGAGCTGGGGCTGTTCATCGACGAAGCGCAGATCAGCCTGCTTGAGGCCCAGATGGCCCGGCAAGGCTATCTGCGCGCCGAGCAGATGGCCGGCGCATTCCTGATGCTGCGCTCCCAGGATCTGCTGTGGTCGCGCATGGTCGATCACTACCTGCTGGGCGAGCGTGCGCCGATGAGCGATCTCATGGCCTGGAATGCCGATGCCACGCGCATGCCTGCGAGGATGCACTCGCAATACCTGCGCCGTCTGTTTCTGAACAACGATCTCAGCGAAAACCGTTATCCGGTTGACGACAGGCCGGTCTCGTTGCTCGATCTCAGAGTGCCCATCTTCTGCGTGGGAACGCTTACCGATCATGTGGCACCCTGGCCATCGGTATACAAGCTGCACCATCGCACCCCGGCCGAAATCACCTTTGCGCTGACGAGCGGTGGCCATAACGCCGGCATTGTCAGCGAGCCCGGCCATCCGCGCCGCAGTTACCAGCTGCGCATGCGTCCCGCCGGTGCTCAGGACATGCCTGCCGCGCAGTGGCAGCAGGAAGCCGAGCGGCACCAGGGCTCCTGGTGGCCGGCATGGAGTGCCTGGCTCCAAACCAGATCCGGCACGCCGCTGGCTGCGCCGCGCATGGGCGGCAAGAGTGGCAAGCCTTTGTATGACGCTCCGGGCCGGTACGTGCTCGAGCATTGAGTTGAAGACCTGCTCCGACCAGGATGCACGACGGGCATTTCTCTGCACGAAACGCCATGCGCCATCCGGGTTTGCGCAAGTCACGGAGTTTTCATAGGCCGTCTGGTCACGGTGATAGGCCGGACGGTCCGCCAGCCTCTCGATAGGCACCACCATCACCATAGGGAGACCGATATGAGCATCCAAGCGACCCCCCTGAGTCTGTTCAAGGCCAATGCCGAGCTGCAACTGCGCATCGCTCAGCTGATGCGTGAGAGTGGCCATCGCTGGCTGGAAGCGGCGCAGCACAGCAGTGCTACTGGCATCAGCGAAACCACGTCGGAGCTGCAAAGCCTGCTGAAGGCCGAGGACTGGCAGTCACTGGCCAGCCTGCCCGCCGAGGCTTTCATGCGCAGGATTGAAGACCGCATGAGCGATGCCAGGAGCGCCAGCGATATCGCGATCCGGAACCAGCAGGCTTTTGCCAGCGGTCTGCAGCAAGCCCTGGAGGCCTGGCAGAAGGCCGTGGCCGACGCCATGCGTGCAGACGGCTCGTCCAATCTGCCCGCTTTGCCGCTGCAGGACATCTTCAAGCAGTGGCTGTCCGTCTGGACGCCGCCGGGTCAGGACGAGGCTCAGGCCAAGGGCGGCAAGACGGCACAGAAATAGGAGAAAGAGGGGCGGGGCCGCAGCATGGCTGCCGCTTCGTCGCCGGATGATCTGCGGTCTTGTCATGGCAGGAACTCCGGCTTTTCGGCGCTTGGCTGATCCATAAAGCGCCGACAGCTATTGTTTTTGAGTCTTTTTGAGAGAAGCTTGTGACTTCGGGAGCACGATATGAGCAAACCCAGCGAGGCCGGCCCATCGACTCAGGGGGCTGTCGATCCTTTGGCATGGTGGCGCGCCGCCGCAGCCTATGCGCTGGATGCCGCCCAGCGCAGCGTGCTGTATGCCGATATCGAGCGCCAGGTCGGCGATCAGTACCGGATGCAGCGCGAGGCCAGGATGCCCAATGTGCTGCATTTCCCTGCCGAGCTGGTGATGTCGGGACTGGAGCTTCCCAGGCCCGTCAACTATGGCCTGGTGCGCATTCAGGCGCCTGAGAATCGGCCGGCCGATCCGGGCAAGCGACCGTTCGTCGTGGTCGATCCACGCGCCGGCCATGGGCCCGGCATCGGCGGCTTCAAGCCGCACAGCGAGATCGGGGCGGCACTGGAGGCCGGCCACCCTTGCTACTTCGTCGGCTTTCTGCCCGATCCGGTGCCGGGTCAGACGGTGGAGGATGTGATGCGTGCCGAGGCGGCCTTCATGCGTCGCGTGGCCGAGCTGCATCCCGAGAGCGAGGGCAAGCCCGCGGTCATCGGCAACTGCCAGGCGGGCTGGCAGATCCTGATGACGGCCGCTGTCTGGCCCGAGCTGTTCGGGCCCATCATCGTTGCTGGAGCGCCCCTGTCGTACTGGGCCGGTGACAATCCCATGCGTTATTCGGGCGGGCTTCTCGGGGGAAGCTGGATGACGGCTCTGGCCAGCGATCTGGGCAACGGCCGCTTCGACGGCGCCCATCTGGTGCAGAACTTCGAGCAGCTCGATCCGGCCAACACGCTGTGGAGCAAGCAGTACAAGGTCTATGCCAATGTCGACACCGAGGCCGAGCGTTATATAGGCTTCGAGAAATACTGGGGCGGCTATGTCTTTCTCAACGATGTGGAGATGCAGTACATCGTCGACAACCTGTTCATCGGCAACAAGCTTTCGACGGCCCGGCTGCTGACCTCGGACGGGGTGCGCATCGATCTGCGCAATATCCGCTCCCCCATCCTGGTGTTCTGTTCCTATGGCGACAACATCACACCGCCGGCCCAGGCCCTGGGCTGGATCACCGACCTTTACGCCAGCGACGACGACGTGCGTGCCCATGACCAGACCATCATCTTCAGCACGCATGACAGCATTGGCCACCTGGGCATCTTTGTGTCGGGCGCCGTCGGCAGCAAGCAGCACCGCAAGTTCGCCAGTGCCATAGAGCAGATCAATCTACTGCCTGCAGGCATCTACCGCGCCAGCGTGGACGACGCGACGGCGCAGGAGCAGAAGCTGCTCCACGATCCTTATCTGCTGAGCATCCGTGCCAGCGGTCTTGATGAGGTGCGCGACATCGTCAAGCCCGATGCCCAGGCCGAACGCCGCTTCGACGCGGCGGCCAGGGTCTCCGACATCAACCTGGCGCTGTACCGCAGCCTCTGGCAACCCTGGGTGCGCGCGCTGAGCACCTCTGAGTCGGCGCGCTGGCTGCAGGCCCTGCACCCCATGCGCCTGCAGTTCGAGGCCTGGAGCAGCCAGCACCCGCTGGCCGCCCTGATACGCGGCAGTGCCGGATACATACGCGAACATCGCCGGCCCGTGGACGAGGCCAATCCCTGGCTGCAGATGCAGCAGCAGGGCTCGGCCGCGCTGGAGCGCTCCCTCGATGACTTTCGCGACCGGCGCGACCATATCTATGCCCTGTGGTTCGACATGTTCTACGGCTCGCCCCTGATGCAGGCACTGGCCGGACACGCCTATGGCGAAAGCGGGCCGGTGCGCCAGCATCCGGGCACCACGCCCGAGCATCTGGCCCTGATGGCGGGCAGGCAGCGCCAGATCGAGGACAGTGTGGGTCAGGGCGGCGTGCTCGAAGCCACGTTGCGCGGCTTGCTGAGCGTGCTGTCGCTGCGCCGCTCCGTGGACGAGCGCTACTACCATCTGGCCGCGCAATTGCTGGAGCAGGAGGCGCCGGGGCGCTGGAGCCTGGCCGAGCTGCGCGCCGCCATCCGCGAGCAGACCCTGGTGATCAGGCAATGCGGTAGCGCCGCCATCGATGCCATTCCAGGCCTGCTCAAGAACACGCCTGCCGACACCATACGCAAGGCCAGCCAGGCGATTGCCAGCATGGCGGCCATCGATACGGGAGCGAAGGCCGAGCAGCAGGCCGTGAAAAGCGCTCTGCAGCAGGTGCAGGCCTTGTTCGAGCAGGCCGCCCTGGCGCAGCAGGCCCCGATGGACGAGGCTCAGGTGCCGCAGCTGGCGCCGGCCCGGGCTTCCGCCACCGCCACGCGGCCCAAGCCTGCTGCGCGACGTCAACCGGCCGCAAGCCGCGGCAAGAAAGGAGTGCGATGAGTCAATCGAGTCCAGAGGGGATGCGGGAGCCGTTCGAGGGCCTGGCTGTCGGCGACAGCCTGCATGTCACCGTTGCCGCCCGTGATGCGAGCACGTTGACCCTGCGCTGCGCCCGCGAGGCACAGGCCCAGGCTTTCACCACAGCGTCACCTCCGGCGACCGACCTGTCTTCGGGCGGGGCGGAGCAGCCGCTGGACGTGGCCACCCATCATGGCCTGATCCGGCTGCTGGCGGCCGTCAAGGAGCTGCCGCCGGTGCGCATGGGCGTGGTTCATCCCTGCGATGCGATCAGTCTGTCCGCGGCGCTCGACGCGCATCGGCTGGGGCTGATCGAGCCGGTCCTGATCGCTCCGCGCGCCAGGCTGGAGGCGGTTGCGCTGGCGCAGGGGTTCGAGCTGCAGGGCTTGCGCATCGAGGACGTGCCGCACAGCCACGCCGCCGCCGAGCATGGCGCCAGGCTTGCCGCCAGCGGCGAGTTGGAGGGCTTGATGAAAGGCAGTCTGCACACCGACGAGCTGATGGCTGCTGTCGTTGCCGGCAGTGCCGGGCTGCGCACCAAGAGGCGTGTCAGCCATTGCTTTGTGCTGCAGACGGCCAGCTATCCACGCCCCTTCATCGTCACCGACGCGGCCATCAATCTGGCCCCCGATCTCTTGCAGAAGGCCGATATCGCACGCAATGCCATCGAGCTCGCGCAGGTCCTGGGCGTGGCCAGGCCCAAGCTGGCCATCCTCGCTGCCGTCGAGACGGTCAACCCCAGCATGCCCGCAACCCTGGATGCGGCCGCGCTGTGCAAGATGGCCGACCGGGGCCAGATCACCGGAGGCGTGCTGGACGGCCCGCTGGCTTTCGACAATGCGGTCTCCATCGAGGCCGCACGCACCAAGGGCATCACGTCGCCCGTGGCCGGTCAGGCCGACATCCTGCTGGTGCCCGATCTGGAAAGCGGCAATATGCTGGCCAAGCAGCTGATGTACCTGGGCGGCGCCGCCAGCGCAGGCATCGTGCTCGGTGCCAAGGTGCCCATCGTGCTGACCAGCCGCGCCGATTCGCGCGAATCCCGCATTGCATCCTGCGCGATTGCGCTGCTGCTCGCACATCACTACCGGCAGACGCCGCCCTGAAAAGCATGGTCGATGGCGCCAGGCTGGCCGTTGCTGCAGTCTGTGCCCTGTCGGCAGACAAAGGTACTGCCATGAGCAATTCCGTCATCATCGTCCTGAACTGCGGCTCCTCGAGCATCAAGTTCGCCGTCTTCGAGGCCGCCAGGCCGCTGCCGCGCAAACCCCTGTGGAACGGCAAGGTGCAGGGCATTGGCGGGCCCGCTCCCGACTTCGGCGAAACCGGCATCCCGCCCTTTGCCATCGGGCTGGGCGCCGAGCACCCCTATCGCGATGCGCTGCGCATCATCCGGGAGCGCATCACGGCGCGGCTGGAGGACCGGCCCGTGGCCGCGATCGCTCACCGGGTGGTGCATGGCGGCAGCAAGTATTTCGAGTCCACCCGCATTGATGCGCAGGTGCTGCAGGACCTGCGCAGCTATGTGCCGCTGGCACCGCTGCACCAGCCGTTTGCGCTGGAGGCCATAGAGATCCTGCTGCGCGAGCGGCCCGATATCGTGCAGATCGCCTGCTTCGATACCGGCTTTCATCACAGCCTGCCCAAGGTGGAGCAGATATTGCCGCTGCCATACGAATGGTGGCAGCGCGGCGTGCGCCGCTATGGCTTTCACGGGCTCTCGTATGCCTATATGGCGGCCGCGCTGGCCGAGCGTCATGGCGACAGGGCCAGGGGCCGAACCATCGTCGCCCATCTGGGCAGCGGCGCCAGCCTCTGCGGCATGCAGCAGCTGCAGAGCATGGCGACCACCATGGGCTTCTCGGCTCTGGACGGATTGATGATGGGCACCCGTACCGGTGCGCTGGACCCGGGGGCCGTGCTCTATCTGATGGAGATCGAGAAACTGACGCTTCAAGAGGTGGGGCGTCTGCTCTATCACGACTCGGGGCTGCTGGGCGTATCGGGCATCTCGTCCGAGCCGCGCGTGATCCTGCGCCATATCGAGGAGCCGGGCGAGGCCGGCGAGCGCGCACGCATTGCGCTGGAACTCTTTGTGCGCCGCATCGTGCGTGAGATCGGTTCGCTGGCTGCGGCACTGGGCGGCCTGGACATGCTGGTCTTCACGGCAGGCATAGGCGAGCACAGCGAGGAGATTCGTGCCCGCGTCTGCACCGATCTGGCCTGGCTGGGTCTGGAACTCGATGCCCGGGCCAATGCGGCGCATGCGCCCGTGATCTCAGCGGCCGGCAGCCGGGTGCTGGTGGGCGTGGAGCCCACCAACGAGGAGTGGGTGGCTGCCCGCGATACGCTGTGCATTCTTGGCGTGCAACCGTCTTCTTGAGATAGGCCGGCTGCCGCTCAGGCCTGCGCTGCTGCAGAGATATGCGTGAGGGCGCAGGCCGGGGACAGCGCGGGTTCCGGCGAGTGCTTAGCCCTCCTGCACTGCCTGCCGCCTGGCTGCGTCGATGGTGGCCTGGATGGCGGCGCGTGCCTGCGGGCTGTTCTTCCAGCAGCTGGAGCCCGTGAGCGCAGAGGCCTTGGCGACGATGTCCAGGGCATTGGCCTCACGCAAATGTGCGAACGAGCCATAGCCCAGGGATTCCAGCCGGCTCAGCACCGTGGGGCCCACGCCCTTGAGGGCAAGCAGTGATTGTCGTTCTTCGGTGGTGAATGGCATGGGCGCAATCCTGGAGCTGGGGAGATCTTTGGCACAAGCAGGCGGCTTGCGCCTTGTTGCTGGCGTAGCAGGCCGCTGGATGGCGGCATGAGGACGATATCAGGCCATGCTGGACAAGGTTTTTCTGAACCGCATCAGCGACAGCCAGAACAGCACGGCGCCTATGCCCGCCAGCCACAGGAAGGGCTTCCACACGGTTTCTATACCGGCGCCGCGATACAGAATCGCCTGACCAAGCTCCACAAAATGCGTGGTGGGGGCGAACAGCATCACGTCCTGCACCAGCTGGGGCATGGATTCGCGTGGCGTCATGCCGCCCGACAGCAGCTGCAGCGGCAGCAGCGTCAACACCATCAGCAGACCGAACTGCGGCATGCTGCGCGCCACGGTGGCCAGGAAGATGCCCATGGCCGTGGTGGCGAACAGGCACAGGGCCGAGCCTGCCATGAACAGCAGCAGACTGCCTTCTATGGGCACCTTGAGTGCGCCGCGCACGACCAGATTGAGCGAGACGGCGGCTGCCAGCAGCACCACGGCGCCCATGGACCAGACCTTGGCCAGCATGATCTCGGTAGGCGTCACCGGCATGACCAGCAGGTGCTCGATGGTGCCATGCTCGCGCTCGCGGATCAGCGCCGCCCCCGTGAGGATGATGGAGAGCATGGTGACGTTGTTGATGATCTGCATCAGTCCGCCGAACCAGATCTTGTCCAGCCCGGGATTGAAGCGCGCGCGCAGCTCCAGGTCCACGGGCAGGGTGCTCGCTCCCCGGTAACGCTGGACGAACTCGTTGATCTCGGCCAGCACGATCTGCTGCACATAGCCGCTGCCCGAGAAGGCCTGGCTCATGCGGGTGGCATCCACGTTCAGCTGCAGCTCGGCCTTTTTGCCGGCCAGCACATCGCGCTGGAAGTTGGGAGGAATGGTCAGCGAGAAGGTGAAGTCGCCTGCATCCAGCCCGGGGTCCACATGGCTGAAATCCACCATCTGCGGCGGCATGAACTGAGGTGGGTAGAAAGCCGAGGCGATGCGTGCCGACAGCGGCGACTGGTCTTCGTCGACGATGGCGATCGGCGCCTTGTGCAGCGTATCGGGCATGGCCGTGGCCGCCGTGTACACCGAGGCCGTGAAGGTATAGACGATGAGTACCAGCATCACCGGGTCGCGCCACAGGCTCCACAGTTCCTTGACGCCCAGGCGCCAGATATTCTTCAGGCTATGCCACATGGTGTGTCTCCATGACGAAAACGAGGGCTGCTGCTGAAACTGGCGCTGGCCTACCGCCAGGACAGCGAGCAAGGGCCGCCCCGCAGCGAGGCTGTCGTCCCCCTCCCGCGTTAGCGAGAGAGGGGGAAGCTGCGCAGCAGCTCAGGGGGAGCTTCATCACTTCTCCTGCTTGGGCAGGGCCCAGATGGCGATGCCCATGATCACGGGAACGGCGATCAGCAGCGGCAGCAAGGTCGGCGCCAGATCGTGCAGGCCCAGCGCCTTGTTGAAGACGCCGCGGCTGATGGCGAACATATAGGTGGCCGGATAGATCTCGCCGATCCAGCGGCCGGCGCCTTCCAGCGAGGACACCGGGTCGGTCAGCCCCGAGAACTGCGTGGCCGGAATCAGCGTGCCCAGCATGGCAAAGAACATGGCGGCAATCTGGCTGCTGGTGACGGCCGAGGCCAGCAGGCCCATGCCCGTGGCAATGACGCTGAAGAGCAGGGCGGCCAAGACGAGCAGCGGGAAGCTGCCGGTCATGGGCACGCCGAAGACGAAGACCGCCATGGCGCACATCAGAAAGAAGTTCAGCATGGCCAGCACCACATAGGGCAGCTGCTTGCCCAGCAGAAACTCGGTGCGGGTCACGGGGGTGACGTACAGGTTCACGATGGAGCCCAGCTCTTTTTCGCGCACCACGGCCAGGGCCGTGAGCATGGCCGGCAGCATCATCAGCAGCAGCGGAATCACGGCCGGCACCATGGCGGGCAGGCTTTTCACATCGGGGTTGTAGCGAAAGCGGGTCTCCAGGCTGACCTGGCTGGCCAGCTGCACGCCCAGGCGCTCGCGTGCCTGCTGTGCCAGCCAGAGCTGGTGCATGGCCTGGACATAGCCTTTGACGGTCTCGCCGCGCTGGGGCATGGCGCCGTCGAACCAGGCGCCCACGGCTACTTTCGAGCCGCGCAGCACATCACGGCCAAAACCGGGTGGAATCTCGATGGCCAGTGCCAGCTCGCCGCTTTTCATGCGCCGGTCCAGGTCGGCGTAGTCCCGGATGGCCGGCATTTCAATGAAATAGCGCGAGCCCGCGAGATTGTTCACATAGTTCTGGCTGATGGTGCTCTGGTCGCGGTCCAGCACCGCGAAACGCAGGTCTTCGACGTCCATGCTGATGCCGAAGCCGATCACCACCATCAGCACCAGCGAACCCACCAGGGCCAGCGTGGCGCGCACGGGATCGCGCTGCAGCTCCAGCGACTCGCGCCACAGATAGCTCCACAGGCGTTGCAGGCTGAAGCCGGGGCCGCTGAAATGTGCTTCTGAAAAAGGAGCTTTTTGCGCTTCATCCACTTGGGATTCAGCATGATTTAAGTCTGAAAATGAAGCAGAGCGAGCGGTAGTAGCTTCTTTTTTGATATCGAGCACGGGTGCGGCCTCGCCCGAGGCCTCCACCAGATAGCCGATGAAGGCCTCTTCCAGTGTGGCCGCACCGCGCTTGGCGGTCAGGGCTGCCGGCCGGTCGCTGTCCAGCACCTTGCCCGCATGCATCATGGACATGCGGTCGCAGCGCTCGGCCTCGTTCATGAAGTGCGTGGAGATGAAGATGGTCACGCGGTCGCGGCGCGAGAGCTCGATCAGCAGGCGCCAGAACTGGTCGCGCGCCACGGGGTCCACGCCCGAGGTGGGCTCGTCGAGAATCAGCAGCTCCGGCTTGTGCACCATGGCCACGGCCAGCGACAGGCGCTGGCGCATGCCCAGCGGCATATTGCCGGGCAGGGTCTCGCGCACCTCGGTGAGGCCGAAGCGGGTGATCATCTCCTCGACCCGCGCGGGGATCTGGGCCGGGTCCACATGGAAGAGTTCGGCGTGCAGCACCAGGTTCTGCAGCACGGTCAGCTCGCCGTAGAGCGAAAAGGCCTGGGACATGTAGCCCACTCGCTGGCGCGTGGCCACATCATGCGGATCGATCTTCTTGCCGAACAGCCAGGCATCTCCCTCGCTGGCGGGCAGCAGCCCGGTCAGCATCTTCATGGTGGTCGACTTGCCGCAGCCGTTGGAGCCCAGAAAGCCGAAGATCTCGCCGCGCCGGATGCGGAAGTTCACATGGTCCACGGCCACGAAATCGCCAAAGCGCATGGTGAGATCGCGCGCCTCAATGGCGATGTCGTCATCGCGGGTCTGCAGCGGCGGGATCACCACGGCGGCATGGCCGCGTTTTTTCTCCTCGGGCAGCAGGGCGATGAAGGCGGCCTCCAGCGCCGGCATGCCGGTGCGTGCCAGCAGCTCGGCGGGCGTGCCGGTGGCCAGAATCCGGCCGTCATCCATGGCGGCCAGCCAGTCGAAGCGCTGGGCCTCGTCCATATAGGCTGTGGCCACGATCACGCTCATCTGCGGGCGCTGGCCACGGATGCGGTTGATCAGATCCCAGAACTGCGCGCGCGCCAGCGGGTCCACGCCGGTCGTGGGCTCGTCGAGAATCAGCAGGTCGGGGTCGTGGATCAGGGCGCAGCACAGCGCCAGCTTCTGCTTCATGCCGCCCGAGAGCTTGCCCGCTGGGCGGGAGAGGAATTTCTGCAGTCCGGTGCTCTGGGTCAGATCGTCGATGCGCGCCCGGCGCTCGGCCGCGTCATGCCCGAAAAGGCGCCCGAAGAACTGCAGATTCTCTTCCACCGACAGCGTGGGGTAGAGGTTCTTGCCCAGGCCCTGAGGCATGTAGGCAATGCGCGGGCAGACTGCATCGCGGTGCTTTTTGCTGCGCATATCGCCACCCAGCGCCTGTATCTCGCCGCCTTGCAGCGCGCGCGCTCCCGCAATCAGCGACAGCAGGCTGGACTTTCCCACGCCGTCGGGGCCGATCAGGCCGACCATGAGGCCTGCCGGAATTTCCAGGCTCAGGCCGCGCAGCGCCTGCGTCTTGCCGTAGGCGAGCGTCACTTCACGCAAGGTGGCTACATGCTGGGTCATGGCAAACCGGGTCCCGGTATTCACGAGGCCGAAGCGTCGCCGGTGCGCAGCTCCAGTCGGGCCGGCCATTCGCGCTCCTTGTCGAGCTTGATCCAGGCCACGCCAGGCAGGCCTGTCTTGACCTGTGTCAGATGCTTTTGCAGCAGATCCGGGGCGATGCGGGCCTTGACGCGGAACATCAGCTTCTGTCTTTCGCTGGCCGTCTCCACGGTCTTGGGCGTGAACTGGGCGGTGCTGGCGACAAAGGACACCTGGGCCGGGATCACATATTGCGGTGCCGCATCCAGCACGATGCGCACCTCGGTACCCAGGGCCACGCGGCCAGCCACGGTCTCGGGCAGGAAGAAGCTGATGTAGACATCCGAGACATCCACCATATTGAGCACCTTGCCGCCCGCGCCGATCACCTCGCCGGGTTGGGCCAGCCGGTATTGCACGCGGCCATCGCGCGGGGCGGTGAGTTCGCTGTCCTTGACGTCGGCATCGATGCGCTGGACGGTGGCGGCGGCGGCCGTCACCGCCGACTCCGCACCGATGGTCTGGGCCTTGGCTGCGTCGATGGCTGCCTTGGCGGCCGTGGCCTGGGCCTCGGCGGCCTTGAGCGCGGCCCGGGCACCACGCACGCGCGCCCGGTCGTCGTCCAGCTCCTGCTCCGAGGACGCACCTTCGCGCGCCAGTGTTTCGGAGCGATTGACGCGGCGCAGCGCTGCATCCAGCTCTGCCTCGCGTTGCGCAACCGTCGCGATGGTGGCCGCATACTGGCTTTCGCGCAGCGCGATTTCGGCGCGTGCCGAGGTCACTGCATGAGAGGCGCGCTCGCGGCCGGCGATGGCTTCGCGCTGCTGAGCCTGCAGGCTCTCGATCTGCATGCGGGCCAGGGGCTGGCCGGCTTTGACGAACTCGCCTTCCTGCACCAGGACTTCGGCAATGCGGCCGGCGTATTTGGTGGCGACGTCGATCTCGGTGGCCTCGATGCGGCCGTTGCCGCTGACCAGGCCTTCGGAAGCCTGGGCGCTGCGCCATTGCTGCCAGCCATAGGCACCCAGGGCGGCTGCGGCAACGATGAGCGCGGCGAGGGTCAGTTTCTTGTTCATGGGCATGGATTTGCAGATCAGGGTTGGAGGGCGGCAGGGGCGGAGGCGCTGCTCTGGCCTTGGGTGGTGTAGCCTCCGCCCAGGGCCGCGTAGAGCGTGACCTGGCTGGACAGCAGGGCTTCGCGGCCCTGGACCAGTTGCTGCTCTGCGCTCAGCAGGTCGCGTTCGGCATCCAGCACATCGAGATAGGGCGAGGCTCCCTGGTCATAGCGCAGCCGCGCCAGCCGGGCACGCTCCTTGAGGGCTGCGCGCTGCTCGGTCAGCACCAGCTGCTGCTGCTCCAGCGTGCTGCGGCTGGACAGTGCGTCCAGTACCTCGCGCATCGCCGTCTCTATGGTTTTCTCGTACTGGACCACCGCGATGTTCTGTCGCACGGCCTGCAGATCCAGGTTGGCCTGGCGCTGGCCGCCGTCAAGGATCGGCAGCGAGATCGAAGGGACGAACTGCCAGGCACGACTGCCGCCTTTGAACAGGCCGTCGAGTTCGGCGCTGGCCGTGCCCCAGCTGCCGGTCAGCGCGATACGGGGCAGGAACGCTGCGCGCGCGGCGGTCACATTGGCCTTGGCGGCCTGCAGGCCGTACTCGGCGGCAATGATGTCGGGACGCTGCGTGAGCAGAGCCGAGGGCAGGCCTTCGGCAACGGGTTTGAGGTTGACCGGTGTGGACAGCCGCTGCGGCAAGCGCTCTGCATCCAGACCCGTGAGCTGCTGCAGCGCATTGGCCTGCAGCGCGCGCTGCTGCGCAAGTTGAGTGCCTATGAGCTTGGCCTGGTGGACCAGCGTCTGCACCTGCGTGAGCGCATAGCGCGAGGTGGAACCCACCTCGGTGCGCCGCTTGAAGATGCGTAGCGATTCCTCGCGGCTGGCAATCGTGCGCTCGGTCAGGGCCAGGCGCTCATCGAGGCTGCGCAGGGCCAGATAGTTCAGCGCCACCTGTTTGATGAGACTGGATTGAACGGCATGCTGCGTGGCATCCAGCGCCAGATAGTTGCCCAAGGCGGCATCGCCGAGGCTTTTGACACGGCCCCAGAGGTCGAGCTCCCAGCTGTTGAGGCCCACAAAGACCTCCTGATCGCCGGCAACCACGGAGCGGCCGCTGGCATTGAGGTCGGCGGGCACGCGTGCTCTGGCATGGCTGCTGCCAAGCCCGATGGTCGGCAGCCTGGCCGCGCTCTGGATGCCGTAGGCAGCCTGGGCCTCCTGTACGCGCAGCAGCGCCAGGCGCTGGTCCTGATTGTGGGCGAGAGCCGCTTCTATCAGCTGCTGCAATACCGGGTCTGCATAGAAGTCTTGCCAGGCAAGCGGCGCTGCGGCGCTGTTCTGCTGCGTCCAGGCCTGGGGCCACAGGCCCGGCAGCCTGGCCTGCGCCTGTGGCTGCAGCATCTGCACGCTGGTGCTGCAGGCAGCCACAGCGGCCAGCAAGGCGGCTGATGCCAGCAGGCGCATCAATGTGGGGATAGGAGGTGATTGGCGATTCGCTGATGGGGGCATGAATGCAGAACCTGCGACTTGAAAGCTTTTGGCTTCCGCTTGGCGCAAGATTTGTATAGATGTGAACCCCAGTATTGGGGGGCGACTCGCAAATCAGTTTGAGCTATGTCAAGTAAGGCGGTCGAGCTCCAGAAACAACAAAGCCCCGCGAAGCGAGGCTTTGTCTTGCATGGCGCAGCAGCTTAGCCGCCGCGGCGCATCATGTCGAAGAACTCCACATTGTTCTTGGTGGCCTTCATGTTCTTGATCATCAGCTCCATGGACTCGATCTCGTCCATGTTGTACATGAACTGGCGCAGGATACGAGTCTTTTGCAGAATCTCGGGAGCCAGCAGCAACTCTTCGCGGCGTGTACCGCTCTTGGTGAGTTCGATGGCTGGGAACACGCGCTTTTCATACAGGCGACGGTTCAGGTGCAGTTCGCTGTTGCCGGTGCCCTTGAATTCTTCAAAGATCACTTCGTCCATGCGGCTGCCCGTGTCGACCAGTGCCGTGGCGATGATGGTCAGCGAGCCGCCTTCTTCCACGTTGCGGGCCGCACCGAAGAAGCGCTTGGGGCGCTGCAGTGCGTTGGAGTCCACACCGCCCGACAGCACCTTGCCCGACGAGGGCACGACGTTGTTGTAGGCGCGGGCCAGGCGGGTGATGGAGTCCAGCAGGATGACCACATCCTTGCCCAGTTCCACCAAGCGCTTGGCGCGCTCGATCACCATTTCGGCCACGTGCACGTGACGGGTAGCTGGCTCGTCGAAGGTGGAGGCGATGATCTCGCCCTTGACCGAGCGCTGCATTTCCGTCACTTCTTCAGGGCGCTCGTCCACCAGCAGCACCATCAGGTGCACATCGGGGTGGTTGGCGGTGATGGCGTGCGCAATGCTTTGCATCATCATGGTCTTGCCGCTCTTGGGCGGTGCCACGATCAGCGCGCGCTGGCCGCGGCCGATGGGGGCGATGATGTCGATGATGCGGCCGGTGATGTTTTCTTCGCCCTTGATGTCGCGCTCAAGGCGCATCTGCTCCTTGGGGAACAGAGGGGTCAGGTTCTCAAACAGCACCTTGTGCTTGTTTTGCTCGGGTGGGCCGCCGTTGACCTTGTCGAGCTTGGTCAGGGCAAAGTAGCGCTCGCCATCCTTGGGGATGCGCACTTCGCCTTCGATCATGTCGCCGGTGTGCAGGTTGAAGCGGCGCACCTGACTGGGCGAGATATAGATGTCGTCGGTGCTTGCGGTGTAGCTGGTATCGGGGCTACGCAGGAAGCCGAAGCCATCGGGCAGGATTTCCAGCACGCCGTCGGCGAAAACCTGTTCACCGGCTTTCGCGCGCTTTTTGATGATGGCGAACATCAGTTCCTGCTTGCGCATGCGACCGACGTTTTCGATCTCAAGCGCTTCGGCCTGCTTCAAGACTTCAGACACGTGCAGTGCCTTGAGTTCATTAAGGTGCATGAAATGACTCCAAGCGTGGAGTGAGAATAACCAGGGGGGAGAGGCGTAGAGCCTAACGAAACACTGTAGTAGTGGGCAGGCTTGCCTGAAGAAAATCCAGCGCGGTCCCATGCGGTGGCCGGCGGTTCGTACATTATGACAGGAAAACTGGCGCAGCTTGCAAGCTATTTATCGAGGACTTGTCATCTGCGGCCTGCGCAAGGTCTGTGGCAGATGTGAAAGAGGGAGCCCCGAAAGCAAACAGAGCTCCATCCGGAGCCCTGTTTGTCAAATACATCAGATGTGCTGATCGAGGAAGGCGGACAGCTGGGTCTTGTTCAGTGCGCCAACCTTGGTGGCGGCCAGTTGGCCGTCCTTGAACAGCATCAGCGTGGGGATGCCGCGAATGCCGAACTTGGCGGGGATTTCACGGTTTTCATCCACATTCATCTTGGCGATCTGCACCTTGCCTTTGTAGCCTTCGGCCACATCGTCCAAGATGGGGGCGATCATCTTGCAAGGGCCGCACCACTCAGCCCAGTAATCCACCAGCACGGTCGTGCCGGGTTGCAGTACGTCGGATTCAAAGCTGGCATCCGTGATGTGCTTGATCAATTCGCTGGCCATTTGTAGTCCTGGATTTTCTTGAATCAAAAAAGGTCGGCGGTCTATTCGCCTAGTGAACTGATTGTGACAGAAACTCATCTCCCGTCATGGTGTGTGGGTGGTTGTTTGCTGCTATCGCGCTAATAGTGCCCGCAGTATTGCAGAAATGCCGTCGATGGTATTCTGCGCACCCTTTGGCGGCCTCTGGCCGCGAGCTGATTGAGGTGGTAGAACTATGAGTGTCCCGGAACCGTTGATGACCGATGTTGAATCGGCCTGTGATGTGGCTGTGGTCGGCGCCGGGCCTGCAGGCCTGATGGTGGCCGAGCAACTGGCAAAGGCCGGCCTGTCGGTCAGGGTCTTCGAGGCGAAGGCCTCGGCTGCCCGAAAGTTCCTCATGGCCGGCAAGGGCGGCCTCAATCTCACGCATTCCGAAGAGTTCTCCGGTTTTGTGACCCGTTATGGCTCCCGCGCTGGCGATCTGGCCCCTTGGCTCGAAAAATGGGGTGCGGACGAACTTCGGGCCTGGGTCAAGGAGCTGGGCTTTGATACCTTTGTGGGTACATCCGGGCGCGTGTTTCCGGCGGATATGAAGGCTGCGCCGCTGCTGCGGGCCTGGCTTGTGCGCATGAAGTCGCTGGGCGTGCAATTCCATATGCGTCACCGCTGGACAGGCTGGTCGGAGGATGGTCAGCCGGTTTTCCAGACAGGGGGAGCCAGGGTCAAGATCGGCTGCAAGGCCCTGGTGCTGGCGACCGGCGGAGGCAGCTGGGCGCGTCTGGGCTCGGATGGCGCCTGGGTTGCGCTGTTGCAGGACAAGGGTGTGGACATTGCTCCCTTGCAGGCGGCCAATTGCGGCTTTGATGTGGGTTGGCCGCAGGGGCGTGAAGCAGGGTGGAGCGAGGTGTTTGCCCAGCGTTTTGCGGGCCAGCCATTCAAGTCGGTGGTTCTGAGGTTTGTGGATGACCAAGGGGTCCGCTTTGAGCGCCAGGGGGAGTTTGTGGCGACGCAAAGCGGGGTGGAAGGCAGTCTTGTCTATGCAGTTTCATCCCTGCTGCGAGACAGCATTTCCCGCCAGGGCGCAGCTTGCTTCGAGCTGGATCTGCTGCCGCAGTGGAGTGTGGAGCGTGTGCAGCAGGAAGTGATGCGGCCGCGCGGCTCGCGCAGTCTCAGCAGTCATCTCAAGGGACGTCTGGGGCTGGACGGCATCAAGACGGGCTTGCTGTATGAGGTGCTCGGCAAGGACGGCATGGCGGACATGAAGCGTCTGGCATCGACGATCAAGGCGGTGCCCCTGACCGCCATCGCGCCACGTCCCATTGATGAGGCTATCAGCACGGCTGGCGGGGTCCGTCTGGAAGCTCTGGACGCGCGCGGCATGTGTGCGGCACTTCCCGGCGTCTTCTGTGCCGGGGAGATGCTGGACTGGGAAGCTCCGACGGGCGGCTACCTGCTGACGGCCTGCCTGTCATCAGGCGTTCATGTGGCTCAAGGTATCCTGGACTTCCTGCAGGCCGGCGAGGCCTGAGAGATGGCCTGGGCAGCAGGCGCGCTGCATTGATTTCTAAGGAGTTTCGCGGCGTGGCGGCGGCCCTTGGCCTGTAAGGCTTGCGAGTGGAGGCTGTCTCAAGCTGCAAAGGCCTGTTCCAGGTGCCGCACAAGCCCGTGGGTATAGGTGGAAACGCCATTGCGCTTTGGTGTTTCACAGGAGATGCGAGACATCGGCCGGAAGGTTGGGGGCTTACCGAAAGACACTGCAAAAGTCCCTGGCAATGTGTCTCTTTGATTTCTGGACAGTGTCTTTGTGATGCAGAAAGGCCTTCGGCGCGTGGCGGCGAGCTGGCTTCGGGCGGCTTGCCGTGGGGAGCGGGTCTCCATCCTACGAGGCGAACTCTTGCTGTGGGACAGATGCCATGGGCCAGAGACAGTACGCTGACAGCAGCACCTCATCGGATGATGGGTATGACGGATTTGCGTTGTTACCGGAAAAGGAGGTTGGACATGTTTTTCGGCAAGATCTTCGGGTTTGGACGTTCCGAACCACGCTATATCCGCCGCACGCGTGCCTATCTGCAGGAAGCTCGCATGGCCATTCTTGAGCACTCCATCGCGGCGGAGTACTACCAGTCCTCTGCGCAGATGTATGCCGAACGCGCTGCGCGGCTGGAAGATGAGTTGCGGGCCTGGGAGGAGGGTGAGCAGCACCATATTCCGGCCGTGCCGCACCACTATCCCTATGTCCCACACTCGGCACACAAGGCCGTCGCCGTAGATGCGCCGCCCGTGGGGGCATCCGTGGGCGTGGTTAGGGCAGCCTGAGCGGATAAAAGAAAAGCCTGTATGCGTGCATACAGGCTTTTTGATGGCTCCTCAACCTGGGCTCGAACCAGGGACCTACGGATTAACAGTCCGGCGCTCTACCGACTGAGCTATTGAGGAATGTGTCGGCGTGACTGCCTTGAACGATTGCAAGGCGATTGAATTTTGGCTCCTCAACCTGGGCTCGAACCAGGGACCTACGGATTAACAGTCCGGCGCTCTACCGACTGAGCTATTGAGGAATGTGTCGGTGTGACATGCCTTGAACGATTGCAAGGCGATTGAATTTGGCTCCTCAACCTGGGCTCGAACCAGGGACCTACGGATTAACAGTCCGGCGCTCTACCGACTGAGCTATTGAGGAATGTGTCGGTGTGACTGCCTTGAACGATTGCAAGGCGATTGGATTTTGGCTCCTCAACCTGGGCTCGAACCAGGGACCTACGGATTAACAGTCCGGCGCTCTACCGACTGAGCTATTGAGGAATATGTCGGTTTGATGCTTTGATATCCGCAAAGCATCGGAATTCTTGGCTCCTCAACCTGGGCTCGAACCAGGGACCTACGGATTAACAGTCCGGCGCTCTACCGACTGAGCTATTGAGGAAGAAGACCTAGATTATAGGGTGTAAAAATAGGCTCGCAGGAAGTTCATCGCAATTTCATCAAATTCTCTGTGCCTGATGCCCCAAACAGGTCGCAGGGTTCAGGTTGATTGGGGCTGACGCTATGCTTTTGAAGAATGAAACAGTGCGGTGGCCCGGTGGCTGCTGCGCGCTATATTGATCTATGACCGTACGTGCCATTTTGAAGATGGGTGATCCCCGTCTGTTGCGGCTTGCCAAGCCGGTGACTGAATTTGATACCGATGCGCTGCATCTATTGCTCAAGGATTTGCTGGACACCATGCATGCCGCCAACGGCGCAGGTCTGGCGGCGCCGCAGATCGGTGAGGATCTGCAGATGGTGGTGTTCGGCTCGGGCGAGCCCAATCCTCGCTACCCCGACGCCCCCATAGTGCCCCGCACCGTGCTGATCAATCCGGTCATCACTCCAATCGGTGAAGAGGAGCAACTGGATTGGGAAGGTTGTCTGTCTGTGCCCGGTCTGCGAGCCATGGTGCCGCGCTGGAGCAAGGTGCGCTATACCGGCTTTGACCTCTATGGCGATCCGATCGACCGCACGGTCGATGGTTTCCACGCACGCGTGGTTCAGCATGAGTGTGACCACCTCTGGGGCAAGCTCTATCCGATGCGCGTACGCGATTTCAGCCAGTTCGGCTTTACCGATGTGCTGTTTCCCGGCATCGCGCAGGCCGAAGACGACTGAGCCTGAGCGGACAGGCGCTCTCGATTCCTTCTCTGACCTACATCAGGTGCAAGCCTCCATGGAAGTGGAGCTTGCATCTTTTTGTTTCTTGCCGGGCCTTGGGGTCCGGGTGTCCGTGACATAAGTCAATTTTTTCGCACTCAACAGCAGGCAATTGGCCTGCTGTTGAGCTTTGGAAAGGTTCTGGTCAGCACTTTGTATACAAAACTGTAGACAATTTTGGTGTCCTGGCGACGTACAGTCTCGACTCATGCCCTGCTGGGTATGGCTTTGATTGCGCAATGGAATAGTCCGTCCGGCGGATGTCATGCAATCAAAGGAGATTGAAAGACTGACTTGGGTGAATGAAAGAGTGGTTTGCTCTTTTCTATAGGTCGGATCGCTCTCGCAGAAGAGCGACTGGCGGCAGCACAAGGCCTCGCTGGGGCGATCGGAAGACAGATCGTTGCCAAGGGCAGTCGCTGCAAGTCGACTGGACAGAGCAAAAGGCCTCAAGAGCCTTGGTGAGTTGGTAATTTAGGAGACAAAGATGAACGATCAGACCGGAGCATCCAGGGATGCGACCGTCAAGCGCCCCGAAGATGAGAATCTTGGCGTCACCGCCAACCTCATGTACGGCTTGCAACATGTGTTGACCATGTACGGCGGCATCGTGGCAGTGCCTCTGATCGTGGCCGAAGCGGCTGGCATGTCCGCTGCCGACGCCGGCCTGCTGGTGACCGCCTGCCTGTTCATGGGTGGTGTGGCAACCTTGCTGCAGACCCTGGGCATCCCTTTCTTCGGCTGCCGCCTGCCTCTGGTTCAAGGCGTTTCATTCGCAGGTGTGGCCACCATGGTCAGCATTCTGCATACCGGCGGCGGCATGCAGGGCGTGCTGGGGGCTGTCATGTACGCCTCGGTACTGGGCCTGATCATTGCGCCGGTTTTTTCGCGCATCACCAAATTCTTCCCGCCGCTGGTCAATGGCTGCGTGATCACGGTGATCGGCATGTCGCTGATGCCAGTGGCTGCGCATTGGGCCATGGGCGGCAATGCCAAGTCGGCTGATTACGGCAGCATGGGCAATATCGGTCTGGCCGGGCTGTCGCTGTTCATGGTGCTGCTGTTCAGCAAGCTGGGCAATGCCATGTTGTCGCGCCTGTCGATTCTGGTGGCGATCGTGGTGGGCACCATCACGGCGGTGTTCATCGGCAAGGCCGATTTCTCCCAGGTGTTCAACGGCCCCATCTTTGCGGTACCCACGCCTTTGCATTTCGGCTGGCCCACTTTTGACATGGCGGCAACCATCTCCATGTTCATCGTGATTCTCGTGATTCTGGTGGAAACCTCGGCCGACGTGCTGGCCGTGGGCGAAATCGTGGACAGCCCCGTGGACGGTCGTCGACTCGGTGACGGTCTGCGCGCCGACATGCTGTCCAGCATCGTGGCTCCCATCTTCGGCGGCTTCACGCAAAGCGCTTTTGCGCAGAACGTGGGTCTGGTGGCCGTGACTGGAATCAAGAGCCGTTTTGTGGTGGCTTTCTCCGGCCTGATCCTGATCGTATTTGGCGTGCTGCCGGTGATGGGGCGTATCGTGGCCTGCGTGCCTCCCTCCGTGCTGGGCGGCGCCGGCCTGGTGCTGTTCGGTACCGTGGCTGCGAGCGGCATCCGTACCCTGGCCAAGGTGGAGTACAACAACAATATGAATCTGATCATTGTTGCCACCTCGGTGAGCGCGGGTCTGCTGCCGGTGGTGGCTCCCAAGTTCTATGACCAGTTCCCCGCATGGTTTGCCACGATTTTCCACTCGGGCATCAGCGCAACCGCTCTGGTTGCTGTGACCCTGAACCTGCTCTACAACCACTTCAAGCAAGGCAATTCCGATCAGCCTTCCGTCTTTGAAGCCGGCTATGGCCGTGCCCTGAGCCAGCATGTGCTGGAAGCCCTGGCCGATGGCGACCGCGTCGAAGGTGGCAAGATCTACGACAAGGAAGGCAAGGAAGTTCCCATCATTCCGGTCAAGCCGGCTCATGGTCATTGACTCGAGATCAAAGTGCGCGCGGTGGGGTCTGACCCCGTCGTGATTTACACCGCTATCCCGCATACGAGGGATAGCGGTTTTTTTATGCCTGTCTGAAAGGCGGCGGTGCCTAGAGCGTCGGAGAAATGCGCCGCAAGCGCTTCAGTGCGACACGCCCAGGATGGCGTGCAGGCGGGCGCTGGTCGTCGTGTATTCCAGCAAAGGCTTGCTGCCCTGCAGGTATTCGGCGGCCGCGAACGCGGCCATGGTGGCCTCATGAAATGCGCAGAGGATCAGCCGCTTCTTGCCGCTGTAGCTGACGATGTCGCCGACGGCATAGATTCCCGGGGCACTGGTGGCAAGCGTTGCCGGATCCACCGCCAGCTGCTTGCGCTCCAGCGCCAGGCCCCAGTCCGTCAAAGGGCCCAGCTTGGGCGAGATGCCCTGATAAACCAGCAGCAGCTCGGCGGGCAGAGTATGTTCATCGCCTTCGCCATCCATCCATTGCACGGCCTGCAGCCGGCCATTGCCGTGCCGCACTTCGGTGATCTGGCCAATCAGGACTTCTACGGCGCCAGATTCGCGCAGCTGCTGCAGCTGGGCCAGTTGCGCGGGCTCGGCATTGAAGCTGTCGCGGCGGTGCATGAGAACGGTTCTGGCTGCATTGGCAGTGCAGGCAATGGCTGCGGCCACGGCTTCCTCATCGCCGCCATAGACCAGCGCCTGGCGGCCTGCAGCCATGTCCGGCTGCTGCGGGTGATAGTGCAGTTGGCCTGGTTCGAGTCCATCCACTCCCGGCGCCTTGAGGGCCTTGGGAACAAAGGCGCCGACTCCTGCGGCGATGAAAACGGTGCGCGTGTGAAAGACGGCTCCAGCCGTGGTGCCGACCTGCCAGCGCCCGTCCTCAAGGGCCTGCAGGGCCTGTACTTGCTGTGAAAGATGGCGCGTTACCTGCATGGGCGCGATTTGCTTTTCCAGCAGTTGCACCAGCTCCAGACCCGTGCAGACAGGAATGCCGGGAATGTCGTAGATGGGCTTGTGCGCATAGAGCTGGCTGCACTGGCCGCCGACATGGGGCAGGGCGTCGATCAGATGGGCTTGAATGCCTTGAAGGCCGAGCTGGAAGGCCTGAAACAAACCCGCCGGACCTGCGCCAATGATGATGGCGTCGGTTTCCACGGCGGGTTGTTGTTGAGTGAGAAAAGCGTTGGTCGTTGCGTTGGACAGGCTCATGCGGGCAAGCGTAGCGCAGTCAGCGCCCAGACTGGCTCAGCGCTCCAGCAAATCCACTTTGTTCGGCTTGCCATTCCACTCGTCGGCGTCGGGCAGCGAGGCCTTGCGCTTGGTGATGCTCTTCCAGCTCTTGAGCTGGGACAGATCCACGTTCAGCTTGATAAAGGCCAGTTGATCGGCCGGCACATCTTCTTCGGCAAAGATGGCATTGGCCGGGCATTCAGGAATGCAGACGGCGCAGTCAATGCATTCATCGGGATCAATCACCAGAAAGTTGGGGCCTTCACGGAAGCAGTCCACGGGGCATACGTCCACGCAATCGGTGTACTTGCACTTGATGCAGTTTTCGGTAACGACGTGAGTCATTGAGAATCTTCTTCTTGGGTGGGGATTGGTAAAACCCCTTGATTTTAGGTTTTTTCCCGCGCAGCGCCAGTGCCTGGCCGGATAAGGCCGTATGGAGATCCGGTTTGACGGCCAGATCGGGGTACGGCCCTGCCTTCGGTTGCCTCAGTTCACCAGCGCGGCGCCGGCTGTGGCGTTGCTGGCGGTGTCCACCAGAATCAGCGAGCCCAGCTGGCGAGCCTGGGTGAAGGGAGCCGCCGGAATCGCTTCCTGCAGCACCAGCTCCACCTGGCCTATGGCGTTGGCTTCGAGCTGCTGGGCATCTTCCTTGTCCAGCGTGTTGATGTTGAGGCGGTGAACCAGGCGGCGGGCCTTGGCCTTGACCCAGCGGTGGCCGTGCAGCGCCCAGTAGACACGGCCGGGCACCAGGGGCTCGTTGTCCATCCAGGCCACGGTGGCGGTGATCTCGCGGCTGCTGGGCCAGGGGCTTGCGGCAGCAGGGGCATCGAAGTCATCGTCGGCCACTTCTGCTTGCACGGGTGCAGCAATGATCCAGTCGCCGCGCGAGACGTCGACCTCACGGTCCAGCGTGATGCCGGCGGACAGGCCGGCAGCCACTTCCTTGGGGGCGCGGGCGTGATCTATGACCTGGGCCACGGTGGCGAGCTGGCCACTGGGCAGAATCTGCACCTGGGCACCGACCTGGGCCAGGCCCGTGGCGACACGGCCCCAGAACACGCGGCGACCCTGGCTGGTGTCGGACGAGGAGGAGAACTTCTCCACCCACTGCACGGGGAAGGCCAATGCCAGATCGCTGTCGGTGGGTGTGTTGGGCAGTTGCTCCAGCAGCTGCAGCAAGCTGGGGCCTTGGTAGCCGGCCCAGCCGTCGGCGCTGTTGACCACGTTGTAGCCCTTGAGCGCGGACACAGGCACGGTGGCCGTGATCTTGATGTCTGCGGAGGCCGTGAACTTCTGCAGCGCGGCGCTGATATGGGCAAAGGCCAGGGCCGGGTCCTGAACGGCATCGAGCTTGTTGACGGCAAACACCAGCGAGTTCACGCGCAGAAGGTGGGCCAGCAGGCTGTGACGGCGGGTCTGGGGCAGCAGCTCCAGATCGGCATTCTTCCAGTCCAGCTTGGTGGCGTCGACCAGCACCACGGCGGCATCGGCGCTTGATGCGGCCGTCACCATATTGCGGGTGTACTGCTCGTGACCAGGTGCATCGCCAATGATGAACTTGCGCGACTCGGTGGCGAAGTAGCGGTAGGCCACGTCGATCGTGATGCCTTGCTCGCGCTCGGCGGCCAAGCCGTCGGTCAGCAGAGCCAGATCGGTTTCGCCGGACTTGGTGACGCCGGCCAGCTGATCCTGCAGCACGGCGCGGGTGTCCACCAGCAGGCGGCCGATCAGCGTGCTCTTGCCGTCATCGACCGAGCCGCAGGTGATAAAGCGCAGCGCGCTGCTGGTATGTGCATCAAATTGGTCTGTAACGCTTGATGGACTTGCGCTAGCAGCTATGGAATTAATAGTTTCAGTCATCGCATTCTTTCTTCGATCAGGCCTGGGCGTGATCCTTGAACAGGCATGGCCCAACCCCGGACACCGCGCAAGGGCCGTCCCGCTGCGCTGGTGTCGTCCCCCTCCCGAAGGCGAAGCCTGACGAGAGAGGGGGAAGGCGCGATAGCGCCACAGGGGGAGCGTTAGAAGTAACCGTCTTTCTTGCGCTTTTCCATGGACGCTTCGCTGGTCTTGTCATCCATGCGCGTCGCGCCACGTTCGCTGACCTCGGCGGCCAGGGTTTCGATCACGATGTCTTCGGCCGTTGCTGCCGTGCTTTCCACGGGGCAGGTGCAGGTGATGTCACCCACGGTGCGGAAACGCACATCACGTACCACCACTTCTTCGCCATCCCTGGGAGGCGTCAGCTCGGTCACGGGCACCAGCAGGCCCTTGCGCTCCACCACATCGCGCTTGTGGGTGTAGTAGATCGATGGCAGGGCGATGTTTTCTCGGGCGATGTACTGCCACACGTCCAGCTCGGTCCAGTTGCTGATGGGGAAGACGCGGAAATGCTCTCCCTGCGCAATACGGGTGTTGAACAGCGTCCACAGTTCGGGGCGCTGGGCCTTGGGCTGCCACTGGCCGAAGCTGTCGCGGTGGCTGAAGATGCGTTCCTTGGCGCGGGCCTTTTCCTCGTCGCGGCGCGCGCCGCCGATCAGGGCATCGAAGCGGAACTCGTCAATCGCCTCCAGCAGCGTCACGGACTGGTGCACATTGCGCGATTCGCCGGGGTGGGCCAGGCGCACGGTGCCGCGTGCCATCGAGTCTTCCACACTGCGCACGATGAGCTCGGCGCCCAGTTCCCTGGCTCGCTGGTCGCGGAAATCGGTCACTTCGGGGAAGTTGTGGCCGGTGTCGATCATCAGCAGAGGGTAGGGGATGCGGCCTGCGCCAAAGGCTTTTTCGGCGCAGCGAAGCATGACCAGCGAATCCTTGCCGCCCGAAAACAGCAGGGTGGGGCGTTCAAAAGCGGCGGCCACTTCGCGCAGGATGAAGATGGTTTCTTCTTCCAGCGCATCCAGGTGGCGATTGCTGAGATGGCTCAACACGGAAGTATCCACACGGGCGTTCATAAATACACTTTCAAGCGAAACAGTTCTCTAGCGCATATGTAGCAAGCGCTGGTTGCTATTTTTTAGTGAGCAATGTGGAGGCCGCACTCGCGGTTGTCTTCGCCCTTGGTGGGGTCCACATAGTCAAAGTTGTTGGGCAGGCCGTGCTTTTCGCAGTATTCGTACAGCTCCTTGGACGACCAGTGCAGCAGCGGCGCAACCTTGACCAGACCGTCGGGGTTGATGCTCACGGGGTCCATCTGCGCACGCACGGCGGTGTCGGTGGCGCGCAGAGCGGTGAACCAGACCTTGGGTGCGGTCTCGCGCAGGGCGCGGGCAAAGGGCTCCAGCTTCACCTCTTCGGTGAAGGCCGCATGGCGCGGGTCGTCCAATGCCGGCGTGGCGCCTTCCACGGCCTCGCGGTGGGCGCGTGAGCGCAGCGGCAGGTAGATCTTGAGCCTGAGCCCAAGCTGCTTGGTCACCGCATCGGCAAACTGATAGGTGGCTTCGGTGTTGTAGCCGTTGTCCATCCAGACCACGGGCACGTCGGGGTTGGCGCGCGTCACCATGTGCAGGATCACCGCCTCGAAGGGACGGAAGTTGGTGGTGACTATGGTGGACTGACCCAGGCCCACGGCCCAGTCCACCAGCGCCTGGGCGTCGCGGCCCAGCTCGGCATTGATTCGTGCCAGATCCAGGTCGAGGGTGCTTGCGGGGGCGAGCTGGCTCATGCTTGCACCTCGGCGAAATGAGGCTGGGTGTGCACGGCATCGGCCTGGTAGAAACCGCCAAAGCGCTCGAACTGGCGCTGGGCATCGGCGGCGTCCACGCCTTCGCGCAGCACGGCGCTGCTGAAGCCTGTGCGCTCCATCTGAACCAGCTGGTCGATCAGCACATCGCCGGTGGCGCGGATGTCGCCCGCAAACTTCAGGCGGCGACGCAGCAGATAGGCCTGGCTGAAGGCGCGGCCGTCGGTGAAGTTGGGGAAATGCAGATCCACCTGGATGATGCCGTCGAGATTGGCTTCGAGGGCGTTCACATCGTTCGCCAGCACCAGCACATTGCCGGTGCTTTCGGTGGGGGCCTGGTATTCGTTGCTTGCCAGAATTTTCATGACTTTATCCTTGTTCTTATGGCTTCAGGCCAGCGCTTCTTCTTCGGTTTCCACAGGGTGGCGGGCGGCCTTGCCGGCCTCCTTGAAGGGCTCCAGGCCGATGCGGCGCACGGCGTCGATGAAGTGCTCGCCGGGCTGGCGCAGGTCGCGATAGGTGCTGAGCACGGCTTCGATCACATCGGGCACTTCGGCGGCGCTGAACGAGGGGCCGATGACCTTGCCGGCCACGGCCTGGCCGGACAGGGTCGAGCCGTCGGAGCCGCCCAGCGTGACCTGATACCACTCCTTGCCGTCCTTATCCACGCCCAGGATGCCGATATGGCCGCTGTGGTGGTGGCCGCAGCTGTTGATGCAACCGCTGATATGCAGATCGATCTCGCCGATGTCGTCCAGCTCGTCCAGATCCTGGTAGCGGGCCGTGATGGCGTCGGCAATCGGCAGGCTGCGGGCATTGGCCAGCGCGCAGAAGTCACCGCCGGGGCAGGCGATCATGTCGGTGAGCAGCGCCACATTGGTGCTGGCCAGGCCCAGGGCCTTGGCCTCGGTCCACAGCGCATGCAGCTGGCCGACCTGCACCCAGGGCAGCATCACGTTCTGGTCGTGCGTCACGCGGGCTTCGCCGGCAGAGAACTTGTCCACCAGATGAGCCAGTGCGTCGAGCTGTTCGCTCTGTGCATCGCCGGGGGCCTGGCCCACACGCTTGAAGGACAGGGTCACGGCGCGCAGACCGGCCACACGGTGGGCGTGGACGTTGCGGGCAATCCAGCGTGCAAAAGCGGGTTCCTTGGCGGTCTGGGCAATCAGGGCCTGCTCATCGCCTGCGGCATCGGCCACCACGGGCAGAGCGGGCGTGGTGAACATGGCAGACACGCGATCGAACTCTGCCTGGGGCACGGTGTGAGGGCCGCCGTCCACTTCGACGATCTGGCGGAATTCCTCTTCGACGGCATCGATATAGGCCTGGCCTTCGGCCTTGACCAGAATCTTGATGCGTGCCTTGTACTTGTTGTCGCGGCGGCCCAGCTCGTTGTAGACGCGGACGATGGCCTCGATGTAGTTCATGATCTGGTTCCAGGGCAGGAACTCGCGGATCACGGTGCCGATCACGGGTGTGCGGCCCATGCCGCCGCCCACGAAGACCTTGAAGCCGATCTCGCCGGCTTCGTTCTTGACCATGTGCAGGCCCACGTCATGCCAGCCCGTGGCGGCGCGGTCTTCGCTGGCGCCGGTGATGGCGATCTTGAACTTGCGTGGCAGAAACGCGAACTCGGGGTGCAGCGTGGTCCACTGACGCAGAATTTCTGCATAGGGACGGGGGTCGACGATCTCGTCGGGTGCGATACCGGCCAGTGCATCGGTGGTGGTGTTGCGGATGCAGTTGCCGCTGGTCTGGATGCCGTGCAGGTTCACCGATGCCAGCAGATCCATCACATCGGCAGACTTGCTCAGCGGAATCCAGTTGAACTGCACATTGGTGCGGGTGGTGAAATGGGCGCAGTTCTTGGGCAGATAGGTGGTGCCCAGTTTGCCCTGGCCTTCCAGAGCCTGTTTGAAGACTTCGGCCTCGGGCTCGTCATACTCGCGCGCCACCCTGGCCAGTACGCGGATCTGGGCGGAATTGATTTCACCGTAGGGCACGGCCACACGCAGCATGGGCGCATAGCGCTGCACGTACCAGCCGTTTTGCAGACGCAGCGGGCGGAAGTCGTCTTCCGTGAGCTTGCCTGCCTGCCAGCGCTGGAGCTGGTCACGGAACTGGTCGGCGCGTTGCTTGACGAACGCTTTGTCGAAATCGGTGTATTGATACATGTCTTCAGTTCTTCCGTGGAGCGTATGCCCTGCCACGCGTGGCATTGCACTTGGATCGTTGGACTGAACTGTAGAGAGGCTTTATATAAAAACAAACGATTATTTAGTGCTTCATATATATCTGATTGAATATGTGAGAGGGCTGGTTCACAGGTCGAACAGGGTGCCTCGGCGAATTTCCTTTCTGCGCGCTTGCATTTTGTGAGCGGCCCTGCGCCGCGCATTCTCTAGAATCGGGGCTTGTTCAATGATTGAGGCGCCTGGATTGAAAGCGGGTGCCTGACTATGGAAATAGCCATACTTTTCGCTCTCATCTGTCTGAACGGCGTGTTCGCCATGTCGGAAATCGCGCTGGTCACCGCCCGCAAGAGCCGCATGCAGAAACTGGTGGATGAGGGCGACAGCGGCGCGGCAGCTGCTATCAAACTGGGAGAGGATCCGACGCGTTTCCTCTCCACCATCCAGATCGGTATCACCTCCATCGGCGTGCTCAACGGCATCGTCGGCGAGGCGGCTCTGGCCGGCCCGCTGGAGAACTGGCTGATCACCATGGGCATGACCCAGAAATATGCCGACTACCTCTCCACCGGCCTGGTGGTGGTGCTGATCACCTACTTCTCCATCGTCGTGGGCGAGCTGGTTCCCAAGCGCCTGGGCCAGACCCATCCCGAGGCCCTGGCGCGCCTGATCTCGCGTCCCATCAACTTCCTGGCCCTGGCCACCAAACCCTTTGTCTGGTTGCTGTCGGCATCGACGCGCGGCCTGCTCAAGGTCCTGGGCGTCAAGGAAAGCAATGGCAGCGTGGTGACCGAAGAGGAAATCCAGGCCATTTTGGTGGAGGGCCACACGGCCGGCGTGATCGAGTCGCAGGAGCACACCATGGTGCGCAACGTGTTCCGTCTGGACGATCGCCAGATCGGCTCGCTGATGGTGCCGCGCAGCGATGTCATCTGTCTCGATATCGACGAGAGCCTGGAAGAGACTCTGGCCCGTGTCGAACAGGCCGACCATGCGCGCTTCCCGGTCGTGCGCGGCGATATGAACAATATCGTGGGCGTGCTCAATGCCCGCCAGTGGCTGACGCAGGCCTTGCTCAACAAGGGCAGGCAGGCGCTCAAGGACCAGCCTTTGCAGGCGGCCCTCTATGTGCCCGAGACCATTACCGGCATGGAGCTGCTGGACAACTTCCGCACCTCCGATCTGCATATGGCTTTTGTGATCGACGAGTACGGCGAGGTGCAGGGCATTGTGACGCTGCAGGACCTGATCGAGGCGATTACCGGCGAATTCCAGCCGCGCGACCCTGAGACCAGCTGGGCCGTGCAGCGCGAAGACGGCAGCTGGTTGCTGGACGGCCATATTCCCGTGCCCGAGCTCAAGGACCGGCTGGGCCTGCATGCCGTGCCCGAGGAAGAGCGCGGCCGCTATCACACCCTGAGCGGCATGATCATGCTGCTGCTGGGCCGCGTGCCCACCGAAGCCGACGTGGTGGAGTGGGAAGACTGGCGCTTTGAAGTCGTTGACATGGATGGCAAGACGCTGGACAAGGTGCTGGCGACCAGACTGGAGCCCCTGGTCACCGTGGCATCGTTAAGCAGCGAATAAACCCGGCTTCAGAATCAGGGCCGAAACGGCACGCAGCACTTCTCCGTAAGCGCTGCGTGCTTTTTTTGCGAGTGGCTTACCTGGGCTGCTGCAGGGAGCGGCTCCACAGGCGCTGCGTACCCAGGGCCTGCGCCAGTCTGGCATCCAGCGGCAGCGGCTCGCCATGCAGGCGCGCCGCCAGCAGCTCGCCGCAAAGCATGGACAGCGTCAGCCCGCGTGAGCCCAGCCCCGTCAGCACCCATAGGCCCGGTAGATCGGCTGCCGACTGCCCGGCAGGGCCTGCCAGCGGCAGACGGTCATAGGCCGCGCAACGCAGGCGCGCCCAGGTGGCGGGTCGCTGCTCAGCATCGAAGAAGGAGCGCAGCGCCTGCCTGCAGCCGGGCAGCAAAGCGGCCAGCTTTTCGCCATTGCTGGCATGTGCGGCCTGCTGGTCGTCGGCGGTGGGCGGCAGCTCGGTCACATCGCGCTCGAAGGTCGATCCCATGATCCACTGGTGCGCGCCGGCCCGGTCGGCCGAGGGAAAGTCCGGCACCAGATTGCCGTGACCGTTGACGGGGAAGGGCGGCATGGCTGCCAGCGTCCCGGCATCATGCTCGGCCACGCTGACCTGGCCGCGTATGGCTTGCAGCTCCCATTCGCCTGCCGCCAGCCCGCTAGCCTGCAGCAAGGGCCTGGTATCCGGGCCCAGGGCCAGCACCAGCATCGGGGCTTCGGCCAGGGTCTGGCCCTGGGCATCCTGCACTTGCCAGAGCTGGCGCAGCGGATCGCGCAGCAGCCTTGAGGCCGAAGCATGACCTTGCCAATGAATTCCGGGGGATTGCAGCAGCGCCTGCACCAGTTGTGCAGGGCGCACCCAGCCCGCCTGCTCATGCCAGACAGCCTGGCTGTCTGCAGGCAGATGGGCCGCAGCCAGCTGAGCCGGCTGCACGGGCGCGCTCCAGTGCAGACCCCAGGGGTAGGTATCGCTTCCGGGCTGCAGCCATGACCTGGGCAGATGGGAAGGCTCGTTCAGGTCGTGTTCGAGCACCCCGCCATGAGCCCAGTCTCGGGCAGGCTGCAGTTTGTTTGCCTGGCTCAGTTGCTGCAGATTCTGTAGCGTTGTGCGCACGCCGCTTCTGGACAGGCGTGACAGGACGCTGTCGTCGGGCGAAATATGCGGGCAGAACAGGCCGGCAGGCAGGCCCGAGGCCCCTGCAGCAGGCGCGGCCGCCGCATCCAGTACGGTCACTTCCCAGCCACGCCTGGCCAGGCTGGCGGCGGCGGCGGCACCGGCCAGACCCGCACCCAGCACCAGACAGCGACCGGCCTGGCTCACCGGCGCAGGCAGGCCGTCGCTGCGATGGCGCGGTTCCCAGGCCGGGTTGTAGGCCGCATGCAGGTTATGGCGCTTGGGTGGCACGCCGGCGCGCTTCTTGACTTCAAAACCCTGAGCCTTGAGCGCCTGGCGCACATGTCCGGCTACGCACCAGGTGGCCAGCCGGGTGCCCCGGCGGCAATGGCGGGCAATGTTCTTCATGGCGTCTTCGTCCCACATCTCGGGGTTGAGCTGGGGAGAAAAGCCATCCAGGTACACGCTGTCTGCCGTCAGCTGCTGCTTGCGCAACATGGTCTTGGCGTCGCCTATATAGAGCGTCAGCAGCACCTGGCCGTCGTCGAACGAAAGGCGGTGCACGCCGGGCAGCAGCCCCCACCATTGCGCGGCCAGCTGCTCGCCAAGCGGACGCAGTGTCTCGTCGGCGGGCAAGGACTTGAGCAGATCCTCGCGCGAGACCGGGTGGGCTTCCACCGAGACAAAATGCAGCATGCGCGGGCGTTTCGGGTCGGCTTTCCATGCCGCCCAGGTGACGAGAAAGTTCAGGCCCAAGCCGAAGCCGGTTTCCAGAATGCGCCACTGAGCCGCATCGGCCCAGGCCGCAGGCAGACCGCAGCCGCCGAGAAAGACCTGTCGGGCCTGGTCAAGGCCGCCCAGCTCGCTGTGATAGCGGTCGCCAAATCGGGTGTTGTAGGGGGTGCCATCCGGCATCCATGTGATGGGTTCAGACATGGAAAGTGAAACTACATGGGTAATGCATGGCGCAGTCTAGGTCAGAGCAGCCAAGCAAGGGCCTAGCGGCCCCGCCGCCCCGCAGCGATGGCTGCGTCCCCCTTCTGCGCAGCAAGAGAGGGGGAAGGCGCACAGCGCCACAGGGGGAGTCTCGATCACTCCCAGCGCTGCTGGTAAGAGAAAACTGGCAGGCGCCACTTGAAACGAATCGCGGCCAGACGGAAGGCCAGACCGCCTGCAAAACAGACAAGGGTGCTGATATTGGAGCTTACCTCCAGATAGCGCAGGCCCAGGAACATCAGGCATACGGACAGCGACACGCTGGCATACAGCTCGCGGCGGAACACCACGGGGACCTGGTTGCAGAGCACGTCACGCAAAATGCCGCCGCTGATGCCGGTAATCATGCCGGCCATGATGATGACGATGGTCGGGTAGCCCAGTTCCAGCGCGGTATTGCAGCCGATCAGCGAAAAGGCGATCAGGCCCATGGCGTCCAGCAGCAGAAACACCTGCTTGAGGCGGTGCATATGGCGGGCGATCACCGTGGTCAGCAGGCCGAAGCTGATGACCAGATACACATATTCGGGGTGCTGAGTCCAGCCTATGGGGTAATGGCCCAGCACCATGTCGCGGATGGTGCCACCGCCCAGCGCGGTGACGAAGGCGATGACCACGACGCCAAAGATATCCATATTGCGCCGGCCTGCAGCAAGGGCGCCGGACATGGCTTCGGCGGTAATGGCCACCAGATAGATGACCAGCATGACGGTGAAGTTGGAGGCCTGGAACGAGTCCAGCAAAGAGATGGAGGGAAGCATGAAGGCACTTGAAAATAGACCAGCCACTCGCATCAGCGGGAGTGTCCGGCTTGCCTCTCCCGCTGTCCTTTTACCTGAGAGTTGCACATGGGCGCCTTCGCGGTGCGCATGCTTGCCCCTTCGGTGAGCCCTGCAGACTTGTGGTCGCGGGCTGCTCTCCAGTTGGCGATATCCGGGTCCTGTCAGACCCACCTGCGGTACTTATTGCCTGAGCGATTATGGGAGTTTGCGCCTTCGGCGGGAACCGTTGACAGGTTCCGCTCTCCCGCGGGATGGGCGCGATTCTAGCCAGTTCCAACGACTTTATTCGGGTTAATACCTGTATCAATTGGGTTTGAGCGGTCTTGCGGCTGTCAGCCTCGGTGCCCCTGGGCTGCCTGGGCGCGCCCTTGCTCTCACCGGTTGGCTGTTCGGCAGCCCGCAAGAAAAAAGCCCCGAGGCCTGGGCCAGGGGGCTTGGTGTCCAGGTCGACCGAACTTACTCGGCGCTGGGAGGCACGTAGCCTGCTGCGGCATCTGCGCCGCCGCCAAAGAAATGGTTTTCCATCTGGCGGGCCAGGTATTGGCGGGCACGGGCATCGGCCAGGTTCAGGCGGTTTTCATTGATCAGCATGGTCTGGTGCTTGAGCCAGTCGGCCCAGGCCTGCTTGCTCACGCTTTCATAGATGCGCTTGCCCAGTTCGCCGGGGGCAGGAGGGAAATCCAGGCCTTCAGCGTCTTGACCAAGCTTGATGCAGTGAACGGTACGTGCCATGTGTAGGGTCCTCTTGGTTGATCTCAGATGTTTGGGTAATAACAAACTGAAATCTTAGTAGTTTGAGTTTTAAGAATGCGGCTCAAGAATGCGCAGCAACGGGGCAGAAGCCCGTTATCCATTCACTCCAAGAACACAGTCCAATGAAAAATCGTCGCAACTTTATCAAGTTTCCTCTGGCTGCCGGTCTGATTGCTGGCTTGACCCTCTCGGCTCTGCCCACATTGCCCGCTTTTGCGCAGACTGGCGTGCAACTGCTCAACGTCTCCTACGACCCGACACGCGAGCTCTATGTGAACTACAACCAGGCGTTCGCCAAGCACTGGAAGGCCACGCAGAATCAGGATGTGACCATCAAGCAGTCGCATGGCGGCTCGGGCAAGCAGGCACGCTCCATCATCGACGGCATCGAGGCCGACGTGGCCACGCTGGCCCTGGCCGGCGATATCGACGCCCTGGTCAAGAACGGCAATGTCAAGGCCGACTGGCAAAAGCGCCTGCCGCACAACAGCGCGCCCTACAGCTCCACCATCGTGTTCCTGGTCAAAAAGGGCAATCCCAAGGGTATCAAGGACTGGGACGATCTGGTCAATCCCGGCATCCAGGTGATCACGCCCAACCCCAAGACCTCGGGTGGTGCACGCTGGAACTATCTGGCGGCCTGGGAATTTGCCAAGCGCAAATACGGCGGCGATGCACAGGCCAAGGACTTCATCACCAAGCTCTACAAGAACGTGCCCGTGTTGGACACCGGCGCGCGCGGCTCCACGGTGACCTTTGTGCAGCGGGGTCTGGGCGATGTGCTGCTGGCCTGGGAGAACGAGGCCTATCTGGCGCTCAAGGAGTTCGGCCCAGAAAAGTTCCAGATCGTCGCACCTTCGCTGTCCATCCTGGCCGAGCCTTCGGTGGCCGTGGTCGACAAGGTGGTCGATAAAAAGGGCACGCGCACCGTGGCCGAGGCCTATCTGAAGTATCTGTACTCCGAAGAGGCCCAGCGCATCGCCGGCAAGAACTTCTACCGTCCGACCGATGCCAAGGTGGCCGCCGAGTTCGCGAGCCAGTTCCCCAAGCTGGAGCTGTTCACCATCGACAAGGCTTTTGGCGGCTGGGCAGCGGCAGACAAGGCCCACTTCGCCGATGGCGGCAGCTTTGATCAGATCTACACCAAGAAATAAGAGAAACGCAGGACGGGAGCGCGATGAGTGCTCCTGTCTTTGCAATGACAAAAAGATAGAGCCAAGCCCATGTCGATTTTGCTGATTGCCGGTAGTCCCTCGCAGCCCTCGCGCTCCAGTGCCCTGCTCAATGCCGTGGCCGTGCGTCTCCAGGCCCAGGGTCTGAACACCGAGTCCGTGCTGCAGCTCAACCAGCTGGACCCTGCAGCCCTGCTGCATGCCCGCTTCGATCATGCCGAGATTCGTGCCGTGACCGAGCGCGTGGCCCGGGCCGATGCGGTGGTGGTGGCCACCCCCGTCTACAAGGCAGCCTATAGCGGTCTGCTCAAGGTCTTTCTCGATGTGCTGCCGCAGACCGCGCTCAAGGGCAAGCTGGTCCTGCCCCTGGCCACGGGCGGCAGCCCCCACCATATGCTGGCGCTGGACTACGCACTGCGCCCGGTGCTGCAGTCGCTGGGAGCGCGGCATATCCTGCCGGGTATCTATGCCACCGACCAGGGCGTGCCGCTGCTGCCCGAGGGCGGTTACGGCCTGGCTCCCGAGATTGCCGAGCGCGTCGAGGATGCCGCCCAGCTGCTGGCCACCGACCTGCGCCGCAGTGCCCAGTGGGCAGCCGCCAATGACTTTGAGAGCATCGCCTTCGCCGATGTGCGATGTAGCGTTTGAATTAACGCCCCCCTGAGCTGCCACGCGGCTTCCCCCGAGGGGGACGACAGCCTCGCTGCGGGGGCCCTTGCTTGCTGTCCTTTGATGGGGCGGTGCCCATTTCCCCATGTCTCTTTTTTTGATAGCAGTCCCCGCACTGAGAAGGCCGAGCTGCGCCTGAAATCAGGCCAAGAGATGCCTGAAGTGTGTGGACTGGGAACTCCAAGGATTGATTTCTCATGACCGATCGCAACAACACTTCATCGGCTATTTCGTCGCAACTGCCAAGTGCCTCGCGCCGCCAGTGGCTGGCGGGGACGGCTGTTTCTGCCCTGGCCCTGGCTTCGGGGCGTCTGCATGCGCAGCAGGGCAATGGCACGGCAGGCGCCCCGCGCGTGCTGCGCGTGGGCCATCAAAAAGGCTGGTTGTCGATTCTCAAGAATCGCGGCACGCTGGAAAAGCGCTTGAGTCCGCTGGGCGTGGCCGTGCGCTGGGTCGAGTTCAACGCTGGCCCCGTACAGCTGGAGGCGCTCAATGTGGGCTCCATCGACTTCGGCGATGTGGGCGAGGCTCCGCCGATCTTTGCCCAGGCCGCCGGTGCACCCCTGGTCTATGCCGGTGCCACCGTGGCGCGGCCCGGTCTGGAAGCCGTGATCGTGCCCAAGGGCTCGCCGATCCGCAGCGTGGCCGACCTCAAGGGCAAGCGCATTGCCTACAACAAGGGCTCCAACGTCCATTACTTCCTGGTCAAGCTGCTGGAAAAGCATGCTCTCAAGTACGGCGATGTGCAGTCGGTCTTTCTGGCGCCGCCCGATGCGCGGGCCGCCTTCGAGAAGGGCTCGGTCGATGCCTGGGTGATCTGGGATCCGTTCCTGGCCTCGGCCCAGAAGACCCTGGATGCGCGCTTGCTGGCCGATGCCAGGGGCGTGGTCAACAACCGTGCCTACTACTTCACCTCGCGCGACTATGCAAGCCGCAATGCCGATGTGCTGCGCATCGCGATCGAGGAAATCGCCGCCATCGATGCCTGGGCCAGCAAGAACAAGAGCGCAGCAGCGGCAGAGCTGTCGCAGATCCTGGGCCTGGACACCGCCGTGACCGAGCTGTATCTGAACCGTACCGAATTCGGCACCAAGGCCGTGAATGCCGAAATCCTGGGCGAGCAGCAAAAGATTGCCGATACCTTCTTCGATCTCAAGCTGATCCCCAAGAAGCTCAATCTGCTGCATGCAGCTCCCGTGGATCTGCTGGCCAGCCGCTGAGACAGGCCGCCACCGCCATGAGTTCTGCATCCACTCCACCCCGTTTCCGGCGCGGTCGCCGTCAGGCGCTGCAGCTGCTGGGCACCACGGCCTTCAGCTGGACCCTGGCTGCCTATTACGCCGACGATGCGCTGGCCCAGCCTACGCCGGCCGTGGCGGCACCGGCCCAGCTGCGCATCGGCTATCAGAAGTCGGCCGTCAATCTGGTCGTGCTCAAGCAGCATGGCGTGCTGGAAAAGCGCTTTCCGGCCACCAGGATCAGCTGGCTGGAGTTTCCGGCGGGGCCGCAGCTGCTGGAGGCGCTGTCGGCCGGCAGCCTGGACTTCGGCCTGACCGGCGATTCGCCGCCCGTGTTTGCCCAGGCTGCCGGCAAGGACCTGCGCTATGTCGGGGCAGAGCCTCCCAAGCCCGAAAGCTCGGCCATTCTGGTGCTGGCCGACTCGCCGCTGAAGTCACTGTCCGACCTCAAGGGCCGGCGTGTGGCACTGCAAAAAGGCTCGAGCGCCCACTACCTGCTGGTGCGCGCGCTGGACAAGGCCGGTATTGCCTGGGCCGACATCCAGCCCGTTTACCTGGCTCCGGCCGACGCGCGCGCGGCGTTCGAGCGCGGCAGTGTCGATGCCTGGGCCATTTGGGACCCGTTTTACGCGGCCACCGAGCAGAGCATCCGAGCACGCGTGCTCAGCAGCGGAGAGGGGCTGACGGGCAACAACTCGTTCTATCTGGCCTCGCGTGGCCTGGTCGAGCACCATCCCCAGCTCATCAAGGCCTTGTTCGACGAGCTCACGCGTGCCGACCAGCTGGTGCAGGCCTCGCGCAAGGAGGCCGTGCAGCTGCTGGCCGCCTTCAGCGGTCTGGACGCGAATGTGGTCAGCCGCTTCATCGGCCGCAGGCCCAGCTCGCCGACCACGCCGCTCAATCCCGCCATGGTGGTCGAGCAGCAGCGCGTGGCCGACGCCTTTTTTCGTCTGGGCGTGATTCCGCGCCAGGTGAAGGTGGCTGACATCGTCTGGCAGCCCATGGCGGCGGAATACGCCATCCATGGCCAGACAAGCCCAGCCGCTTCATCCATCACGCCCGCCGTGGCATCCAGGCTCTAAATCAGGTTCAAGGAGATTTCGTCATGCAAGTGTTCTGGTTCATTCCCACCCATGGTGATGCCCGCTACCTGGGCAGCAGTGAAGGCGCACGCCAGCTGAGCCATGACTATGTCAAGCAGGTGGCCGTGGCGGCCGACAGCCTGGGTTACGAAGGCGTGCTGATTCCCACGGGCCGCTCCTGCGAAGACCCCTGGGTAGTGGCGTCCAGCCTGCTGCCCGTCACCAAGCGCCTCAAGTTCCTGGTGGCCGTGCGTCCTGGACTGCATCAGCCCAGCCTGGCTGCGCGCATGGCGGCCAGCTTTGACCGCCTCTCGGGTGGACGTCTGCTGATCAACCTGGTCACAGGCGGCGATCAGGCCGAGCTGGAGGGCGATGGCGTGTTTCTCGACCATGCGACGCGCTACGAGCAATCGGCCGAGTTCATCGAGATCTGGCGCGAAATTCTGGCGCGCAGCCATGAGGGTCAGTCGCTGGATTTCGAAGGCCGGCATCTGCAGGTCAAGGGCGCCAAGCTGCTGTTTCCGCCGCTGCAAAAGCCTTATCCGCCTGTTTATTTCGGTGGCTCTTCGCCCGCTGCCCATGAGCTGGCGGCAGAGCAGGTCGATGCCTATCTGACCTGGGGCGAGCCGCCAGCCGAAGTCGCCAAAAAGATTGCCGATGTGCGCGAGAAGGCCGAGCGCCATGGCCGCCAGGTCAAGTTCGGCATTCGTCTGCATGTGATCGTGCGCGAGACCGATGAAGAGGCCTGGGCCGATGCCGAGCGACTGATCAGCCGTCTGCAGGACGAGACCGTGATCCAGGCCCAGGCCGCGTTTGCGCGCATGGACTCCGAAGGCCAGCGCCGCATGGCCCAGCTGCACGCGGGCGGTACCAAGCGCAGCCGCAAGGATCTGGAAATCAGCCCCAATCTCTGGGCCGGTGTGGGTCTGGTGCGTGGCGGTGCAGGGACGGCTCTGGTGGGCAGTGCCCAGACCGTGGCCGATCGCATCAAGGAATATGCCGATCTGGGCATAGACACTTTTGTGCTCTCGGGCTACCCGCATCTCGAGGAAGCCTATCGCTTCGCCGAGCTGGTCTTCCCGCTGCTGCCCGTCAACGTGCAGCAAAAGCTCGGCGGCGGCAACCCCGGCGGTCCGTTTGGCGAGACCGTGGCCAACCTGTACTCGCCGCGAGCCGCTGCTTCGGGAGCCGCTGCTTCGGGAGCCGCTGCTGCAGAGCGCGAGCAGATCCGGGTATCGCAAAGCTGAAGGAGAGAGCATGAGTGATGTTCAAACGCTGACGTTGCAGGCTGCGGTCCAGCCTGCACGCCCGCCGGTGCCGCGCCTGGAGCTGCTGGCACGCCAGTTCGCCTTGCGGCTGTTGCCCTGGCTGCTGCCGGTCGCGCTGATCGCGCTCTGGCAGGCTGCATCGGCCTGGGGCTGGCTGTCCACGCGGGTGCTGCCCGCACCGCTGGATGTGCTGCGCGCGGCCTGGACGCTGGCCGAGTCGGGCGAGCTCTGGACGCATGTCAAGGTCAGTGCCGGGCGCGCGCTGGCAGGGCTGGCCATAGGCGGCAGCCTGGGCCTGCTGCTGGGCCTGCTCACGGGTTCGCTGCGCTGGGCCGAGACGCTGCTTGATTCCACGATCCAGATGGTGCGCAACATCCCTGCGCTGGCGCTGATTCCGCTGGTCATTCTGTGGTTCGGCATCGACGAGTCGGCCAAGCTGTTCCTGATCAGCATTTCAGTGTTCTTCCCCATCTATCTCAACACCTTCCACGGCATCCGCAATGTGGACCCGGGTCTGATCGAGATGGGGCGCAGCTACGGCCTCACACGCTGGCAGCTGTACCGCGACATCGTGTTGCCGGGGGCTCTGTCCTCCATCCTCGTGGGCCTGCGCTTTTCGCTGGGACTGATGTGGGTGATTCTGATCGTGGCCGAGACGATTTCGGCGCAGGCCGGCATCGGCTACCTGACCATGAATGCACGCGAATTTCTGCAGACCGATGTGGTGCTGGTGGGCATTCTGCTCTACGCGATTCTGGGCAAGCTGGCCGATGTGTTTGCCCGTTCCCTGGAGCGCTGGTGGCTGCGCTGGCATCCGAGCTATGGAGCCCCCTGAGCCGCTTCGCGGCCTCCCCCGGAGGGGGACGACGCCTTCGCTGCGGGGCGGCGGGGCCGCCTAGGCCCTTGCTAGGCGTCTCTGGGTTGGTGCGTGTCGGTTTCAAGAATGATAGGAGCTTGCGATGAGTAGTTTGTGGAGTCGTTTGACGCAGTCGCTGGTGGGTGCAGGTGCGCTGAATGCGCGTCAGCCGCTGGTGGCCTGGGAGGCCTCCTGGGACGAGGCCGAGGCCTTGCAGGCGAGTGGGAAGCTGTGGCAGCGGACCAAGGATGAGGAAGCAGATCAGCAGGGCAGCAGCAAGCAGCCGGATGTGCCGCAGAAAGTGGCCCAGGGTGTGCATTTGCAGACCCTGCAGCTGACCAAGCGCTATGGCGAGCGTGAAGTGCTCAAGCAGGTGCAGCTCGATGTCCGGCCCGGTGAGTTCATCGCCATCGTGGGGCGCAGCGGCTGCGGAAAATCCACCTTGCTGCGCCTTGTCGCGGGGCTGGAGAAGGCCAGCGCCGGGCAGTTGCTGATCGATGGGGGCGAGGGCCAGCAGAGCGGGGATACGCGCATCATGTTTCAGGATGCGCGTTTGTTGCCCTGGAAGCGGGTGCTGGACAACGTGATTCTGGGTCTGCCCGATTCAGCGCGCGAGCAGGGCCGCAAGGTGCTGGCGCAGGTGGGATTGGCCGACCGTGAAAACGAATGGCCGGCAAGGCTGTCGGGCGGCCAGCGCCAGCGTGTGGCCCTGGCGCGCGCCCTGGTGCACCAGCCACGGCTGCTGCTGCTCGATGAGCCGCTGGGTGCTCTCGATGCGCTCACGCGCATTGAGATGCACCGCCTCATCGAAGGTCTGTGGCGCAGCCATGGCTTCACGGCCTTGCTGGTCACTCACGATGTACAGGAGGCCGTGGCTCTTGCCGATCGCGTGGTGCTGATCGAGGACGGACGCATTGCGCTTGACGAGCGCATCGACTTGCCACGTCCGCGTGTACACGGAGATGCCCGCTTTGCCGCGCTGGAGACACGCATTCTGGACCGCGTGCTGCAAAAGCCCGAGCCAGAACAGGACGCCGGATTGCAGGATTGGCCTGGCGTGCCGGCTACGGGCCTGCGCTGGGCGATTTGAGCTTCCAACGAAAACAAAGAGAAACAGGCGGCGGGCGCAGCCGCAAGCTGTGCCGCCTGCCATCAAGATATGAATTTTCAGCAACTGCGTTCGGTCCGGGAAACGGCAAGGCGTGGCTTCAATCTGACCGAAGTGGCGGCCATGCTCCACACCTCGCAGCCTGGTGTGAGCCGGCAGATTCGTGAGCTCGAGGAGGAGTTGGGCATCGATATATTCGTGCGTGCAGGAAAGCGCCTGACGGGGCTGACGCCACCCGGCACGGCCTTGCTGCCCATTGTCGAACGCATGCTGCTCGAGGCCGACAATCTGCGCCGCGCGGGCGAGGACTTCCATGCCAGCGAGCGCGGAGGCCTGTCGATTGCCGCCACGCACTCTCAGGCACGCTATGCCTTGCCCCAGGTGGTGCGTGATTTCCGCAGGCTCTACCCCCAGGTTTCTTTGCATCTGCATCAGGGCTCGCCGCGCCAGGTGGCCGAGATGCTGCTCTCGGGTGAGGCCGATATCGGCGTGGCCACCGAGGCGCTGGGCAGTTACGAGAATCTGGTGACCCTGCCTTGCTATCGCTGGTCCCACAGTGTGGTCGTGCCGCCTGGCCATGCACTGCTCGATGCCTCCGGACCGCTGACGCTGGAGGATCTGGCGCGCCACCCCATCATCACCTACGAACAGGGCTACACCGGGCGCGCCCATATCGACAAGGCGTTTGCTGCCGCTGCACTGGTGCCCGAAGTGGTGCTGACCGCCATGGATGCCGACGTGATCAAGACCTATGCGGAGCTGGGCATGGGCGTGGGCATCATCGCCTCCATCGCTTTCGATGCCGAGCGTGACCGCCATCTGCGCGCCATCGATGCGCGCCATCTGTTCGAAGTCAATCTCACACGGCTGGCCCTGCGCCGCGATGCCTGGTTGCGAGGCTATGCCTATGCTTTTATCGAGAGCTTTGTGCCCACGCTGAAGCCTGAGGTGGTACGCGCTGCACTGCAGTCTGCAGAAGGTTGAAGTCCGAGGCGAATTCCATCGGCAAAGGCCCGAGCGCTGGCTGTCACAGTGCTGCGGGCTGCTTGGCCTGGATCGCCGCCCCAAGCCTGCCGCTCCCAGACTTGAGGGACTTGGCAAGGCCTGAACATGCTTGCACATCCTCGGGTCTGTTGCGGGTGCCTGGCGCGGCTCAGCCATGCGCGTGGTTCTGGACTGCGACGGGACTGGGCCATACCACTGGCCCCAGCAGGGCCTGATGCTGTTTTTAGGCCCTGCCTCTTTGCTCCAGTCAAATCCTGGTGAAGGTCTTTTTGAACCGCTGCGATTGCGCAGACTCGCGAGCTGATGATCTGCATAAGATGTTTTCGGTATAAAAATTTTTGTTTTTATTCTTTTGAGTTTTGTGGAGAAGGTTTCAGAATTGTTTTCATGCAGTGCAGCAAACACTGTTGTCATAACCTTCACGAGTTCTCAGGAGAATTTTGCATGTCCATTCAAGCCATCAACGTGCGCAATCAGTTCAAGGGCAAGGTCAAGGAAATCATCCGCGGTGATGTGGTTTCGGAAGTGGATGTGGAGACGCCTTGGGGCATCGTCACTTCCGTGATCACCACGCGTTCGGTCAATGATCTGGGTCTGGCCGTGGGCTCCGAGGTCGTGGCCCTGGTCAAGTCCACCGAGGTGTCCATCGCCAAGCTGTAATCCTCAAACCTTTTCCACACAACCCCCGCGCAGCTGCCTGCGCCGGGGGGTTTCTTTTTGGCGGGCAATGCGCTGTCGCGCAGTGCCCAGGCCTTACTCCAGGGTCATCAAGGCGGCGTTGCCGCCGGCGGCCGCCGTGTTGTGCGACAGCGCACGCTCGTGCCAGAGCCGCTCCAGTCGCACGGGCTGGCCTGCTTGGCAGCGCGTGGGCAGAACCAGCGGGCCGGGCCGTCCTGCCAATGCCTGCGACCATTGCAGAAAGCCTGCGTCGTTGCATTCCAGCAGCGCAGCGTCCATGGCCTCGGTCTGCGCAATTTCCTCGATGCTCAGCTTGTCAGGCAACAGCCGCACATGGTGGCGCAGTGCCTCAGGCAGCTTGTGGTGCACGGCGGTGCCGAGCGGGCTGGCTGGCCACAGGGCTTGTGAGCCGCAGGCCAGTGCGGCGGCCAGTTGCAGCAGCAGCATGGTCCTGTCCTGCGCCAGACACAGGGTGCGCGGCTTGCCAAGCAGTTGGTAGAGATTGCGCTCGCCGGTGGGGCCTGGCAGCAGGCGTGCGGCATGCAGATCGGGCAGGGCCGATTGCAGGCCCTCGCAATGACGGCTGACGATGGCCTCACCATGCTGCCTGGCCCAGTGACCCAGCTGCTGCAAGGCGACTGCGGCAGCAGAGGTGGCGGGGGCGGCAGTGAGCTGAGCCTCGCCGCACTGGTGCAGCAGCAGGTTCAGCAGCTGTAGCGGCGAGCTGGGTGCCTGCTGCAGGCGCGGCAGATACAGCGGCCCGCCGGCCTTGGGGCCGGTGCCCGACAGCCCTTCGCCGCCAAAGGGCTGAACACCGACCACGGCTCCCACCATATTGCGATTCACATACAGATTGCCTACATGTGCTGCCTGGGCGACCTGCTGCACGGTCTCGTCGATGCGCGTGTGCAAGCCCATGGTCAGGCCATAGCCCAGGGCGTTGATGTGCTCCAGCAGCTGCGGCAGCTCACGCCTTTGATACCGCAGCACATGGAGTACGGGGCCGAAGACTTCGCGCTCGAGCGGCTGCAGATCGGGCAGCTCGATCAGCGTGGGGGCCACAAAATGCCCTTGTACGGCAGTTTCCGGGCTCAGCGGCGATTGATGGATGCGCAGGCCCAGAGCTCCCAGCCTGGCGATGTGCCGCTCGATGGCTGCCTTGGCATCGGCATCGATCACGGGGCCCACATCGGTGGCCAGCTCGGCCGGGTCGCCGCAATGCAGCTCCTGCATGGCGCCGCGCAGCATGGCCAGCAGCCGGTCGGCGCAGTCGCTTTGCACGCACAGCAGGCGCAGAGCCGAGCAGCGCTGGCCGGCGCTGTCGAAGGCGGATGCAGCAATGTCCTGCACGGCTTGCTCGACCAGTGCGGATGAGTCCACCAGCATGGCGTTCTGGCCGCCGGTTTCGGCCACCAGCACCACGGGCTGGCCGTCGGGCCGCAGCCTGGCGGCGGTCTGCAGATTCAGCAGCCGCGCAACCTCGGTGGAGCCCGTGAACAGCACGCCTGCCACACGCGCATCGGCCACCAGCGCTGCCCCCACGGTTTCGCCCCGGCCGGGCAGCAGTTGCAGCACACCAGGCCCGATGCCGGCCTGATGCAGCAGGCGCACGGCTTCCTGGGCGATCAGCGGGGTCTGCTCGGCGGGCTTGGCAAGTACTGCGTTGCCGGCTGAAAGGGCGGCGGCGACCTGCCCGGTGAAGATGGCCAGCGGAAAATTCCAGGGGCTGATGCAGACTACCGGGCCAATGCCGGGGGCGAGCAGATCCGCAGCTGCCTGTCGCCGAATCTGGGCCGCGTAATAGCGCAGAAAATCGGTGGCCTCGCGCACCTCGGCTACGGCATTGGCGGCGGTCTTGCCAGCTTCGCGCATCAGCAGGGTCATCAGCGGCAGCATCTGGGTCTCGAAGCTGTCGGCGGCGCTCTCCAGCAGGCAGGCGCGTTGTTCGGCCGGGCTTGCCCCCCATGAGGGCTGGGCCTGCACGGCTGTCTGCAGTGCCTGTTGAATCTGCGCGGGCGTGGCATCGCTGACATGGCCCAGCAGCTCCTGATGATTGGCCGGGTTGGTGATGACGGTGCCGACGGCATCGGCGGTATGGCCGTCCTGGGGCCGGAGTGCCTGCCGGGTTTGCACAAGCGCCTGAGACAAGGCGCCCAGCACACCGTCATCGCTCAGATCCAGGCCTGTCGAGTTGATGCGCTGCGCACCCAGCAGGTCGCGCGGCAGTCCTATGCGAGGATGGGGCAGGCCTATGTCTTGCGCCGCATCCTGCGCAGCCTGAGCATCGAACTGGCTTTGGGCCAGCACCTGATCTGCGGGGGCTGCTATCAGGTCGGAGACCGGCCAGTCGGGGTTGGCAATGCGGTGCACGAACGAGCTGTTGGCGCCATTCTCCAGCAAGCGGCGCACCAGATAGGCCAGCAGCGTCTCGTGCGTGCCCACAGGTGCATAGATGCGGCAGGGGCGGCGCGCGGCCTTGTCCTCGGCTTCGACCACATGACGGTAGAGAGGCTCGCCCATGCCATGCAGACATTGAAATTCATAGCTGCCTACGCTGTAGGGAAGGGCGCTGGCGAGTGATTCGATGCTTGCTACCGTCTGAGCATTGTGGGTGGCGAATTGCGGGTAGATGGCATCGGGCGCGGCCAGCAGCTTGCGCGCGCAGGCGATGTAAGCCACATCGGTGTGATGTTTGCGGGTATAGACGGGATAGTCGCGCAGGCCGTCTATCTGGGCACGCTTGATCTCGCTGTCCCAGTAAGCGCCCTTGACCAGACGTACCATCAGGCGCCGTCTGCTGCGCCGGGCCAGATCGATCAGATAGTCGATCACATAGGGACAGCGTTTCTGATAGGCCTGAATCACAAAGCCCAGGCCGTTCCAGCCCGCCAGGCTGGGGCCATGGGCCAGTTGCTCCAGCAGGTCCAGCGACAGCTCCAGCCGATCGGCTTCTTCGGCGTCGATATTGAGACCTATGCCGTAGCTGCGCGCCAGCTCGCACAACTGCAGCACGCGCGGCAGCAACTCGCTCATCACGCGCTGCCATTGGGCGCGGCTATAGCGTGGATGCAGGGCGCTGAGCTTGATGGAAATACCCGGTCCTTCATAGAGGCCCATGCCGCCAGCGGCCTTGCCAATGGCATGAATCGCATCCACATAGGATTGCAGATAGCGCTGCGCGTCCTGGGCTGTGAGAGCCGCCTCCCCCAGCATGTCGTAGGAATGGCGAAAGCCTCGGGCCTGCAACTCTCGCGCGCGCTCCAGAGCCTGGGCAATGGTCTCGCCCATCACAAACTGCTCGCCCATCAGGCGCATGGCCATATCCACGGCCTTGCGCACCAGCGGCTCGCCCCCTCTGGTCGTGACACGCTTGAGCGCCGCGAGCAGGCCCGGTTCGCTATGCGTATCGACCAGCTTGCCAGTGACCACCAGCCCCCAGGCGGCGGCATTGACAAAGAGCGAAGGGCTTTTGCCCAGATGCGCCTGCCAGTCGCCGCCGCGCAGCTTGTCGCGGATCAGTGCGTCGCGCGTGGCGGCATCGGGTATGCGCAGCAAGGCCTCGGCAAGACACATCAGCGCCACGCCTTCCTGCGAGGACAGAGAGAACTCCTGCAGCAAGCCTTGCACCAGTCCCTGGCGTCCCGCGCTGGCAGGCTGGGCACGCAACTGCTCGACCAGCCTTTGCGCATGAACGGCAACCTGGGCTGCCTGTGCTGGGGGCAGGGTGGCGGCGGGCAGCAGCCGGGCCACGGCATCGGTCTCGGCCATGCGGGTAGCGGCGGTAATGGCCTGGCGCAGTGCGTCGGCAGGGCGTTTGCTGTCAGGCAGCACAGTGAAGGTCGGCATGTCGGTGCAGGTGTCAAAGAGCCTGGACGCGAGCGGGTGCGCGGCCTTCACCATGTTCACAGCTGCATTGCAAGCGGCGCGGACGCGGCTGTCTACATAGGGAAAATCATTGCTGGTTTGCTGAAGAATGAATCACTATATTGAGTGAATTAGAAAGAGGAATTCACCAATGAATGACGCTTCAGAAGTGGATATCGACAGGATTGATCGAAAAATACTGGCAATTCTGCAAACCGACGGGCGTATCTCCAATCTGCGCCTGGCTGAACAGGTGGCGCTTTCACCCACGGCCGTACAGGCTCGCGTGGCCCGGCTCACGCGCGACGCCTACATCCTGGGCTACGAGGCGCGTCTGAATCCGCAGAAGCTGGGCGTGGGCATGACGGTGTTTGTCGAGGTGCTGCTGGATCGCACCACTCCCCATGTGTTTGATGAGTTCAAGGCCGCCGTGCTGGCCTATCCCGCCATCATGGAATGCCATATGGTGGCAGGCGGCTTTGACTATCTGCTCAAGACCCGCATGGCCGATATGGCCGCCTACCGCGACTTTGCGGGCCGGGTGCTATGGCAGCTTCCGGGTGTGCGCGAGACCAGAACCTATGCGGTGATGGAGGAGATCAAGGATGATGCGCGGCTGCCTTTGTAGGAGAGGAGCGCGTTTGAATGAAGGGATCAGGGCTCTGTGTCTGCGTTGATGCGGGCTAGCAACAACTGATTTTTCAGGAATGGATGGGGCGCAAAAAACATGTAAATAATTGATACACACAGAGGTGGCTGCTGCAGCGCAGACTGCGGCACAAGGCTGTGCAGTCTTTCTCGATCAATGACCAGAAAGCGGCATCTATGCGAGTCAATGCACCAGTGACACAGCGTGAGTACAGCTTTGATGAAAATGCCACTCTGATGTCCACCACGGACACGGAGAGCTACATCAAATATGCCAATCAGGCATTCATGGAGGTCAGCGGCTTCGAGCCGCAAGAGGTTCTTGGCCAGACGCACAATCTGGTGCGCCACCCGGACATGCCTCCGGCCGCTTTTGCCGACATGTGGGCCACGCTCAAAAGCGGCGAGCCCTGGAGCGCACTGGTCAAGAACCGGCGCAAGAACGGGGACCACTACTGGGTTCGGGCCAATGCCATTCCCATCATCCGCAATGACAAGGCCAAGGGCTATATGTCGGTGCGCACGCAGCCCGAGCGCAAAGAGGTCGAGGCGGCACAAAAGCTGTATGAAACCATGCATGACAAGGGCGCTGCCGCCCCCGAGCTGCACAAGGGCATCGTCTCCAGGAAGGGGCTGGGGAAGGTGCTTTCGATCTGGCGGCACATGGGGGTGCGCCGGCGTATCCGGCTGAACTCGCTGGCTTTGTGGGGCGCCCTGGTGCTCGGTGCCTGGCTGCTGGGCCAAAGCCAGATGCAGTTTCTGTCGATGGCGGCCTTCATGACGGTCGCCCTGATGGTCATGACGCTATTGCTCGAGAGCCAGTTCGCCACGCCGCTGGAGCTGCTCAAGCGTCAGTCGCTGAACGTGGCAACCGGCAACAACCGGCAGACGGAATATCTGCAGCGCACGGATGAAATCGGCACCACGCTGCGTACGGTCAACCAGATCGGTCTCATGTTTCGCTGGCTGGTGGACGATGTGAATCAGCAGGCCCTGAATGTCCAGCAGGCCTGCAATGAAATCGAGCAGGGCAACAGCTATCTGCACGGGCAGACGGAGCAACTGGCGGTGAATGTGGCGCAAACCTCGGCATCCATGGAGCAGATCACGGCCCGGGTTCAGTCCAGCGCTGATACGGCGCAAAAAGCCGGAGTGCTTGCCAGCGAAGCCAGTGCAGCGGCCCTGCGCGGGGGGCAGTCCATGGATCAGATCGTCGCCACCATGGACTCCATTACCGCCAACTCCCGCCGCATTGCCGACATCGTCGGCGTGATTGACAGCATTGCGTTTCAAACCAATTTGCTGGCCCTGAATGCAGCCGTGGAGGCAGCTCGTGCGGGCGAGCACGGCAGGGGCTTTGCGGTGGTTGCCGGCGAGGTACGGGCACTGGCTCAGCGCAGCGCAGATGCAGCCAAGGAGATCAAGACACTCATTCAGGCCAGCACCGCCAATATCGAAGCCGGCTCTCTCGTCGTGAACGATGCGGGGCGCAACATCGGCGATATCGTTTCCCAGGCCCGCAGCGTTGCGGACTTCATTGCCGAGATCAGCAAGGCCACGCGCGAGCAGAGCGAGGAGATCACCCAGGTCGGCAAGTCGGTGGCGGACATGGACTATCTGACGCAGCAGAACGCGCAACTGGTGACTCAGGGCGCGCAGGCCTCCAGCAGCATGCAATGGCAGGTGAAGAATCTCGTGGAAGCGATTGGCGTGTTCCGGTAGCTGGCGAATTCAGGGCAGTCCGATGGCTGCGATGGGTTGCGGGCTGCCCTGCTTGGGCAGGATGTGGGCGATCAGCCCGTGACAAGTACCTCAGCCCCAGAGCACTGGCTTGTTCACCATCAAATAATAGGTGCCGGCCATGGCTACAAAGGCGGGGTAGCCCAGGGCCTCCCAGCGCAACTGATACTGCCGGAAAAGCGGCGGCAGGGCCTGGCTCTGGCTATGGGCCTGAGTCGCCATCGCCGCCATGCGGATCTGCAGCCAGACCACGGGAAGCCAGCAAATGCCGGCCAGCGCATACAAGCCCAGCGAAAGCGCGAGCCAGGGCGTGGTCAGCGGCCAGCCTGCGAGATAGGCCATGGCAATGCCCGTGATGGGCTGGATAAAGACGCAGGGAGTGGTGAACCACCAGTCGGCCCGAACCACCAGGCGGCTGACCACGGCCTGGGCCGCGACCGAACCACTGCGGTTGGCAAAGAACATATAGAAGGCCGAACCCAGGCCGGTGCCGACCAGCAGCACGCTGGAGAGGATGTGCAGCGTCTTGAGCAGCAGATAGGTATTCATGATTCAAGCCTGTGGGAAGAGTTGTGTGCCTGCAGCAAAAACCACAACATGGCGGCGATGGGCAGGTTCTTGAGCAGCGGCCCGAGCGGATGCAGCCACAGCGCGGGTTGAAGCGCCGTGCCGATCACGGTCATGGCCGTCATCAGCAACAGGGCTGTCAGATAGCTGGCCCGCCCCGGGCGCAGCAGCAAGGCCAGGCCCAGCGCCAAATCGGCCAGCAGCCCGGACCAGATCAGCAGTGCCTGCCAGCGCGCATCGACGATGCCGCCTTCGGCCAGCAGGCGTGCACCTTCGTGCCTGAGTCCCGAGAGTCCGAAATAGTCCAGTGCGCTGACGAGGGCCGTGCCCAGCCAGACGACGACCAGGCTGGCGTGCATGTATCTGGCTGCCTGTTCGCTGGCGTGGCTTCTGTTCTGCAGATCAGGCATGGCGGCGGCCTTCCCTGGGCACGGTACCCAGCATGGCACCCGGAGCCACGGGCGCACGCCCCAGCAACGTGGCCAGGGTCCGGGGATCGGTGACGTTGTCGTTTTCCAGCAAGGCCATGGTTTCGCTGCACCAGGGCAGGGTGGTAATCTGGTCGCCGACTCTGGCACTGCCCTTGCTCATCCAGTCGGGCAGCGCGTATACCGATGCCGGGCCATAACCCATCTGGCTGCGCAGGCTGGCGATGAAGGCCTCGGTCGAAAGCGGCTCGGGGCCGCCGATTTCGACCATGCCTTCGGGGGCATCCGATGTCGCCATATGCGCGAGCACATCGGCCAGATCACGCACGGCCACGGGCTGTATCTGGCTGCTGCGCATGAGCTCGGGCAGCAGCAACAGGGGCAGCCTGGCCAGATTCATGAACAGCTGGCTGCTGGCGCCCCCCGCACCGAAGATGATGCTGGGGCGCACGACGACGGGATTGAGCAGGCCCTGCCTGCCCAGCGCCAGCAGGTGTTCGTCGGCAGCGCGCTTGGTCGTGGCGTACTGGGTGCCGCTCAGTCCCGCGCCCAGTGCCGAGACCTGAACCACGCGGCGCACGCCGGCCTGCGCACAGGCATCGAACAGCGCCATGGGTGCCAGGGCGTGCAGGGTCTGCAGATCCTGGCCGGGCTTGTCGCGCAGAGCGCCTACTGCATTGATGACGGCGTCGATGCCATGCAGATGCTCAAGCCACGCCTCGGCTGTCGTGCAGACGCCGAAATCCAGAGGCGGCTGGCTGTGGCGGCTGCGCACCACGGGGTCGTGGCCCAGCAGGGCCAGGGCATTCACGATATGTCGGCCCAGAAAACCGGTGCCGCCGCAGATCAGAACTCGCATACGCTACTCCTTTTCAGTTTTCTGCCTTGACAGAATTCAGCTCGGTTTCAGTCGTTGTCCTTGCCCTGGCCGCCGTCCCTGCCGCGGACAAAGCGCTGGACGCTGGCACCCAGGCGCAGGATCTTGTCCAGCGTGGCAGGGGACAGGCGCAGCATCTCGTCGGTCCAGATGCCCAGCGAATCCATGAGGCGCAGGGTCTCGTGCACGCGGTCCTGGGTATCGGCTGTCTCCTGCTCGAATTCGGGCCTGGCGATCAGCTCGCGCAGCAGCGCGCTGGTGGGATCGAACTCCCGCTGCTTGCGCTCTCGCACAATGGTGCGCAGCAACTCCCAGACATCGGCCGAGGTCTCGAAATATTCACGCCGATCGCCGCTCCTGCGGCTGGTGCGAATCAGGTTCCAGTTCAGCAGCTCCTTGAGGCTGTTGCTGACGTTGGAGCGGGCCGCGCCCAGGGTTTCGCAGATCTCATCGGCATTGAGGGGGCGGCCATGAAAGAACAGCAGTGCATGAATTTGCGCCACCGTGCGATTCACGCCCCAGGCGTTCCCCATGTCTCCCCAGTGGTGCACAAAGCGTTCAGCGATAGGACTCAGTTGCATGAGATGCAGTGTGGTCTCGCTCGAAATTTCTGTCAATACAGAAATTTGAATTTTTGAGCAGCCGCTTTTCTGCTTAGGGCAATGCTCATGTGATCAGCGCACTCCGGCGGGGAGGATTGGAAGCGGATTTTCTTTGGCTGAAGAAAATTCGAGCAGATTCGCTCACGGTGTCCGTACTCGTAAAATAGCCGCATTACAGGGGGCATGGAGCCCCGTCAGGGAAGGGAGAGTTCATGACCGCTGCATCCGCCTTGCGTGCTGCCTTGATTTTGTCGGCCTGCGCCTTGGCACAGGCCGCGTCGGCCGCCTGCTATTTTGTCTATGCGCCCAATAACGAGCTGATCTATCGCTCCAATGTGGCGCCAGTCGATCTCTCCTTGCCCCTGCACCAGACGGTGTCGCAACTCTCCCCCGGAGCGCGCATGTTTTTCTCGCTCGACGAGTACAACTGCGCCACCGAGGTCAATCTGATTGCCGAGCGTGCCCAGATTGCCGCGGCGCGCAACAACCGCGAGCGTCGCCTGCGCGAAGAGCAGCGCTTCTGATTACATAGCTTTCAGCGCTTTTCCAATAAGCGTTTGAGGCATTTTTTATGCTTGCTATCTGACTCGCGGCAGATGCAGGGGCCAGGGCGTCATCCCGCAGCCCGTGCAGTTTTTTGCCGTGGTCTGCCCTCGGGTATGGGGTGGCCTGAGACAATCGGCCACCATGAGTGAATCCCGCGACAACAAAATTCCCGAGAACCTGCCCGAAGTCCCATCTGATGCCCCGGCGTTGCCCGAGGGTTGGCTGGAAGTGCTGTCCATGGACATGGATGCCCAGGGTGTAGCCCGCAAGCCTGATGGCAAGGTCGTCTTCATCGACGGCGCCCTGACCGGTGAAATCGTCAGCGCCAACACCCATCGCAAGAAGAACAACTGGGAAGCAGCCACGCTGACCGAAATCCATCGCGAATCCTCGCAGCGCGTTACGCCTGGCTGCCCTAATTTCGGCCTGCACGCCGGTGCCTGCGGCGGCTGCAAGATGCAGCATCTGCATGTGGCGGCCCAGGTCGCGATCAAGCAGCGTGTGCTGGAGGACAACCTCTGGCATCTGGCCAAGGTCAAACCCGAGACGCTGCTGCGCCCCATCGAAGGACCGGCCTGGGGCTATCGCTTCCGCTCGCGCCTGTCGGTGCGCTATGTGGCCAAGAAGGGCAAGGTGCTGGTGGGCTTTCACGAGCGCAAGAGCCGCTACATCGCCGACATGGAGGTCTGCAAGATTTTGCCGCCCCATGTGGATGCCATGCTCATGCCCATGCGCGCTTTGATCGCCAGCATGGATGCCCGCGAAACCTGCCCGCAGATCGAAGTGGCTTGCGGTGACCATGTCACCGCCCTGGTGCTGCGCCATCTGGAGCCTCTGTCGGATGCCGACAAGCAGCGCCTGCGCGACTTCGCTGCCGCGCAGAACGTGCAATGGTGGCTGCAGCCCAAGGGCCCGGATACCGTGCATCTGATGGAGGAAGGCGGCACACAGCTGTCTTATGGTCTGCCGGACTTCGGCATCACCATGCCTTTCAAGCCTACCGACTTCACCCAGGTCAATCCGCATATCAACCGCGTGCTGGTCACGCGCTCGCTGCGCCTGCTCGATGCGAAAGAAGACGAGCGCGTCATCGACTGGTTCTGCGGCCTGGGCAATTTCACGCTGCCGATCGCCACCATGGCCCGCGAGGTGCTGGGCATCGAAGGCTCGGAAACCCTGGTCAAGCGCTCGCACGAAAACTACGCTGGCAACAATGCCACGCGCAGCGAAGATGACAAGCTGGCTCCCACCAGCTTCGTGGCGCGCAATCTGTTCGAGATGACACCTGCCATGCTGATTGCCGACGGCAACTCCGACAAATGGCTGGTCGATCCCCCGCGTGAAGGTGCGTTTGCGCTTTCCAAGGCACTGGCCGATATTCACCAGATCCGCATCGGCGCCAAGCAGACTGGTGTGGCCTCCGAAGAGCAGCCCGATTTTCTGCCGCCGCTGCCCGAGGGGCAGGAAAACTGGCAGTTCCCCAAGCGCATTGTCTATGTGAGCTGCAACCCGGCCACGCTGGCGCGTGATGCGGGCTTGCTGGTGCATCAGGCGGGCTATCGCTGCGTGGCAGCGGGTGTGGTGAATATGTTCCCGCATACGGCGCATGTGGAGTCCATGGCCGTTTTCGAGCGCGCATAAGAGCGCAAGCGCATGAACTGCGCCGGCATGGCGCAGTTCAGCCGCCCAGGGTGGTGTCCAGAATCATCATCAAGACAAAGCCCAGCATGAGTCCTGTGGTGGCCCAGGCTTCATGGCCTTTGCGATGCGATTCGGGAATGATTTCGTGGCTGATGACAAACAGCATGGCACCAGCGGCGAAGCCAAGACCCCAGGGCAGCAGCATGGTGGAGCTGCTGACCACGATGGCGCCGATCACGGCGCCCAGGGGCTCGATCAACCCTGTCAGAGCCCCCAGCACCACTGCAAAACCGCGGGTATAGCCGGCTGCCAGCAAAGAGGCCGCGACGACAAAACCCTCGGGCACATCCTGTATGGCAATGCCCAGCGTCAGCGAGCTGGCACGCAGCCCCTCGTTGGCGGCATAACCCACGCCTATGGCCAGACCCTCCGGAAGATTGTGCAGGGTGATGGCAATGACAAACAGCCAGGTGCGCCGCAGCTGCTTGGCATCGGCGCCTTCACGGCCTTTGATGAAGTGCTCGTGCGGCAGCAGGCGATCCATGACCAGCAGGGCTGCACCTCCGAGCAAGATGGCTGCGCCGATCAAGGCACCGCTCAGCCATTCGCTGCTGGCGGGCGAGGTCGCTGCCTTGGCGGCTTCCAGTCCGGGGAGGATCAATGAAAAGGCGCAGGCAGCCAGCATCACGCCTGCGCCAAAGCCAAACAGCGTGTCCTGTGTGCGCTCGGACGGATGTTGGGTCAGCAGCACCGGCAAAGCGCCCAGCGCGGTCGCCAGTGCCGCTACGCTTCCGCCTAGCAGTGCATTCAGTGCTGCGGGATTGGTCTGCAGCTGCTTCCAGACCATGGATGCCAGCACCAGAGCACCGGCCGCAGAGATCAGCAGCCCGAGCCTGGTCCTGAGCGGCAGGGGCGTCTGGCTGGAGGAGGCGGTCTGCAGTCCGTCCGGGCCCATGGTTCAGCTCCTGACAGCCTGGGTGGCGGCAGCAAAGCGGCGCGCCACTTCATTCCAGTCCACCACGTTGTAGAAGGCGGCGATGTATTCGGGGCGGCGGTTCTGGTATTTCAGGTAATAGGCATGCTCCCAGACGTCCAGGCCCAGAATCGGCGTGTTGCCGCTGCCAATGCCCAGCATCAGAGGGTTGTCCTGGTTGGCGCTGCTTTCCACATGCAGCTTGCCGCTGCGGTCCACGCTGAGCCAGGCCCAGCCGCTGCCAAAGCGGCTGATGGCAGCCTTGGTGAATTCGGTCTTGAAGTTCTCGAAGCCGCCAAGGTCCTTGTCAATGGCTGCTGCAAGAGCGTTCTGCGGAAGACCTCCGCCGCCGGGAGACATGACTTGCCAGAACAGGCTGTGATTGGCATGGCCGCCGCCGTTGTTGCGCACGGCCTGCCGCAGCGCTTGCGGCAGCGATTCGATCTTGGCGAGCAGATCGTCCAGCGACCATTGCGCGTACTCGCTGCCTTCGAGTGCCGCATTGAGGTTGTTGACGTAGGTCTGATGGTGCCTGCAGTAGTGGATCTCCATGGTTTGCGCATCGATATGCGGCTCCAGTGCCGCGTAGTCGTAGGCCAGTGGGGGCAGGGTATAGCTCATGATTGAATGCCTTGGCAGTGAGAGAGAGGTCAGTGCAGTGATGAATGCACGGACTCGAAGCTGGCAAGGCAGGACTGCCTGTCGCTGGCGGGGTGAGTGAGAGGGAAAGCGGATGTCGAGGCGCAGACGCCCGCGGCGGCATGAGGGTCTGCTGCACCGTGCCCGGCCCGTGCGGCCAGCAGCTGGGGCAGATGACGGTATATCGCCAGACTCAGGGAAGGGCTGGCACAGCCCTGCTGCAGCAGTGACATCAGGGTCTGCTGCACTTCATGCAGACATTCGGAGGACGAACCCGGCTGGCCTGCGGCAGCAAAGGCATCCGCCAGATTCAGGTGGGCCACGACAAAGGCTGCAACGCGGTCATCGTCGGCAATGTCTCCGGGTTCCGCGTTGAGTAGCTGCAGACCCAGCTGCTGCGCATGGCGATAGTGCTTTTGCGCCGAGAGATGGCGATGCTCCAGCGTTGCCGCCAGCGCCGTGCGGGTGTGCCGCTTCCATGCGGACAGCAAATCGGCAGCCGAGGCGTTTGTCGTGCGGACTTTCATGAGGCGCCCTCGATGCAGGCTTGGGCTGCCACGACTTTTCCGTCCTCTCCCGATGGATGAATGCGCACCACCCGCAAGGCGTTCGGCTGATCCACCAGCAGGCAGGTCTTGCCGGTGCGCTTGCAGTGATCCTTCACGCGCCAGTAGGCGCCATCACTGATGCAGCCCGTCTGGCAGATCACCAGATCGGCAGCGTGCAGGCTGTCCTCCAGCAACTGCTGCTGGCTGTCGGCCGCCTCGACCAAAGGCCAGTCAATGCCGGCTGCCGTGGCTGTCTGAGATGCTGGGGGTACTTGAAGCGGGGCTTGCACCAGATTCAGTGCCATGGCCTTGGCCAGCGCGTGGCGCTGCTCACGCTCCCAGGCCAGAGCGCTGTCACGGACAATGACTTTGGCCCTGATGTGCACCAGCTGCCGCTTGAGCGCCTCCACTTCGCGAGCCAGCGATTGCATCTGTGCCGTGCAGCGGGTCTGCACTTCCATGTAGGTCAGCATGAGGGCCTCATGCTCAAGGCGTAGTTGGTTGAAGTCATCATCTGGCACGGCAGTCTTGTCCCCATGGTTGAGAGCACAACAGAACTCGTCGCTGGGATGCGTGTATGTGCAGCTAAGAATGGAATCAATAATTCATGAATATAAATGAGAATTGTTTGTATTCAATACACGTAAAGAAAATATGCCATCCGGGAGTGCGTGGACAGGGCGGTTGCCGGATATGAAAAAAGCCGTAGCAGTGTTGCTACGGCCAGTGCCGATCGATGTTCAGTGACAGTGCCAGGAGCTCATGCTCCGGGCCTGCCATCAGCGATTTCAGCTGCGGTTACGGCTGCTGCCGTTGTCGGGCTCTGCAGCACTGCGCTTTTCGGCGGCACTCTGTCCCAGCACGGAAGGCACGCCTTCGATCTTGTTGGAGCGCATGTATTCATCCATGTCCTTCCAGCCCGCAAACACCAGCGCCTTGGGTGCCTTGGGGTTGAGGACGTAGCAGTCTTCCAGTCCGCGCATGGCATGCCGACAGGCGCCGCCAATGGCCTTGGCTTCGGATTCGCGCGCCACGGTGCGTGGATCAGGGCCCAGGCCCGGAATGTCTTCGATCTTGCAGCCTGCCAGTACCAGAGGCAGCAGGGCAATGGCAAGTGCGCGGGGAAGGTGGTTTGGCTTCATCTTGTTTGCTTATCGGCAGCGGCAGCCGGGAATTTAGGCCATGGCTGAAATTTCCATTGCGGCGATGGCCGTGCCCGGCATCAGACTACTGCAAACAAAAAGGAGTGCGCAAGGCACTCCTTCTTGACCGAGCAGCAGCGAGGCTTAGTCGCGATCGCCGCCCATGATGCCGAGCAGGGCCAGCAGGCTCTGGAACACGTTGAACAGGTCCAGGTACAGGGCCAGGGTGGCGCTGATGTAGTTGGTCTCGCCGCCATCGATGATCTGCTTGAGGTCATACAGCATATAGGCGGAGAAGATGCCGATAGCCAGCATGGAGATGGCCATCATGCCTGCCGTGGAGCCCACGAAGACGTTGATGATGGCACCCACCATCAGCACCAGAGCGCCCACGAACAGGAACTTGCCCATGCCCGACAGGTCGCGCTTGATCACGGTGGCCAGCATGGCCATCACGAAGAACACGCCAGCGGTGCCCGCAAATGCCGTCATGATCAGCTGGGTGCCGTTGGAGAAGCCCAGGATCATCCCGATCAGGCGCGAGAGCATCAGGCCCATGAAGAAGGTGAAGGCCAGCAGCACGGGCACGCCGGCGGCGCTGTGCTTGGTCTTCTCGATCGCGAACATGAAGCCGAAGGCGCCGACCATGAACACGATCAGGCCCACGCCGCCCGTCAGCGCGCGAGTCATGCCAGTGGCTACGCCCAGCCAAGCGCCCAGCACGGTGGGGATCAGGCTGAGTGCCAGCAGCCAGTAGGTATTGCGCAAGACACGGTTGCGCTCTTGCTGCGAGACACCGTAGCCCGCAGAGCCCAGTGTGGTGACTTGTTCGTTCATGTAGCCATTCCTCCTTCAGGAATTGTGGGTTGAAACATTATCATTCTAGGTGGGGGTCTTGAGAAGCCTTTGCAATACCCCGTTGCAATGCGGCAGTTTTAGGATGGAATGTTTTTCACATCGCATCTACTTTTGCCTGCAAGGTACAGAATATGCTTGCTGCATTGACAATCCAACGGAGCTTTTTATCTCATGAAAACCAAGCACGAACTCGAACTGGCCGATGTGAAAGCCATCGCTGCGGCTGCCGAAGCTGAAGCACTGAAGAACAACTGGCCCGTGACGATCTCCATCGTGGACGACGGCGGCCATCTGCTGCTGTTGCAGCGCATGGATGGTGCTGCTCCCATTTCTTCCCATATCGCGCCCGCCAAGGCGCGCTCTGCAGCCGTGGGCCGCAAGGACACCAAGGCTTTCGAAGACATGATCAACAACGGTCGTACCGCTTTTCTGAGCGCTCCCTTTGTGGACGGTCTGCTCGAAGGTGGCGTGGCCATCGTCAAGGACGGCCAGGTGCTGGGCGCCGTGGGTGTCTCCGGCGTGAAGGCCAATGAAGACGCACAGGTTGCCAAGGCCGGCATTGCGGCCCTGGGTCTGTAATCGCGCTTGATTTCTGCCACTGCGGTGGCAGAGACCAAAACAAAACCCCTGCCGCTTGATGCGCGCAGGGGTTTTGTTTTGGCGGGTTGCGAATGAGGAAAAAACGCGTGGCTATGTGAAGTGTGGGCACAAGAGAGGGCAGGTGCTCTGCAACGACTATGGCTGGCGAATCGACACTTGCGGTGTCGCCCCACGATGAAACGGTCTATTTGGTCAGGATGAGCTTGCCCAGCTTGGTGGCCTGCAGACGATAGGGCGTGCCGTTGTGCAGGATGGTGACGGCCTTCTGGCCGTTGAGCAGCAGGGCGCTGTCCAGGCCCAGGCTGGAGCCGGCAGCGGCTGAGGGATTTGCAGCAGCCATGGAGGAAGAGCTGCGGTTGTTGGGCTGTGAGGTCGCAACAAGCGGTGCAGACATGCCGTGATTCCTTAAGTTCAAAACTGGTGTAATGATAACAATTCTCAATTGAAACGCAAGTGATACGTAGTCTCATTTGCGAAAAAACATTGTTTATTTTTCTGGCGGAATCTGTCCGTCCGTGCGCCAGCCCGGGATTTCTGCCTTGCGATGGTGTGCAAGAGCTGGGCGGGCGGGATGCGGATGCCATTGCTCGATGTCATTCGAGTCATAAAAAACGGCCCCGGAGGGCCGTTTTTTGAATAAGCATGCGCTTACTGGGTGGGGTCGGTCACAAAGCCGATTTTCTTGACGCCAGCGCGCTGGGCGGCGGCCATGGCCTGAGCCACACGTTCGTAGCGCACGTCCTTGTCGCCGCGGATGTGCAGGTCGGGCTGAGGCTCCTTGACGGCTTCGGCCTGGAGATTGGTCTCCAGCTGCTCGTCGCTGATGTCCTGGCCGTTCCAGGAATACTTGCCGTCGGCCGTGATGCCCAGCTGCACGGTGGCAGGCTTGGTGTCCTCGGGCTGGTTGGTGGCGCGGGGCAGGTCCACGTTGACCGAGTGCTTCATCACGGGCACGGTGATGATGAAGATGATGAGCAGCACCAACATGACGTCCACCAGAGGGGTCATGTTGATTTCGTTCATCACATCATCGCTGTCCCCATCATCCATGGTTCCGAACGACATGGCTTAGGCGCCTTTCTTCAGGGGCAGCACATTGCCGGAAATCTGACCGTCCACGGAAACGCGGGCACCGGTCACGAAATAGGCGTGCACGTCGTGGGCAAAGCTGTTCAGTGCATTCAGAATGCCCTTGTTGCCGCGTACCAGGGCGTTGTAGCCCAGCACGGCAGGGATGGCGACTGCCAGACCCAGTGCGGTCATGATCAGCGCTTCGCCGATGGGGCCGGCCACCTTGTCGATGGAGGACTGACCCGACATGCCGATGGCCACCAGTGCGTGGTAGATGCCCCAGACGGTACCGAACAGGCCGATGAAGGGGGCGGTGGAGCCCACGGAAGCCAGAATCGCCAGACCGGATTGCAGGCGGGCCGTGAATTCGTTGATGCCGTTGCGCAGGCAGCGTGTCACCCAGTCGCTGATGTCCAGTGTGTCATGCAGATGGACGCTGGTCTTGCGGTGGTGAGCCGAGGCTTCACGGCCTTCGAGCACCATGAAGCGGAAGGGGTTCTGCTTGTCGTCACCGAGCTTTTCCAGGCCGGTGGCCAGATCGGGGCTGTGCCAGAAGTCCTGCGCCTGGGTGGCGAACTTCTTGAATTTCACGATATCCAGGGCCTTGAGAACGATGACCAGCCAAGAGGCCACCGACATGACCAGCAAGATGATGGCCACGCCTTTGGTCACGAAGTCGCCCTGTGTCCAGACGTGGGCAATGCCGAATTGGGATTCCATGGGTACTCCTGAGAACTGCAGATTTATTTGAGAACAAAGTTGATGGGCACGATGTGCCACATGGGTTCGGCCACGCCGTTGCGCTTGCCGGGGACAAACTTCCACTGGCGCACGGTATTGACGGCCGCTTCATCCAGACGGTCAAAGCCGCTGGACTGCTTGATTTCGATTTTCTCGGGCTGGCCCTGCTCGTTGATATAGACGCGCAGCAGGACCTTGCCTTGTTCACCCATGCGCTTGCTGACCGAAGGATAAGCGGGAGCGGGGTTGTTCAGATAGGCCGCATTGCTCGATGGCTGCTCGATCTTGGGCGGAGCTGGTGGTGCCTGAGGTGCGGGCGGGGTTGGAGGAGCCGGGGGCGCGGGTGGCGCTGGCGGCGTCTTGTCCGGTTTGCTGTCGCTGTTCTCCAGGGCGCCCTGAGGCGCGGCCGGTGCCGGCGTTGGATCCTTGATGGCCTTGGGCAGCGGAGCCTTCTTGATCTCGGGCTTGGGCTGTGGCTTGGGTACGGGTTTGGGCGCTGGTGCAGGAGGCTTGGGGGGCGGAGGCGGAGCCGGCGGGGTGGGTTCGGCGGCAGGCGGTGCCACAAACTGGGCAATCACGCTGGCGGGAATCACTACCTCTGGCAGCTTTTGCTGTGCCAGACCATGTTGCATGGCCCACAGGGCAGCAGCATGCGCAACCACCACAGCACCAGCAACTGCCATATTGCGGCTTGGGCCGCTGGCAGGTGCAAATCGATCAGACTGGGACATAAGAGCGAGAAGAGCAACCAGCGCAGGCTGGAATCAGAAAGGAGAAGCGCTGGTCAACCGGCAATAGCAGGCACAGGAAACAGGGCACGCAGACAGGAACGCATCATTCACGCAGGATCCACCAGGTGCATACCATCACGAGGATCAGACTGCCGAAGACGGCTGAGAGGACGGAGAGGTGGGCCATGCTTTGCTTTCCAGGATATTGGTGGCAAGCTGAACCGTCTGCATCGACGCGCGGGATTGCGCTTCGTTGTGGATGGCCGCGATCGGATGACTGGCACTGCACTGGGCGACGACATCGCGTGCGCAGCCTTCGCAGCGCCCGCATTGTGTGGCAACGCCCAATTCAAACTGGATTTCGTCAAAGCTCATCCCCGCATGCGCGTGGCGTGCTATTTCTCGGTCAGAAACCCGGCGGCATACACAGACGATCATGGCTACAGGCAGTTGTTGCTGGCTATTGATGCAATAGGCGGAGTATAAATGAGAATCCATCGCATTTGCAATGCATGCCGCCAAATTACGCACATTCAGCAAGTGGTTAAGAGCCCGGGCCCGATCTGATCGAGGCTGGCGCAGCCTGTCTGCGCCATGGCCAGTTCCAGTTCGGCGCGCAGCAAATACAGCATATGGGCCACGCCCAGCATGCCGGCCACTGCCAGGGCATGCATCTGGGGCCGTCCCAGCAGCACGGCACTGGCGCCCAGGGCGATGGCCTTGAGCACATCGGTTCCCTGACGCACGCCGCCATCCATCAGCAGCGGGATATGGGCAGGCGTGGCCGCGCGTATGGCAGGCAGCACTTCCAGGGCGGAGACGGCGCTGTCCAGCACGCGCCCGCCATGGTTGGAGACCACGATGGCATCGGCCCCCAGTTCCACGGCTTTCGCGGCGGCGCGGGCCGAGAGCAGGCCCTTGACGATCAGCGGCAGCCGGGTTTGCTGGCGCAGCCAGACCAGGTCGTCCCAGGTGGGGGCGCCTCGGGCCAGCTCGGAGCCGAACAGAATATGCTCGCTCATCAGATCGCCACTCTGGCTCTGCCTGGGCATGCCGTGCAGATTGACGGCCTCTACGCCTGGCGGCAGCGGGTAGCTGGAGCGTTTGATATGGGCGTCCACCGTCCAGACCAGTGCCTGATAACCGGCGTCTTCGGCACGCCGGATCAGCTGCAGCGTGTGCTCGCGTGCCGCCTGCTGGTAGAGCTGAAACCAGAGCGGGCCGCTGCGCCCCAGCTCCTGGGCTGCGGCTTGTGCGGCCTGGGCAATGGCTTCCAGGGTGTAACTGGACAGGGTGCTGACCACCATGCCGGTGCGCATGGCCATGGCCGCGCGTGCCGTGGCGAGTTCGCCTTCGGGATGCGCCAGCTGTTGATAGGCTACAGGTGCCAGCAGCAACGGCCAGTCCAGACTCCGGCCCAGCAGGCTTTGCCGCGTATGGGCATCTGACAGATCGGCCAGCGGTTCCGGGCAGAGGCGAAAGCGGTCAAACGCCTGCCTGTTATGTGCCAGCGTCAGCCCCTGATCGGCGCCGCTTTCGATATGCGCCCAGGAGTGGGCTTCCATATGCTCGCGCGCCAGCCGGGCGTAGTCCGCCAGGGAGCCTATCTGCGCGGAAATCTGCGGCAGTGGCGGTTTGACGGGCTGGCCTGCGGCATTCAAACGTTCAACAGTCATAAATCAAGCCGGTTGGAGGGGGATGGGGCGGCAGAGCAGGCACGGTGCAGGGGGGGCAGCTGGCAAGGCCTGCCCAGCAGCGCAGGCTGTCGTCCCCCGGGGGGCTAGCTTTCAGACCACATGCGCAACAGATTGTGATAAGTGCCCGAGAGGGCGGCGACGCGCGGGTGTTCGGGCTGCTCCTGGGTGAGTTGCTGAATGCTCTGGTCCAGATCGAACAGCAGACGGCGCTGCTCCGCCGACTTGACCAGGCTGTGCGTCCAGAAGAACGATGCATAGCGCGTGCCGCGCGTGACGGGGTTGACGCGGTGCAGGCTGGTGCCGGGGTAGACGATGGCATCGCCGGCCGCCAGTTTCACGCCTTGCTGGCCGAAGGTATCTTCCACCATCAGCTCGCCGCCTTCGTATTCGTCGGGATCGCTGAAGAAGACCGTGGTGGAGACATCGGTTCTGACCTTGATGGCGGTACCCGGAATGGTGAAGAATGCATTGTCGATATGGTTGCCATAAGTGCCTCCGCCCTCGTAGCGATTGAAGCGCGGCGGCAAGACCTTGAGCGGCAGGGCTGCCGACATGAACAGGGGGTTGCGGCCCAGCCGGTCCAGGATCAGGTCGCCGATCTGCTGGCCGGTCTTGCTGTCCAGCGGCAGCTGCAGATTGCTCTTGACCTGAGCCGCCACATGACCGGCTGTGGCCTTGCCGTCCTGCCAGCTGGCGGCTTCCAGCGCCTGGCGGCAGTGGCGTACTTCATCGGGAGTGAGCAGGCTGGGGATGCGTAGCAGCATGGCAGGAGTGAGGCGATATCTATCTGTGGATGATCGGGGTTACATCAATAACCATAGCTGGTAGCGCTTGTTAATTATTGTTTTCAGTGGATTTTTGACTTGAAAACGTTTGTAGGCGGGCGCAAGAAGCTATGGTTTTGATGGCAAATCAGACTTTGCGAGCCAGCGGCAATGCGCTTGACCCGCCAAGTGTGCATGTAAAAAGCCCCGCTGGCATCAGGAGCCTGCGGGGCTTCGGGGCATGGTTTGCAGCAAGCCTGCGCCAGATCAAGCGCAGGCAGGGCTTGCATCAGTACGTGAACTTGAGCGAAGCCACGGCAGAGCGGCCGGCAGCCATGGTGGCGTAGTGGGGTGAACGCACGCCGCTGTAGTAGACCTTGTCGCCCAGGTTGAAGACATTCAGCTGGAAGGCCAGATTCTTGTCGATCTGGTAGGCCATCATCGCGTCAAAGCGGGTGTAGCCGCCGACGCCCTTGGTCACGATGCCGCCAGAATTGCTGTATGCATAGGCTGCATTGACGCTGCTTTGCGCATAGACGCCCAGACCCAGGGTCAGCTTGGGCATGGGCTTGTAGCTGGTCCACAGGCTGAAGCTGTGCTTGGGCGTGTTGATGAAGGCCTGACCGTTGGCGGCCGAGGTGACGCATTTGAGAGGCGTGCCGGAGCAGGTCTGTCCAGCGTTCTTCTGCTCGCTATCCATATAGGTATAGCCGCCGAAGACGCTCAGGTTGGACAGGATGCGGCCGGTGAAGCCCAGCTCCAGACCGTTGACCACCTTGTCGCCACCCATGAAGACGGCACCAGTGCCATCGGTGATACGGACATTGGTGACGTTGTTGCGGAAGATGGCGGCAGTCAGGCCCAGGTTCTTGTCCAGCAGATCCCACTTGGTGCCCAGCTCCATGGAGCGGGTTTTCTCGGGCTTCAGATTGGCCAGCGCATCGGAGGTGATGGCCAGATCTTCGCTGCCGTTGCCCAGGGTCGAGCCGCCGGGACGCGAGGAGGTGCCGATATTGGCGTAGATGCTGCCATTGGCGGCGGGCTTGTAGACCAGACCCAGCTGGTAGTTGAACAAGGTGTCGCTGCGAGAGTAGTCGAAGGCGGCAGACTTGGCGTTGGTGATGGGGTTGGTGTAGTCAGGAGCCGCAGTCGATGTCTTGTAGTGGTCGACGCGCAGGCCCGCATTGAGCAGCCATTGCTCATTGAACTTCAAGGTGTCGAAGCCATAGATCGCAACGGTGTCGATCTTGTTGCGGGTGGTGCGACCCTTGTCCCAGGCGTAGTTCCAGGGCGTGGAGGCATCGGGATTGTTCAGCGAGGTGCACCACATATTGAGTGATGTGCAAGTGCTGGTGGTGCCGTCTTGTATGGCGCCGGACTGGGCATCGGACTTTTCCTTGGACAGCTCCAGGCCGAAGGCATAGCTGTGGCCGATGGAGCCGGTCTGCTCCTTGCCGGTGAACTCGGTCACGTTCTGCAGGGTTTCCACATCGGAGAAGCGGAAGTTGCCGCGGCGCCAGACATAGCCGTTGAGAACGTTGCCCTTGGAGTCGTCGGGCTGGGTCCAGACATAGTCCTGCTTGCTCTTGCTGTAGCGCAGGCTGTTGCGGATCTTGTTGGTGTCGGTGAACTTGTGTTCCACCGAGGCCGTGAACAGATCGCTCTTTTCCTTCTGGTAGTCACGGTTGTTCATGCCGTACCAGTTGGCGCTGTTGCTGCCATAGCTGGGGCGAACCGTCGAGCCGCCGGCCAGCTTGGCCATGGCGGCATTGCTGTACAGATAAGGCACGCCGCCATCGGGCATGCTGTCGGTCTGCAGATGCTGCCAGGACAGGGTCACTTCGGTGGGCGTGCCCATGCCGAAGGTCACGGTGGGGGCAATGCCCCAGCGCTTGTTGTCGGGGCCGTTGCGACCCGGAACGTCGGCGCTGTGACCCATGGCGTTCAGACGAATGCCGGTGGTCTCGTTGATCTTGCGGTTGATGTCCAGGGTGCCGCGCAGGTAGTTGTCGGTGCCCAGGCCCACATCGCCGGAGATGAAATTCTCGTTCTTGGCCTTCTTGGTGGTGATGTTGATGGAGCCGCCGGCGCCGCCACGACCGGCGTAGGCCGAGTCCGCGCCCTTGATGACTTCCACGGATTCCACGTTGAACAACTCGCGCGTGCCGGAAGCGATGTCACGCATGCCGTCCACAAAGGTGCTGGACTGGGCGTCCATGCCGCGGATGAAGGGCTGGTCGCCGGTGGGGTTGCCACCTTCGCCGTTGCCGAAGGTGATGCCGGGGGTGGAGCGCAGAGCATCCTGCAGGCTGGTGGCACCGGTCTGCTTGATGATCTCTTCATTGATGACCTGAACGGTCTTGGGCGTGTCCAGCAGGGGGGCGGTGAACTTGCCCTGGGGGCTGGCTTCGGTCTTGAAGCTGGCGTCGGCCGCGGCTTCCACATTCACGGTGGACAAGGTGGTTTCCTGCTGAGCCATCGCGCTGGCACCAATCAGGCACAGGCCTGCGGCAATCACGATTTGCTTGAGCTCGCAGCGCAAGCCGTTGGAGTCAGTGGGGGTCAGATAGTGGTTGGACATGCTTTTGATGAAGAGTCGATTTTTGAAAAAGCGTGCGGATTCTAGGTGATATTGATAATAATTCTCGATACCATTCAATAATGGCTGCGGATACCCTACGTTTTGTTGCAGCAGGGCAACAGCATAGGATGCGAGGCGGCTATGCGAGGGCGCGGGATCCGCGCCGCCGTGGGTTCTCGGGACGGCTCAATGACCCTGGTCATGACCGGGCGCTTTGTTTACGCCAGGTAAAGTAAATAGAAGTGATATGCATTTAGAATTTTGCGCAACTAGAATGCCGCCTTGCCGTGTACCCAAGGCCGGGCCTTGTGGCGCGATGTCGCGCAGGCCGGTTCGGCCCGGCGGCGATGCAATCCCAGAAAGTTCTGAATGACCGCGGCTTCCTCCAACGCTCCGCAGCGGGCGTATTGGCTCAAAAAATTACATGAGTGGCACTGGATCAGCTCCGCCATCTGTCTGATCGGCATGCTGCTGTTTGCCGTGACGGGGTTCACCCTGAATCACGCCGGGCAGATCGAGTCCAAGCCCAAGGTCGAATCGCGTGACGCACAGCTGCCCCCGGAATTGCTCGAAAAGCTCCAGCAAGCCCAGAAGCAGGGCTTGCTGGCTGCCGGCAAGGATGCGGTGGGTATGCCTGCCGATGTGGATGGTTGGCTGGCTCAGCAGATCAAGGTCAGTGCCAAGGGCTTTGCCGTGGAATGGAGCGAGGACGAGGCCTATGTGCCCATGCCGCGCCCGGGCGGCGATGCCTGGCTGCGCGTGGACCTGAAGGAGGGCTCGGTCGAGTACGAGAAGACCGACCGGGGCTGGATCTCCTACCTCAACGACTTGCACAAGGGGCGTAATACCGGCGGTGCCTGGAGCTTGTTCATCGACATCTTTGCGGTCGGTTGCCTGGTGTTCTGCATCACGGGTCTGCTGATTCTGAAGATGCATGCACAGCGCCGGCCGATGACCTGGCCCATGGTGGGTCTGGGTCTGGTGCTGCCGGCCCTGCTGGTTCTGCTGCTCGTGCACTGAGTCCAAGAATTTTGTGAAGGAAGAGAAAATGGCTAAGCGGATTTTCAAAACCTCGGTGGCATTGAGCGCCGTGGTGGGCCTGCCGGCACTCGCGGGCGGCATGAATGTGGCGGTGACCGTGCCCCAGTTGCAGGTGGCCGAATACCACAAGCCCTATGTTGCTGTGTGGCTGGAAAAGGCCGATGGCGGCGTGGCCGCCAATCTGTCCGTCTGGTACGACGCAAAGATGAAGAATGCCGAGGGCACCAAGTGGCTCAAGGACATGCGCCAGTGGTGGCGCCGTACGGGCCGTGAGCTGAGCTTCCCCATCGACGGTGTGACCCAGCCGACCAAGCCCGTGGGCAGCCATGCGCTGTCCTTTGCCGAAGGCAAGAACCCGCTGCCCCAGCTGGCTCCCGGTCAGTACAAGCTGATGGTGGAAGCCGCCCGTGAAGTCGGCGGCCGCGAGCTGGTATCCATTCCCTTCGAGTGGCCCGTCAAGCAGGCCACCAGCCTGAGCGCCAATGGCAGCACCGAGCTGGGCGCGATCAAGCTGGAATTGAAGCCTTGATCGCCCTCTGAGGCGCTTGGCCTAGGCGGCCCCGCGCCTTCCCCCTCTCTGCTTCGCGGAGAGGGGCAGCATCTTCGCTGCGAGGCGGCTCTTGTTCGGTGTTCCTGGCCTGGGCATCGCCTCATTTTCGGATTTGTCACCCTTTCTGTTTTCAAGGACCTGATATGAAGTTCCAAACTCGCGCCATCGTCGCTGCAACTCTGGCTCTGGCTGCCCTGGGCGCTCAGGCGCATGATCTGTGGTTCAAGCCTTCCAGCACCGTGCTGTCCAAGTCTGACTGGGTCACGGTGGATGCCGCCGTGTCCAACGATGTGTTCTTCTTCAACCATCGTCCGTTGGGTCTGGAGGCCGTCAAGGTGACCGCGCCCGATGGTGCGGCGGTGGAAATGAAGAATGTGGCCAAGGGCGAGCTGCGCAGCATGTTCGACTTCAAGCCCGAGAAGACAGGTACCTACCGCGTCACCATGCTGATGACCGGCGTGATGGGCGGCTACAAGGATGCCAACGGCCAGCCCAAGCGCCTGCGTGGCTCGGTGGAAGAAGTGCTCAAGCAGATTCCTGCCGATGCCAAGGAAGTGCGCGTGACCGAGAACCTGCGTCGCATGGAAACCTTTGTGTCCCTGGGCAAGCCCTCGGCACTGGCGCTGACCGGCAAGGGCCTGGAACTCAAGCCCGTGACCCACCCCAATGATCTGGTGGCCAGCGAAGAGGCGACTTTCGAGTTTCAGATCGACGGCAAGCCTGCTGCGGATCTGGAGCTGGAGCTGGTGGCCGACGGCATTCGCTACCGCGACGGTGTGGATGCCATGAAGCTCAAGACCGATGCCAAGGGCCAGGTCAAGATCAAGTTCCCTCGCGCAGGACTGTTCTGGCTGAACGCCGATGCCACGGACAAGAAGACCAGCATCGCCAAGGCCACAGAGCGCCGCCTGGGCTATATCGCGACTCTGGAAGTTCTGCCTTAAGCGCTGTCGCTTGATGGACTGAATACGCGCCCGATCCGGGCGCGTCGTCGTTTTCACTGCTGTTGTGCCCTTGTCCGCATGCCCATGACCACTTCTGTCCGCGTACGCTTCGATGCCAGCCTCTGGCAACTGCCCTCATCCGAGGGGCAGAGCCAGGTGCATGAGCGGACGCCGGCGCCGGACTTCGGCGTGCAGCGCTGGAGGCCGGCAAGCCTGCAGCACCAGCAGGATGGGCGCATTCACCGCCTGTCCGGCCAGACCATGGGCACGCACTGGTCGCTGCGACTGGTCAACCCGGATTACCTGCCCATGGCGCCGGTGCAGGCGCTGTTGCAGCAGGTCTTTGAGGATGTTGTCGCCCAGATGAGCAACTGGGAGACCGATTCGCTGATCACCCGGTTCAATCGTTCAAGACCCGGTGAAATGCATGTGATGCCGGCAGAGTTTGCGCATGTTCTGGAGGCGGCCTTGCACTGGGCCCGATTGTCTGGCGCAGCCATGGATCCCTGCATGGGGGCGCTGGTCTCGCTATGGGGGTTCGGCCCACGTCAGAACCCCTTGCAGCCGCATCACTGGCAAACGCCGCCTGGTGATGAGATCCAGCGCCTGCTGCAGACCAGCGGCTGTCGCCATCTGCACTGGAATGCGCAGACCCGGCAATTGCAGCAGAGCGGTGGCCTGGAGCTGGATTTTTGCGGCATTGCCAAGGGCTTTGCCGTGGACTGGGCGGTGCAGAAGCTGCAGGCAGCAGGCTGGGCTGGGGGCCTGTTCGAAATCGGCGGCGAGCTGCGCAGCTGGGGGCAGAGGCCCGATGGCCGGCCCTGGCAGGTGCAGCTGGGCACGGGCGGCACTACCGAGGCGGAGTCCCTGATCGTGGCCTGCCGCGAGGGCGCTTTTGCCACATCGGGCGACTTCTGGCACCAGTTCACGCATGCCGGCAAGCGCTATTCGCACACGCTGGATCCGCGCACCGGCTGGCCGGTGGCGCATGATCTGGCCAGCGTTACGGTGTTTCATGAGGAGTGCATGCATGCCGATGCCCTGGCCACCGTGCTCACGGTGCTGGGGCCTCAGCAAGGCATGGACTTTGCCCTTCAGCATGGGATTGCAGCCGTGCTGACATCGCATCTTGCATCCGATGGCAATGAGACCCGCAGGCAGGTGATCAAGACACCCGCCTGGATCAACCAATTTGAGGCATGACAGTGGAATGGATTTTGACGCCCGAGCGCATCTATGGCGCCATGGGCCTGGTTGCAGCGTACGCCGGCATGTGCTGGGGTATCGGCTCCAGGGTACGCAGGCAGCGCCTGGTCGACGAAGCCCAGAGCCAGTTATCGCAGGGCGATGCCCAGGCGCCTGCCGTCCTGGTCGCCTATGCCAGTCAGACGGGGCAGGCCGAGGCTCTGGCCCGTGCCACGGCCAAGATGCTGGTCGAAGGCGGGCTTCAGGTGCGCCTGCTGCCCGTGGAGAAGCTGACGACCGAGCTGCTGCAGGAATATGCGCATAGCCTGTGGATGCTGTCCACCACGGGCGAAGGCGATGCGCCCGACCATGCGCTGGGCTTTGTGCAGCAACTCATGGCTGCGCAGCCCATGCTGACCCGGCACCAAAGCCTGGTGCTGGCGCTGGGTGATCGCGAGTATCAGGAGTTCTGTGCTTTTGGTGTGCAGGTGCACGAATGGCTGCAGACCAGCGGCGCGCGCAGCGATCTCGTCTGTGTCGACAATATGGATGGGCCGAGTTTGCAGAGCTGGCAGGCCCAGGTCGGGCAGATAAGGCAGAGCCTGCTGGGCGAGTCTGCATCGGCTCAGGAGCTGGATGCAGACTGGTTGCAGGCACCGGTAAGCGTAGCTTTTGTGCTCAGCCGGCGGCGTTTGCTCAATCCCGGCAGCCAGGGCGGGGCGCTGTATCAGCTGGAATGGACACCGCAGTCTGGCGAGCTGCCGCCGTGGGAGTCGGGCGATCTGGTGTCCCTGTGCGTGCCCGCCGATCCGGAGCGCGCACGAGACTATTCGATCGCCTCGATCACGGCCGACGGCAGTCTGCAGTTGCTGGTGCGCGAGAGCACGCGTGCCGACGGCTCGCCGGGGCTGGCCTCTCACTGGCTGTGCTGCGGCATGGCAGAGGGAGATGTACTGTCGCTGACGCTGCGCGAGCACCGTGGCTTCAGGCTCGGTGACAACGCTGGTCGGCCGCTGATCCTGATCGGCAATGGCTCGGGCCTGGCAGGCCTGCTCAGCCACATCAAGGCGCGTGTGCAGCAAGACCGAAATGATCAATGGCTGTTGTTCGGGGAGCGCAGCCCACAGCATGATGCCTTCTGTGCCGAGCAGTTGGCGGCGTGGGTAGAGCAGGGGCGATTGGCGCGGCTGGATCAGGCCTGGTCGCGCAACGGCAAGGACTCGCGCTATGTGCAGGATTTGCTGCGCAGCCATGCCGAGGAAGTCCGGCATTGGGTGGAGCGTGGCGCGGCCATCTATGTCTGCGGCAGCCTCAATGGCATGGGGCAGGGCGTGCATCTGACGCTGCAGGCTATCCTGGGCGAGGCCAAGGTGGCGGAGTTGCTGGGCTCGGGTCGCTACCGGCGCGATGTGTATTGAGCTCCTGAGATACACCACTTTCATTGCCGTGCAGGCATAGGCATGTCGCACGGTGGCTTTGCGGCAGGCCTGACGTTGGGCAGGGCCATCAGCCATCTTCAGAAACACAAAAAGCTGGCTCGTGCCAGCTTTTTTGTGGTCAGCGCAAGCGCAGTGCTTACTTGACGTGCTTGCCGATCAGGCCGGCCATCTCGAACATGGAGACTTGGGGCTTGCCGAAGACTTCCTTGAGCTTGGCGTCGGCGTTGATCATGCGCTTGTTGGCGGCGTCTTGCAGGTTGTTGGCCTTGATGTAGACCCACAGCTTGCTGATGATTTCGGTACGGGGCAGGGGGTCCTTGCCAACCACTGCAGCCAGAGCAGCGCTGGGTGTCAGGGGTTTCATGAAGGCAGCGTTGGGAGTGCGCTTCTTAGCGGCGGGAGCTGCTGCCGGTGCTGCAGCGGGTGCCTTCTTTGCAGTTGCCATTTTGCTTATTCCTAATTGGGTAGTGGACTTATCACCAGCGAAATACAGCTGCAATCCACTGGCTGAGTCTGATGCTAATGGCAAAAAATCTCTCTTCCAAGCTCGTCAGCTGTTTTTTTGCCTCGATTTGTTGATCTCGGGCCTTTTAGCGCCTGTTTTCATGGGTTTTTCCTCGATAGTGTTGTGAAAAAGTTGCTCTCCGTGGGTGCTCGCTTGTGCTTGTGCTAGTGCCCGCGCTGGAGGCAAGATGGGCGAAACCTGACCCTGTGGAGATTTTCATGAGCGATTCCCCGGCTTCTCTGCCCTTCAGCACCTGCGATCTTTGCGATGCGCATATCAGCGACGACAGCAGCGATTTCCGCGTCCTGCCACCCGTGTTCCACAGCTATGGGGCGAATGTCGGCTTCATGGGCGAGGTCAGCACCGTGCAATGCCTTGACGACAACAGCCTGGTACGGGCGGCGCTGGCCGAGCCCGGTGACGGCCGCGTGCTGGTGGTCGATGGCGGCGGTTCGCTGCGTCGTGCCCTGGTGGGCGGCAATGTGGCTGCATCGGCGGCCCAGAACGGCTGGGCCGGGGTGCTGGTCTACGGTTGCGTGCGCGACCTGGCCGAGTTGAAAGCCGCCTCCGTGGGGCTTTATGCACTGGCGCTCAACCCCATGCCCACGGTCAAGCAGGGTCAGGGACTGCGGGATGTCTATGTTCAGATCGCGGGCCTGTGGATTCGTCCGGGCGACTGGCTATATGCCGATGCCGACGGCATTGTGCTCAGCCGCCGCAACCTGCTTGCCTGATGGGCTGTGCAGCCTAGCGCCTGATCTGCAGCGGGCGGGGCCAGGTGGCAATCACCACGCTGCTCAGGGCGATACCGAAGGCCAGCAGCTGCACGGTGCTGATGCGCTCCCCAAGGGCCAGCATGCCCACCAGCGCCGCGCTGACAGGCAGCAGCACGGTAAAAATGCCGGCCTGCGATGCGGGCACGGCGCGCAGTCCCGTCATCCACAACCACACCGTCCAGACGCAGGCGGCCAGCGCGTAGAACAGCAGCAGGCCCCATGCAGGCGCAGAGACCTGGGAAAAATCAAACTGCCAGGCCAGATAGAGCCCGGCCGGGGCGGAGAGCGCAAAGCCCCAGAGATTGATCAGAGCGGTAATGCGCTTGGGGCTTACGCTGGCGGTGAGTTTTTTGCCGATCACGGCATATGCGGCTTCGCAGAGCACGGCGGCAATCAACAGCAACTGGCCCAGGCCTTGCTGAGTGGCGGGGGCAACGTTGCTGCCATCGGTTTTGCTCAAGGCGTTCAGTCCTATTCCGGCCACCGCGAAAACAATCGCTGTCCACGTACGTGCACCCACGGCCTCACGCAGAAAAAGCCAGCTCATGATGGCGACGGCGGCGGGAATCGCGGCCATGGTCACTCCGGCAGTGACGGCGCTGGTCATGGCCACGCCACTGATCATGCAGAGCGTGAACAGGAAATTGCCGAAGAATGATTCAAAGAACAGCAGCCACTTGGTCTGCCGGGTCAGGGCCGCCTCATGTGCGGGGGCCTTGAGCCAGCCGAGCATGGCCACGGCGCCGATGCCAAAGCGCAGCCATGCCAGCAACATGACCGGAAAGATGGCTGCCAGAGGCTTGGACAGGGCCACATAGCTGCCCACCAGAGACATGCTGAGCGCCAGGCAGAGATAGGCAAGTGGGCGGCTGGGCGTGTGCATGAGGTGGCGGGATGAAGGTCAGAGGGAGAAGAAGGTGGCAAGGCAGTGTGGCAGGGCTGTTGCATGCTTTTGGCTCGGACGCAGGGAACTGTTGTTTTTTGGTTCTCGCGCGACTGGCGCCCTGTCTTTGCCGTGTCACCTGTTTTGGTTCAAGTGCGTTGAACCGGGCAATGCGGCTGGCAAATGAGCGCTTCAGTGCATACGGCACGGCTTGTTTCGTGCCGCACCGGAGAGATTCCGGTTCTGATGGCCAGGAATGCGCCAAATTTTCATGAAGCAAGAATTCGATTCCGTATTATGAAAAAACGAAATGCTGCGCTGCCGCAAAATTTCTCGATATGAGAAATGTGTTTTCTTATTGTGAAAAATAAAAATAAGATGTTGATTTTGTTGAAATAAATTTCAGTCTTTTATAAGACATAAGACTCTGAGAAAAAGCGTTGCAGACATAAAGTAAATCCCAAGGACGAACACCAACCCATCTTGTTTAACCGCTAAGGAGTGCACCATGCCCCAATCCCTGACCCAGCAACTGAGCCGTGAACAGCAAATCGCAGCCCTCGAAAAAGACTGGGCACAGAACCCACGCTGGAAGAGCGTCAAGCGCGGCTACAGCGCCGCCGATGTGGTGCGTCTGCGTGGCAGCCTGCAGCCCGAGTACACCCTGGCCCAGCGCGGAGCCGAAGTGCTGTGGGACAAGATCAACGGCAGCTCGAAGAAGGGCTATGTGAACGCCTTCGGTGCCATCTCTGCGGGCCAGGCCATGCAGCAGGCCAAGGCCGGTCTGGAAGCTGTGTACCTGTCGGGCTGGCAAGTGGCTGCCGACGGCAACACCTCGGAGACCATGTATCCCGACCAGTCTCTGTACGCCTACGATTCCGTGCCCACCATGGTGCGCCGCATCAACAACACCTTCAAGCGTGCCGACGAAATCCAGTGGGGCAAGGGCATCAACCCCGGCGACAAGGAGTTCATCGACTACTTCCTGCCCATCGTGGCTGATGCGGAAGCCGGTTTTGGCGGCGTGCTCAACGCGTTCGAGCTGATGAAGAACATGATTCAGGCGGGCGCTGCCGGTGTGCACTTTGAAGACCAGCTGGCTGCGGTCAAGAAGTGTGGTCATATGGGCGGCAAGGTGCTGGTGCCCACCCGTGAAGCGGTCGAGAAGCTGATCGCGGCTCGCTTTGCCGCCGACGTGATGGGCGTGCCCACCATCGTGCTGGCCCGTACCGATGCCGAAGCGGCCAATCTGATCACCAGCAACCACGACGAGAACGACATTCCGTTCCTGACCGGCGAGCGTACGCAAGAAGGCTTCTACCGCGTCAAGAACGGCCTGGAGCAATCCATCAGCCGTGGCGTGGCCTACGCTCCCTACGCGGATCTGGTGTGGTGCGAAACCGGTGTGCCCGATATCGGCTTTGCCCGCGAATTCGCCCAGGCCGTGCATGCCGCCTGCCCAGGCAAGCTGCTGAGCTACAACTGCTCGCCTTCGTTCAACTGGAAGAAGAACCTCAACGACAGCCAGATCGCCTCCTTCCAGGAAGACCTGTCCGCGCTCGGCTACAAGTTCCAGTTCATCACGCTGGCTGGCATCCACAGCAACTGGTACAACACCTTCAAGTTCGCCCACGAGTACGCTCGCGGCGAGGGCATGAAGCACTACGTGGAAATGATCCAGGAGCCCGAATTCGCGGCTCGTGACAAGGGCTACACCTTTGTCTCGCACCAGCAGGAAGTGGGCGCAGGTTACTTCGACGACGTGACCACCGTGATCCAGGGCGGCTCTTCCAGCGTCAAGGCGCTGACCGGTTCCACCGAGGAAGAGCAGTTCCATTGAGCCACGATGAATCGTGATTCTGTCTAGGTAAAAAAAGGGGTTATGCGCCCGGGGCGAAAGTCTCGGGCGCTTTTTTGATTGCCGGGTTAAAATGCCACGACTTCAATTCACAAGGGCGAGAAAGGCATCAACGGTTATGACACCGCGAACTACATCGGAGATGTATTTCAGCTGCTGATGGCAGCTGGCGGTTCGCGCCTGCCCGAGATTTCTCGACATCCTCATCAAAGCGCGGACTGGTTCCGCGCTTTTTGCTTTCAGGCGATTCCAAAGCTCTGGCGCTGGCTTTCCCCCACACAAATTTGGTTTGACAAGGAATTTCATGATCAACATCACGCTCCCCGATGGCTCCAAGCGCGAATATCCAGGTCCGGTTTCGGTCGCTGAAGTCGCTGCGTCGATCGGCTCCGGCCTGGCCAAGGCCGCACTGGCCGGCAAGATCAACGGCAAGGTCGTGGACACCAGCTTTGTGATCGAGCAGGATTCGCCGCTGTCCATCATCACCGCCAAGGATGCCGATGGTCTGGAAGTGATTCGTCACTCCACCGCTCACTTGCTGGCGTATGCTGTCAAGGAGCTGTTTCCCGATGCCCAGGTCACCATCGGCCCCGTGATCGAGAACGGTTTCTACTACGACTTCTCGTACAAGCGCCCCTTCACTCCCGAAGATCTGGCTGCCATCGAAAAGAAGATGACCGAGCTGGCCAACAAGGACGAGCAGGTGGTGCGCCGCGTGCTGCCTCGCGACGAGGCCGTGCAGTACTTCAAGGGTCTCGGCGAAGCCTACAAGGCCGAGATCATTGCCTCCATTCCCAGCAACGAGGACGTGAGCCTTTACCGCGAAGGCGCTTTCGAGGATCTGTGCCGCGGCCCTCACGTGCCCAGCACCGGCAAGCTCAAGCACTTCAAGTTGATGAAGGTGGCCGGTGCCTACTGGCGTGGCGACCACCGCAACGAGATGCTGCAGCGCATCTACGGTACCGCTTGGGCGACCAAAGACGAGCTTAAGGACTATCTGTTCAGGCTGGAAGAAGCCGAAAAGCGCGATCACCGCAAGCTGGGGCGCGAGCTGGATCTGTTCCACATCGATGAGCATTCGCCCGGCACCGTGTTCTGGCACCCCAAGGGCTGGGCGGTCTGGCAGCAGGTCGAGCAGTACATGCGCCGCGTCTATCAGGACAACGGCTACCAGGAAGTCAAGGCTCCGCAGATTCTGGACAAGGGCCTGTGGGAGAAGACCGGCCACTGGGACAAGTATCGCGAAAACATGTTCACCACCGATTCGGAAAAGCGTGAATATGCCCTGAAGCCCATGAACTGCCCGGGCCACATCATCATCTTCAAGCAAGGCATCAAGAGCTATCGCGATCTGCCGCTGCGCTTTGGCGAGTTCGGCAACTGCCATCGCAACGAGCCCACCGGTTCGCTGCACGGCATCATGCGCGTGCGTGCCTTCACCCAGGACGATGGTCACATCTTCTGTACCGAAGACCAGATCCAGGCTGAGGTGACGGCTTTCACTTCGCTGCTGCAGAAGGTGTATGCCGACTTCGGCTTCACCAATATCCTGTATCGCCTGTCTACCCGTCCCGAGAAGCGCATCGGCACCGATGAAGCCTGGGACAAGGCGGAGAACGCGCTGGCCGAAGGTCTGCGCGCATCGGGTTGCGAGTTCGAGTATCTGCCTGGCGAGGGCGCTTTCTACGGCCCGAAGATCGAGTACACCCTGAAGGATGCGCTGGGCCGCGAATGGCAGTGCGGCACCATCCAGGTGGACCCGAACATGCCCGAGCGTCTTGATGCGGAATTCGTGGGCGAGGATGGCGAGCGCCATCGTCCCATCATGCTGCACCGCGCGATTCTGGGTTCGCTCGAGCGTTTCATCGGCATTTTGGTCGAGCATCACTCGGGCGCGCTGCCTGCCTGGCTGGCTCCCGTGCAGGCTGCCGTACTCAATATTACGGACGCTCAGGCCGACTATGCGCAGGAAGTTGCGCAGAAGCTGCAAAAAGCATTGCCGAATCAAAGCCTTAGGGTAGTGACAGATCTGCGCAATGAAAAGATTACGTATAAAATACGCGAGCATTCCATGCAGAAGCTGCCCTACATCCTTGTCGCGGGCGACAAGGAGAAGGCCGCTGGTGCGGTTGCAGTGCGCGCCCGGGGTAACAAAGACCTCGGAGTGATGTCGGTTGATGCATTCATTGAATTGCTCGCCAAGGACGTCACGGCCAAGGCCTGAAGCAGATTAATTTTTGTGGCGGGTCGGTCAGCGTGCAAGGCACGCTAGCCGGCTACGCTGTTGTAGCCATTTCAATCCAAGGGTGAAAACCATAGCTACTGAATTTCGCGATCGGCGCCACCGTGAAGAGCGCAAGCATCGACTGAACCGAGAAATCATGGCGCCTGAAGTGCGTCTGTCTGGTCCTGAGAACGAGCCTCTGGGCATCGTGCCGCTGCAAGAAGCGCTGCGCATGGCCGGCGAGCTGGATGTCGACCTGGTGGAAATCGCGGCCAACGCATCTCCTCCGGTCTGCCGTTTGATGGATTACGGCAAGTTCAAGTACCAGGAACAGAAGAAGGCTGCCGAAGCCAAGGCCAAGCAGACCGTCATCGAAATCAAGGAAGTGAAGTTCCGCCCTGGTACGGATGATGGTGACTACAACATCAAGCTGCGCAATATCCGCCGTTTTCTGGCGGAAGGCGACAAGTGCAAGATCACGCTGCGTTTCCGCGGCCGTGAAATCACGCACCAGCAGCTGGGTCTGAATCTGCTCAACCGTCTGCGTGACGATCTGGCCGATTCCATCCAGGTGGAGCAGTTCCCCAAGCTGGAAGGCCGTCAGATGATCATGATGGTTGCGCCGGCTCGTGCAGGTGGCAAGAAGCCCGCTGGTGGTGCAAAACCACAAGGCGATGGTGTCGCTGCTGCACCTGAGGCTGCAGATAAGGCATAATTGCGGTTTTGCCTTTCGGGCAAGAGTGGGCTTGGCCCACTTTTGTTTTGTGCGGCAGACAAAGAATTTGCAGGCTTGCCTGCAAGAGTCAGCCCGGCCTGGCCGGACTGACAAACAAGTGCCTCGGAGGCCAGCGAAGTGTGTGCGGGTTGCACACCGCCTTGCGAGCACAAATTCAATAGGAGCATTCACATGCCCAAAATGAAGACCAAGAGCAGCGCGAAGAAGCGTTTTCGCGTTCGTCCCGGTGGTACCGTCAAGCGCGGTCAAGCCTTCAAGCGTCACATCTTGACCAAGAAGACCACGAAGAACAAGCGTCACCTGCGTGGCATTGTCAACGTGCATTCCGGCGATATGGGCTCCATCGCAAAGATGTTGCCTTCCGCAGGCCTGTAATTCACTGACGAACTAGGAGAAAACACATGCCTCGCGTCAAACGTGGTGTAACGGCTCGCGCCCGTCACAAAAAAGTTCTGAATCTGGCCAAGGGTTTCCGCGGTCGCCGTGGTAACGTCTTCCGCGTTGCCAAGCAAGCGGTCATGAAGGCTGGTCAATATGCCTACCGTGACCGTCGTACCAAGAAGCGCGTGTTCCGTCAGCTGTGGATCGCTCGTATCAACGCTGCTGCACGTGAACTGGGTCTGACTTACAGCCAATTCGCCAACGGCCTGAAGAAGGCTGCCATCGAAATCGACCGCAAGATGCTGGCCGATATCGCCGTGCACGACAAGGCTGCTTTTGCAGCTATCGTCGACCAAGTCAAGGCCAAGCTGGCTGCCTGAGGTCACGATCGGTAGTTACTCTTGTAGGACTTTTGCAGACAAGAATCCTCAAAGGCATTTGCCGATGGGCGAGCATCTTGCTTGAACTTGATTGCAGAAGTCGTGTCTTGTTCAGTAGCTGCTGATGCACAAACAGCAAGGGCTAGGGCTTGAAAAGGCACTAGCCCTTGTTTATTTTTACAAGTCGATAAAGAGTCGATATGAACGAGTTGGATTCTCTGGTCGAAAGCGCACAGCAACTGTTTGCGCAAGCCCACACCCCCGCTGATCTGGAAAATGCCAAGGCGCAGTTTCTGGGCAAGTCGGGCAAGATGACCGAGCTCATGAAGGGCATGGCGCAGCTTTCCGTCGAAGAGAAAAAGTCGCGCGGCGCTGCCATCAACGTGGCCAAGCAGGCGATCGAAGCGGCTCTGACCGCCCGCCGCAAGGCCTTGGCGGATGCCGAGCTGCAGGCCCATCTGAAAGCCGAGGTGCTGGATGTGACTCTGCCTGGTCGCCGTCGTGGCGCGGGAGGGCTGCACCCCGTCTCCATCACCATGGAGCGTATCGAGGGCATCTTCGGCTCCATGGGCTTTGACGTGGCCCAGGGCCCCGAGATCGAATCCGACTGGTTCAACTTCACGGCGCTGAACACGCCCGAAGACCATCCCGCGCGTTCCATGCACGACACCTTCTATGTCGAAGGCGGCACCCAGCATGCGCCCAATCTGCTGCGCACACACACCAGCCCCATGCAGGTGCGTCATGCCGTGCAGCATGTGAAGAATTACCGCAACGCGCTCGACGCCGGCCAGACCATGCCCGAAATCCGCGTGATTGCCCCCGGCCGCACTTACCGTGTGGACTCGGATGCCACCCACTCGCCCATGTTCCACCAGTGCGAAGGCCTGTGGATCGGCGAGAACGTGAGCTTCAAGGACCTGAAGGTGGTGTTCACCGATTTCTGCAAGACCTTCTTCGAGCAGGATGATCTGGTGCTGCGCTTTCGTCCCAGCTTCTTCCCGTTCACCGAGCCTTCGGCCGAAATCGACATCCAGTTCCAGAGCGGCCCGCTGGCCGGTCGCTGGCTGGAGGTCTCGGGCGCCGGCCAGGTGCACCCCAATGTGGTGCGCAACATGGGCCTGGACCCCGAAAAATACATCGGCTTTGCCTTTGGCATGGGCCCCGACCGCCTGACCATGCTGCGTTATGGCGTCAACGACCTGCGCCTGTTCTTCGACGGCGACATCCGTTTCCTGTCGCAGTTTCAGTAATTAAAAAAGTGAGCTGCTAGCGCATGATATGAAACAATTTCAGATAGTTTTGATGCTGAGATTGTTGTGAGCCGAGCGCTAATAGCTCATCTTTTTGAAATACGCATGCCCAGCCAGTTGCAGACCGCCTGCGGTGCGACTGGCATGAACGCCAAAGAGTCTGACTATGCAATTTCCTGAATCCTGGTTGCGCGAATACTGCAACCCCAATCTGACCACCCAGCAACTGGCCGATACCCTGACCATGGCCGGTCTGGAGGTGGAAGAGCTGGATCCTGTGGCGCCTCCCTTCACCGGTATCGTGGTCGGTGAAATCAAGGAAGCCGTGCAGCACCCCGACGCCGACCGCTTGCGCATCTGCCAGGTCGACGTGGGCGGCCCCGAGCTGCTGAACATCGTCTGCGGCGCGCCCAATGCGCGCGTGGGCATCCGCATTCCCTGCGCCACCGTGGGCGCCGAGCTGCCGCCCGGTGCCGATGGCAAGCCCTTCAAGATCAAGATCGGCAAGCTGCGCGGCGTGCAGAGCTTTGGCATGCTGTGTTCGGCCAAGGAGCTGGGCATCGACGAAGACGCCAGCGGCTTGCTGGAGTTTCCCGCCGATGCGCCTCTGGGCCAGAACGTGCGCGAGTACCTGAATCTGGACGACACGCTGTTCACGCTGAAGTTGACGCCCAATCTGGCGCATTGCCTGAGCGTCTACGGCGTGGCGCGCGAGCTGTCGGCGCTGACCGGCACGCCGCTCAAAGCCCTGTCCTTCCCCGCTGCGGCCGTGGCCTTGCAAGACAAGCTGCCGGTCAAGATTGAAGCCACCGACCTGTGCGGCCGCTTCTCGGGCCGCATCGTGCGCAATGTCAACACCCGGGTGAAGACGCCCCAGTGGATGGTGGACCGCCTGGCACGCTGCGGCCAGCGCTCGGTCAGCCCTCTGGTGGACATCTCCAACTACGTGATGTTCGAGCTGGGCCGTCCCAGCCATATCTTCGATCTGGACAAGATCAGCGGCGGCCTGAATGTGCGCTGGGGCAAGGAGGGCGAAACGCTCAAGCTGCTCAATGGCAACACCATCAAGATCGACGATTTCCTCAAGGTCGGCGTGATTGCCGATGACAAGCAGGTCGAGTCGCTGGCCGGCATCATGGGCGGCGACGCCACGGCCGTGTCCGACGACACCAGGAACATCTACATCGAAGCCGCGTTCTGGTTCCCCAAGGCCGTGGCCGGCCGTTCGCGCCACTTCAACTTCTCGACCGACGCCGGTCACCGCTTCGAGCGCGGCGTGGACCCCGAGTTCACCACCGAGCACATCGAGCGCATCACCGCGCTGGTGCTGGAAATCTGCGGCACGCCCGAGACGCAGGTCGGTGCCATGGACGACCAGAAGCCCAATATGCCCGCCTCCAAGGCCGTGCAACTGCGCGTGGCGCGTGCGGCCAAGGTCATCGGCATGGCCGTGACGCAGCAGCAATGCCTGGATGCCTTGAACGGCCTGGGCCTGCCTGCCACCGTGGCTTCGGAAGGCGTGATTTCGGTGACTGCTCCGACCTTCCGCTTCGACATCAATCTGGAAGAAGATCTGATCGAGGAAGTGGCCCGCATGATCGGCTACGAAAACCTGCCGACCACCAAGCCGCTGGCCCCGATCTCGCCCAAGCTGCGCGCCGAGAACGAGCGCAGCCCCTATGCCGTGCGCCACGAGCTGGCGGGCCTGGGCTACCAGGAAACCATCAACTTCAGCTTTGTCGAAGAAAAGTGGGAGCAGGAGCTGGCCGGCAACAGCAACGCCATCAAGCTGCTCAACCCCATTGCCAGCCATCTGAGCGTGATGCGCTCGTCCCTGCTGGGTTCGCTGCTGCAGGTGCTCAAGTTCAACGTGGACCGCAAGGCTCAGCGCGTGCGCGTGTTCGAGCTGGGTCGCGTGTTCTTCAAGGACGAGTCCGTGGCCGACTCCGACACCACCGTCAAGGGCTTTTATCAGCCCATGCGCGTGGCGGGTCTCGCCTACGGCGCAGCCGACCAGCTGCAGTGGGGCAGGGCAGAAGCCAAGGTCGACTTCTATGACGTCAAGGGAGATGTGGAAGCACTGCTGGCTCCGGCCAAGCCGGTGTTCGAGCCCGCCGAGCATCCGGCCATGCACCCCGGCCGCTGCGCGCGCGTGCTGCTGGACGGCAAGGCCATCGGCTTTGTCGGCGAGCTGCATCCCCAGTGGCGCCAGGAATGGGATCTGGCCCAGGCTCCCGTGATGTTCGAGCTCGAGCTCGATGCCGTGCTGGCCCGCCAGGTGCCGGTCTTCAAGCCCGTTGCCAAGCACCAGGCCGTGGAGCGCGACATTGCCGTGGTCGTCAAGGAAGCCGTGACCCACGCCCAGGTGATGGAGGCCGTGCAGCAAGGTGTGCAGGGCGGCATTCTGCGCTCGGCCGTGCTGTTCGACGTCTTCCGTCCCAAGAAGCTCAAGGCTGGCGAGGAAGCGGCGCCGGGCAGCCTGGCCCAGGACGAGAAGAGCCTGGCCGTGCGCCTGACGCTGGGCAGCGACACCGCGTCGCTGACCGATGCGGAAATCGAGGCCGCCATGCAGGGCACCATTGCGGCGCTGGTTGAACGCGTTGCGGCTCGTCTGCGCTGATATGTTCAATCCACAAGGAGATCGACCCATGGAGCTTGCCGTAGAGAGCATCGACAGCCCCGCGCTGACCAAGGCGCAGCTGGCCGATCTGCTGTTTGACGAAATCGGTTTGAACAAGCGCGAAGCCAAGGACATGGTGGATGCGTTTTTCGACCTGATCTCGCAAAAGCTGGTGGAAGGCGAAGATGTCAAGCTTTCGGGCTTCGGCAACTTCCAGATCCGCACCAAGGCACCACGTCCCGGACGCAACCCGCGCACTGGAGAGCTGATTCCCATCGCTGCTCGCCGCGTGGTGACCTTCCATGCCAGCAGCAAGCTCAAGGAGCTGATCCAGGGCGAGAGTTCGGGGTCTTAAGCGACTTGCACACGGCTGATGCACTGTCAAGCGGAGCATCGGTCACTGAAGAGCTGACAGTCTTGCGTCGCGCGCGGTGCAAGGTCCTGTCAGCTCTTCGCGCTATATTGCAAGGACTTGTACAAAGAGGGGAGGCGCAATGGGCTTTGCTATCGGCAAAGCACCGTGCCCGATCCTGATTTGCACAAGCCGTGATGGCCTATCTTTCACTCGTCCCTTCATCGACTGCTTGCAACCAGCCATGGCTTCATCTTTGCCGGCAATTCCTGCCAAGCGCTATTTCACCATCGGTGAAGTGGCGGATCTGTGCGACGTCAAGCCTCATGTGCTGCGTTACTGGGAGCAGGAGTTTGTGCAGCTCAAGCCCATGAAGCGGCGCGGCAACCGCCGCTACTACCAGCACCACGAGGTATTGATGGTGCGCCGCATCCGGGAGCTGCTGTACGAGCAGGGCTTCACCATCAGCGGTGCAAGAAATCGTCTGCGCGAACTGGTGACGGGCCACGGCAGGGCAGTCGAGCCGCAGGCGGCACTGCCTGTGCCGGGCGAGGACCTGGCTCAGAGCCATCTGCTGAGCGCAATGCTGCAACAGGGCCTCGCAGAGCCTGCCGGTGTCATGGGCATGGAAGAGGTCAAAGAAGAGCTTTTGCAGATCAGGGCGCTGCTTTCTCTTTGATGTCGGATTTCTGTGTATAATTGAGGTCTTCGGAATGTAGCGCAGCCTGGTAGCGCACTTGCATGGGGTGCAAGGGGTCGCGAGTTCGAATCCCGCCATTCCGACCAATTAGACAAGGGCTTCTGACTATCAAGTCAGAAGCCCTTTTTCTATTGCCGCAGCGATACGGCGTGAAGCATTTGATGACGGCTTCCCTGTAGGAACGGGTCTGATTTCGTCCGATTGCGTTAACCCCAGCGGGAATAACGAGAGCGGATGCGGTATTGATTCTTGGTTTCTTTGATATAAAGAACGAATGAAAAGAATTGCCAATTCCGGGCAAAAAATTCGAAGTTCGGCTGTTTGAGTGATTTTTGAAACAAATTCTTGCATGCGTTGTGCTAGATTTGCATTCGAATCCAATTGTTTGATGGTGTTGCCAGGAGATCAGCCATCAACGCACGGCTTCGCATGCAAGGTTATGCGTCAAGAACACCGGCCGGAAACCGGAGGCTCCGCCTTGCTATCGTGGAAAGGAAAATCTCCAAATGCGCTGTGTCTAGCCTATCGCCGCTTCACAGCCTGTCCGCGTGATTTGTTTGGCCTGGGGATTGGTGACGCCATCCCTTCAGCACCGCCTTGCGGTCGCTCGTCAGGCAAATGTGATGAGTCTTGTCGATCAGGCAACAAGCTTGGCCTGAACTTCAGTCTCCTGCGCGGCGCTGGCATGACGCCAAAGGTTGTGAGCAAGAGAGTTACAGAGTTCCATTTTGCGAGTTCTGAGGCCGTCTGCTATGCCTTGCCGGGCAGCAGCGAGCCCGTCCACATCAACACCAGCTTCCGCGGGGAGCGACTTGCAGAGGTCGCACCGATTGCTCTCGCTCATTCGTTGGCGGGCCAGACATCGCATTGCCCGGTCGGAGTCAAACAAGAGGGATAACAATGAAATTCAGTCAGATTGCACAAGTGGTTGCCACTTTGGGCGTGGCCTCGTGGGCCATGGGAGGCATGGCCCAGACAACCATGAATGCACAGCAAGCCAACGAGCAAGGTGTCGCACTGCAAAAAGTGGTGGAGCAGGCACTGATGACGCATCCGGAAGTGCAGGCGCGATTTCAGGATTTCACTTCGTCCGCCGAAGGTCAGAACGTGGCCCGGGGCGGCTGGCGTCCACAAGTCACAGCGCAAGGTTGGGTCGGGCGCGAGTGGCGCAGCCATATTCAGGATTCGCCATCGCAGAACTGGAACCGTCCAGGCTGGAATCTGCAGCTGCGTCAGCTGATCTTTGATGGTTTCACCACCAGCAGCAATATCCGTCAGCTGGGCTTTGAGAAGCTTTCAAAGTTCTACGATCTGCGTGCCACCACGGAAAGCCTGGCCAATGATGTGGTCGCGGCCTATCTGGATGTGCAGCGCTACCGTGAAATGGAAAAGCTGGCGCGCGAAAACTTCGGCACCCACCAGGTGACGCTGGGCCAGTTGCGCGAGCGTCAGCAGTCCGGCGTGGGGCGTGGCGTGGACCTGGAGCAGGCCAGCGGTCGTCTGTCGCTGGCACAGACCAATCTGATGACCGAGAGCAACAACCTCAACGATGTGATGCAGCGCTACCGTCGTGTGGTGGGCGAGTATCCGGCGGCCACGCTGGATCCCGTGCCCGAGGTGACTGGCAAGCTGCCGGTATCCGGGGTTGCCAAGGATTTTGGCGATTCGCTGCGCGCGAGCCCGCTGCTGCTGTCGAAACAGGCCCTGGTGCAAGCGGCCGAGGCAGGTCAGAAGGCCGCCAAGGGGGCGCATATGCCCAAGCTGGAGCTGCTGGCATCCACCGGGCGTGACCGTGACCAGAATTCGCCGGCCTACTGGGATGTGCAGAGCTCGCGGGTGCAGCTGATGCTGACCTACAACCTGTATCGCGGCGGCGCGGACGAGGCACGTCTGCGCCAGACGATCGCCCAGGGCTATGCGGCCCAGGACGTGCGCGATTACACCTGCCGCAATCTTCAGCAGGAGCTGTCGATTACCTGGAACACCATGGCCCGTCTGCGTCAGCAAACGCCGTTCCTGCGTGAGCATGTTCTTTCCACTGCCAAGGTGCGCGTGGCGTATCAGCAGCAGTTCAAGATCGGTCAGCGTTCGCTGCTGGACCTGCTGAATACGGAAAACGAGTTGTTCGATGCGCAGCGCGCCCTGGTCAATGCCCAATATGACCTGAAAAAGGCCGAGTACCAGTGGCTGACCTTGTCCAGCCAGATTCTGCCGGTGCTGGGCCTCGCGCAGCCGCATGACGATAGCCGTCCGGAGGAGCAACAGGCACTGACCTTGCCCGATGACTTGCTGCGCAGCTGCAAATCTTCGGTGCCGGACACCAACAATCTGACGCCGGTGCCTGCCAGCATGGAGACCGATCAGGGCGTTCCTGTGCAAGCTCCAGCTCCTGTGTCTGCACCGGCCGCAGCTGTCCGCCAGTGATGGCTGCCGGCGTCTGGCGCATCTTTAGTGGGAGTTGAACAAGATGGATAAAAGCGATTCACCACCTTCAGAGCGGTCTTCCCGGCAGGAACTGTCGGCACTGGATGCGGATTTCATTCGCGTTCTGGAGGACTTGATTGATGCCTTGCTTGCCAATGGAACCTTGCGCTTGACGGATCTTCCGCCGCAGGCGCTGGAGAAGCTGAGCCAACGCAAGCAGGCGCGCCAGCGCATGCGCAATTCGCTGGACTTGATTGATGATGACGAAGAGCTTTTATAGGTTGATTGTTGAAGATGACCAAACCAGACGTTGAACCTACTATGGCATCGGTCAGCGGTACGGATGCGACCCAGAAGCGAGGGCGTGGTGCTTCGCCGGACACGGCGGCGGAGCAGGCCGGCCCGGCTTTTCTGGGGGTGCGCGGCTCAGGGCATGCGCCGGCTGGAGACTGGCGCATGCCTGCCCACGAGACCCATGCCGATCCCTTGCTGGACTGCCTGGTTCAGCTCACCAACCTGCATGGCAAGCCCTATACCGCGCAGGCCCTGAGCAATGGTCTGCCGCTGGTGGACCAGCGTCTGACGCCTTCGTTGCTGGCTCGGGCCGCGGCTCGCGCGCAGTTCAGCACGCGCATCGTGCAGCGCGGTCTTGATGATGTCCCCCAGGGTTTGCTGCCGGCCATTTTGATTCTCCATGGCGGCCGTGCCTGTCTGCTGCTCAGGCCCCAGGAGAGCGGTCGCTTCCTCGTGCAGTACCCGGAGTCGGAGAGTCCGGTCGAGGTCGAGGCCCAGGCTTTGCTGCAGGACTATGCGGGGCTGATGTGCTTTGTGCGTCCCCAGTTCCGTTTCGAGCCGCGCTCCGTGCAGCAAGGCATGGAGCCACGCAGCAGTCACTGGTTCTGGGCCGTGATTCTGGAGAATCGGCGCCTGTATCGCGACGCCCTGCTGGCTGCCGTGCTCATTAATGTCTTTGCGCTGGCCATGCCCTTGTTCAGCATGAATGTGTATGACCGCGTGGTGCCCAACAACGCGGTGGAAACATTGTGGGTGCTGGCGATCGGCATTTCCCTGGTGCTGATCTTCAACTTCGTGCTGACGACGACGCGCGCCTATGTCGTGGATGCGGCGAGCAAGCGTGTGGATGTGCAGCTGTCCGCACAGATCATGGAGCGTGTCCTGGACTTGCGCATGGAAAGCCGGCCTGCATCCGTCGGTTCGTTTGCGGCCAATCTACGCTCGTTTGAGTCGGTTCGGGACTTCATTGCGTCTGCCAGCTTGACGACCCTGGTGGATCTGCCCTTTGTGCTGCTGTTCCTGGTGGCGATTGCCTGGATTTCGCCCTGGATGCTGATCCCTCCCGTGGTCGCGATTGCCGCGATCTTGCTGGTCTCCTTCTGGGCCCAGGCGCGCATGGAGAGTCTGACGCTCAAGACCTTCCAGGCCTCGTCTCAGCGCAACGCGTTGCTCGTGGAGTCGCTGACCAACCTGGAGGCCGTCAAGACGCTCAACGCCCAAGGCGGCGTGCAGCGTCTGTGGGAGAGCTCCACCCAGTACATCGCCTATATGGGCGGCAAGATCAAGTTCATTTCGTCGGGCACGGTGAACTTCGTTCAGACCCTGCAGCAACTGGTCACCGTGGCGGTGGTCATCGTCGGCGTGTACCAGGTGCAGGATTCGGCGCTGTCCATGGGCGGCATCATTGCCGCCTCCATGATTGCGGGGCGCTGCCTGGCGCCTTTCGGTCAGGTCGCAGGGCTGATGATGCAGTTCCACAATGCGCGCACCTCGCTGAATTCCATCGACAACTATATGAAGATGCCGGTCGAGCACGAAGCGGACCGGGAGTTCGTCTCGCGTCCGGATCTGCGTGGCGCCATCGAATTTCGCAATGTCAGCTTCAGCTACCCGGGCAGCGAGCAGGCCAGTCTTTCAGGCGTGAGCTTTTCGGTCCGGCCCGGGGAGCGGGTCGGCATCATCGGGCGTATCGGCTCGGGCAAGACCACGCTGGAAAAGCTGGTTCTGGGTCTGTATCAGCCCACTGAGGGCTCGGTGCTGATCGATGGAGTGGATGCTCGTCAGATAGATCCCGTGGACCTGCGCCGGGCCATCGGACATGTGCCGCAGGATCCTATGCTGTTCTATGGCAGCCTGAAGCACAACCTGCTGGTGGGGGCGCCGTTCGCGGGCGAGTCCGATATGTTGCATGCGGCGCGCATTGCCGGCGTGGATGAGTTCGTGGCGCGCAACCCCAAGGGCTATGACATGCTGGTGGGCGAGCGTGGCGAGTCGCTCTCTGGCGGCCAGCGCCAATCCATTGCGGTCGCCCGTGCCCTGATCAACGACCCGGCCATATTGTTGCTGGATGAGCCCAGCAGCAATCTGGACAATCAAAGCGAAGCCCAGCTCAAGCGGCGGCTGGAAGAGGCTGCCCGGGACAAGACCATTTTGCTGGTCACGCATCGCACGGCCTTGTTGACCCTGGTTGACCGGTTGATCGTGATCGATGGCGGCAAAATCGTTGCCGATGGTGGCAAGGAGCAGGTCATCGAAGCCTTGAAACAAGGACGGATTGGCGGAGTAGGAGGGCGAGCATGAGCGAGTCCAAGGCAGAGAAGAAGCCCTCGCGCTTCAGCAATGCACTCAAGGCGCGCTGGTCGCGGCTGGAGCGATGGCTGCTTGACGGTAGCGAGGTGGTGGGAACGCATCAGCCTGGAGATCTCAAGGCCGATGCGCAGTGGGCGGCAGGGCAGCAGCAGGCGCGCGGCTCTCGTCTGCTGATATGGGTGGCCTTGGTCACCGTGCTGGTTCTGGTGCTCTGGGCCTGTCTGGGCCGCATCGACGAAGTGGTTCGAGGCCAGGGCAAGGTGGTTCCCTCGCGTCAGGTTCAGGTGGTGCAGAGCCTGGATGGCGGCATCGTCAAGGAAATTCTGGTGCATCCCGGCGAACATGTGGAGCAGGGTCAGGTCATCTTGCGTATCGATCCAACGCGCTACAGTTCGTCCTTGGGGGAGAACAAGGCCGAACTGCTGGCATTGAAGGCCAAGGCTGCACGCCTTCAGGCCCTGGCATCGGGTGAGCCCTTCAAGGCTCCGGAGGATGTGCAGGCGCTGGCGCCTCAGCTGGTGGAGATGGAGCGGCGCATGTGGGAGAGCCGCTCCCAGGAGCTCAACACCAATGTCAATATTGCACGCGACCAGTTGCGCCAACGCCAGCAGGAGCTGCGCGAAACCCAGGCCAACCGGGACCAGGCTTCCTCCAGTTGCAGTTTGACGTCCGAAGAGCTTTCGGTGACCCGTCCCTTGCTCAAGAGCGGTGCGGTGTCCGAAGTGGATTTGCTGCGCCTGCAACGGGATGTGGCTCGCTTCTGTGGCGAGGCCAAGGCAGCCGGCGCGCAGATCGGGCGTATTCAGGCGGCGATTCAGGAGGCGGAACGCAAGATCCAGGAGTCCGAGCTGAATATGCGCAACCAGTCCCGCTCCGAGCTCTCGGATACCCAGGCCAAGCTGGGGACTCTGGAGCAAGGCAAGGTGGCACTGGAGGACAGGGTCAAGCTGGCCGAGGTGCGCTCGCCCGTTCGCGGCACGGTCAATACCCTGATGGCCAATACCGTGGGCGGTGTCGTGCAGCCTGGCAAGGACATCCTGGACATCGTGCCGCTGGATGACACCTTGCTGATGGAAGTGCAGGTCAATCCACGCGACATCGGCTTCTTGCATTTCGGTCAGCAGGCAGAGGTGAAGTTCACGGCCTATGACTTTGCCATCTACGGAGGTTTGCAGGGGAAATTGGAGCAGATCGGTGCCAACACCGTGACGGACGAGAAAGGGAATTCCTTCTATGTCGTGAAGGTGCGCACGGACAAGGCTCATGTGGGCGATGACTCGCGCCCCATCATTCCCGGCATGCAGGCGGAAGTGCACATCCTCACGGGCAAGCGCACCTTGATGCAGTATCTGCTCAAGCCGATTCTGCGTGCCAAGTCCAATGCCTTGATCGAACGTTAGTTCATGGATCACCAACAATTAAAAAGGACCTCTATGAATGCCTTGCCTGTATTGATGCTGACCCAGGATGCCACGCTGTGGCAGGAATGGCAGCAGATCGCAGGCCCTCAGTGGATGCCTGCGCGCGGCCAGACTCTGGCCGATTTGCAACGCTGGAAGCAGCAAGGCCGTACCGTGGTGGTGCTGGATGCAGCCCTGCCATCCTTGCCCGAGCCGACGGCTTCACGCTGGAATGAGCTGCTGAAGGATCTTCAGGTTCTGGTTCTCAGCAACCGTCCCAGCGATGAGGAGGGCCGGAACTTGCTGTCCCGTGGAGCATGTGGCTATGCCCACGCGCAATCGAGCTCGGAAGTGCTGTCGAGGATGCTGCAAAGCATGGCTGGTGGCAACATCTGGCTCGGACGTTCTCTGCTGCAGCGCTTGTTGCGCGATGTGGACGCCCGCCTGCCCGAGCAGGAGTCGGACTGGGCTGAACCATTGTCCGCACGCGAGCAGGAGGTTGCCCGCTATGCATCGCTGGGTGACAGCAATGCGGAGATTGCCGAACGCATGTCGATCAGCGAGCGTACCGTGCGTGCCCATCTGTCGGCTGTCTTTGAGAAACTGCAGGTGCAGGATCGATTGATGCTGACGTTGAAGGTTCACGGTATCGGACGCAGGCAACTGGCCTGAACCTGACCTTGGCGCTGCTGATGCAGACCTGATCATCTGCGGTGTTTGCCGCTGGAGTGCCAGTTGCTGAAAAGCCTGAAGCCTGCATATTGCAGGCTTCAGGCTTTTTTGATGTTCGGCAGCAGACACCGAATAAAACCGATCCTGATTGGCTTTGACGCCAATAGTGCGGCGGGGTGTTGGCTTCTACTATGTCAGTTGAATTATTGGACAGGTGCCTTTGTGCACCTTCACTTTTTAATCTGACTGGATAGGCAGACCCTCATGGCAGCTCAAACCGTTCTCGTTACCAAACTCACTGGCCAGGCTTGGATGCGTGGTCCTGATGGCAATCTGACGGTACTCCATGAAGGCATGCGTATCCCCGCCGATGCCGAGATCGTTACGGCGTCCGGCAGCACCGTGCAGCTGCAGGCGGATGGTCAGCCACCGCTGATGGTGGGCGAGAACCAGGATGTGCATCTCACCGCTGACCTGGTTCAGCCGCCTACAGTGGAAGAGGCTGCTGTAGCGAGTCCTGCGAGCACCGAGATCGACCAGATCATTGCGGCCATCAATGCAGGAGGGGACCCATTCGATGAGCTGGATCCCACGGCGGCCACCTTGTCCGGCGGTAGCGAAGGCGGCAGCACTTTTGTGCGTCTTTCCAGCATCATTGAGGCCGTGTCGCCGCTGGCGCTGGAATACGGACGTTCTGCTCCAGTGACTACAGTGCTTCCGCTTTTCAGTGGGGTGGGCGCTTTGCCGGAAGGCACCGATCAAGGGACGCCGACCCAGCCTGCGAGCATTCCCCAGGCCAGTGCGGACTCGGGCGTGACCTTCGAGGATGCCGTATCTGACTTGCAAGGCAATGTTCTGAGCAACGACAAGCTGGGTGAAGGCAGCATCACAGAACATCGTGTGGCTCTGGTTGGCGCAGATCAAGGGCTGTACGGCAAGATCATCCTCAATACCGACGGCAGCTATAGCTATCAGCTCGACAGCGGTTTGAATACTGTGCAGGCATTGGCTGAGGGTGAGTCCCTGGTCGAGACCTTTACCTACACCCTGGTCGATAAAGACGGTGCCAGCTCTACTGCGACATTGACTATCACCATCGTCGGCACCAACGATGCCCCCGTTCTCAGTGGCAACACGGACGGCGCTGTGGTCGAGGACGGTGCTACCACCGCCACCGGCAAGCTCGACGTCAGCGACGTCGACACCACCGACACGCACACCTGGAGCGTGAACAACGGCGGCAAGGGCAGCTACGGCTCCTTCTCCGTAGACGGCTCGGGCAACTGGACCTACAACCTGGACAATGCCAACAAGGACGTGCAGGGCCTGGCCGAAGGTCAGAAGGTCACCGATACCATCACCGTGACCGTCGACGACGGTCACGGCGGCACAGCGACCCAGACCATCATCGTTACCATCACTGGTACCAACGACGGTCCGGTTTCCACTTCCATTTCCGACACTTCGGGCATCGATGCTCAAGCCGGTGTGAGCTATGACGTATCCAGCCATTTCTCGGACCCGGACACCAGCGACAAACTCACCTACACCGCAGCCGGCTTGCCGCCAGGCCTGAGCATCGATCCGAACACCGGCCTAATCACTGGCAGCATCGATCATTCCGCTTCGCAGGGCGGCAACAACGGTGTCTACACGGTCACTGTGACTGCGACCGACCCATCCGGCGCTACGACCTCCCAGAATTTCAACTGGGACGTCACCAACCCGGCCCCCTCTGCCGCCGACGATACAGGTACCACGGACGAGGACACCACGCTCAATGTCGACGCTCAGAACGGCGTCTTGGCCAATGACGTTGACCCGGACGGCGACACCCTGACTGTCTCGCAAGTCAATGGTGCCACCGCCAGCGTAGGCACGCCGACGGCTGGCTCCAACGGCGGTACGTTCATCCTTAATGCCGACGGTTCGTACTCGTTCAACCCCGGCAATGCCTTCCAGTACCTAGCTACCGGCCAGACGGCAACCAGCTCGATCACCTATACCGTCACGGACAGTGAAGGCGGTACCAGCACCGCCACGCTGACCATCACCATCACCGGTCAGACCGATGCGCTTCCGGTCATCACGCCCGAGGACAGCGACGGCGGCGTGAGCACTGCCCACAACAGCGTGGTCGAAGGCACGGGCAATACCGTCACCGGTTCCGTGACGGTCATCGCCGAAGCCGGCATCGCCGGCGTCACCGTTGGCGGCAAGGACATCACCGGCGCCACCGCCACCAGCCCGGTAGTCATCACCACTGACAAGGGCATCCTGACCGTCAGCGGCTACGACGCTGCCACCGGCAAGATCACCTACGCCTACCAGGAGACTGGCGGCGCCGCTGACCACGGTGCTGGTGATGACTCGGTCCGCGACCTATTCCAAGTTTCCGTCAAGGATTTTGCCGGCGAGACTCGCAGCAATGACTTGGTCATCCAGATCACCGACACGGCTCCCGAAGCCAAGCCCGACACGGCCTCCGTCACGGAAGACACCGGGCTGAGCGCCAGCGGCAACGTCATCAGCGGCACCGGCGCCGACAGCCTGGGAGCGGATGCCACCAACGTCGTGGGCGTGGCCAAGGGCACCGTCACTGGCGGCCAGAACGTCAGCGGCAGCGTCAACACCACAGTCAGCGGCGAGTACGGCACGATCGTGCTCAAGGCCGACGGCAGCTACACCTACGAGCTCAACAACAACGACCCACGCGTGAACGCGTTGCTCGATGGCCAAAAGCTCGAGGACACCTTCAGCTACACGATCCGGGACGCCGACGGCGACCTCAGCACCACCACCATCACGGTCACCATCAACGGCCACACCGATGGTGTGCCGGGCGTGACCATCCCTGACGCCAACGGAGCCGCAGCCGGCAACGTCAGCATCGCCGAGAACGCCACCCAGCCGGTCACCGGCGAGCTGAGCGTCTCCGCTCCCGAAGGCCTGGCCAGCGTCCAGATCGGCAACGTCACACTCACCGTGGCCGAGCTGCAAGCGCTGGGCACCACCCCGCGTGTCATCACCGGCACCGAAGGCAAGCTCACGCTGACTGGCTACGACGCCAGCACCGGCAAGATCAGCTATAGCTACCAGCAAGACGGCACGGCCAAGGACCACACCGCTGGCGACGACTCCGTCAAGGACAGCTTCACGGTCACCGTCACCGATGCGGCCAACCAGAGCAAGTCCGACAACCTGGTCGTGCTCATCACCGACACGGCTCCCGAAGCCAAGCCCGACACGGCCTCCGTCACGGAAGACACCGGGCTGAGCGCCAGCGGCAACGTCATCAGCGGCACCGG
>NZ_VOQU01000009.1:0-249954 GCF_008121565.1 Comamonas sp. Z3
CGGCATCTCGGGAGCGATCCAGCATCTGGCGGGCATGAAGGACTCCAAGGTGATCGTGGCGATCAACAAGGACCCCGAGGCACCGATCTTCTCGGTGGCCGATTACGGGCTGGAAGCCGATCTGTTCCAGGCGGTGCCGGAGCTGGTGAAGACAATCTAAGCGTTGCCATGGCAATGCGCGGCCCGGACAACGGTGTCCGGGCCCTGGCCAGAGCGGCACACAAGGTATGTGCCCCGGCCCCACCTGGTTCAGAGATTCAGGAGACAAGACATGCAGATTTCCCTTGACCGCCGCAGCCTGGTTCTCGCCACGGCCGCCTTTTTGACTGCCGCTGGCACCAGCGCATCAGCCTGGGCACAGTCCGGCGACTATCCTTCGCGGCCCGTCACGCTGATCGTGCCGTTCCCGGCCGGCGGTCCCACCGACCGCCATATGCGCACGCTGGCCGATATTGCGGGCAAGCAGCTGGGCCAGCCCATCATCGTCGAGAACAAGCCCGGCGCGGGCGGCACGCTGGGTCCCGGCGCCATGGCGCGCACCGCCAAGCCCGACGGCTACACCATCACCCAGTTCCCCATGTCCATGCTGCGCATGGCGCATATGCAAAAGACCGCCTGGAACCCGGTCACGGACTTCACCTACATCATCGGTGTCTCAGGCTATACCTTCGGCTTCACGGTGCGCTCGGACTCTCCCTACAAGAGCTTCAACGAGTACATCGCCGCCGCACGCAAGACTCCTGGCAAGATCGAATACGGCTCCACGGGCATAGGTTCCTCGCCGCATCTGCTGATGGAGGAGCTGGCCGAGAACGCCAAGGTCACTCTCAATCATGTGCCTTTCAAGGGCAACGCCGACCTGCAGCAAGCCCTGCTGGGTGGTCATGTGGCCGCGCAAAGCGATGCCTCGGGCTGGGACACTTACGTGAATGGCGGCCAGATGCGCCTGCTCATGACCTTTGGCGAAAAGCGCACCCAGCGCTGGCCCGACGTGCCCACGGCCAAGGAGCTGGGCTATGGCGTGGTCTCCACCTCGCCCTACGGTCTGGCCGGCCCCAAGGGCATGGACCCGGCGGTGGTGCGCAAGCTGCACGATGCCTTCAAGAAGGCCATGGATGATCCGCGCCACGTCGAGGTGCTCAGGCAGCTCAACCAGGATGCCTGGTACCGCTCGGGCGCCGACTATGCGCAATGGGCCAGGGAGGCCTTTGCCAAGGACAAGATACTGATAGACCGACTGGGTCTGGCTGCCAAATAAGCCGCTGTCTGCCCAAGCGCCTGCAGGGCCGGGGGCTCGCAGGTGCAGCCTGCTTGCAATTCCTGAATCGGAACCTTCATGACTGTCTGCCTGCCTTCTCCCGATGCCCCCTTCACCACGCTGGCCGAGCTGATCCGCAGCCATGCGCGCCAGCAGCCCGACCATGCCGCGCTGCGCGACGAGCAGCAGACCCTGAGCTATGCCCAGCTCGACGCCCTCATGGACCGCGTGGCCGCCGCGCTGCAGCGCGAAGGCGTGCAGCCGGGCAAGGCCATCGGCATCTGCGCGCTCAATTCCGTGCGCTATGCCGCGCTATTCCTCGGAGCCTTGCGTGCGGGCGTGGTGGTCGCGCCGCTGGCGCCATCCTCCACTGCCGAGAGCCTGGCTTCCATGCTGCGCGACGCCCAGGCGCGTCACCTGTTCCTCGACAAGGCGGCTCAGGACCTGGTGCCTGCCGACACAGGACTGCAATGCATCTCGCTGGATGGCGTGGCGCCAGGCACAGCCTTCGAGGAGTGGCTGGCGCCCGAAGGAGCGCAGCCCGCTGCCGTGAGTGTGGAGCCCGAGGCTGCGTTCAACATCATCTACTCCTCTGGCACCACGGGCACTCCCAAGGGCATCGTGCAGTCGCACGGCATGCGCTGGACCCATATCAACCGGGGCGGCGTCTACGGCTACGGCCCCGAGGGTACGACGCTGCTGGCCACGCCGCTGTACTCCAACACCACGCTGGTGGTGTTCTTCCCCACGCTGGGCAGCGGCGGCTGCGTGGTGCTCATGCCCAAGTTCGACGCGGCGCGCTATCTGCAACTGGCCCAGCAGCACCGCGTCACCCACACCATGCTGGTGCCTGTGCAGTACCAGCGCATCATGGCACTGCCGCAGTTCGGCGAGCATGACCTGTCGAGCTTTCAGGCCAAGTTCTGCACCAGTGCACCGTTTCGTGCCGAGCTCAAGGCCGATGTGGTGGCGCGCTGGCCAGGCAGCCTCACCGAGTTCTACGGCATGACCGAAGGCGGGGGTACCTGCATCCTCGAAGCCCATCTGTACCCGGACAAGCTGCACACCGTGGGTCAGCCCGCCGAAGGCCATGACATCCGCCTCATCGACGAGGAGGGCCGCGAGCTGGGTCCCGGCGCGGACGGCGAGGTCGTGGGCCACTCGGCCAGCATGATGACCGGCTACCACGGCCAGCCCGCCAAGACGCGTGAAGCCGAATGGTTCGATGCCACGGGCAAGCGCTTCATCCGCACGGGCGATGTGGGCCGCTTTGATGCCGACGGCTTCCTGACCCTGTTCGATAGACGCAAGGACATGATCATCAGCGGCGGCTTCAACATTTATCCCAGCGACCTGGTGGCTCAGCTGCGCGCCCACCCGGCCGTGGACGATGTGGCCGTTGTCGGCGTTCCCTGCGATCAATGGGGCGAGACGCCAGTGGCCTATGTGGTGTCGCGCACGGGCCAGCCGGCCCGGCCCGAGGAGATCATGGGCTGGTACAACCAGCAAGCCGGCAAGACCCAGCGCCTGGCCGACCTGCGCTTCATCGCCGAGCTGCCGCGCAGTGCCATCGGCAAGGTGCTCAAGCGCGAGCTGCGCGATCAGTACGCGGCGGGACGCTGAGCCTGTCTTTCATTCCACGATGCCCATCACGAGACCTATCCCATGAGTCATGACACCACGATGTCCGAAGTCCGCCGCCAGGTGACGCCCGAAGAGTGGCAAACCCGCGTCGAGCTGGCTGCCGCCTATCGGCTGGTCGCCCACTTCGGCTGGGACGATCTGATCTTCACCCACATTTCGGCGCGCGTGCCGGGCCAGCCCGACCAGTTCCTGATCAACCCCTACGGCATGCTGTTCGACGAGATCACGGCATCCAGCCTGGTCAAGGTCGATCATGAAGGCCAACCGCTGATGGAGAGCGAATACGACGTCAACCCGGCCGGCTTCGTCATCCACAGCGCCATCCACGACGGCCGCCCCGAGGTGCAGTGCGTGCTGCACACGCACACGCGCTACGGCGTGGCCGTCTCGGCGCAGAAGGAGGGGCTGCTGCCCATCTCGCAGCAGTCCATATTCCCGCTGGTGCGCCTGGCCTACCATGACTACGAGGGCGTGGCCCTGCGCGATGACGAGAAGCCGCGCCTGGTGGACGATCTGGGTGCCAGCAACTTCCTCATTCTGCGCAATCACGGCCTGCTGACCTGTGGACGCAGCGTGGCCGAGGCCGTGCTGGCCATGTACACGCTGGAGTCGGCCTGCCGCATCCAGATCCTGGCACAGTCGGGTGGCGGCGAGCTGACGCGGATTCCGCAGACCATCATTGCCGACGCGGTCAACCAGTCGCGCCAGGTCACCAAGGGCAAGGGCGCGGGCCTGGCCTGGCCGGGCCTGCTGCGCCGCCTGGACCGCATAGACCCAAGTTACAAGCACTAACCCCCCTGAGTCGCTGCGCGCCTTCCCCCCGTATGCACGGCGCCCTCTCTCGCTTCGCGGTGAGGGACGACACCCTCGCTGCGGGGCGGGGGGCGCGGCCGGCATAGGCCCTTGCTCGGTGTCCCGAGCTTGGGCTGCGGCCGTTTCGTAGGCAGCGAACAGTGCTCAGATTTATGGAGAAATCAATGGGAATCCTGGTCAACATCCACCCCAGCATGGGCGCGCCCATCGTCGATGCACTGCGTGCCATGGCGCCAGATCTGCGCGTCTGGGCCCATCGCGACGAAGCGCCTGCCGCAGAGGTCGAAACCATGCTGGCCTGGAGCCTCAAGCCCGGCGTGCTACCGGCCTATCCGAAGCTCAAGCTGCTGTGCGCGCCCAGTGCGGGCGTGGACAAGCTGCTGGCCGTACCCGATCTGCCGGCTGGCCTGCCCGTGGCGCGTACCGTCGACCCGCAGCAGCATGTGGAGATTGCCCAGTATGTGGTCGGCACCGCGCTGCGCCATACGCGCGAGCTGGATCTGTTCGCGCGCCAGCAGCAGGCGGGAGACTGGCTGCGCCGCCCCGTGCGCGCCAGCGCCGACTGCCGCGTGGGTATTCTGGGTCTGGGCGAGGTCGGCCGCTTCGTGGCTGCTGCCATGCAGGCCGTGGGCTATCCCGTCGCGGGCTGGAGCCGCAGCGCCAAGAACATTGCCGGCCTGACCACGCACAGCGGTGCCCAGGGTCTGCAGCAACTGCTGTCCGGCAGCGACATTCTGGTCTGCGCCTTGCCGCTCACGCCCGAGACACGCGATCTGCTGAACCGCCGCACGCTGTCCCTGCTGCCGCGCGGCGCCTACTTCATCAACGTGGGGCGCGGCGAGCAGGTGGTCGAGGATGAACTGCTGGCTCTGCTCGACGAAGGCCATCTGGCCGGCGCCGCGCTGGACGTGCTGCGCGAGGAGCCGCCCCAGCCCGGCAACAAGGTTTGGGGGCACGCCAAGGCCTTTGTCACGCCGCATATCGCGGCCCAGGCCTCGGCCGACACCGTGGCGCGCCAGTGCCTGGAGAACCTGCGCCGCCTGCGCGCGGGCGAGCCCTTGCTCAATCTGGTGGATGTTGCCCGCGGGTACTGAGACATCCCTGCCTTTCACTGCCGCGCTGACGCGCGGCACCTTCTTCCGAAAAGAACCAAGAGACATTCATGCCTTCGACATCTCGCCGCAGCTTTCTGCAATCGAGCGCCGCAGCCGGCGCCGCCATGCTGGCTCCCTCGGTCTGGGCCCAGAGCCCCTGGCCCTCCAAGCCCATACGCATCGTGGTTCCCTACACCGCGGGCGGCTTCACCGACCAGATGGCACGCCTGTTGCAGGTGGGTTTGCAGAAAGCGCTGGGCCAGCCCATCGTCATCGATAACAAGCCGGGCGCAAACAGTCTCATCGGTGTGGATCAGGTGGCAAAGTCTGCGCCCGATGGCTACACGTTCGGAGTGGTGATTGCCGCTTATGCGGCCAATACCACGCTGTATCCCAAGCTGCCCTACAACCCCGGCAAGGATCTGGTCGGCGTATCTCTGATGGGCATCTCGCCGCTGGTTGCAGCAGTGTCAAACAATGCACCGTTCAAGACCACGCAGGAGCTGATTGCCTATGCCAAGGCGCATCCGGGCAAGGTCAGCTTTGGCTCTTCGGGAAGCGGCTCCAGCGCGCATCTGACGACCGAGTTGATGAAGCTGCTGACCAAGACGGACATGATCCATGTGCCCTACAAGGGAGCCGCACCGGCATTGACCGACCTCATGGGTGGTCAGATCCCGTTGTTCCTCGATCCTCCGCCCAATCTGATCCAGCCTGCCAAGGCCGGTCGCATCCGCCTCATCGGCGTGGCCAGCGAAAAGCGGCTGGCGGTGCTGCCCGATGTACCGACGTTTGCCGAGCAAGGCATTCCCGAGCTGATGGGCAGTACCTGGGCCGCCATGATTGCCCCGGCAGGAGTGCCCAAGGAAATTGTGCAGCGCATGTCCGCCGAAGTCGCTCGCATCATTCGCAGCCCTGAAATCACGCAGCGCATGCAGCAGACCATGGGCACGTTTGCCGAAGGATCGACGCCCGAGGAATGCGATCGCTTCATCGCTGCGGAAACCGCCAAATGGGGCAAGGTCATTCGCGAGGCCAAGGTCACGCTGGACTGATGGCGGCGCCTGCAGCGGGTCACGGTCGTGCCGCGATAGCTGCCGCGACGCGCCTGGCAGGGATTGAGTGCTTCCGCCTTCAATCCTTGATCCGCGGAGTTCTCTGAAAGCTGGGGAAAACCGCGCTATAATCACGTTCTCTTTAGGGGAGTCGCCAAGCTGGTTAAGGCACTGGATTTTGATTCCAGCATGCGAAGGTTCGAATCCTTCTTCCCCTGCCAAGATATAAAAGCCCCGGTTGTTCATGCAGCCGGGGCTTTTTCTTTGTGCTCGATGCGCACTGCCCTCTTTGGAAGAGGGCCTGCTACAGCCATTGAGTGACGCTCATGCCGTGTATCTTCCATGCGCCAGAAGCACGGGGCGCTTCGCAAAGTCCACTTTTCAATCGGAAGCCGCTCGGCGAGTCGCCACGCAGCGCCTGACCGCCTTGTTACTGCACCGCAGCCGGCTTGATGCCCGGTGTGGATAGCATCAGCCCGGACATGAGCCAGGCAACAGGCTGGCAGATGCGCCACGATACGGTCTGCAGAGACAGGTGCTGTCGTTTTACAAAACAGTAGCAATTTTTTTACCTGAGCTTTACAATCTGCGCGCAAATGGGATTGAGAGTGATTCTCGTTCTGTTCATTGCTGCCAGCCCGTATACGGTCTCTCCGTTCCAGCCACAGCGTCATAGGTTCTTCGGCATTCCCTGCCTGAAGAGAACACCCAGGTTTGTTTTTTTTACGCTCATGCTGGAACGCTCGTTTTGCCCCGTAGCCGGGGCTTTGCCATTTCGTCTTCACGCCACGGCTGTGGCAGTCAGTGTGCTCTGCCTGCTGCCCGGTATCGGTCATGCACAGGAGGATGCTGGATCGACACTTGCGGAAGTGACCGTGCAGGAGAAGGCCGTTCCCAATGTCTATGGGGAGTCGAGTGACTCCTATGTGCCAAGCGCAGTGGAAGTCGGCAAAGCGGCGCAGTCTCTGCGCGAGGTTCCGCAGTCGGTGACGGTGGTGACCCGACAGCGCATGGACGATCAGGCCATGCGCACGCTCGATGATGTGATGAACTACACCACCGGGATCACGCGCGAAGAGACCTGGCTGGACACCACCTATCTGTCCCGCGGCATGAACATCACCAACTTCCGCTTTGATGGCGGTGCTGCCAGCTCCTCTCGTTCAGGCAGCCGCAGTCTGGACATGGCGCAGTTTGACAGCGTCAGTGTGCTGCGCGGGGCCGACGGTCTGTTCGGCGCGGGCGAGGCGGGCGGAGTTCTGAACTTCACCTACAAAAGGCCCCAGGCCAAGCGTCAGACGCAGGTTCTGCTTTCCGGCGGAACCATGAGCAACTACCGCGCCGAGCTGGACACCACGGGCGCGTTGAACGAAAGCGGAACTCTGCGCGGCCGTTTCGTGGCCGTGAACCATGACCGCAAGGAAATGGCCACGCCCTCCACGCTCAAGCGGCAGATGCTGTATGGGGCGCTGGAGATGGACCTGACGTCCAGCGCAGTCGCCACACTGGGTGCCAGCTATCAGAAAGATAGAAATACGGGCTTCAATGCCAGCCTGCCGCGCTATGCGGACGGCAGTGATATCGGCTTTGCGCGCAATACCAACTTTGGCGCGCCCTGGAACTGGATCAATCGCGAAAACACCACGGTCTTTGCCAAGCTGGAGCAGCAGCTCGGCAACGACTGGCTTCTCAAGACCCAGCTAAGGCACACCCGCTTCAATGAAGGCGTGAACGGCGCGGAGATTGAGAGTTCGCCAGATCCCATCACGCTGCAGGGGGCTGACTGGTGGATTCATCAAGCCAGGTCACGCGAGCGTGAAACCAGCTTCGACATCAATTTGCAGGGTGGCTTCGATGCCTTCGGTCAACGGCACGATGTGATCCTTGGTTTCGATCAGCACCGAAACAGCAATACCTATCGGAGCCTGTGGCCGAGAGTGGGGCCGGCCGACGTCTTCAACCGGATTCCACCGCAAGACCCGGGCTATCCGCTCGGTGACTGGACCAGCGGCTCGCAGGCAAAAACGCAAAAGAGCGGCCTCTATGGCTCTATTCGCCTGCGTCCCGTTGAGCGCTGGTCCGTGGTTTTGGGCGGACGCTATGTGCTGCAGGATCGCAATACCCAGCACGACATGAATGGCGCGCTCACGGCCAGCAGCCGGGAGTCGAATGTCTTTGTGCCCTATATGGGGCTGATGCATGAGCTGACCAAGTCCACCAATCTGTATTTCAGCACCGCCGAGATCTATCAGTCTCAGGCCGGAAAGTTCTCAGCACCGCTGCCTGGAACGCCGCTGGATCCGGTGCGTGGCCGTACCTACGAGCTGGGTGTCAAAAGCGAGCTGACCCCCAATCTGATCGCCAGTGCGGCATTGTTTCGTACCGACAAGAAAGGCGAAGCCGTTTACGACCCCGCTTACCCCCAGACCGATTGGCGCGGCGGTTGCTGCTACTTCCGCGACGGCTTCAAGCTGAGCCAGGGCATCGATCTTGAGATGACGGGGCGAATCACTCCCAATCTGCAGCTGGCTGTGGGCTATACCTACAACAGCAACGAAGACAGACGCAAGGACAGCGCCCAGTTCAGCACGGTCACGCCGCGCCATCTGTTCAAGGCCTGGGCGGACTATCGCTTGAGCGGCGACTTGCGCGGCTGGAGCGTGGGCGGCGGTGTGGTGGCGCAGAGCTCGAATTACCGGGCTTCGGGCATCAGCGCTTACAACCCGGCTACGGGCCGTTATGACGGAGCCTGGACGCCTTACAACTTCACTTCCCCGGGCTACGCCGTCTGGTCTGCACGTGCTGCCTATGCGTTCAACAAGGACTGGAGCGTAGCCATGAATGTCGGCAACCTGTTCGACAAGACCTACTACAGCACAGTTGGTTATGCGGGCTACGGCAACTTCTACGGCGAAAAGCGTACGGTTACCGTGTCGCTCAAGGGCCGTTTCTGACGAGGCGTGGCAATGTCGCAATCCGATGATTTGCACGCCGGCTGGGCTCTGGGGGCGCGTTTGACGGCTGCGGTGCTGGGAGGCTATGCCGTCTCCAGCGCCTGGGTGGTCTTGTGCGGCGCCATGAGCCAATCCCGTGTCGAAACCATGGTGGGCGGCATGCAGTCCAGCTGGCTTTGGTATGTGGCGGTGGTGATCGGGGCCTTCAGCCCGGTATCGCCGCGTCGGATCTGGGGCGTGCTGCTCGTTCTGATTCTCGCCATGCTTGCAGCCACTGCAGCCCTGATCTTCCTGAAGGCACGCTGATGCAGCCGGCAAAGAAGCAATCGGGTGCAGGCAAAGGCAGCTTCCGTCAGGCCCAGGCATGGTTGCATACCTGGTGTGGCCTATGGTTCTCCTGGCTGCTGTATGCCGTTTTTCTGACGGGTACGCTGGCCGTCTTCGAAGAGCCCATCACCCATTGGATGACCCCTGAGCATCATGCCCATGAGCGAGCCGAGGCCAGGCAGGCAGGCACTGTGCCGCAAGCACAGGCTTCCCTGAGTCAGCGTCTGCAATGGGGCATGGCATACATGGAGCGGCAACACCCTGGTGCAGACATGTGGGAGCTCTGGCCTGCAGACTCCAAAGGGGGCGGGGATTTGCGCGTCTACTGGTTCGATCGCGAGGGGCAGTATGCGGCGGCCCAGCTGGATCCGAAGTCCGGCAGCGCCATGGACGCCTCTGAAGCTCCCAAGGTGCGCCAGACATTGGGAGGTCATCATTTTGTGGACTTCCACTACCAGCTGCATGCAGGACAGCTCGGACTCTGGATTGTGGGCATCGCCGCGCTTGCCATGCTGGTGGCGCTGGTCAGCGGAGTGATTACCCATCGACGAATCTTCAAGGACTTCTTCACCTTCCGCGCCCGCAAAGGACAGAGAAGCTGGCTGGACATGCACAACGCCGTGGCGGTGCTGACTTTGCCTTTCCAGTTCATGATCGCCTACACAGGTATCGCCATATCGTGCTCGACCTTCATGCCTGCCGGTATTGCGGCCTACTTCGGCAGCAGTGCCGAAGCCCTCAAGTCTTTTCAGGTGGCGCTGAATGAACCAGGCAAGCCACAGCGCTCGGGGCAAGCCATGCCGGTGCCGGATCTGGAGTCTTTCGTGCTGCGCGGGCAGGCCTTGATCGGACAGCCTGTGCGGGCTGTGGTGATCGACTACCCCGGAGATGCTGCTGCGCGTATCGGTGTCTATGGCTGGAATGATGCCGATGATCTGAGCAAGCGTCTCAGTCCCACCAGCGGCATGGCCATGTTCTCGGCTGCCACCGCAGAGCTGCAGCAGCTGCGCCTGCCGGGTGGCGTGGATGGCGGAGCGGCCGCGCTCACGCAATCGGTGATCGGCGGGCTGCATATGGCGACATATGGCGGGCTGCCGCTGAAGTGGCTTTACTTTGTCTGTGGCCTGGCTGGCAGCGCCATGATGGCCACGGGGGCGATCCTCTTCATGGTCAAGCGGCGCGCCAAACACCAGGGAGAGTTTGGTGCCAGCACCTCCATGGTCTACCGGATGATCGAAGCCGCGAATGTGGCAGCGATTGCGGGGCTGGGTATCGCCTGCGTGGGTTTCTTGTGGGCCAACCGTTTGCTGCCCGTCGAGATGCCGCTGCGCTCCAGATGGGAGCTGGCGGTGTTCTTTGCGCTTTGGATGCTGGCGCTCATGCACGCACTGCTGAGGTCGCCGTCCATGGCCTGGCGTGATCAGATGGCGGCGCTGGCGGTGCTTTGTCTTCTGTTGCCGGTGCTGAGCTTCGTGACGACCGGCGATCACCTGGCTGCCTATCTTCAGGAAGGTGACTGGGAAAGCGCAGGGGTGGAGATTTTTTCTCTGGCTGTCGGGGTGGCTGCGGCTGCAGCCTGGGCCTGGATGCGCAGGGCCGAAAGCTTCAAAGCTGTGCGAAAACAGAAGCCCGCTGAGACATCCCAGAACCTGGCCGTTGCCGTGGATCCCGGTGCAGTGCGGAAAGAGAGTCTGCCATGAGCCTGTGGCAGTCATCATTGCAGGCGCTTGCTCTTTCGATAGGAGGCATGACGGCTCTGGCTTTTGCCATGGATCGCCATTACGCACAACTGAGACCGCTGGACGAGGTGCCGGCAGCGCATCGCACGGCGCTGCGTGTGCTGGGAGCAATGCTTTTGCTGGCCGTCTGTCTGCCTGCCATGCGCGGCTGGAGCGCAACGGTTGGCAGCGTGCTCGTGCTGGGGTTCTGGAGTCTGGGAGCACTCGCCACGGTCGTGGGATTGCTGGGGTCGGCTCGCTACCTGGTACTGGCTGCCACCGTGGCGGTGCTGGCGGTCGCGGCCAGCTGCTTTTGGTGACCAAATCCTTGAAGCCCGAACGGCTTCTTATCTTCAATCGCCGCGACTCGTTGCTTGGTCACGGGTTTCGGCAGCGATTGCAAATTGTTTTCTGGAGAGTGCAAGCTTGATGAAGGTGGGACAAGTCAAACGCTGGGGCGGCCTCGGGCTGCTGCTGGTCTGTGCTGCAGGCACTGCCCTGTGGTGGGGAAGTCGGCCCAGGGTGGAGTACCAAAGTGTTGTGGTGCAGCGTGAGGATGTGGAGTCCACGGTCACCGCCATCGGCACCTTGCAGCCCAGAACCTATGTCGATGTTGGGGCGCAGGTCTCGGGTCAGATCACCCGTTTGCTGGTCAGTCCAGGAGCCCAGGTCGAAAAGGGCGCTTTGCTGGTGGAGATAGACCCCAGCGTGCAGCGCGCCACCGTGGATGCGGGAAGAGCGTCGCTCGCGAGCCTGCGTGCCCAGATCGCCGAGCAGCAGGCGCAGCTGAAGCTTGCCAGCCAGCAGTTGAAGCGACAGCAACAGCTGGCATCCGAAGAAGCGACCAGGCAGGAAGACGTGCAGATTGCCGAAGCCCAGGTGGCAGGTGCGGCGGCGCGCATCGATCATCTCAAAGCGCAGATGCAGCAAACCCAGGCCAGCCTCAAGGCCGATGAGGCGCGTCTGGGCTACACCCGCATCTATGCCCCCATGTCGGGCACGGTGGTGTCTGTCGATGCACGTGAAGGCCAGACCCTGAATGCAACCTATCAGACGCCCAATATCTTGCGCATTGCCGATCTGACGGCGATGACGGTCTGGACCGATGTTTCGGAGGCCGACGTGCGGCGCGTGAGAGCCGATATGCCCGTGTATTTCACGACGCTGGGCAGTGCCGGCCAGGAACAGGCACGGCGCTGGAATGGCCGGGTGCGGCAGGTGCTGCCTGCGCCGCCGGCCAGCGTCGCGCCCGCAGCGGGCAGTGCGGCGACGCCTGCTGCAGCCACCAAGGCCGTGACCTATACGGCATTGTTTGACGTGGACAACAAGGATGCTGAACTGTTGCCGCAGATGACGGCACAGGTGGTCTTTGTGACCGGCAGTGCGCCGCAGGCCTTGACGGTTCCATTGACAGCGCTTCAGTCGGAGAAGGAGCCGCAGTCGCAAAGCGTCCGGGTGCTGACGGCCCAACGCCAGCCTGAGCTGCGCAGCGTGAGGCTGGGCGTCAGAAGCCGCCATCAGGTGCAGGTGCTCGATGGCGTGACCGAGGGCGAGCGCGTCATCGTCGGCGAAACCCTGATTCCCGGGGGCCTGCGGTGGTTGCAATGGTGAATGCGATAGAGCAGGCTGCGCTGATTTCGCTGCGTGGCATTCGCAAGCACTATGGCGGTGTGGGCGACCAGCCGTCGGTGACCGTATTGCATGGCATCGATCTGGATATTCGCGCAGGCGAGTATGTGGCCGTGGTGGGCAGCTCGGGCTCGGGCAAGTCCACCTTGATGAATATCCTGGGCTGTCTTGATAAGCCTAGCGAAGGTTGCTATCGGTTTCAAGGTCAGGACGTGTCCTTGCTGGACTCGGATGCCCTGGCCTGGTTGCGTCGTGAAGCCTTCGGTTTCGTGTTTCAGGGCTACCACCTGATTCCCAGCGAGAGCGCTTCGGAGAATGTGCAGATGCCTGCGATCTACGCAGGTCTGCCCAAGGAGCAGCGGATGCACAGGGCTCAGTTGCTGCTCGAGCGCCTGGGCTTGGGGGCGCGCCTGGGCAATCGGCCCAATCAGCTCTCGGGCGGTCAGCAGCAGCGCGTGTCCATTGCCCGGGCACTGATGAACGGTGGCCACATCATCCTGGCCGATGAGCCTACCGGGGCGCTTGACTCGCATAGCGGCGCCGAGGTGATGGCCTTGCTGCGCGAGCTGGCCGATGCGGGACACACCATCATCGTGATCACGCATGATCGCGAAGTCGCCGCACAGGCGAGACGTGTGATTGAGATCAGCGATGGTCGCGTCGTCAATGACAGTGCTGCGCATGGTGAGCAGGCCCCTGGTGAGGTGCCGCCGCTGACGCCGCAGCGCAACAGCGCAACGTCGGCAATTTCCTGGATCGCTGAAATCTCCGAAGCTACACGCAGTGCCTGGCGCGGAATGCGCATGAATCGGGTGCGTACCAGCCTGACCTTGCTGGGCATCGTGATCGGTGTGGCCTCGGTGATCGTCATGCTGGCCATCGGTGAAGGTGCCCGGCGCAAGGTGGTCGAGCAGATGGGCACCATGGGAACGGCCATTCTCTATATGGGCAGCAAGCCGCCGGCCAGCGGCGGACCTGCAGGCCAGATCACCGAAGACGATCTGGCGGCCATGCGGGAGCTGTCCTCGGTGCGCCGGGTGATGCCCGTCATCGGAGACCCCGTCACGGTGCGCTATGGCAAGGCAGACAAGCAGGTCTATGTGTTTGCGGCCAGCCAGGAGATGCCGCTGGTCCACCACTGGAGGGTTGCCCAGGGTCGCTACTTCACCGATGTGGAAGACCGCGATCTGGCTCCGCTGGTGGTGATAGGGCACAAGGCACACCGGCATTTCTTTCCCGAGGTCGCCAACCCCCTGGGTCTGCAGCTGATCATCGGCAACTCGGCGTTCGAAGTCATAGGCGTCATGAGCGAGCGCGGGGCTGACTCTGGCGCCCAGGACTATGACGACATGGTCTTCATTCCCTATCAGTCGGGACGCGCCAGGGTCTATCAGGCGCAGACCCAGCCCGATTACGTGGTCGTGGAGGCCAGCTCCTCGGAGCAGGTCCATGAAGCCGAGCAGTCCATCCGCAGTCTTTTGCTGGCGCGGCACGGCGGGCGGGAGGACTTCGGTATCGGCAATGCGGCGGCCCGTATTCAGGCCGAAGCCGCAACACGCCAGAGCATGGCCGTGATGCTGGGGCTGATTGCCGCAGTGTCCCTGGTGGTCGGAGGCATAGGGGTCATGAATGTGATGCTGATGACGGTGCGCGAACGCACCAGGGAGATCGGCATCCGCATGGCGGTAGGGGCCAGGCAGCGTGACATCCTGCGCCAGTTTCTGACGGAAGCCAGCATGGTGACCATTGTGGGCGGCGCGGTAGGCCTGCTTGCGGGGCTGGGCATCGGACTGGCGCTGATTGTTTCGGGGGTAGCCGTTGTGTTTTCTGTGAAAGCCATGCTGGGGGCATTTGCCTGTGCGGTGCTTACGGGTCTGGTGTTTGGCTTCATGCCGGCCAGAACGGCAGCGCGCTTGGAGCCCGTGCGAGCATTGGCGGGAGAGTAGGCATGTACAGATGGAATGCAGTCCTGGCGTCGCTCGCCTTGGCTGGATGCGCGACAACGCAATCGCCTCAAGAGGCCAGAACAATGGCTCTGGATATTCCGCAGTCCTGGGCTCTGGAGAGGGGCGCTGGCAGCGAGGAAATCAGCACCAGCTGGTGGCAGAGCTTTGGCAGCACGGAGCTCAGCGCCTTGGTCGAGCAGGCCGCAAGCCACAGCCTGGATGTGGCGGCCGCCGTGGCGCGGGTGCAGCAGGCGGAGGCCAGAGCCGCCTATGCCGGCGCGGCTCTCTTGCCGGAAGTGAATGCAGATTTCGGGGCCACGAGATCGGCTGCGCTGGACAGTCATACGGAAAGAAACGCCAGCACCTGGCGGGTCGGCCTGTCGAGCAGTTACGAGCTGGATTTCTGGGGGCGTCAGCGCGCCTTGAGGGATGCGGCCGAGTCGGGCAGACAGGCCAGCGTCTTCGACCGCGAGACAGTGCGTCTGACGGTCACGGCCTCGGTAGCCCAGGCCTGGCTGCAGTGTGTGGGCTTGCGTGAGCGCGCTGAGATTGCCCGGCTCAATCTCGAGATTTCCGAGCGGCTGCTGAAGCTGGTGGAGTCCAGGGCCCGCTACGGGGCGGCAAGCTCCGTGGAGCTGGCCCAGCAGCGCGGCCAGGTCGCCGCTCAGCAGCGTGCCCTGGCTTCGCTGCGCAAACAGACGGCTGACGCGCATGCGGTGCTGGCCCTGCTGTCGGGGCAATGGTCCATGGACCTGGTGAGCGAGACGAGTCTTTCGAATCTGAAGGTGCCGGGCATTGGCTTGGGCGCGCCTGTGGATCTGATCACACGCAGACCGGACATGGCGAAGGCCGAGGCATTGCTGCTTGCTGCGGATGCCAATCTTGGCGCCGCCAGGGCCGCTATGCTGCCTCGCGTGACGCTGAGCGCAGGCCTGAACTCCGAGAGCGGAACATTGGGCAGGGTGCTGGAGAACCCCCTGTCCTCGCTGGCCGCAGGAATCCTGGCTCCGATTTTTGATGCCGGGCGACTGGCCTCGAGCCGGGACCTGGCTGCAGCACAGAAGCAGGAGCTGGTGATTGCCTATCGCCAAGCCATACTGCAGGCCTTTGGCGACGTTCAAACCGCCTTGAATGCGGTCGATGGTGTTGAGAAGCAGGCGCTGGCCCAGGCCGAGGAACTGGCCCAGGCACAGAGGGCACTCTCGTTGGCCGAAAGTCGATACAAGGCCGGAGCGGACAATCTGCAGACCTTGCTGGATGTGCAGCGTGTGGCCTATCAGAGCCGGGATCTGGCCGTTCAGATCCGTCAGGAGCGTCTGCAGGCGAGCATCGCTCTATACCGGGCCCTGGGAGGCGGCTGGAGACGAACCCCGGAAGGGCCAGAGGGTTGAGGAATGTCAGCGTGATGCAACGGTTGAGGGCTGCAGGGCTTCGTCCAACCGTCGCCAGAATTGGGGTGCTGCAGGTCCTGCTGAGCTCTGCTCCACATGCGCTCAGCAGAGACGAGATCTATCGTCAGCTATACCTTCGGGGAACCCCAGTCAGTGTGGGAACCGTCATGCAGGTGGTGGCCCAGCTGAGCAAGCTGGGGGTTGTGCATCACAACGGCAGACAAGGTCGGGAGTCTGGCTACCTGCTTCAAAGTTGAGTCACTCTGCAAGAAGACTTCCATCTGCGGGGGGCGGCATTTGCAGTCGTCCGGTAATCAAAGCCAGATGTTTGCCTGTGGTCTGAAACCCCTGCGAGGTCGAGCCTGACGCTTTGACCTGGCGCCTGCATGGACAAGAATAAAGCCATATCCCAAAGCATTGATTTTTTGTAAGAGCGCTTGAACATGAGCCGCAAAGGCAATTGCTGGGTGAACGCTCCCACTGAAAAGAGTTGCCTGCTACGGCAAAAAATGTCGATAACAGGCAAAAAGCTATTTGGATAAAACTTGGACTGGTTTTACGTGGCTGGACCAAGCTTTTGTCCGTATCTCCGGCGGCTCAGTTTTACGTGGAGACCAAACGCATGCGGATGCTGTCGAAGTCGGCGCGCAGCAGTTCGGGGGCGGTGGGCAGTTTCATCGTCGGCTCCTTTCGAGGGCAGCAATCAGACCTGGGCCTGGCCGCCATCGGCGAACAGCTCGATGCCGTTGACAAAGGCCGAGTCGTCCGAGGCCAGGAAGACGGCGGCCTTGGCGATGTCTTCCGGCTGGCCCATGCGGCCGAGCGGCACCTGGGTGGTGAGGTAGTCGAGCAGGCCCTGCTGCTGCGCGGCATCCGGTCCGGCCAGTTCCACCAGGCCCGGGGTATGGATGGGGCCGGGCGACAGTGTGTTGACGCGGATGGCGCCTGGGGTGAGTAATAGAGACTCGCCTTTGAATGATTGACGCTGCGCACCATTTGCAACCAGTGCAACGTGAAAATCGAGGTGGTAGTGAGGCTCGAAACGAAAATCGGCAAACCTAGCTGTGCTCAAGACAAGGCCAGGTATGGCTGTGGTGTGACTGTATTGAATCTCGTCACGCAAGACGTCTTCTCCGGTATGTTCTGCTGACTAGTCTCACAGAAACGAGCAGTCTGCACTGTTGTTCATCGCTGTCCCATTCTGCTCTTGGGGCTTTGAAATCGGTTTCAACAACGCTTGCGGCCGTACGTTGCCCCCTGCTGATGCAGCCTGGTAGATCTGTGCCGATTCATAGCAGATTGACCAAGTTTGCTTTGGTAGGTCAGGTGTAATTGCACAATCAACCTGATAGCTGGACTGCAAAGATATCGAGTCCTGAAAAGGTCTGATTTAGAGAGCAGCTGCTGGCCGGACTCAGCCGGTCACGATGAGCAGTTCGGTCAACTGCGGCCAACATATGCTGTCGACTCGAGATGAATGCGCACTGGACGCTGGGCCAACACAGAGCGCAGAGCGGCATACCGAGTCCATTTCGGTGCACGGCGTGCATAGATGGAGCATGTCAGCGTGTGGAAACGCACGGAAACAGTGTGTAGCCGACGTAATTTGGCAATTTTCAAAGAGAAAACGTGATTGGCACGGCGCTTGCTTGAAGTGTTCTATGCGCTTGTGTACAGGCATGTATTCAAGTGACACGCGTTCTCTCTCTTTGACTCCTCTACAAAGGAATTGCCATGCTGTCTCGCCGTCTTTTGCTCGCCTCTTTGACTACTACTGCCATGGCCCTGTCGGTGACGGCTCCAGCACAGGCCGCTGACAAGGTCATCAAGGTGGGGACGCTCAAACTGATTCATGGCATCACGCCTTATTTCTACGATAAGTTCACACCGGCGGGCTACAAGATCGAAGTCATCCCGTTTGAAACACCTACCGATGGCAAGAATGCCGTAGTTACCAAATCTGTGGATTTCGGTACCTACGGTCTGGCCGCTGCCACCCTGGGTGCTGCGGCGGGCGAGCCGGTGGTCATAGTCGCGCCGACCTGCAATGGCGGTATGGCGATTGTGGTGGGCAAGAACAGCGGCATTGGCAACTTCAAGGCGCTCAAAGGCAAGCGAGTGGGCATTCTGCCCGGCTCCACGCAGGAAGCGGTGTTTCTGGATCGTCTGAAGGCTGAAGGCATGACTCTCAAGGATGTGAAGTCCGTGCGCGTGTCCTTCAGTGAGATGGCGGGTGCGCTGGAGCGTGGAGATATCGATGGCTATGTGGGCGCAGAACCTGGCCCTTCCATCAGCGCTATTCGCGGTGTGGGCAAGGTTCTCGAGTTTCCTTACAGCACGCCCACGGGCAAGGTCAACATGGTCATGACCACCCATGCCGACACTGTCAAAAGCGATCCGGAACTGACCAAGGTATTCCTGGAGATTCACCGCAAGGCCTCCGAATACGCCATGGCCCATCGTCCTGAACTGGTACAGATGGCAGGGGCCAAGCTGGGTCTGCCCGCCGATGTGGCCAATCTGGCTGCAGACAATGTAGAGCTGACATGGAAGATCGATCAGGACTGGATCAACCGCAGCAAGTACTACGGCTCGCTGATGCTGGAGCGCAAGCAGATTCGCAAGTTGCCTGATTACGGCAGCTTCATCGTGACGGGTTTCAACCCGAAGTAACGCGGCGAGGCCTGGCTGTGCACGACGCGGTCAGGCCTTGACGCCGTTGAGCTGTTATTGCCTGCTTTTGGAATCCCTGCCATGTCATTCTCCACTCTTGACCCTCAAGCACATGCGGCTGTGGCGCCCGCAGTGCCCGTCAATCACGCTGCTTCAACGTCTGCGGATCTGGTTATGCCGCCGCAACCCAATGCCGTCAAGGTTTGGATGACAAGCTGGCTGGTGCCTGCTGTGCTTCCACTGTTGTTGCTGATCGCTTGGGACTTGGCCGTGCGTGCGACCGGAACCATGCTGGTTCCTTCACCCAAGGAAGTCGGGTTGATGCTGTGGGACTTCGCGTTTGGTGGCATCTATGACGATGCCTTCAGCGAAACTCTGGGCATCCACTGGTTGAAGTCCATGTCTCGTGTTTACGGAGCTTTTGGACTGGCTGCTCTGCTGGGTATACCCCTGGGCCTGGTGATCGGTAAAAACGCCGCCGTACGCCGCTTTGTAGATCCCACGCTGCAAATGCTGCGCCCTGTGCCTGTGACGGCATGGCTTCCGCTGTCAATGATCTTCTTCGGTGTCGGCCCCAACGCGGCCATCTTCCTGGTGTTCCTCGGGGCATTTTTTCCCATTGTCATCAACACCACCTTTGGTGTGAAGTCGGTGGAGCCTCGTCTGTTTGAGGCCGCCGCCATGCTGGGCTGTCAGGGCGCTTCCATGTTTCGTCAGGTAGTGCTGCCAGCGGCCATGCCATCCATCTTCAATGGCCTGCGCCTGGGTCACGGCATTGCATGGTTTTTGATCGTGGTCGGTGAGATGACGGGCGTTCCCGAAGGACTGGGTGCCGCCATCATGGACGGTCGCATGCTCTCGCGCACTGATGTGGTGATTGCCGGCATGGTCGTCATCGGCTTCACTGGCTTTGTCACCGACCGTCTGCTGGTCGCACTCAACAATCGTCTGCTCAAGTGGAGCCCGCAACACAATGTCTGAAATCCTTGTTCACCGTACTCCCGCACCCATTCTGGACATTGCCAATGTCAGCAAGGTCTTCAGTTTGAATGGCCGTCCCATACACGCGCTGAAGGACGTGAACCTGAAGATCCAGAAGGGCGAATTCATCTGCTTGATTGGTGCTTCGGGCTGTGGGAAATCCACGCTGCTGCGCATCATGGGAGGCTTTGAGAAAGTCTCCACGGGCGTGGCCAAGATGTATCACACGCCTATTGCCGAGCCCGGGCCGGATCGAGGCATGGTTTTCCAGGACTATGGTTTGTTTCCATGGCTCACCGTGCGTCAGAACATAGCATTTGGTCCCAAGCAACGAGGCCTGACGGAGGTCAAGCTCAAAGAAATCTCGGATCACTATCTGCACATGGTGGGACTGACCAAGTTTGCAGATCATTTCCCCAACCAGCTCTCAGGCGGCATGAAGCAGCGCGTATCGATCGCGCGAGCGCTGGCCAATGAGTGTGAAGTACTGCTCATGGACGAGCCTTTCGGTGCACTGGATGCGCTGACTCGCGAAGTGCTGCAGCAGGAGCTGCTGGATATCTGGGAAAAGACCAAGCTGACCGTGATTTTCGTCACCCATGCAGTGGAGGAGGCTGTTTTGCTAGCTGACCGCGTGGTGGTCATGACGGCCGGTCCAGGCCGTGTCGAGCGTGACTATCGCATTCCACTGGAGCGCCCGCGCCATATCACGGCGCCAGAATTCAACCTGGTGCGCAAGGAGTTGACAGAAATGCTCAGCAGTCATGTTGCGCATCATGCCAAGGCCGCCTGATGCTGGACTGTTTGTTGAACCTGCCGCAGGTCGTGCGTGATGCGGCCTACGACAATACCCGTGCCGTCGCCAACAGTGCTCGGCAGCTCGCTGATTTCGAAGCCCGCAGTGCGGAGCTGGTGCAGCGATCTGCTGGACAACTGGATGTGCCGTTTGGAACGGCCGAGCGTTTGCGCTACGACTTCTTTGAGGGCGAGTCCGGTGCCAGTACGCTGCTGTTCATTCATGGCGGCTACTGGCAGATGCGCCACAAGAACACTTTTCGGTTTGTGGCTCAGGGCGCGCTCGCGCATGGACTGCATGCTGCTCTGATTGGATACACGCTGGCCCCCGAGGCCACGCTGACTCAGATCGTGGAGCAGGTGAGATCAGGCATCGCGGCTGTCCGCAGCCATGCCTTGCAGCAGCGCGGTAACGGACGCATCCTGCTATGCGGTTGGTCTGCGGGGGGGCATCTCACCGCGATGGGTCTGAATTGCGAGGGAGTGGTTGCAGGTCTGGGCATCAGCGGCATCTACGACCTGGCACCGATTGCTCATACCTATCTGAACCAGGCGCTCCGGCTATCTGGCGCTGAAATCGAGCAACTGAGCCCCTTATGCCTGCCTGCAACCCGCAAGCCGTTTGTGACAGCCTATGGAACGGCAGAACTTCCCCAATTGCAGGCGCAGAGTCAAGCCTTTGCGGCCTATCGCCGTGACATGGAGGGTGATGCAGAAGTCGCCATAGAAGGCGCGGATCACTTCAGCATCCTGAATGCGCTGGCTCAAGAGGATGGAGTGCTGCTGCAGGCCTTGCTGCAGCACCGGTGATCCAAAGATCAACGACAGTGCTCGTGAAACCTAAAGGCAAGGCTGCTTCTGCCTTGCATTCTGCAGAGTATGCAAAGTGATGTTTTTTACCTCGTCACGGCTCACACGGATATGTTGCTGCAGCAACGACTTGGCCTGCAAGCCGTCTCGGCTCAACAATGATTTGAGGATGTCGCCATGCTCCTCGTAGGTCACGTCAATGCGGTAGTTGCGCGTGAATTCCAGGCGCCGCACGATACGAATTCGGTCCGTGATATCTCGGTGGATGCGGGCCATTTCCTGATTGCCGCTGGCCGCCACCAAGGCCATGTGAAACTGCTCATCGTTGCGCGAGACAGTGGCTATTTCAGACAGCCGTTGTGGCGCGGGGATGCACCATAGCGCGGTCAGCTCATGCAGGCGTATTTCCAGGTCGGGGGTCTGAACAAGTAGATCCAACGCTGCGCATTCCAGTATCGAACGCACATCGTACAACTGCTCGAACATCGTGAAGTCAATGCTGTTCACGATCCAGCCAAGCTTGGGTATGACGGAGATATATCCTTCGCGCTGCAGGCGCACGAGCGCCTCGCGCACAGGGGTTCGGCTCATGCCGAGATCCGCGCCAACTTCGTTTTCGCTGAAGCGGTCACCAGGAACATATTGAAAATTGTCCAGGGCTTGGCGTAGTTTTTCGTAAGCAAGGCTGGCCAGGCTGGTGGAAGACATGATGTGGGCTCCTTGTTTTTTCTTTGGCTGCTGCGCCGCACAGGGGCTGTGCGCCGCAGCGTGCTTCACAGAGACTGGCAGTACGCGCGCCAGCCGCCGAACGCGGTGATGTCCCGGGCCTGCGTCAATGCATGGCCTTCGCAGATAAAGCCTTTCACGCTGCGTCCATCCTGCAGCTGCACCGAACCAATGCCCAGAGGCGTTGGAACGCCGGCTACAAAGCGGCCAAAGTTGGCAATTGGCATGTCCCACACTTCGACTGTGATGGCAGCCCCTTCGTCTGACCGTGCCATTCCAGGTTTGGGAGGTACCGTGCCTTGCAGGGCATACAGGCGGTAGTCTGAGGCGGTGCTCGTCTCCTCGCGAAAGCGCGCACCACAAGCCAGCAATTCATGGTTGAGAGGCATGCCACGCAGATGTGCACCCACCACGGCGACTTCGATGGTCTCGCCTTGTGTCGGTACCCGCCATGCTGGCAGTGAGCCAGCGTTTTGGGCGGGAAGGCCTGTCACGCCGGCACACAGATTGGCTTGTGCTTCCAACTGCTGTGCCCAGCGCACCAGATCAGGCTCGCGCCAGCCCGGCGCTATCAAGGTGATGCCAAAGGGCAGGCCGTCTGGCAGTTGCGATGCAGGGATTGCGATCGCCGACCAACCGAGAAGATTGACGAAATTGGTATAGGTTCCCATCTCCGAGTTGACGCCGATCGGGTCAGCTTGCACCTCGGCCATGGAGGGGTGGCGTGGTGCGCTAGGAACACACAGCACATCACATTCTTGCCAGATATTCTCGGCTTCCTGTCTGAGGTCCTGCAGTTGGTACTGGGCATTGAAGGTATCGGCAGCGTTGAAGCGCTGGTGTACGTCCAGAACCTGGCGAATCACTGGCAGCAAGGCTTCTGGCTGTTGTTCGTAGATGCCGCGTGCTCCGACCACCCGTTCAGCGACCCAGGGGCCGTAGTACAGCAGGTTGGCGACTTCAAACAATGCATCAAAGGGCAAGGCTTGTACCCGTTCGGTTTGCGGCTTCAGACGCACAAGAAACGCAGCAAATGCATCCTCATAATCACTGGAAAGCTTGCGTGCATCAGGCACCCCCACGCGCAGTTGAGACAGCGGGGTATGTTTGGCGATGAAGGGGCGTGATCTGGCATAGCTGTCCTGTGCGTCAGGCCCTTCCATGAGTGACAGAACCAGAGCGCTATCGGCCACATTCAGCGCCAGAACGCCTATGCAGTCCAGCGTGCGGCAGGCAGGCACCAAACCAGTGCCGGGCACTGCACCGGGAGTGGGCTTGATTCCGACGATCTGATTGAAGGCCGCAGGAATGCGGCCCGATCCAGCCGTGTCCGTGGACAGGGCAAATGGAACCAGACCACGCGCCACCACAGATGCCGAGCCTGAGCTGGAGCCGCCGGAAATAAGTCTGCTGTCAAACGCATTGGGCACGGCACCAAATGGTGAGCGCGTTCCGACGAGACCGGTGGCAAACTGGTCCAGATTGGTCTTGCCCAGAACAATGGCTCCGGCTTGCCTGAGACGCTGAACGGCCACAGCATCGCGCTGTGCCTGGTAGGCGAAAGCAGGGCAGGCCGCCGTGGTGACAAAGCCCTCCACATCGATGTTGTCCTTGACCGCAAAGGGGATGCCGTACAAAGGCAGACGCTCACGGCCTTGGGTCTGCTGAAGTGCCTCCAGTTGCAGCAACTGCGCTTTCAATTGCGCGTCACTGGCAATGCTGATCCAGGCCGAGTCATCGCTGGTCAGACTACAGCGCTGCTGCTCAAGCAATGCAGCAGGGTCAGCGCCTTCTTGGTAAGCCCGCTTCCAATCTTCAAATGAACCAATCAGCATGATGAATACCCAAATGTATACAAGATGCTTGGTTTAAGCAGGTTGCGTGCCAGTTGGCTCTTCAAGGACCTGCTTCCAAAGAATGAAAGCGCATCAGCACTCTGAGACCGATCACTAGTCCAAGATTTCATCCGCCCCCCAATCGGTGTGATCGTGAGGACTGGCTATCGAGTGAACACAAATCTGCGATGCATTGGCCGGTTGTGTTTGAGCTGAGCCCCAGCAGTAACTGGCTCATTGATGTCTTTGTGCCTCGTCAACCAATCTTCGCTGTGCAGCGGTTGCTGTCACCCATGGTCTCCTCGCGAGCGTCCGGTCATAACCACATAGCAGTCATCCGAGCACCAAGGCGCGAGCTGGCCATAGGTATCCACCATGGGACTGCTAGATGTCCGCTATCGAGGTGCATCGACAGGCGTTGCCGACCCGCTGCCGTCGTTCGAATTTCCTTGGCGAACGTCTGCTTCGTCCATGTAAGCATTTTTACGCCCCCCGAAAATGCGTATTGCATGGTGTGCGGTTTGCCAAGAAGTCACGGGGCCCTATCTGGAGGCCCAAGGTCAACGCTCCTGCAAGCTGTCCTTCAAGGTCTCAATCGCTCTCGTTGCCGCGGGGCTGAGATATCCGCCGTTTCGCCTGATGATGCCCAAACGGCGGGATGACTTCCATCCCCCCTCCGGCTTGATGATGGCCAGTTGCTCCCTGAGCTGCCCCTCTCTCAAAACGGAATGAGGTACCAGCATCAGTGCATTTAATGAGTGCATGAGCATTACTTCACGCTGTGAAGAGCGCGAGGTCAGAACAGGCTCTGGCGGCTCCAAACCGTGTGCCTGGAAGTTGGTATCGAACTCTGTCCGCGTTGAGGTGCCACGCGCCATGACGATCCAGTGCGCTTGAGCCATGCCCGCCCAAGAGACTTCACCCTTTGCCTTTGCAAGAGGATGAGTTGCCGGTGCCATAGGAATCATCGGATCATCGATCAGCGTCTCCCAACTGAAAGAGCCTTCCGGCGCCCGACGCAAACCTATCAGGGCGAACTCCAACTCTCCTGCCGCAACGGCACGTGTGAGCGAATCCGTCATTCCCCCAGACAGGTCCAGATTGACGCCGCGCTCTATCAAGCTGACCGCCATAGCCTGAACCCACCGGTGAGGAACGCCATGCCCGATGCCACAACGCAGCAACCCAGTACGGGTCTGGCGCAGGTCTCTCAGTTCCGCATAAAGGTCGCTCGCATCCAGATCAATGCGCTGTGCCCGTTTCAGAAATGCATTTCCGAACTCAGTCGGCCGCATTCCGCGTGGCATTCGCTCAAAGAGCTTGACCTTCGTAGTTCGCTCCAGCCTTGTCACGGCTTTGCTCAAGGTGCCTGGCGTAATTCCGAGGCGACCGGAAGCACCGGTGAGCCCACCCTCCTCTGCAATCACCAAAGCCAAATGCAGGTCATCAAGATTCATGGTTTTCCAAAGTGGAAAAGGTCTCCATGAAATGTAGCTTGCTGCAGTGAGGGCTGCAACCTATCGTCCCTGCATCCAAGAAAACAATCAGGAGACGGCAATATCATGAATCGCAGCGCCATTCTGCTCGGGGCCTTGCTTGCATCTGGGGCAAGCGTTACATGGGCTCAATCGTCATATCCCTCGCATCCAATCACCTTGATCGTCCCGTTCGCCGCTGGCAGTGGAACCGATATCGGCGCACGGGTGCTGGCCAAGGATATGAGCGATATTCTGAAGGCGCCGGTCATCGTCGAAAACAAGCCGGGAGCCAATGGGGCCCTTGGATCTGCGACAGCCGCCCGAGCCAAGCCGGATGGCTACACGCTACTGGTTGGTTCGGCAACAACCAATGCTGTCAATTTCTCGTTCTTCCCCAGCAAGCTGGGCTACGAACCCAAGTCATTCGATGTGGTCGCAGGCGTCGGCACCAGCCCGATCTCCCTGTACATTGGGACCAGCGCCAAGTGGCGCAACTTGGCAGATTTGCTGGCATACGGCAAGGCGCATCCTGGCCAACTTCGATGCGGCAGCGGAAATTCAGTCACCCAGGTGAGCTGTGAGCTTTTCTACAAGCTGACCGGCATTGATGCGACGACCATTCCTTACAAGTCCAACCCTCAGTCTCTGACGGATCTTGCTGGAGGGCATATCGACTTTGCGTTTTCCGACGCCTCGGTTGCCAAGACTTTTCTGGACACCAAGAAGATCAGCCCGATTGCCGTGGCCGCACCCAAGCGATACCCGGCGACGCCGGAAGTCCCGACCTTTGTTGAGCAAGGTGTTGCGGGTCTCGAGGTCACCGCATGGACCGCGGTGTTTGCACCAACTGGCACGCCAGCACCCGTCATTCAGAAGCTGCATGCGGCTGTTCTCAAGTCGTCGCATTCACCGGAGTCGGTGCAGTTACGTGCGAGCAGCGGTACGCAGCCTCTAGAGCTCAACCGTGAGGAAAGCAGCCACTTTGTCAAGGAAGAAATCAAGCGCTGGGAGGCGTATGTCAAGAGCAGTGGCGTCAAGCCGGAGTGATGCCATGGAACAGATACAAGCTCCCTTGGCAGGTTTGCGTGTCATTGACTGGACGCATGTACTGGCCGGTCCATTCGCCGGCTATCAGCTCGGTCTGCTGGGTGCCGAAGTCATCCGCATAGAGCGAGCAGATGGAGATGACATGATCCGTATCAAAGGCGCGGATCCCGAACTGGCTGCGCTGGGACTCGGAGAGGCCTTTATTATGCAAGGTGCTGGAAAACGCTCACTGGCCCTCGATGCCCGCGACATCCGTGCCAGGAAGGCACTGGCGACACTGATCAGCGGAGCAGATGTATTGCTCGAGAATTTTCGCCCGGGCAAGCTGGCTGCACTGGGGTTTGCCCCTCAGGAACTGATTGAACGCCACCCTCGACTGGTTGTCTGCTCCATCACCGGCTTCGGTCCTGCATCCAACAGGCGCGCATACGACCATGTCATTCAAGCGGCAAGTGGTTTGATGGCAGCCAATGCCGGCAGCGATGGAGTGCCGCAGCGTGTGGGCTTCCCGTTGATTGATTACTCTGTGGGACAGCAAGCCGCCCTGGCCGTGATGAGCGCCTTGTATCGCCGCGAACGCCAGGCAGCGCAGTCCCGTGTCATAGGCGAATGGTTGCAGGTATCGATGATGGGCGCGGCTCTGACGCTACTCGCTCCGACCTATGCGGCACCACTGATCAGCGGAGTCGAGGTGCCGCGCAGTGCGTCCACGGCATTTTCCGGTAACCCGCTGTCTGGCACGTTTGCGGCCGCCGAAGGCCAGTTGGCCATTGTCTGCAACTCAGCTGAGCAATCAAAGGCCTTGCTGACAGCACTGCATGAAGCAGTCATCGAAAGCACGCTGGTGCAGGAACTGCGCGAAGCTGCGGAGCGACGCGATGTACCGCATACGCACGAATTGCTGGGCACGATGTTAAGTCGGCGTACTGCTGCTGACTGGGAAACACTTCTGATTCACCATGGCGTTCCCGCAACGGCCGTCGTGCGTCCGGCGCAGTCTGCGGCAGAAGCAGCCAAGGATTGGCCCCATGTCGATTTGGAGCACCCCAAGGCAAAGAAACGAGTAGCTGTGCCGGGGATCGGCTTCACCTCCAGTGAACTTTTGACTCCTCAGCTACGTGCGCCAGTACGCCGAGGAGCAGACACGCGATCCCTTCTCTCCCAAGCCGGGCTGGATGACGCCGTCATTGAGGCAATGTTTGCTGATGGGGTGGCAAGTGAGCCAGAGCGCTTTACTGACCAAGACGCATCCGCATAGCGATTCATCGCAGTCGTCACGGCACACAGCAATTTCCACAAGGGTTTTCAACGGCCCTTTTCAGTCTGGTTCTCGGAAGCATCCGAGGCCGTCTTTCAACGCATGACAGAAACACCCAGGGGCCCCGTGGCGGAGGAACGACCGCTACCCCTGAGGTCCCGCAGGGCCGGTTACATGGCCTAGCGGATCCCGGGGCGTTCTACCACGACTGTAAAAAGAGAGACAACACAATGACCCATTCATTCGTGAAAACAACAATGACGTTGATGCTGCTGGGAGGAACTGCATCCATGGCTGCGGCGCAAAGCAGCGTGCAGCTCTATGGCATCGTGGATGCGGCAGTGCGATCAACGAGCAACCATGGAAAGACCCAAATGGTAGGTGGCGGAATGTCCCAGAGCCGCTGGGGTATCAACATCAAGGAAGACTTGGGTGATGGGCTCTCAGCAATCGCAAATCTAGAAGATCGTTTTCTGGCCGATACTGGGAACACTGCTGCCGTGAACTACTTTCAGCAAGCATGGATAGGCATGCGCAGCAAAGATCTAGGCCAACTCACGATGGGCCGCCAGTTCAATGTACTGCTCGATGTCGTGGCCTTGACCTATGCGTCATTCCCATACGGACCTTTTATGGAGGTGTACAAGCCCGAGATCGGATTTGCCATGGGTACACGCACCAACAACATGCTGAAATACACAGCAGATCTGGGTGCTTGGCGCGCGGGGCTGCAATACTCCTTTGATGAAGGGAATACCGTTGCCAAAAAAGGTAGCAGTGTTGAGTTGACGGGTGGTTTCGCCATGAGGACAGCCGGTGGCTATCTGCGCTACGAAGCAAATGGCCTGGCCATCGGCGGTGCCTACTTGAATACCAAGATGCCGGGCAGTACCGAGTTCGCCGCATACACGCTGGGTGGTTCTTACCGTTCTGGCCCTTGGTATTTCAGCACCGGATATGCCATGAACAAGCGCAAGAACACCCTAGCTGTCGAAGATGCTCGTTTGATCAATGCCTACTGGGGCACTGAAATCAACGGTGGTTTCCTGCCTGGTGATTCCGACAAGCGTCAGCTGCTCCAGCTGGGAGTGGGCTACCAGATCACACCTCAATTCAATTTTGGGATGCACTACTACCACGCCAAACAAAGCGGATCGTCTTCAGGTGCTTTCAACAACAAAGCCAACTTCATCGTAGCCGTTGCCGACTATGCTTTTAGTAAGCGCACGGATGCCTATATGGGCGTGGACTACACCCGCGTAAGTGGGGGGCCTGGTTCATACATCGAAAAGACCGCAGCAGGTGACCTGGTACGCAACCGCGCAGGCATCACCATAGGCCTGCGTCATCGATTCTGAAGAATTTGCTAACAGAGCTCATGAAGGCGCCTTGAAACTATTGTTCAAGGTGCCGTGTAGCGCCGCAGAAGCGGACACGCCCAGGACATATCTTCACGTCCGCTTCTGGCCGGTAGTGTGATTGTACGGATGTGCCAGGAAGCAGGCCCCCCGATACACGAGCTCAGCCGGAGAAGTCAGCTGTCAGCGAGGTCCATGAACTGTTGCTGTAGTCCACGAGCAGTCGACCGCCATATCTTCTTGGCTGACCGCTTCTGATTGCGGATTCAACCTGTCGACCAGTATCCGCCTGGTGCCTGCAACCGACTCATGTAAATTCGTGTGGAGCAAGATAAGTCGGCATGATATTTTTCGTCAAAGAGCCTCGGCCGCGGCGAGCTCCAACGCGTCGATATCGCAGGCACATAGTAAGGGCTGGAGGCGTTGGAGTTTTTCGGCAGGCCAGTCATAGATCTTGAGAGCCAGTAGCCGCACAATCACGTTGTCGTCAAAGCGGTATTTGATGCACTGGGCTGGATTGCCGCCCACCACGCTATAAGGGGCCACATTGCGGGTGACCACAGCGTTGGCCGCAACCACGGCACCTTCGCCAATGGTGACGCCAGGCATGATCATGGCGCGCATGCCAATCCAGGCGCCGTCACCTAGGGTTGTGGGGCCCTGGCCCTGGTAGGCCTTGCTGATGTTGTTGGCGAAGGGGTAGAGGCTGAACCAGTCGGTCCTGTGGGTGTGGTTGCCTCCCATCAAAATCACCGCCTCGGCACCTATGCACACATAGTCGCCGATATAGAGCGGGTCTATCTCCCACTGCGGCTGCCAGTGCTGCAGGCTGTATTCATCGCCATATAGATAGCGCACCACCGACTGCTCGAAGCCGCCATCCCAGGCATCGCTGTAATAGCTGTGCTGGCCTTTGATGTGGATGTTTGGGTTGCGCACGGTCTGGTGCAGCATTTCCAGGCGAGACCAGTGCTTGGATGGCAGCGGAGTAGACATCAGGGCTTTTCATTCCAAAAAACAAACCCCGCCGAGGGAGGGGGCACGCTGGCGTCAATGCTAGCGCACGCAACTCGGGCGTTTGGACCTTGCGCATCTTCAGTAGCAGGCCCAGGGGCCACAGCAGTGCCCTCAGCATGCGTGAGCATGCGGTCGATGGCGTCATCGTGGACCGGATGTCATGGGGATTCCTGGCGCAACCGTTGGTAGCGGCGCATTAGCGTATTGGTAGAGCTGTCGTGCGTCAGCTCGGGTGAGTGGGCGCTGGCCAGTTCGGCGGCAGTTTGGTGGGCCAGCTCCTTGCCAAGCTCAACGCCCCATTGGTCGAAGGAGTCGATGTTCCAGATCACGCCCTGCGTGAACACGCTATGTTCATAAAGCGCCACCAGCGCGCCTAGCGCGCCGGGGGTGAGCCGCTGTGCCAGCAGCGTGTTACTGGGGCGGTTGCCTTCGAACACTCGGTGTGGTACGAGCTTTGCCTCCGTGCCATCCGTACGTACTTGCGCGGCCGTCTTGCCGAAGGCCAGGGCTTCGGACTGCGCAAAAAAATTGGCCATCAGTAGGTTGTGAAGGCCATCCGATTGGCTGGCGTCGAGGCTCAAGGGATTCAGGCCCTGGCAGAAGCCTATGAAGTCGCACGGCACGAGGGCCGTTCCCTGGTGTAGCAACTGGTAGAACGAATGCTGCCCGTTGGTTCCCGCCTCGCCCCAGACTATGGGTGAGGTGGCGTAGTTCACCCGCGTACCGGCCAGCGTGACCTGTTTCCCATTGCTCTCCATCGCCAGCTGCTGCAGATAAGCCGGAAAGCGCTTCAGGTACTGGTCGTAGGGAAGAAAGGCATGCGTCTGCGCATTGAAGAAGTCGGTGTACCACACCGCCAGCAAGCCCAGCAGCACCGGCAAGTTCTTGCCGAACGGCGCGTTGCGGAAATGCGTGTCCATTGCATGAAAGCCCGCGAGCATCGCGCGAAACTGTTCCGGGCCGATGGCGATCATCAACGACAGGCCGATGGCCGATTCCATCGAGTAGCGCCCGCCTACCCAGTCCCAGAAGCAGAACATCTGGGCCGGGACAATGCCGAACCGCGCCACCTCCTCGGCGTTGGTCGATACCGCGACAAAATGGCGGGCCACCGCGCGTTCGTCGCCGATCTGCGCCACGCACCAGGCTCGCGCTGCGTGGGCGTTGGTCAGTGTCTCTAGCGTAGAGAAGGTCTTGGAGCAGACGATGAACAGCGTCTCGGCGGCGTCGAGGTCGAGTGTCGCCTCGACGAGTGCGGTGGCGTCGATGTTGGAGACGAAGCGGCAGCGCAGGTCGCGCTGACTATAGTGGCGCAGAGCCTCATACGCCATCGCGGGACCCAGATCTGAGCCGCCGATGCCGATGTTCACGATGTTGCGGATGCGCTTGCCAGTGTGGCCGATCCACTGACCGCCCCGCAGTGCGTCGGCGAACGCGGCCATGCGAGCGAGCACAGCCTGCACTTCGGCGATCACGTCGATGCCCGCGACCCGCAGGAGCATTCCCTGTGGGGCGCGCAGCGCGGTGTGCAGCGATGCGCGCTGCTCGGTGGTGTTGACCAGGTCTCCTCGGAACATGCCATCGATGCGTTCGCGAAGGCCGCTGCTTTCGGCCAGGGCCAGAAGCAGGCGCAAGGTCTCGTCGTTGATGCGGTTCTTCGAGTAGTCGAGGTACCAGCCGGCCGCCTCGGCGTTCAGGCGCTCACCGCGCCGTGCGTCGTCGGCAAAGAGCTGGCGTAGGTGCAGGCCGCCGATGACGCGGTGGTGCTCGGCCAGCGCCTTCCAGGCCGCGCGGCCGGTCAGCGGCGGTGGCGTGGCGCCCACACGGAGGAAGGTGCGGTTCATCGCACACCTACCTGTGCGAGGGCGGATGTCTTGGCCGCGATGTGATTGAGCAAGGCGCGAGGAGGCGATGAACGCGTCCGCGCCTTCGAGCTGCAGGCGCTCGGCGAGCGCATGCGCGGCCCCCGGCCTGGCTGCAGTCGGCCGGGGTTGCCGTGTCTTGGGCGCTCGCCAGAGCCGGTCGGAACAGGTCAACTGCGCGACGCAGGTCTTTGAGCACGAGCGCAAAAAGCAGGACCTCGCCCGACTGGCCCGCATGCGCCACGCGTCGGAGAGCTTCTTCAAAGGGCTCGGAATGGCGGATGGCCTGCTCGAAAATTTTCGGGTTCGGCATCGATCCGTTTACCGCGAAGTCGCGCATGTAGCGCGCCAGTGTGCCGCTGTCCAGCAGGGGGCGCGTGATGTTGTCGAACCAGGGGTTCTGGCCGAGATCGTGGAGTGACCGTGTCGCGTTCATGATGGTTCCTTGTCGTCAACCTACATGGTTGTGCCAGCCGCTATGCGCGGTGATCAGCGCTTCGCCGCCCCGGGGGACTCCAACAGCCTTGCTGATAGGCCAGGGCACCCCGATGCACGGCGAGCACGGGATCCGCCGCACGCCAGGCCGCCTCGACGGAACCGGCAGCACCGTACTGCCACCTGACCGCGGACGGCGAAGTGCAGGTGGGGACATTGGCGCCTCTGTTGGCGCTAACCGCGCTCACGCGCGTCCTCGTCGGCTTTCGCCTGCAGGCGTGCCATACCTGCGAACTAGCAGGCTGTGCAGCGGCAAGCGAGATGGAGCCGGATCTGGCCGAATGGAACTACGGCGCTTGTGAGGGCCTGCGCTCCAAGGACATTCGTAGCAGTAACCTCAGCTAGAACCTGTGGCTCGATGGCTGCTCCCATGGCGAGATGCCCGCGCAGGTGTCCGCCCGCGCCGACCGGCTCATACTTCGGCTGTGCCAACTTCAGGACCCGTCGCGCTTTTTTCGCATGGGGAGCTCGCGGCCGCACCGCGAACCGGTGGGGGGCTGCCGGTGGCCGAAGGGCTGCATTTCGTGCTGTACCCGGCGTCGCTGAGCATTCTGGGCCAGGATACGGCGCATGGCGACCGCCGGGTGATCATCTTGTGGAACGCTTGTTCATGGGTAACGTGCCCGTGAAGAGCGCTTCAGTGTCAGGGTTTCCCGAAGGGGTTGCGCCCTAGGCGGTGTGGCCGCCACGGCCCGATTTAGAGAGGGCAACGCCTGTTTGTCGGGGGCGGATGCGCACTCGGCGGCGAAGTCGTTTTTCTTTTGCGCAAGCGCTTGGGGATCGGATTCGTTGTTCGAGGACGTCATGGTAGATTTTTTCCTTTGGGGCGATGGCTGGGATCACCTGCAGCGTAGGCCCGCGCCAACCGAGTGTCCGTGCGATTGCGAACATTGCAACGCCGCTTGCCTTGCATTGCTGCGTCCGGGGATATCAATAAGCAGAACTGCCATTGATTGGCATACCAAATTTCCTAGGTAAAACTATGTGAAAGTATTTTTGGGTACACGAAAGGCGCTTCTTGTTGAATATGTCTGCCCATGGATCTCATGGAGTCACGGCTCGCTCTAAGGAGGGACCAGCGCAAGGGGAATGACGAAGCAGCTGTTAGCCGGAAGGTCCTTCCAGCACAGGCGTTCTGTGACCCGCAGCACTCGGGCTCCCGCTGTAGCCTCTCTTTCCAGTGCCGCCGCCGGGCTGCCGTGAACCAGGATGAAGCGCATGGAGCGGCCATCGCGTGCCAGCGTCAGTTCGGCTTCAGGCCAATGGGCGGGCAGACAGGGCGTGAAGAACAGCCCATCAGCCTGCAAGTGCAGCCCCAGGATGGACTCCACGGCGGCGCGGTGCATCCAGCCCGCCGAGCCGGTGTACCAGCTCCAGCCGCCGCGACCCACGTAGGGCGGCTGGCTGTAGACGTCCCCGGCCATCACATAGGGCTCGATCCCATAGTGCTGGCCCCATTCCGGATGGATGGCCCGGTGGGCCGGACTCAGGTAGGTAAAGTACCGGTATGGCGTGCTGGTGGTCGCGCCGGCGCCAGGCTGACGAACTGCCAGGGCCGCCGCCGCCATCAGGGCCCAGACCCCGGCATGGGTGTACTGCCCGCCGTTTTCGCGCACGCCTGGCGGGTAGGCCTCGATGTAGCCGGCGCTAGGAATGGCATGGACCAGGGGCGGGGCCAGCAACTGGATCAGCCCCGCGCCTGGCAGCACTAGATGCGTTTCGACCGCCTCCATGGCGAGGCCCTGGCGGGCAGATGGCTCCGTCGTGGAGAGCACGGCCCAGGCCTGCGCGATCAGGTCGATGCGCGCTTCAGGTTGGCCGGCGGAACCCAGCGGGCTGCCGTCGTCGAAAAAGGCACGCTTGAACCATTGCCCGTCCCATGCCGGGCCTTGCAGAGCCTCGTGCCAGCCTTGAAGGGCGACCTCCCACCGCGCGGCGCGGTCGCTGTCGCCAAAGTCGCGCGCAAGAGGAATCCAGTCGGCGGCGATGGTGCATAAGAACCAGGCTAGCCACACCGATTCTCCCCGGCCGGCGGAGCCCACTCGGTTCATGCCGTCGTTCCAGTCGCCCGCACCCATCAGCGGCAGGCCGTGCGTACCCACGGACAGGCTCCGATCGATGGTGCGCGCGGCGTGTTCGTATAACGATGCCGAGACTGCGCTGACCTGGGGCGTTTCGTAGGCATCGTCGGCGCCGTCGGGGATGGGCGCGGCATCAAGGAACGGCACGCTCTCGTGCAGCAGGGAAGTATCGCCCGTGGCTTTCAGGTAATGCGCGCAGGCGAAGGGCAGCCACAGCAGATCATCGGAAAAACGGGTGCGCACGCCCGCGCCGCCGGGCGCATGCCACCAGTGCTGCACATCGCCCGCGTGGAACTGGCGCGAAGCGCACAGCAGGATCTGGGAGCGCAGCAGAGGCGGATCGGCCCAGGCGAATGCCATGGCGTCCTGCAGCTGATCGCGATAGCCGGTCGCTCCACTGGCCTGGTAAAAGCCCGCCTTGGCCCACAGCCGCGAGGACTGGGCCTGGTAAAGCAGCCAGCGGTTCACCATTACGTCAAACAGCGGATCGGGCGTGCGCACCTGGGTGGTTCCCAGCAACGTGCTCCAGTGCTGGCGGACCGCCTGCTCACGCTCGGAGGGGGGCAGGGGGGAAGCTTGTGTGAGCAGCTCCCGCGCCGCCTGGGGGCTAGCAGCATAGCCAGTCAGGTAGACCTGCTCCAGGGTGGCGCCGGGGCGCAGCGTGGCAAGGCGCGATAGCGCCGCGCAGGGATCGAGCCCGTATCCGCTGCGCTGCCCCAGCTGGGAGGGCAACTGCAATTGACCCTGGGTGCCAAAGAAGGCGCTGCGGTCGCAGGTCCAGTCCAGGCCCTCGTGGCTTCTGTCGCCTGCCAGGCGGTTGCCTTCGCAGAAGAATGCCGTGCCGCCACCAAAGCCGGCCCCGGCCTCCGTCTGGGTGCACAGCAGGCCCCACAGCCCCTGGTCTGGCGGGGTGGCAAAGCATGGCGCGGTTTCCACAGTCGCGCGATCCGCTCGTTTCTCCCCCATCAACCACTCGACCATGCCGACGATGCGCAGGTGCGCTTTGCGTGCGCCCTGGTTGGTGACCCGGATGCGCACCTGCTTCACCGCGGTTGTGATGTCCACGCACCAGCGCACCGAAACCTCTAGGTCGCCGCGCCGGTGGCTGATTTCGGTAAAGCCCTGGCCATGCACGACGTGGTAGGTCGCTACGGCATCGCCCCAGGCGCAGGGCGCGATGCTCCAGACATCTTGCGTGCGCCTGTCCTGCAGCAGGAACCACTCGGTGGGCGTGTCGGCCACGGGGTCGTTGTGCCATGCTGTGAGCTGGTTCAGCCGACTGTTGACGGCCCAGGTATTGCCGCCGCCGCTCTCTGTGATCTGCGCGCCGAAGCCGGGGTTGGCCAGGATGTTTGTCCAGGGCCGGGCAGGGCGCAGGGCGGGTCCCACGTCGAACCGGAAGTCGCCCGTGTCGGGGGCGAACGTGCCAGTGGGGGCCGGAGGCGCCGTGCCCGGGCTGCGCTGAACGTGGACTTGGTGCGTCAGCACCTCGATCCGCAAGGGCCTCGACTGGGCCGCGTAGCGCTCGTTCCAGGCCTTGACCTGGTGCGCCAGAGTGCTTCCATCGGCATACAGCCGTACACGTGCCAGGCGCCGCAGGGTGGCTGTTTGTTCGCTGGTAATCTCATCCTGTCGAAAGACATTCAGGCTGGTAACCGCGGGGCCTGAACGAGCCTTGCGGTCCGCCTCGTGCTGGTCGCATAGTAGCTTCAGTTCGTGCTGCACGGGCATGTGGTAGGAATGGACCTCGTCGCTGAGCACGACGAGGTCGCACACGACGCCGCCACGGGACCACTCGCACAGTGCCTGCACCAGGAGGCGCAGCAGGCCCAGACCCTGCGGAGCGCCAGCATTCACCAGGATCAAGGGCCGGTCGCCGGAAATGCCCATCGGCCACAGCACGCGCCGGTTACTTGCCGATGGCTCATCATGCCGGTTTATCCCGCGCTGCGTCTGCGCCCTAGGCAGGGTGAGGACCAGGGCGGTGGTCAGCAGTTGCAGGATGGGCAAATAGTCGGGCCGTGGCCGGTGCGGCGCCGTTTGTCCCTCTGTCAAGGTTGCGGACATCAACGAGGCGCGCTCCACATAGCTGGGTCGGCGGTACTTGTCCACTACGGCCATAAGCCTGGCTTTGGAGTCGCAGGCGGCCATGGCAAAGGTCACGCTCACCTGTTCACCCGGCGCTATCTGTAGCCGTACGCCCAAAATCGAGACAGGGTCCAGTTGGGTCACCAACGCTGACGCATGCTCCGGCGCGGGCTCGAGGCTGGCGAGCGGCTGGCTTTCCGCATGGTTACGCCCCCGCCACCGGGCCCGGTCGGTCTGGTAGTTGAGACCCAGGATCTCGCCGCTCGCTTGGGCCACGAAATGCGCGGCCCGCAAGGTGTTTTCGCCTGGCGTGCGGGGAACCCTCTCGAAGCACAGAGCCTGCTGTTCGGGGAGCCAGTCAGCCTTCACGAACATGTTGGAAAAGGCAGGGTGGGCCTCGTCCGTAGCGGCGCTGACCAGGGTCACTTCGAAGGCCGACAGCAGCTCTAGCTCGACGGTCTGGCCGCCCAGGTTGTTCAGCACCACCTTGCGGAACTCGATGTCGTCTTCGGGACTGACCCAGACCGTTGTGCGTGCGTGCAATTCGGGCCAGCGCGCATCGAAACACACGCGGTCCTGTTGGAAGGTGCTGCTGTAAATTGCCTCGGGGTCGGGGGCCGGATTGCGCGTCACGGAGACAGGCGTGGAATGGCGCCCTAGACGCAGGTACACGAAGCTGCCGTAAGCGTCACGCAGCACATCGTCGCGCCAGCGGGTGATGTCGGAAGGGCCCCAGCGACTCCAGCCAGCGCCGTTCGGCCGTAGGGTGACGCTGTAGCGTCCGTTGGACAGCAGGTGGGTAGGCTCCAGCGCCTGCGCTCCCGGGATCACAGTGCGGATAAAGTGCCCGGGGCGCTTGTTCGGTGGATGCAGCGGCAAGCCCAGGGACGGCGGGGTGTGCAGCTTAGGGAGTTCGCGCGGCGCACGTTCCTGCAACAGCGACGAAACTGCCTCGATGCGGGGGTGGCTCATCAGCCAGCGTTGCGCGGTTCCCTGGCGCAACACATTGGCTAGGGCCACGATGGTCATGCCCTGGTGGTGCGCCATGTAGGTACTGACCAACGTGTATCTTTCACCTGCGGCCTGCCGTCCCGGCGTGAAATCCAGCGCCTCGAAAAAGCCATACTGTCCACGCGCCGATAGGGCTTCCAGGGCGCGGAAGTTCCGGCAGGCGGCATGCACGTCCATCTGGCACGCCAAGGCCGTGGCGTAGGGGGCAATCACCTTTTCGGCCGTGGGCGTGCGGCGCAGTGCAAGGCGCGGAATGCCTTGGGGCGCATATTGGTACGCTAGGGTCTGATCCCGCCCGCCGTAGGCGCTTTCCGAGATACCCCAGGGAATACCTTGTCCCTGAACGAAGGCCATCTGCTCGCGCAGCGCCGAGTGGTTGGCGTCATCCAAGGCGCTCCCATGGGGCTCGACCATGACCAGCGCGGGCATGAGGTATTCAAACATCGAGCCCGACCACGACTGCAGCACCGCGTGACGGCCGCTGGCGAAGAAGGGGCGTCCCAGCGCCTTCCAGTGCCGCACGGGCACGTCGCCCTTGGTGATAGCGAGCAGACTGGTGGTGCGCGCTTCCGACGCCAGCAGGTCGTAGAAAGAGGCGTCGAGCGCCTGCTCTTCCACCCGGTAGCCGATATGCAGCAGATGGCGCCTGGCGTCGTATAGAAAGCGGTAGTCCGCATCCCAGGCCAATTGCTCCAGCCTGTGTGCCAGATCCAGCAACTGCCGCGTGACAGCCGGTCCTTCACCGGCGGCGCTGGCTACAGCGTCAGGCGCTGCCGCATGTGGCTCCAGCGGATCGCGTGCCAGCTCGACGCAGGCCCGGGACACAGCGAGCAGGTGGGCGCTCAGGTTACCGCTGTCCACGGTGGAGACATAGCGAGGGTGCAAGGGCTGCAAGGTCTCGGTGTCGTACCAGTTCAGGAAATGTCCTTGGTGACGCTCCATGCCTTGCAGCGTGGCCAGGGTGGCCTCTAGGCGTGCCAGTAGATCCATCGTTCCGATCCAGCCGAACTGTCGCGCGCATGCGGCACTGAGCAGGTAGAGACCGATGTTGGTGGGTGAGGTGCGATGGGCGATGGCTTCGAACGGCGCGGTCTGTAGGTTGTCAGGCGGGAGGTGGTTGTCGCCCTGGCCTACGCAGCGCTCGAACATGCGCCAGGTGTCCCGCGCGATGCCTTCCAGAAGCTCAAGGTCTTTTGGGGTCGGGGCGCGGCGGCCCGTGCATCTCCAGGGCGTATTGAAGAGCCAGACCAGAACGGGCGTACCGGCCCAGGCCGCAAGCAGTGTCAGGGCTAGCGGCGCCATCGGCGCCTGCAGCCACCACAGCCCTGCCAGCAGCGCCAGGGCGGTCAATGAAGTGGCCCGGTGCCGGACCATTGCGGAAAGCAGACCTGCCCGGATCGAGGCATGGGCTGACTCGGCGGTCGTCCACTCCAGTAGGTGCCGTCGGCTCCACCGCAGGCGGTAAGCCGTGCGCGTGATGGCATCGGCCTGCAGCAGGGCTTGGGACAGCAGCAACGCGAGATGCCAGACGCCACCCAGGACGGCTCGCAACAGATCCTGGACACCAGCGATGGCAAAGCGCTCGACCGCAACGTGGGCGCGGTGGGGCAGCAAGCTTGCGAGGCTGCCGACCACAGGCCCTGTGGCATAGGCGATCGCCGCCAATGCCAGCGCCACCGGCAGGGCCAGGCCATGCCCGGCCATGGCGGCGACGATCAAGACCAGCGATGCGGGCGCCACGCAGGTGCGGCGCAGGTTGTCGAGCAGCTTCCAGCGGTTGATGGGCGACAGACCCCAGCGTTGGTGCTTCCAGAGCATTGGCAGCAGCTGCCAGTCCCCCCGGCTCCAGCGGTGCTGGCGTGCTGCGGCGGTGTCGCTGTGCGGGGGGGCGGCTTCGATCACAGCCACGTCGGAGACCACCGCGCAGCGAACCATGGCGCCCTCCAGTAGGTCATGGCTGAGGATGCGGTCCTGCGGCAGACGCTGACCCAGGACCGTGTGCAGGGTGGCTACGTGCAGCAGCCCTTTGCCGATGAAGCTGCCTTCGCCAAAGAAGTCCTGGTACACATCCGACGTCGCGGCGCTGTATGGGTCGATACCCTGCTGCCCCGCGAACAGCCACTGCCATGGCGATGCGGCATCGGCATGGGGCAGGGGGGATACCACGCGCGGCTGTAAGATGCCGTAGCCCTGAGTCACCGTGCGGCCAGCGCTGTCCAGCCGAGGCTGGTTGTCCGGATGCTCCGCAACCCCCACCAGGGCGCGCAATTGGCCGGGGGGCAGCTCGGTATCGCTGTCTAGCGTCAGGACGTAGCGCGTTCCTGGCGCCGCCTGCGAGAGCTCCGCCATGTCCAGGAACGGGCCGCATGTGTCGGTGGCCAAGGCGCGGACCAGCTGTTCGAGTTTGCCGCGCTTGCGCTCCCACCCGATCCATTGGCGTTGAGTGACGCTGTAGGTGCGGGCTCGGTGCAGCAGCATAAAACGGGGCGAGGCTCCCAGAGCCGGGGGATGCAGCTCATTCAGCCCCTGCAGCAGTCCTTGCGCATGCGCCAGCAGGCTTGCATCCTCCGGCATGTCCCGGGCAGGGGCGTCGGCCCAGTCGCTGAGCAACGCGAATTGGGCGAAGACCTCCGGGTTGGCCAGGTAATGCAGGTGCAGACGATGTACCAGTTGTTCCACCGTGGCGCGATGGTTCAGAAGTGCCGGGATCACGACCATCGTTTGTGCCGACGGCGGTATGCCTTCGGCCAGCAGTAACCGGGGAAGATGCGCCGGTGTGGCGGATTCGCAGATCAGGCGGTTGACCAGAGCAATCATCGCCTCGGAGGCCGGGAACAGCATCAGCAGCCCCGCTATGCCAAGGACTGCATGACCAGGTCCCACCATCGGCATGCCGCCCGACAGGTGAAGCAGCCAGGCCACGAGGACCAGCGTGCCAAACAGGATGGCGCCCAGGTAGGCGCATGTGCGGGGGAGAGGTAGGGTATGCCACAGATCCCCAATGCGCCGCCGCGCGCCCAGCGCCTGCTCAAGTTGCCTGCGTCCCGCGCCATGGAGCCAATATCCGGCCTGGGCACCCGCGCCCTGGGCGCCGGACATGCATCGGACCAGAGTCTGCGCCACAGCGGATTCGTTCATACCGCTGCAGCGCGCTGACAAGCGCTCGATCCCATGCAGCGTGGTATTGCGGCTGGCATCGTCCTCAGCGCTGAACACCGGGGACGCCTGCATGGCGCGCATGGTCCGACTGGTCCGTCCCACGATGCCGACCCAGTCGCTGGCTCCGATCAGCCGCAAGGAAGCCACGGCGTTGCTCACACTCAGATGGTCTGCGGCATGGTCTGCGTACTGCTGTATCTGCAGCGAAGCAAGGTCGGGGATGGCTTCCAGGAGCCACTGCTCCATGGCGGGAGCCGGGGTTGCGCCAAGGGCTCCCCAGTGTCCCGCCAGTACCTGTGCCAGGTGGGACAGGAATATCTGCTCCACGCCGCGCATTTCCATCAGGCGCTGCATTTCCTGGACGTCCCTCAGAGTCAATTGCTCGATGCGGTGGGCACACAGAACCGCCAGCTCCCGCGCGGCCCCCTGGCTGGCGATTCGGTCGGCAAGGCGCCTCAGGTTCTCCACCAGCACCACTCGCAGCGTCGTGGGGAGCGCCCAAAGTTCGCCTTGGCTGAACTCTCCCCCTTCCTGGTAGGCGTTGAGAAAGCAGGTCAAAAGGTCTTCATCAAATGCACTATCGACATGCGCCACGAAAGCCCAGGCCACGTGGTAGATGCGAGGGAGTCCGGCCAGGGGCGCGCCTTGCAGGATGGGAAGGGCGTGGTAGTAGCGTGGAGGCAGGCCTTCGGTGACCTGCCTCAACTGGTCCTCGATCAGCGGAAAGTTGTCGAGCAGCCAATCAGTCCCCGGTCCGGCCTCATGGCCATCCTGTGTGAGCTCAGCTATATATCGCAACGATGCGCGCAGCGACCGGAGATTGCTTTGAAGGCGCGGATAGAACGTTGCTTGCCCTAAGCGGGCCTTGCCTACTTGGTGCGAGTACCCGAGGCTGAGCCCGTACCGTTCGAAGCCCGCGCAGCCAAAGAGCTCCGCTCTGAAGGGGCGCTGCGTGGCCCCGTCCCTGACGTCAAGTACATGGTCGATCTGTGGTGGCACCCAGGGCCATTGGCGTCGCAGCTCCATTCGCTTTCCGCGCTTTCTGTCCTAGAGCGCCAGCCATGTAGTGCCGGCCAACAGCACAATCAGCAGCGTCCCCGTGAGAGCACGCTGCGCAAGCAGGCGGTGAAGTCTTGATATGCCTATCCACGCGAACCGAAGAGGTCCTTGCAGGACGCCGCACTGGGCTAAGTGTCTGTCGAGCATCGACCGCTCGACGTGGGAGGTTTTGTCCGGGTAACCGCGTGAAGATGTGTCCCAACTGGGTGCGAAAGAAGAAAAGCAGGACATGGGTGACTCCTTGTGCAGTCCGTGGACCGGAAGATCCGCAGGCCATGGCCTTTTTTACAGGCATGCCGGGCAGTAGTCTGTGCGCTATCGAACAAAGTCCGCACAAAGGTAATCAGTACGACCGCAAAGGTCCCGTTGGCTGTACTTCTGCAGATTCGCCTCAGAAGCAGGTTCAGAACGAACGTGCGTAGCACACCCCCGGGGCACATCGCCCCAACTGCGGCTGTGTGGCAAGTTCGGTGCGGCACCGACCATTCGATCAACAGAATGAGACCGAGACTCATGATGGTTCCGTTCGAAACTTGAACGTGAATGCATGCCAACCAAACAGCGCGCTGGCGATGGCCAGTGTGCTAGGTTTCGATCAGGGCTGGAAGCGCTGCTTAGCTTCGAGCAGGCAAGCGCTCTTGGCATCACCGGCCAGTGCCTCGCACTTCTGCTTAGCTAGGTCATAGGCGGCATCGCGCTTGTCGATTGCAGCGTCGCTGCGCGCCTGAGCGTTGGCGGCGGCCGTCTTCATAGCCATCTTGGCATCGGCCCGCGCGTCAACGTGGGCGGTCTTGGCCTTCTGGAGACACAGATCCTTGGCATTCGCAGCTTGGTCGTCGCACTCTTCCTTGGCGATGGCGAAGGTGGCATCGGCTTTAGCGACACTCAAGTCGTAGGCATGCTTGTCGGAGGGGCGGTAGTTCTCCTTCAGTTCGGCCATCGCCACCTGCGCGTGCCCCTTGGCCTTGGCCATGCAGATGTCATGGGCATTGCTGGGCTGTCTGGCGCAGGCCTGCTTGTCTTTTTTGTACTCGGCCGCAATAGTCTGCCCCGCGGCTTTGTACTGCGGCTGGCCCATGTCGGCCGCGAACACGCTGGTCAGCAGCAGGCATGAGGCTGCGAGGCCCTGAATGATAGATGCCGTATTCACGTTCAGTGTGATTCGCTTCATGGCGATTCTTTGGGGTGATGGTGCGGTTGTGGGTGCAATGGCTGGCACGGCGTGCCTTATTTGAGCTTCATGTCATTGGTCACCGACTTCACGCCATTGACATGGCGTGCCAAGGTGACAGCGCGGTTGATGTCCGCCTGAGAATTGACGAAGCCGCTGAGTTGGACACGGCCTTTGAAGGTCTCCACATTGATTTCGGCCGACTTCAGGCTGGCATCGTTGAACACGGCTGCCTTGACCTTGGCAGTGATCACGGTGTCGTCCACGTATTCACCCGATCCCTCGCTGCGGACGGTGGAGGCGCAGCCGATAAAGGCTAGGCTGGTGACGAGAAGTACCGCCAGGGCGCTGCGGTGAATGCAATGGGTATTCGTGGTCATGGTGAGTTCCTCGTTGGATGGGAGATGGCGCTGGCCCGACGTGCCGATGCTTGGGAAACAGAGGACTCGATCCAGGTGAGCGCAGGTTGAGCATGGTGTCGGCGCAGCCCGGTGTCGGTGCGCTAGAGCACACGGCGACGAAATGCAGGCCAGAAAGCGCACAGATAAACAGATAGCCTGATCTATGTGCTCCAACGCACCGACTGCCGCATCTTGTTCCGCAACGATGGGCAGGCACGGCATACGGATGCAATGGCTCGGTCATGGTGTCTAACGGGCTGCTTCTCCATCCAGAGACATCCAAGTGTGCATGGGCCGATTCCCATGCTTTATCAGAAGAGGTACTTCCATGAAAACGATCAAGCTAACTGTTACTGCAATCCTCGTTGTAGCCACGCTGGTGGGCTTGGGCGCTTGCGGCGATATGTCCAGACGGGACAAGGACATGGCCATCGGTGCCGGCGCCGGTGCTGTCGGGGGCGCTGTGCTTACAGGGGGGAGCGCCATTGGCACGATTGGCGGAGCTGCCGTGGGTGGTGTGATTGGCAATGAGGTCGGCAAAGATAGGAGATAGGCCGATCACAGGGCCTGTGGGGCGGCGCAAGGCGCTTTTAACGTGCGATGGAAGCTCTATGGATCTGAAGCCCGTCACCTCATTTCTGGAGCTCGCAGGCGTTACGGTGGGCTATTCGATCAACCCCTACGGGCACTGATCTTCTTCGCCGTGGCCTTTGTCATCGCGATGTCCCTGAATATGGCCACGTTTGGCAGCAGTTTGTCGTCTTGAGAATGGGCCGGCTGCAGAGCCGTTAGGGTGCAGGTCTATTCTCCATCAGCCCCATCCTTGACAGCGTGGCGGCGGTGATTGACGTGCGCCTTCAAACCACAGCTTTCAATGCCGAGCAGGCGCTGACCGTCGACACGGTTCCGGTCAATGTCGACGCCATCATCTTCTGGCGTTTGCGCGACGCGGAGAGGGCCGCGCTGGTCATCGCCAATGACCATGAGGCGATTGACCGCGTTGCGCAATGGGCATCGGCCCGACCGCACGCGCCTATCGTCACATTTCAGCCGCCTATTGCCCGGAGCTCTCTCAAGCCCCATGGCCGGACATGGCCGCGAGCATAGTGAGGCGCGCATTGCCTCCGTTGCGCGCTATGTTCGATACCGCACGGATACCTCCGGGATCCGGGCCTAGGATTTACGTCCATCGCCCATGCACGAAAGTGCTCTACGAGGAACACCCCCAATGGCTCAAAGGTTTTCCATGCACTCCAGCGCTCAAGCTGCCCGCCAATTTTTCGCTCTGCTCCAGGAGAGCATGGATCACTCTTCGAAACCGGACCATGCGGATCATGGCATTTCGGTGCCTTCGTTCTGGCCGGATGCCTTGTCGGACAGTCATGCGGTCCGTTGTCTTCAAGTCAGCTTGCAGGCGGCGCTGTACAAGTGCGCGCGCCTTCAAGACGAGTTACTCCAGGCCCGGTTCGCACTGGATCAAATGTATTCCGACCTTGACAGAACGAAGGAGGGGGAGCGGCGCGCGTTCCATCTGGCGACCCACGACCATCTCACTTCATTACCGAACCGGCTTTTGTTCCTCGATCGGCTCGCAGATTCCATCGGTGGTGGCGGCAGGTGCAGGCCAAGGACCATGGCGCTGCTGTACCTGGATCTGGATGGGTTTAAAGGTATCAATGACTCCCATGGACATTCCACCGGGGACGAAGTGCTCAAGGTTGTATCGCATCGCATGCGAGCTGCCTTGAGGCATGGCGATCTCGTTAGCCGGCTGGGCGGCGATGAGTTTGCATGCTTGCTGGACCCGTCTCCCACATTGCAGCAGCTATGCATCCTGGCGGGCACGCTGTGTGCGGAGATAGAGCAACCCATTCACTGCAATGGCCAGAAGCTCCAGGTTCAGGCCAGCATAGGCATTGTGGTGGCTGATGCATGGCCTGCATCGGCAGAGCAGATGGTCGCGGAGGCAGACAGGGCCATGTACCATGCCAAACGAACGCGCAGCCGCTTCCGGTTCAGCGATGACAACTTACATACGCCTTAGGTGCCATGTCGTTGCCTGCATGGTCTCTCTTCATGGGCGTGCTGCTCATTGCGATGGTACTGTCGAGCACCTTCCTTGGGCGGCTGCCGCTGAGCAATGCCATGGTTTATCTGGCACTGGGCTGGTTGCTGGGGCCCTCTGCATTGAGCGTGCTGAGGCCGGATCCATTCCTGTACGCCCCGTTGCTGGAGCGCTTGTCGGAGATTGCGGTGCTCATATCGCTGTTTTCCGTGGGGATGCAACTGGGCGTGCCAGTGCGGGATCCCCGCTGGTGGCTGCCGCTGCGCCTTGCCGTCTTCTCGATGGTCGCCATGGTGGCGATGGTCGCTGCCATAGGTGTCTGGTTCCTGGGTCTGTCGTTGGGCTCTGCGTTGCTTCTGGGCGCCATCCTGGCGCCCACGGATCCGGTGCTCGCTTCGGGTGTCCAGTCGCAGCCTGGGACGAGTCCGGACCGGTTGGGTTTTAGCCTAGCCGGCGAAGGAGGGCTCAATGATGGCACCTCATACCCCATGGTTATGCTGGGGCTTGGGCTACTGGGCCTGCACCCTCTGGGGGAACGCATGCTGCATTGGTGGACCATGGAGTTCCTGTGGTCGATGGCAGCGGGGCTTTCGATCGGCGCGGCGCTGGGAGCAGGCACGGGCAGACTCGTCGTCTATCTGCGCAGCCGTCATAAGGAAGCCGCCGGCTTGAACGAGTTTCTGGGTATCGGGCTTATCGGGATGGCCTACGGTACAGCTCAATTGAGCCTGGCTTCGGGATTTCTGGCCGTATTCGCCGCAGGCCTTGCGCTGCAGCGCGTGCGCGAACTGCCCTGGGCGGTGACGGGGGAAGAAACGCGCGCGCCCCCGAAAGTCAGAATGGCAGGTGCGAAGCACCACGCTAGTGATATGCAGGATTCCGTCCATGGATTCAACGAACAGCTGGAGCGGCTTGCTGAACTGGCTCTCGTGCTGATGGTAGGTGCCATGCTGCCTTACGCCAAACCGATGGCCCCCGTTTGGTGGTTCGTCCCAATGGTTCTGCTGGTCCTCAGGCCGCTGTCCACGCTGCCTGCCGTATGGGGTATGCATACGGATTGGAGGCTACGGGCCATGATCGGCTGGTTTGGAATACGGGGTATCGGCTCCATCTTCTACATGCTGTTGGCATTGCGGCATGGCGTTGATCCGGCCACTGCCGCAACCTTGGTGAGCCTGACATTGTGGACCGTGGCCACCTCAATCATCGTGCATGGCATCACGGTACTCCCATTGATGAAGCGCTACATGGCGCCCTAGGATGATTCAGAGGCGTCCCATCAGGAGCAGAATGACCAACACCACCACGGCCAAGCCAACTAGGCCGCTCGGGAAGTAGCCCCAGCTTCGGCTGTGCGGCCAAGCGGGGAGCGCTCCAATCAATACAAGGATCAGGACGACTAGCAAAATGGTACTTAGGCTCATGATTTACTCCTTGAGGTAAGTTGTTTGGTCCGTTGGTTGCGCCCCGTTTCCAAGAGGGGTGGACATACATGTCATTGGAGCTCCGATGGGCGGGTCTTGTGCATCCCGTTTATGCCAAGCCTGTCTGGATGTGCTTGAGGAAGCTGCGGGTGTCCATGCTGCGTTTCTCGACTTCGAATACGGCGTTCTTCAGGACGTCATTGTCCATTGCGGCAGTCCGTGTGGCCGGACTCTGGTCCCTGCCATATCTGCGGCCAGCATTCCGCCACCAGATGCTGGACAAGGGCGCTGTTTGCGAAACCAAGGCGGCGCATACGATCAGCAAAATGCCAAGACCGATGCTGTCCAGGGATTAGACAGTCGCGCCGATAGCCGCCATGGCAAGGGCAACGGAGACAGTGACGATGTACATGTGACGATTCTTTTTCTGTACCCATTGGAAGCCCGCCTTCCCAACGGGTCTGTGCGCTGGCATACACATGCGCATATGTGATGGGCGTCTGCACATTTGTGCGGTGGCAGACAGACGATGATCTAGGCAGGCGACCTGCACCTACCGGCGCCCTGGCGCCGTTCCAATGATCTGGGCGTAGATGCGCTTGTCGGTTGCGTAGCAACTGCAGGCTCTCGCCTCCAGGGCTTTGCGATTTCGGACCGTCAGCTCGCCCCGGTGATACGTAATCAGGCCTTCTGCCTGGAACTGGCTGGCAGCATTGGTGACGCTAACCCGCCGGACACCCAGCATCTGTGCCATGGATTGCTGTGAGGCGTGGAAGCTCCCTGCGGAAAAGGATCGGTCGCGGCTCATCAATATCCAGCGCGCAAGGCGAGGGGCAAGGAGGTGGTATCGCTGGCAAGCGGCGGCAAGCGCCTGCTGGTGCAGTTGAACCAGCAAACTGGCCTGCAGCAATCTCTCCAGAGCTGGGCTGGTGGTACTTTGCTGGCGCAAATCCGCAGCGCTGATGCACCAGCCAGAGCAAGGCTGCTGCACCAAGGCCCTCAAGGCAGGCCTGGTCGCTCCGAGAATCAGGTCTCCCCCCAGCACCGTCTCGGAGCCTGCCATTCCGATCGCCAAACATCGATGTTGATCGATGTCTGCGACCAGCGAAAAGAAGCCTTGGTTGGGGAAGTAGGCATGGCTGAGCGGCCACCCCTGTCCGCCCAGTTCATGCGGCGTGTCCAGCTCGAAGAGCTCGCATTTATCCAGTAGCCGGTGGCGCGCCGCGCGAGGCAGTTGAAGGATCAGAGCGTTGACAGGCAAATTCATGAGGTAGGAGGAATCTCAATCCCTGTCATATGTGGAGATTTGCGATGAAGGCGGGCAATGCCATGTAGCGAAGGACCTGTTCGGAGTGTGAGTGCAGCCCAGACGGGTGACTGTTCGGTATCGCACACTGGGCTTGTAGCAATGCAAGTTTGCCGGCACCATACGGGACGCGCATCTATCGCGCGAACTTGATTTCGCTCATGTGCTGGCAACGGAACGGTTGGTTTTTCAGCAATGCCGTCTTGAGCAGAATGCTTTCCGCAACGCAGGCAGGTTGCCGTGGAGAAGTCATCGTGGAACGATTCCCCCTATACCAGCACAACCGCCTTCTTGCAGCCTTACCGGATCCAGAGTGGAGGCGCTGGCAGTGCGAGCTGGAGCCGGTTGACTTGGCCCTCGGGCAAGTGCTGTACGAATCGGGTATTCGCATGAGCCACGTTTATTTTCCTATCGACGCCATCGTGTCGCTGTTGTACGTGCTGGAGAATGGCGGCTCTGCGGAAATTGCAGTCGTGGGCAACGATGGAGTGGTGGGGATTGCCATCGTCATGGGGGGAGAGTCCACCACCAGCAGAGCAGTCGTTCAAAGCGCTGGCAAGGGGCTGCGCATGCGTGCGCAAGTCATCAAGGAGGAATTTGGCCGCTCGGGGCCTGTGCTCCATCTCATGCTGCGCTACATTCAGGCGTTGATCACCCAGATGGCTCAGACTGCGGTGTGCAACCGCCACCATTCCCTTGATCAGCAATTGTGCCGCTGGCTTTTGCTCAGCTTAGATCGGCTGAACGGGAGTGAGTTGGTCATGACGCAAGAATTGATCGCCAACATGCTTGGCGTCAGGCGTGAAGGCGTCACTGAAGGGGCGCTGAAGCTCCAGCGCGCGGGCCTGATCCGTTACGCGCGTGGTCATATCACCGTGTTGAATAGACAGGGCCTTGAGCAACGGGTGTGCGAGTGCTACCAGGTTGTTAGAGATGAGTACAACCGCCTGTTGCCGCGAGGCTTGGCGAAATAAGGCTCTTCTGCTTTGCAGCAACTGTATGTCTTGGCTTGCCACTTGGAGCGGCAAACGCGGGGAGTGTGCTGTAATTTCTGCTTGGCAGATGATCACGCGCAGCAGCTAATTGCGCGGTAGTTAGCTGCTCTGTAAGTCCTGTAGCACGGGCTCTATTGGAAACATCGATACGAGAATCCATAATCCCATTTTGCCCATCGCTAAAGCCATAATAGAAAGCTTGGGCACTGCTTCAGAAGTTATGCAGCAGCATTTCTGAACAAGTGTGTGTGTACTCGGCGAGTGCTTAAACAACCGCAGGGATAGGTAATCTGTGGTTCCATCCGAATCTCATCACTGTGACGCGCTTGCTGTTGCTCCAATGCCCCACTCAGCTGCAATGCATCTGCGAGCTTTGAAGCAGGTCAAGGCGATGTTGAGGCTGATCGATTTGATGTACCGAAATGCCATGTCGATGGCCGGCCTCCGGGGAAGCCCCATGGCGAATGTTCTTCCGTCAGTCTCGAGAAAGCAGCCCACCAAAGCTAGATTTCAGTGTGTTTTACGGGTCGCGAAGAGGCCGAGTGCCGGAAATGAAAAATTGAGCCATAGACTTTCAGCGCAGAATGGCTTGCGCTAACGCATCAAAAGTGCCGGCAGCTTAGATTTATTTTCAGAGCCAGGAGGTATATTGACCTCGGTATCAGGAGGCGGAGATGAATGTTTGGGTTCATCTTCATTGCTAGAAGGTATCTGCTTTTGATTAGGATACGGCTCACCTACGGGATCCATGTCTTCATCTTCAGGCAGAGAGGGAGGAATGTGTGGTTGATTCATGATTGCTACTTCCTTTTCTTGGAGGGACGCAGCGAATATAAAAATTCCCTTAGCGTCTGTCACCGGCTCAAATGTCCAGATCTCGAATGATCTGGATGCTCTGTATGTAGCTAGCCGTGGTCAATTTCAGTAGCTACCTGTTCACTTATTGGGCTGTTTGTGACTCAGTGGATCTGGTGGAAACAGCTCCTTGCCTCGTTAGTCAATTGGATTACAGCTGTCGGGCGATAACGTAACTGTGAAATTTTCTGTATTTTTACCTCATTTAATCGGCTGCACTGGTCTCACCGCTGCGTGACAGCCCAAAGAAATATTCGCAAGAGTCGCATCGAACTCTGAGTCAGCTTTATCTGTTTGAGATCTGGAGGATCTTTTTCTTATCGCCTTATTTTTTGAGCTTTGCGTTCGATGGCCAGCGTGCTGCCAAGAGCAATTTTCGTTTATCACAATCTATTACAGAAACCGCGTACCTGGAAGCGGCGAATCATTACGTCGATTGAAAAGACTTATCTAGTTCCAAGGAACCCTATAGTAGTCGTATATATGGCGGCCGTACTCGTCCGTATATTCCGGTGCTGCATTTTTTGCGTATTTAGGAGCACTCTCAAGCTGCCCTGTTTCAAGTGACACCATGTAGCCTCCAAGGTTCTTTTCATATTTGAGAGAATTCCACGGAAGAGGATATTGGTCGGTACCCATGCCGAGGAAGCCACCGAACTCCATGACCGCATAACGAACCTTCCCAGATAGTTTGTCGATCATCAATGAAGCAATTGAACCCAGCTTTTCTCCGGTAGGGCTGTATACGATCGTTCCGTCAACTTTGGACGATGAAATGACGCTAGATGCTGTATTCATAATAGCCTCCATAAATCTGCCAGCTCGGAGAGCTTGATGGCGAGATGAATGACTCCCTGCAGGGAATTACCGCCTACTCAGCGTAAATCCGATTACTGCGCCGAGTGCTAAGGCTCCGCCGGCCACTCGCCAAGGGGATTCGTGTACATATGAATCGGTGGACAGTACTATGGCTTTCGATTGCTCAATGGCGTTAGAGGACGCTGTGCGTACTTTTGCAAGCGTCGACGCCGCAGTGTGAGTGAACATGGATACCGCTGGGGCTGCATTCGGTGAAAGTACCTCTCGCAAATCATCAAGTAGCCTGCTTACATCACTTGGTAGATTTGTAGCATTTGCTTTACGAAATATCATGAGGGCTCCTTATGAACTGGTTCCCGTTCAGAGTACGCGCAAGCGGTGCCATGAGTTGTAGTCAAAGCTCGGGCTTTTCGAAATGAAGTGTGACGCTAGGCTACGGGGCGCTATCGAGCTATGCGTGATAAGCGTGGCTTCTGCTTCGAATTTTTTGAGGTTCACTGCGTTGCCAGCTGGGGCTATCCAGCTAGTTGACTCATAGTCCGACGGCTAGGGCGAATGCCCTAGCTGGGCGCTTGCATAGATACAAGTTGAATCCTCGCTGACCCAAGCTAACCCGCCCCCTCGAATGGACTACAAGGTATTTCCCTGCAAGGTAACAGACGGAGCCGTCGAAAGGAGGCTGTTATGAGCGACAAAAGCAAGCTGTATATAGCCAACCCTGACGAGGCCAAAGTTAACCTTTAAAAAAGGTGATGCGGAGGCACCTGGCAAGAAGTCCCAGTTACCGTATAAGCGAGGTCAATCCCCGTATGAGCGCCTACATCGCGCACGAGACGCGTGGCATTGCTAGATCGCTGGACCTGAAGCCGACCAACACGCCCCGTGTGTAGCCCGCAGAGCAACGGCATGGCCGAGAGCTTCGTGAACACCTTCAAGCGCGACTACCTGAGCCGTATGGACCTGCGTGACGCGCCAACGGTGCTGGCGCAATTGCCGGGTGCGTTCGAGCACTTCAACGAAATCCACCCGCATTCGAGTTTGAAGATGATGTCGCCCAGGGAGTTCCGACGACGGCAGAATCACCCCGCCCATCAGGGCTAGCTTAGCGACTGGACGGTGTCCGGAACTACGGGGGCAAGATCACCCGGAAGATGCAGTCTTTGGAGCACGAACCATCGATCCCCGTACAGGGGAGTCCTTGCCCGACGATCACCTGAAGATCGGAAGCCGCTTCTTTTACCCCCTTCACTACAGCCTCAACCTTCACTGGTTGAATCTGGGGACTTGGATCGTGGGATTCGCCGCGCTGATCATGCTCGTGGCATTGGTCAGCGGGGTGGTTATGCACCGCAAGATCTTTCGCGAATTCTTCACCTTCCGCCCGAAGAAGCAAATCCAGCGCAGCGCGCTGGATTTGCACAACCTCACGGGCGTGATCGCGCTGCCGTTTCACTTCATCTTCGCCTTCTCGGGGCTGGTGATCTTCGGCGGTATCTACTTCCCTGTCACCCACACCCAACTCGAGCCTCTACACGAGCTGCACGAGAAGCAGGAAGCGCTGGAGACCGGCCTGCCTCATGACCGTGCCGGTGAGTACGCACAACTGGCCTCTGTCGATGCGATGGTGGTGGAAGCGCAGCGCCGATGGGCGGCCAAGGGGATGGCGGGCGACGTAGGCTTCCTAGGTATGCGACACGTGGGCGACGCCAACAGCTACGTGAGCGTGTATCGCGCCGGCACCGACCGCATTGCGCTCACTGGAGAAGGTATTCATTTCAAGGCCTCGACAGGCGAGGTGCTGCGCGAAGACCCTCCGCTTACGTCTGTGGCGAGTATCAACACCTTCCTTACCGGACTGCACCTGCAGCACTTTCGCCATTGGTTGCTGCGCTGGTTGTACGTGCTCGGTGGCCTCCTGGGATGTGTGTGCATCGCTACCGGTTTCGTTTTTTTCGTGGAAAAACGCAAGCGTCAGCATGCCAAGCAAGGTCAGAGTGGCGCCCGCTGGGTGGACGCTTTCGCCGTGTCCACGGTGACCGGCATGCTCATCGCTACGCTAGCCATGCTGATCAGCAATCGCCTGCTGCCCGGCACGATGCCCTCGGGCTGGCCTGGCAAAGGCGATATGGAGCAGTACATCTTCTGGGTAGTCTGGATGCTGGCCTTCGTGCACGGCATCTTGCGGACTGCCTCAGTAGCCGAGGCCCGGATGGCCCCGGCCTGGATTGAACAGTGTTGGGGAGTAGCTTTCTTGGCGGTGACTGCCGTACTGTTGAACTGGGTCACGACAGGGCACCATCTACTGCGCACAGTCAGCGAAGGCTATTGGCCGGTGGCAGGCACCGATCTGTTCATGCTTGCAAGCTCAGCGATCGCGATGACGGTCGCACGCAAGCTCGGTCGTCGTGCGGTAGCAACCACCATGACAGCAGCCCACCAGACAAGCGTGTCGACCGCAGGGGGGCGTGCCCGTGCCTGAATCTCTCATGCTCTTACTGGCTGTCTTGACCAACTTCGTTGGTCTGTGCTGGCTGGCCTTGGCGATGGATGTGCACTGGGAGCAGGCATGTGGACCTGTCTCAGCATCACGCAGAACAGTCCTATCGCTGCGCGGGCTTGGTGGCTTCAGTTGCTGTGCTTACAGGCCGATCACGCCTCAATGGCTGTGCTGGTGTGGTTCATGACCTTGGCTGGTGCCGCGTTGAGCATTGCATTCGCTTTAACTTGGCAGGCGCGGTGGCTGAAATTGCTGGTGTTCTGGATACGATGAGTCGCATCAAGCAGTTCGCCCAGCTTGCCTGGATCGGTGATGGCTGGGAAATGGCCCTTCTGGCGCGGTTTGAGGGCTTTCTTGATGTCCTGGGCAATGTCCCGTGTGGCGCAGCTTCTGGCGATTGCGTATTGCCAGACTCCTGATGCCGTGGTGAGCAGCCGATGTGCGCTTTCCACTGCGTCGCGGTCTCGTACGCGCTCACATGCTTTCAGCAATTCAGTCGGCTCGACTTCTCCGATCACACGCTGCCCAAGAAAGGGGTACAGGTCTTTCTCCAGGCTTCGGGCTTCGCGGTCGTAGTGTGTCGTTGACCAGCCGGGCCGCTTGTTCGCCAGATAAGCGCGGTACATCGCTTCCACGGTGTTGAGTGCTGCCACCGCTTTGTCTTCCTTGAGGCGCTGCTTGTTCTGGCTGGGATCTATGCCTTGCGCCAGCAGGGCGCGGGCATCGTCACGGCCACGGCGGGCTTGGGCGAGGGTGATGGCGGGATACACGCCGAGCGCCAGTGTCTTTTGCTTGCCCTCGAGGCGATAGGCCAACCGCCAATACTTGCCCGCTCGCTTTGACGTGCAGGTCACCATCACTGTGCTTGTCGCCAGCTGCTTTGCCGCTGTGCTTGGTGTTCTTGATGAACGTATCGGTCAGTGCCATGTGGCCCCGCGAGTCCTGATTGTTGGTACCTGATTTTGGCTCTGGTTGAGCTACCAACGAAAGTACCAACAAAAAGCTGGGTTGTCCTGAGGCGTGGTGCGATTACTTGCGACAAAGAGAAAACCCGCTTCCCTATGAGAGAAGCGGGTTTTGAAGCGATTTGACGTTGTGTGCGTCGATGTCCTGGCGGAGGCTGTGTCCGCCAAATATCCGTCCAACTAGATCTTTTTTCTTCTTATTTTTCATTTCTAAGTCATTGATAGTAAAAGATATTTGTTTTGTTTTGACTTAAGTTGTCCAACTCTATCTAATGCGAAATGGCATACCAGATGGCATACCGATGGCATACTGAATGGCATACCGATAGAGGTCTCAAATGGCTGTCATCACAGACGCAAAAGCTCGAAACATCAAACCTGATAGTGCAGCAATTCCACACGGCGGAGTGACGGGATTGGCACTGCATCCAACTAAAACCAAAGGCAGGGGTAAATGGGTGCTGCGCTACGTTAGCCCGGTGAACGGCAAGCGTAGAAATGCAGGCTTGGGCTCGTATCCAGAAATTGGTATCGCAGAGGTCGCGAAGCGCGCTACTGCCATGAGGGTGACGCTGGCAGAGGGGAAAGATCCTCTAGCTGAGAAAGCGTTGGAAGAAGAAGCTGTAAAGGCTCCAACATTTCAAGAAGCCGCCGAGATCTTGCACAAAGACTTGCTACCAGGCTGGAAAAATCCAAAGCATGGGCAGCAATGGATCAATACCCTGACTGAATACGTTTTTCCCAAGTTGGGTGCAAAGCTACTGGCTGAGATTCAGCCTGCAGATGTGGCGGATGCGCTCAAGCCCATTTGGCTTGAAAAGGCGGAGACGGCGAGTCGCGTCAAGCAAAGAATCCATACGGTGATGGCTTGGGGGTGGGCGCATGGGCACTGTCAATCGAACCCTGTGGACGTAGTTACCCATCTTCTGCCACAGCAGCCAGGAAAAGCTGTACGTACGCAGCATCACCCAGCAATGCCTTGGGGGCTGATCCCTGCTTTCGTACAGAAGAACTTACGTACAAAAGGGCGTGTCGATGTAACCCGGCAGTTGCTTGAGTTTGTAATTTTGACGGCCTGCCGTTCAGGCGAAGCACGGGGCATGACGTGGTCCGAGGTAGACTGGAAAAATGCAGTTTGGACCGTGCCAGCTGAGCGTATGAAGGCCAAGCTGACCCATCGTGTGCCGCTGTCTCCAAGAACTATGGAAATTCTTCAGCAGCAACGGGGTCAACATGAAAGCTTGGTTTTCCCTTCGGTAAGAGTGCGGGGAGAGCTTTCAGATATGGCTATCACCTCGCTGTTGCGCAGGTTGAATGTTGAAAGCGATGTGCCTGGGCGCGTGGCAACTGCCCATGGCTTTCGTTCGAGCTTCCGTGACTGGTGCAGTGAGCACGGTTACTCTAGAGATCTGGCTGAGCGTTCGTTAGCGCACACGATCAAAGACAAGGTTGAAGCGGCTTACCACCGTACTGACTTGTTGGAGCAGCGCCGTGAGTTGATGAATGCTTGGGCAACATTTGTAGTGGGCGTGGCTTCAACGGAAGACGATCTCAAGAAGGTCCCTCAACGTACGCTCTCAAGCTTCTTGCGGCCAAGAGCTGATGCCTCAAGGGGTTAACGCGAGCAAGTACGGTGTATTCGGTGAAAAAATCAAGACCAATGCGTATAAATCAAAATCCCTCATGAACTATCAAGGCATCGTCGATCATCTTCAAGAAGCAATTTCTAGCTTGTCTGCTGTGTATGTTTTTGGCAGTCAGGTCACAGGTCATGCAACGGCAGATAGTGATTTAGATATTGCGCTCTTGATGGATGAGGGTCTACCGGCAGAGGCACTGTGGGAGTTATCTAGCACTTTGGCTAACTTGGTGAAGTGTGATGTTGACTTGTTAGACCTAAGAGCAGCATCCACGGTCATGCAATACCGCATCATCACCACCGGTACGCGTTTATGGTCAAAAGACAGCCAAGCAGCACTCTATGAAAGCTTCATCCTTAGTCAAAAAACTGCGTTGGATGAGGCGCGCGCAGATTTGTTGAAAGACATTCAAACAACAGGAACAGTCTATGGTCGATGACGTACTGATTAACAAGGCTGCGGCCATTGAGCGCTGCGTGATACGTGCCAAAGAAGAGTACGAGAAATCACCAACCACGTTTGCGTCGGACCACACACGCCAGGATGCCGCCATCTTGAACGTTCAGCGGGCGTGTGAAGCCGCGCTGGACATGGGGCAGCACTTGATTCGCCGCGAAAGGCTTGGCATCCCACAGAGCTCGCGTGACGTATTCACCTTGCTGGCTCAAGCGGGTTGGATTGAGAGCGACTTAGCCACACGCATGCAAAAAATGGTGGGCTTTCGCAATATCGCTGTGCATGACTACCAAGCGCTGCAGCTACCGATTGTGGAGGCCGTGATCACCAAGCATTTAGGCGACTTTACGGCTTACAGCAAAGCGATCTTGTTGAAGAACTCTAAGTAACCTTCTTCAAAAAGAAATGACGACAAAGAAAAAAACGAGCTGGAGTGACCTAAAGGCTCAGCTCGTTGGCATAGAAAAAACTGAGCTACTGCAGTTGATCAAAGCGACGTCTCCCCGGAATTGAGTAGCAGGTGAGCTTGGAGTCCAATCCCATGCAACAGGAGATTGGACGTGAAGAAGAGATTTACGGAAGAACAGATCATTGGCTTCCTGCGGGAAGCCGAATCGGGCTTACCGGTGGCCGAGCTGTGCCGGCGGCACGGCTTCTCCGAGGCCAGCTATTACCTCTGGCGCAGCAAGTTTGGCGGTATGAGCGTGTCCGATGCCAAACGTCTGAAGGAGCTGGAAGCCGAAAACGGACGGCTCAAACGGCTGCTGGCCGAAGCCCTGCTTGAGAACGAGGTGACGAAAGAAGCCTTGAGAAAAAAGTGGTGAGCGCACCCGCACGGCGCGAGTTGGTGCGTCACATGGTCAGCCGTGGACTGAGCGAGCGTCGTTCGCTGCGTGTCATCGGCATGAGCGCCAGTGCCCTGCGCTACAAACCAGCCTGCGACCACAACTGTGCCTTGAAGGAGAAGATCATCGCTCTGGCACAGCGTCATCGTCGCTACGGGGCCGGCATGATCTATCTGAAGCTGCGCCAAGCCGGAGAGATCGTGAATCACAAGCGGGTGGATCGTCTGTATGCCCAAGCCGGTCTTCAGATCAAAAAGCGCAGGCGCAAGAAGATCCCGATATCGGAGCGCCACCCTTTGGTACGCCCGACAGTTGCCAACCAGGTGTGGTCCATGGACTTTGTCTTTGACCGCACAGCGGAAGGACGCAGCATCAAAAACCTCACGGTAGTGGATGACGCAACCCATGAGGCTGTGGCCATCGTGCCGGAGCGGGCCCTGGGTGGCAACCAACTGGTGCGCATCCTGGAGCAACTCGCCAGGACAAGGGGGCTACCCAAGGCGATCCGAACTGACAACGGCAAGGAGTTCTGCGGTCGAGCCATGCTGAACTGGGCCCACGCCAGGGGCGTTCAGCTGTTTCTGATCGAACTGGGCAAGCCCAACCAGAACGCCCACATCGAATCATTCAACGGGCGCTTTAGGGATGAATGCTTGAACGAACATTGGTTCACCAGTCTGGCACATGCCCGGGTAATCGTGGAAGCTTGGCGCCGGGAATACAACGAAGAGCGGCCCAAGAGATCGCTTGGTGGACTCACGCCCACAGCCTATGCCCAGAGGCTGATGCAAAAGCAGTTAAATTAACCTCGGACTCCAAAGCCTTGTGCTACTGAAAACGGGGGGACGTCGAAAGATCTGTACTCCTCAAGCAAGGATACACAGCAGTTTCTGCATGCACGCTATGCAATGGGTGGGGGAGATGTCCTCGCGCTCGGCGTTGTTACATAAATCCAGTTCGAGGCGAGTGACCCTCAACCCCGGCCGTGGCTACCGGCACAAGCTTGGCCTAGCAGCATAAAACCAGTCCAAGTTTTTATCCGCACCTCCAGTGGGTCACTTCTGGGAGGAAATCAACACTCTAGGCGAAAAACGGCGGAGAGCCCTCCTCCCAGGTTCTCTCTACACCTCGGTAACCTAGGTTACTACCAGCGCTGCCGCCCGAATACACGCGACTGATGCTGGAGCCGCCCGAGTGGGGTGAGTCGACGCCGGAGTCTAGGCGTCCATCTCACATAAATGGTGATGTGCGTTCGCTGCTCCGCAAACGTTGAGCAACACTGCGCATATCACAGCATGCTTGGCTAGTTGGATCGTTGGTGGGGGCTAGTGGATCACTTCTGGGTGGAAATCAACATATACCCGCCTCAAGCCCGCCGTGTTGATATCGCATGGATAGCTACTTCTAGTGGCTACCAGTCGGGCTCGTCGCAAAAACATCCGCGTGGAAGTCCTGTGCTAACAGGCCCATATCGGAAGCTGCTGTGCGCACTGATTGAACCAGGGAGGGTGAGCCACAGCAGTGCACCACATGATCGTGCAGGTTGCCAAAGTGTGTGCGTAGTGCGTCATCTACCCGACCGGCGTGAGCATCCGCAGGCACATTGCCTAGGTCGGTGATGGCTGCAATGTAGCGAAACTGCGGCCAAGTTTTGCGCCACTTGTCGATGGCACTAGGGAGATACAGGCCAGAGGGGTTGCGAGCCCCCCATATCAGCGTGATGTCGCGCTGAACCTTGCGTTTGGCTAAGTCATCAAGAACGGATTTAATGGGCGCAAATCCCGTGCCACCTGCAACGCAAATCAGGGGCCTGGTGTCGTCAGGCTTCAGTGCGATGCTGCCGAATGGCAGTTCGATCTCCAATGTGTCACCAGACTTCAACTGCTGGACGATAGTGCTGAAGCGACCTCCCGGTACATGCCTGACATGCAATGTGATGCCATCGCTCTCATGGGGTGGATTGGCCATAGAGTAGCTGCGGCTTTCCCCGTCGTCGAGGTGAATCAGCAGGTATTGGCCGGCTTCAAATTTGGCGCGCTTGCCCACAGGCAGGCGCAGGCGCAGCAGCGAGACATCGGGTGCCGCCAGTGTATTGCTGTACACCTTGGCCGTAAAACGTTTTCGGGCTTCCGGGTCGAGACGGCGAAAGGAGCTCGGCTGGATTCGTATATCGCTGGCGGCGGTGCAGCCGCACAGCAGTACCTGCTCCGAGGTGCAGAGTTCGCTGCGCACGGCCATGCCATTGAAGGAAGTAATATTTCCGTCGAGCAAGGCGCTCGCACAGTTGCCACAGCTACCTTTGCGGCAGGAATAAGGTAGTTCGATGCCGGCCTGCAGGGCGGCATCCAGCACGGATTGCCCGGGCGCGCAGGGGAACGCGATATCAGAGTCGTGGATATGGATCTGGTGGTTCATGGAGGGTCCTCAGCCCGGTTGGGCGCCGAGCAGGGCGATCGTGCGCAGGAGGGCCGTGGAGTCGGCCACGCCACGGCCGGCAATGTCCATGGCGCTGCCATGGCCCACGCTGGAAAGCACCACCCTGCCGCCGATGGAGATGGCGCTGGCTCCGTTAGGAGCCAGCAGCTTGATGGGGATGTGCCCTTGGTCATGCAGCATGGCCACATACAGGTCGTGCTTGCGCTGTGCCAGAACCATGTCGGCTCCCATGGGACCATCTACCGCCAGGCCGCACTTGCGCAGTGTCTCGACGGCAGGAGCGGTGATCTGGGAGTCCTCCAGGCCGAACAACTGTCCTTCAGATGCATGAGGGTTGATCCCGAATACAGCGACTTGTGGTTTAGGCACTCCGAGTAAGGTGCATGTCTGCACGGCAGCCTGCACCGCGTTGACCACCAACTGAGGAGAGAGCCGCTCCAATGCGCTGCGCACGCTTTCATGCAAAGTGACATGCACTATGCGCAGGCCAGCACCCACCAGCATCAGGAATACCTGGTCTTCGTTCATGCCAAGAACATTGGCGAGCAAAGATGGGTAGCCGCTGAACGCTATGCCTGCGCGGTGAATGGCCGTTTCATGGTGGGGACAGGCAATGACGGCATCGACCTCGCCGTTCTCGCACGCTCGGATAGCCGCTGTTGCGGATTGCACCGTTGATAGGCCAGCCTGCGGGGTGATCTCTCCCCATTGGATTGGTTGTGCAAGCGAGCCGGCTTCCTCATGAATGAGGCCTTGAAGGAGGGGCTCCATTTCGCAAACCCGTGCGGCTTGCTCGAGAGCGCTCCACGGTCCATAGACCTTGATCAGGGATCTTTCGTTGGCAGACAACTGCCGAAGAGCTTTCAGTGCGATTTCAGGGCCAATACCGTGGGGATCGCCGATGGCCAAAGCCAATCTACGGTGCACTATTGTCATAGCGGCAATGCCATCAGCGTGTCCGTCACCGTGCTGTCGCAAACCGCGATGCGTTCTTGCAGACGTAACTTGCCATCGATCGTGGTGAATTTGTCGAGGTACTCACCGCTGGCAAAGACCTCTGTTTCCCCGGTATGCATGATGCGCAGCACCATGAACGGCGTGGAAGCACTGGCCTGTGTTGCATCGCCTGACTGGATCGAAGGCAGTCCCAGAATATGGCGATAGCGATGGCGCTCGTAGATATTGGCTTCGCGCAGCGCAGAAATTCGGTCGGTGAGCATGTCCTGTGAATCCGCCCAGACAATGCCGGCAGCAAGCCCTTCAGCATGATTGTCGACATTGGTGACGCGATAGTGGCAATCCTTCGTGAAGAAGGTTGGCCATTGCTCCATGGCGTCACTGTCTACGGTCTTCGCGTAAGCGGCATTGAAGGCCGCGATTTGAATTTCATTGATCATGCTTGCATCTCCTGTCCCATATGCTTGCGGTAGGCCTTCCAAAAGCCGCGTACCGAGGTTTCTGTGGCGCGGCCCTCGCTAGAGCCTTCGTGGTCTCCGCCCATCTCGATGACCGCATCAAGGTTGGCAGCGCCTGCGATGCCACGCTGCACGAATCCACCGACAGCTCCGTCTTCCATGGAAATAAATCCTGCAGGGCCGATGAGGTTGGCCTGTTTGAGTCTGACCTTGCGCTGCTCTGTACTGTCATCTGCATAGCCAAGATAGGTCCAGTTGAGTTCCGAGCTGGAGATGCTCTTGGGCAACAACTGACGCACGGCGATGCTGTTCTGAATCTGCTGCAGCACAAAGCCAGGGAACACAGAAAGGATCTGCAGGGTCACGCCGTCCTCGAACTCCTCGAAGCCCTCTAGAAGGCTGGGATCTTTGAGCCGGTAACGCTCGTTGTCGGAGCGGATGGCCTGGTCCTTGTACGAGTCGTCTTTGGCGCTACGATCGATCATGGAATAGCTCACATGGTGGCCACCCGACTCGTCGACGATGACGCCGCCTTTTTGTGAGAGTCGATTCAGCTCGAAGGTGGTGAAGAACATATGCAGCAGGCTGGCGTGATAGCTGTCCTTCACGTTCTCGAAGTAGAGCTTCCAGTTGTTAGGCAGCTTTTGCGTGAAGCGACCGATGACTTCTACGGGCTTGTGCAGCACGCGCTCTATGCGCTCGCAAATCTCAGGGCCAAGGTAATCCTCAATGCTGGGTACGTCCTCGGAAAAACTTCCAAAGACCAAACCGCAAAAGACAGCCACGCGGAGCTTGCGCGGGCCATGCTCTTCTTTGCAGAACGAGGCCGGCATGCCACCCTGGCCCTTGACACCTTTCTCGAAGGCAACGCCGGTCAGATCTCCCTGTCGGTTGTAGCTCCAGGCGTGATAGACGCACTGGAAACTATCCGTGCGGCCTGATTTCTCCAGAGCGATGAGAGCGCCGCGATGCGCGCAGCGGTTTTCGAAGGCGTAGATTTCCTGGTCGGCATCCCGTACGACAACTATCGGTGTTTCACCGGCAAAGGTGGTGCGGAAATCACCAGCCTCGGGGATTTCAGATTCCAGGCACAGGTAGTTCCAGACCTCGCCGCGATAGATACGTTGCTGTTCCTGATCCGCATTGGCTGTGTCGGTATAGATACCGAAAGGCACGCGCGTATTGGTGGCCCCATGCCACTGGACGATGGATTCTTGCATGTTGATTTCCCGGGTTAGAGCTTGACGTTGGCGGCCTTCAGCACCTTCTTCCACTTCTCGGTTTCCTGACGGATGAACTGAGCAGTCTTGGTGGGATCCCAGCCGCAGGGCACGGCGCCCTGTTCCTGAAAGTGCTTGCGGATGTCGTTCGATGACAGAGCCAGAGCCATCTGCTTCTGAAGCTTCTGAGCGATTTCTGAGCTCGTGCCTGGGGGCGCGACGACAGAAAAGAACGTCACGGCTTGCATGGCTGGCCACTGCTGCTCCGCGAAGGTGGGGACCTGGGGCAATATTTGAGAGCGCTGCTCGTCGGCAACGGCCAGAATGCGCACCTTGCCGGCTTGGTGGTAAGTTGCCGATGAGCTGATGTTGTCGAAAAACACATCCACATTGCCGCCGATCAGGTCGATCAGTGCTGGGGCTGTTCCCTTGTAGGGAATGACGGTTAACTCAACACCAGTCAGCTGCATGAACATGGCTGCAGTCAGGTGGGATGTAGAGCCGTCGCCTTGCGTCGCCACAGTCACTTTTTTGGGGTTGGCTTTTGCGTATGCAATGAACTCGCCAAGTGACTTAATCGGTAACTTGGGGTTGATGACTAAGACGTTAGGCACTGTGGCCAAAATCGTCACCGGTACCCAGCGAGTCGGGTCAAAGCTGAGCTTCTGATAGAGGTTGTGGTTGATGGCGATGGGCCCCGGAGGGGAGGCCAGCACAGTCATTCCGTCCGGCGCTGCCCGGAACACTAGATCGGCACCGATGTTTCCACCAGCCCCGGGCTTGTTTTCAATGATCACGCCACCTGCGTAGTCCGCGCGGATTTTTTCGGCTACTAGGCGCGGCAGTACATCGGCGGTACCTCCGGCTGAGAAAGGCACGACGATCTTGAGAGGTTGATTTGACTGAGCCAGGCTACCTGTTGCAGCGACCGCAGCGGCAATGCCGATCAATGCTTCGCGTCTGCGAATGGATGCGTTGCGCATCTTGTCTCCTTCTTGTGTGGGGAACTGCAGTATGGGGATGTCGTACTTTGTGTTAAACCTGTTTTTGCGCTATGCGCAAAAATGTTGAAAACACCTTGATTTGATCGCTATGCAGGACAAGAACTTTGTGGAATCGCTGCGCAAGGGATTGGGCGTACTGACTTGCTTTGACCGTCGGCATACCCGGCTCACGCTGTCGGAAGTGGCCAGGCTCACGCAGTCCACGCCAGCATCAGCCAGACGTTCGCTCAGCACACTGGTACAGCTCGGCTATTTAGAGAGTGACGGAAAGCTGTTTTGGATGCAGCCCAAGTCACTGCTGATCGCCTATTCATTTCTGTCATCGCGCCCTATGCCTGCGTTGGCTCAGCCTTTACTGGATGCACTGTCGGAGCGCACCAGGGAATCCGCTTCGCTTGGTACTTTGTTGGAGGACGATGCCATCATCATTGGGCGTTCGACCGCTCGGCGCAGCTTGAGCACGGGTCTAGGAATAGGATCCAGGTTGCCGGTGTACTGTTCTGCGATTGGTCGGACGCTGCTGTCAGGACTGTCTCAACATGAGGCGCGTGCAAGGTTGGAGATGATCGAGCGCGTGGCTCTGACCCCTCAGACGGTGACTGACTTGGAGGAGCTGCTAGGTCTGCTTGAAACTTGTCGGCAATCAGGGTGGTCATGCAGCGACGGAGAGCTGGAGCTGGGGGTGCGCTCTATGGCAGCGCCGGTGCGCGACCCTCAAGGCAACACTATTGCTGCCATGAGCATTGCAGTCAGGGCCGAGAGACTCAGCATGAGCGAGTTCAAAGAGACCTTTTTGATGCCGCTGAAGCGCGCTCGCAATGAGTTGGAAAAAAAGCTATATCCACAAGGGTTGTAGTGCTCCACGATGTTCTTGCTGCTACCGCTGTGCGAGCACGACGGTAGACGTAGGAGCTACGCGCAAGAGCCAACTATGCAAGGAGTTTTGGCAGAACCATAGTGCTCCTTGATGGCGTCACTCAGCAGTGACTTCTCCCGGTTAGACAGGAGCTGCATACTGAAGCACAGGCCTTTTTTAGCGGCTCATTGGCCTTGCTCAAGAGGTCCTGCTCAAGCGGCCCAGGCGCGGCTTGAGACGCGGCGTACTCAGCGGGAGTCATGGGGGCTGGGGCCATCCGAATTGCCGGAACTTGCACTCGATCCCGCGCTAGCTTCGGAAGACTCCTCACCCTTACCGATATTGGACACGTTTCTCAAACTGAGATAGGTGAGGACGGTAGTGACCAGAAGAGCAATCACGAACGCAATCACCATCTTCGGAATTTTCTTTTTATTGGTATGGAGCGAGGCCGACTCATACCACTTATAGACTCTTTGGGGAACCGGACGGCGCTACTGGTACCGTTAGTGCTAGATCCAGGCTGGAGGTGCGGATAAAAACTTGGACTGGTTTTATGCGGCTAGGCCAAGTTTGTGCCGGTATTCCACAGGACTTAAACGTCCCAGAGATACCTTGATACGTTTTTCGTTGTACCAACGAATGTAAGTATCGACAGCTTCAATGAACTGCTCAATCGTTGTTGATTGCCAGTTGCTGGGATAGAACAGCTCCATCTTTAGCCTTCCAAAGAAGCCCTCGCATGCAGCATTGTCTGGCGAGCACCCTTTGCGAGACATTGAGCGAATCGGCTGGAAGCGGACCTCACTGCTTTGCCACAGCTTTTGTTGCTATTCTGGCGCTGTTGTCAAGCACTTCCTGAAATCAGACCGTCGAGAGACGCTCAGTTATCCAGCCTTATCCTTGTTTCATGTCTGAACTCACCCTGACCGAAATTCTTGATTGCCAACTCAATGGCGGTCTACTACCTTCTATTGGCAGCCTAGCTGATGACGCGTTGTTAAAGAAGGATTACAAGGAGGCAGTGCGGCTTTATATCGAAGAGTCCGGGACGTCGCCAGATGCGCGAGCTAAACACGGGTTTAGTGCTGCTATGGTCGGTGATGACGCAAGTGCCGAAAAGTTGTTGACGATCGACAACGTGGGCACACATCCGATGGGGATGGCCATTCTTGCCTGGGTACTCGCGGGGCCGAAGGGCAAGCACATCGATACGTTTTTCTCGACCAAAGAGGATACTGAACGCAAACAACGCCGCGAGACTGTGCTCAGCTTGCTCAATCGCGCTTTGGCTGTTGAGCTTCCACCTCCGACAGTTTTCTTAGCTGCATGCGATGTTCACTGTAATTACGGCGCAGAGGTTGACGCATTGGTGGTTCGCGCTCGAAGCCTCTATCCAAGCTGGGCATGGGCGCAGGGGCTTTATGCTGCCAAGCAACGGACAGTTGACTGTTTTCCCCCTGCCATCCTCGATGATTTGATGCGTGTATTGCCCTCGGCAGTTCATGCCGAGGTGTTTCGCGAAGCTTTCATCTATGCAATGAAGCTTGAGCGCTGGGGCGACGCAGAGCGTGCAGTCGGAGTGCTGGAAGCGCTAGTGCGCAAAGACCGACTGAGCAAATGGGCCGTTGTCACTCTGGATGAGATGCGCACAATGATAGCGTTGCATCGTGCTCGCGCAGGTGATGCTGAAGCATATGAAGATGCCCTCAACATTATTTCTCCATATGCAGGCATAACTTCAGGTGGTGGGGATGCACCTGATCCGCTGAATGCTCCGCGGTTTCTACTGGACATCGCCCTGGAGACGTACAACGAAGTCAATGCCCGAGATGCGGTGCGGGCAGTGCTAGAGCATGTATGGGGCGCCAAAGACATTCCTGGCAGAGGGTTGAGTAATTGGTCTCCAGCCCTAGGCTCGTCAAGCTTGATTGGGTGGTTGCACATCTATCACTTTGGATTTAGGTTTGTCGAGTCATGGCAACGAGTCTTGCCTATGCTTGATGAGCAACTGGCAGCGCGTTGGAGTTTGCTGGTTGCAGCCGATGCAGTTCTGGCGGAGCAGGCAACGGAAGAAGAACTTTGTGTCGTCCGTGAGGCAGATTTGATGGATGCTCCTCTTTGGGCTTGGCGTGCAGCATTCCATGCGTTTTGCGCGGAGCCGGTGGATTTCCTGCGTGCTGGCGAGGTCTTGGCACAGGTCAGCGAAAGCTATGAAACGTTGGGAGGGACTGACGATGAGCTAGTGTCCAATTTTTACGTCGATGACTATGGTTCCGAGCCCATAGAGGAAATGTTCAAGGGGGCACTTGGCTGGCTTTTACGAACTCCGGCAGCGACTGGCCGAAATCTCTTGCGCTACTGGGCACAAAGCTCCATCGAAAATGGTGGCGCTTCGGTCATCGAACAAATCGCCCAGTTGTCCTTGAGCCGGCAGGAGTCCGAAGATGCCCGCAAAGCCCTTGAGGTGGCCCAGCAGGCACTGGCGAGCGACGAGCCAGAGGAAGAGATTGTCCTTACGCCACAGGCTGACCTCGAGAGTTGGCTTAATAGCTACCCAGATCCGGAGCACACGCGAGTGCAGCCAGAGGAGCTGACGCTTCTTGAGGCTGCGGCCTTGATCGCATTATTCCGTGCAAGTCCCCTAAACCACAGCAAGTGGTCTCTAGCCGCCTTGCGGGATTCGACACGCAAATTCGAGCCAACCCATAAGTTCATCGAAGTGATGTTCGGTTTGATGGGTAAAGGGGTGATCGCTGTCCATAGCGCAACCCCAAAGGGCACAATGTGGGTTCAAGATGATCAACTGATTGCGTATCTTGATCGCGTGATCTGGAGAGTGTCTCCCCGCACCTTGGCGCTTCACGGCAGAATTCGTGAATTGGCCCTGCGCGATTGGCCGGAATCATGGCGCAGCCACGCGGCAATCCTGGCTCGTGATCTCGGGGTAGAAGAGATGGTGACCTATCAGGAGCACCTCTTGACCGAGCGAGACCTACCCATCCCAGACAGGGATGCTGTACGTGAAATCTTTCGTGTGCAGTTGGAGCAACTGGCTATCGCTCAGTGCTACTACCTTACTCATAAGTCCATGCGCGAAACGCTGGATTACCAAGCGCGCTACCGCCCCGGACAAAAACAGCTACAGGCCCGGATATTGAACCTGCTTCGCGGCAATGGTGAGAGAGCTGTGGAGAAGGGGTGGGCCACTCGTTACGGGCGGGTGCGCGATCTGCCAGCGTCTCTCTTACATGAGGCGTTGCACGACGTGTTGACTAGGTGGGGTGACAGGGCCTTTGAAGAGCCCGTGCTGTCCTTGGTGTTAGATGAGTCCGAAGACACACCCGACGCAAGCTGAATGCCGATCTAGAGCGCGCCTGAAACAAGATAGAGCGAAACCTGCTCATATTTCTCATGTCTTGACCCAAAAAGGACGATGCGGCAACGACCGAAGATTTTGTTGCTCTCCTTGAATGCTATAGCTATCCGTGATGCGTACCGTCGATGATTGGCTGCCATTGGCGAGCGTTCGCTCAAGGCTGGTTGCCGCCATTCGAAACGATGACTGCTTCCGTCATTACCGGTCATTGGACATTCCGAGGACTGAGTAACCGCTGCACTGCAAGGAACGGCCATTCCACTGAGCGCACGCAAGGAGCCGGGCTTCATTCAGGGCGACAGCAGCTCTCACGTGCTGTGAACTGGCAATAGTGCTTCCTTAGCCTTTTCATAGGCTTCAAGGCTAATGTCTCCAAGTTGCTCTTTATTGGGCTCTTGGTTCTGCTTCTTTGCTAGCTTTTGAAGAAACTTGATCTTGCTCTGCTCATCTTTGGGGTCTACGAGCCACTGGTCGATCGACTGGCCTTGATCGTATGCAGCCAAGCAGCCTTCTTCTTTTAAAAAGCTCGGAGCACCGGCTCGCCAGACCCTTGTTTCGTCAGGATTGTTGATGCTTCTGATGTAACCTTTGACTTCCCGTTTCTTGCCGCTCATCTTAGGCTGGGAGGCCTCTACAGCCTTTACCGAAGGGGTGAAGCCGAGGGGTTTGGCGGCTTTCAGAATTTCGCTGTCGGAGAACAGATCGGTAATCGCTGGGACTTTTAAGCCGGCTTGGGTTAGCTCCGCAAACGAGATCTCTTGCTCTGTGATGACGTTGATCAACTGCGCAATGCACTGCTCTCGTTCAGCACGCGCGGCCATCTTTTTTTGGCGCAACTGCTGGAACTCAGTTTCTTGGGCTGCATCGGTCTTGCCATCGATGTAACGCGTTGCTAGCTGCTGGTATCGTTGCTCGTCTTCTTTGCTGAATACGGTGCTGGGTGAATGCGATGTTGTCTGTTCCATGGGTGTCTTTCCGGGGGCTCTTTAGCGAGGGGACTGGCCCCTTTATATCTGCAAGCAGCTTCAATGTTACATGTGCGTACATGCTTCGAACCCAAACAGCCGTCAAGCAACTCAGCCAGGCTGGAAAGGGCACCAGTTGGTTTGTGATGAAGCACTCTGAGAAATGGATTATTTAGAAGCAGTTGAACGTGCTGAACGAAATGTCGGACTGGTGTTCACTCGTTCAATAGCACCGCCACATGTCATCGGAGGACGATTACTTCGACCTCCGCAGCGCGGGGCGCTTTCGCTGGGGAGGAGATGGCGTAGCTCATACCCTTGGCAGGTTTTACGAGTGGCAGTGCACACTTATCTTTCGCTAGCTGCCAATGTCTCTGGGCCTCACTTCAGCTGGAACGAGTCACGTGACCGGATGGATTTCACAGCCCTTGGTGAACGATTGCTGCTTTGCTTGGATCTGTACAAGCAAGAACAGAAAATGTTTGAGAACGGGATGAGAGATTCGCTTCGTTCAGCGTCTTTTCTTGAGAGTGCTCACTTCCGTTTGTTCCAGGAGATGCTCGCTCAGCAGGCTGAGGTCATAAAGGGCACTCAAACAGACTTGTATCTAGAGCAGTATCGCTTTGTCCGGGATGATGTTGTCCGGTTGCAAGGCTGCCTGGATGAAACGATTGGGTTGCTTCGCGGATCGGACGCAAAAAGATGCAATAAAGGTCTCTATGACGAGTCCTACAAAACGTCTATCTCTCTCCAGCACTATTTGGATGATCTGAGATCTGCTCATGCCAGTCTCGAGGCTTTCGCGTTTGAAATTTGCTTGGATACGCCGGAAGGCAATGCGCTGGCGGCGCACCAAGATGCCAAGCGTGCCAGGTACCAACTGGCCAGCGAATTTCCAGAGAATTTTTTGCAAGCCCTGAAGCAGGCTTCAGCATTTATTGCATACCTCAAAAAGGTTGGCTCTGCTGAGATCAAGGGCCATCTGATCAAGCTTTCCGCAACGATTTGGGGAGAGCCGCGCTGCACGGTGATTTTGATAGGACCTGAGGTGAGGCAATTGCTGGCTGGCCGTGCCACTGCGCACTCCCAGCTTTCGCTGATATGGGCGGATTTCATACTGGGGCCCTGGGGTGTGCTGGAGGGGCATTGGGGCCGTTCCATGCAAGCCCCAGGTATCCAGCTTTTGCCAAATGACGAGTGGTCGCGATTGAAGAGGAACGACAACGCTTGGAAGGCGTTACACGGCTTTGTGGATGAAGTTTTTGTGAAAGAGCTGCCCTTCATGCGACTGCGCTTGCCTGAAAGAAGGCGGGCATGGTCCAAAGGTGGGAAAGTTTGAGCAATCGGTGTGATCGTGAGGACTGGCGATCGAGTGAACACAAATCTGCGATGCATTCGACGTCCCCCGTCTTTAGTAGCATTGGGCTTTGGAGTCCGGGGATTCATTTAACGGGTTTTGCATCAGCCTTTGGGCATAAGCTGCCGGGGTTAGTCCGCCGAGGGCTTTTTTCGGCCGCTCCTCGTTGTATTCCCGGCGCCAAGCCTCGACGATCACACGGGCATGTGCCAAGCTGGTGAACCAATGTTCGTTCAGGCATTCCTCTCTGAAGCGGCCGTTGAACGATTCGATGTAGGCGTTCTGGTTGGGCTTGCCAGGCTCGATGAGGAACAACTGAACACCCCTGGCGTGGGCCCAGTTCAGCATGGCTCGACCGCAGAACTCCTTGCCGTTGTCAGTTCGGATCGCCTTGGGCAGTCCCCTTGTAATGGCGAGTTGATCCAAGACGCGCACCAACTGGTTGCCACCCATTGCTCGCTCGGCCACGATGGCTACCGCCTCGTGGGTCGCATCATCGACTACCGTCAGGCTCTTGATGCTGCGTCCTTCGGCCGTGCGGTCAAAGACAAAGTCCATCGACCACACTTGGTTGGCTGTCATCGGACGCTGTAGCGGGTGGCGATCGGCCAGCGGGATCTTTTTGCGTTTGCGTTTCCTTACCTGCAAACCAGCCTCGGCATACAGGCGGTCCACCCGTTTGTGGTTGACGATCTCGCCAGCTTGCCTGAGCTTGAGATAGATCATGCCGGCGCCGTAACGGCGATGGCGTTGCGCCAGAGCGATGATCTTGTCCTTCAAGGCACCGTTTCGGTCTCCAGCAGGCTTGTAACGGTAGGCGCTGGCGCTCATGCCGATGACGAGCAGTAAGCGGCGTTCACTGAGTCCGCAGACCACCATGTGGCGCACCAGCTCGCGCCGTGCAGGTGCGCTCACCACTTTTTTCTCAAGGCTTCTTTCGTCACCTCATTCTCCAGCATGGACTCGGCCAGCAGCCGCTTAAGACGTGCATTTTCAAGCTCTAGCTCCTTGAGCCGTTTCGCGTCCGAGACGCTCATGCCGCCGAACTTGTTACGCCAGAGGTAGTAGCTGGCCTCAGAGAAACCGTGCCGGCAGCACAGCTCTGCCACTGGAAGTCCAGACTCCGCTTCTCGTAGGAAGCCAATGATCTGTTCTTCTGTAAATCTCTTTTTCACGTCCAATCTCCTGTCTTCGGGATTGGACTCCAGAGTCGGACGCTACTCAAATCCGGGTGGACGTCGCCGTCACTTGGATCGAAATGGAGCCAAATTCGACACCTGCCATGACTGTGCATGGATTTTTAATTTTAGACGTTGTTGGTGAATTTGTTCAAATTAAGTGGAAACCCCGAATATAGAATTTGATTCTAAATGCAGAATTGCAGGCGGAATGCACAAGGAAGACAAGCTGCGCTGTCCCGTCCTGAGACCTCAGGGGAATTCATGGGAGTGCCAACTGAAGCTTGCGCCAAGTAGAAGGTAAATCCTCAGTTGATGGAGACAAATTTATGAAAAACCGACAGCCAAGGACGGCTCTTTTCCGGAGTGCAGTGCATATGATTGGCGCCGCAGTGGCTGTGGTCGCGGCCAGTGGTGTGCATGCACTGGAGCTTGATTCTGGCAATCCTGACCTTAAAATTCGTGCCGATGCAACAATTCGTTACAATTTTGGGGTCCGTACTGAGGCACAAGATCAACGACTGTTAAACTTTGCCACCACCGACGAAGGAAACGCCAAATTCGGTCGTGGAGACGTTGTGTCCAATCGGCTTGACCTGTTAGGGGAACTCGACCTCAACTACAAGGGAGTCTTTGGTGCCCGGGTCAGTGCGGCGAGCTGGTATGACCATGCGTACCGCGACAGATCCGTATCATCGCCGGCGGGGCAGGCGACGTCATACAACAACAACCGGTTCAACGACGAAGTCAACCGGTTTGTCCATGGTCCGTCTGGCGAAATCCTGGATGCGTTTGTCTGGTCCAACTTCGATCTCGGTTCTGTTCCCGTCAATGTCAAGTTGGGCCGTCACACCGTGGTTTGGGGTGAGGGCATGTTCATCGGCGCCCACGCCATTTCCTACGGTCAGTCGCCTGTGGATGGTATGAAGGCGGTGTCCAGCCCAGGCATCGAGACCAAGGAAACTTTCCTGCCCATCAACCAGTTGACCTTCAAGGCGCAGTTGACGGATAAATTGTCTCTTGCGGGTCAGTATGCGTTCGACTGGAAGCCGACGCGCGTGCCATATGCGGGCACGTACCTGATGGGGGCTGACAACGCGCCCGGGGTGGATCGTTATGCCCTGACGCCCTGCAACCCTGCTCTGGGTCCTTATTCCTGCATGGCCATGGCCAACACGGCAGCCAAGACTTCGGGTGACAAGAATTGGGGGCTCTCCGCGCGTCTGGATGTGGACGCCATCGATTCGACGTTGGGCGCTTACTATCGGCAGTTCAACGATACCAATCCGGAAACAGGTATTCAATTGACCAGTTTCGCTCCGGTGTCGGCACCATACAACGCCATCCTGGGTTCAGCGCTACCGAATTCTTTCAGGTTCGTCTATCCGGCCGTTACCAAGCTCTGGGGGCTGAGTCTTTCCAAGTCTGTGGGGCCGGTGAGTGTTGGCGCCGAAGTCTCCTGGCGCAAGAATGCGCACCTCAACTCCGTTGCCAGCTATACCTCCACCAGCACGGGGGCGACAGGGGACACATTTCATGCCGTGGTGAATGGGACGTATGGGCTGACCAAGACGGCCCTCTGGGATACCGGTACGCTGATCGGCGAACTCGCATACAGCCGCCTGCTGAAGGTCACGGGCAACGAAGATCTGTATCGAGGCGTGGGATATGCTGGCTGTGTGAAGCTTGGAACCAGCGGCGCTACCGCCCAGCCGGGGGACGTGACCGACACCTGCTCAACCAAGAACTATTGGGAGCTTGCCTTGCGCTTCACCCCTCAGTACCTTGGCGTGCTGCCGTCCTTGGATCTGTCGGTCCCCGTGACCGTGAGCTACGGTATCAAAGGCTCGGCGGCCACCGGTGGTGGCGGGTTCGAAGGCCTCCTCAAGTGGTCTATCGGTATCGCTGCCATCTATGCAAGCAAGCATGAATTCAGCCTCACCTATGCGGACATGTCCGTACCGACCAAATACAACGCCGCCGGCACGGCCGCTATTGGCGGCAACGCACTCAACAGTAGCGTGGGCGCAACCGATCGTGGTCGCCTGTTTCTCACCTACAAGACCTCGTTCTGATTCTCTGGAGCTGCAATCATGAAATTCCACAACATTCTTTCGCTGGTTGCCATCGGCCTTGGCGCACCAGCTTTCGCGGCCGTAACAGCGGAGGAGGCCAAGCAGTTGGGCACGACGTTGACCCCGTTCGGAGCGGTCAAGGCGGGCAATGCCGACGGCAGCATCCCGGCCTACACAGGTGGGCTGACCAAGGCTCCTGAGGGCTTCAAGCCGGATAGCGGCTTTTGGGTCGATCCGTTCAAGGACGAAAAACCGGTGCTACGTATCGATAGCAAAAACATGGCGCAGCACGCTGCCTTGCTGAGTGAAGGGCAGAAGCACCTGTTGTCCAAGTACCCCTCGTACTACCTGAATGTGTATCCCGCGCACAGAACGGCGGCCTATCCCAAGAAGATATTGGATGCGACCGTGCGCAATGCGACGGCCTGCAAGACAACAAAAGAGGGGCTGGCTGTTGAGCGCGCTTGTAGAGGCGGGTTGCCATTCCCCATTCCGAAGACCGGATATGAGGTGATGTGGAACCAGATCCTGCGCTACCAAGGGGAGACGGCGATTACCACCTCGGCCTCGCGTTCCTGGGTGGTTGACTCTTCGGGTAAGGCAGTGGCGACCGCGGAGCAGGCCACATTCCAGGACTTCGTGTATTACCAGACCGATGTGGCCGATCGCGATCCTGACATGGCATGGCGGACGTACTCGATCAGCAAATCGCCTGCGCGTCGCGCTGGCGAAATGACGGGTTTGGCGGACTACATCGACCCGGTTGATCGGCCCCGCAAGGCTTGGAGTTATACCCCTGGTCTGCGCCGCGTGAAGCTTTCTCCGGAATTTTCATACGACACTCCCGTGGCGAGCATGGGTGGCGTGACGCTGTTTGATGAGCTGTTTGTGTTCTCGGGCATCATGGATCGCTTCGATTTCAAGCTTATCGGCAAGAAGGAGATGTACATCCAGTACAACGCCTACAAGAATCTCTACGATTGCCCGACGAGCGATAAGGCTTTGTTGCCGAATCACGTCAATCCGGAGTGCGAGCGTTGGGAAAAGCACCGTGTTTGGGTTGTGGAAGCGACGCTCAAGTCCGGCCAGCGTCACGTGTATTCCAAGCGCACATACTACTTCGATGAAGATCTGAGCGGCGCTGCCAACTACGATGCCTTCGACCAGAACGGCCAGTTGTATCGCACGCTGTTCCTTGCTGCTTCTCCGATGTACGACAAGCAGATCCCTTTTGCGGCGAAGAATGTGGTGTACGACTTCAACAAAGGCATGTACGCCTATGTCAACGATGTGATGGTGGGTGGCTACAAAGTGCTTCCGTCCGCGCGCAGCGAGCGCGAGATGAATCCTGAAGCCATCGTGTCGCGTGAAACGGCTCGCTGAGTTTCGTGCATAAAGAACCTCGATTGGATCCTCGGGCCATGACTTTCCTGTGTTCTTTCCTGCGTTCGCGTTGGGCTTGCGCCGCGCTCGCTGGCTGGTGTGTGTTGCTGACGATGCCATGGGTGATCGCGGCGCAAGGCGCAGCCCGCCCGGATGATCTGATCGATGCGCCATCGCGAACTCTGGTGGCGGCGCAGCGGGCAACGGCCAGCGGGGTCGCAAGCCAAGGTGGGCGCACCATTGCGGTGGGGCCGCATGGCTTGATTTTGCTCTCTGAAGATGGTGGCGTATCCTGGCGTCAAGTCGCCAGCCCGGTTTCCACCGATCTCACTACGGTGCGCTTCACTAGCTCCGGCGTGGCGTGGGCCGTGGGGCACGACGCAGTGGCCCTGCGGTCGTCCGATAGCGGAGCATCGTGGGAGCGGGTGTTGGATGGGCGCGCGGTATTGACGCTGCTGCGCCAGTCCGCCAAAGGTTCCGAAGAGATGGAGGTGGAGATACAGCGGACGATGGGGCAATCGGCCACACCGGATGTCTGGCCCGCTCCATTGTTCGACATCTGGTTCGCACCTGATGGGCTCACTGGCTTTGCTGTCGGTGGTTTCGGCTTGATCCTGAAAACCAGCGATGCCGGAAGGAGTTGGGAAGCTTGGCATGGGAAAACCGACAACGAGCAGCGGTATCACCTGTATGCCCTGACGGGCGGTGAAGGGGGCGTCTTCGTCGCGGGTGAGCAGGGCCTGGTGATGCATCTCAATGCAAAGGCTCAACGCTTCGAACGTATGCAGACGCCTTACAACGGCAGCTTCTTCGGCATTACTCAGTTTGGTGCCCGCGTGCTGGCCTACGGCTTGCGTGGCAATGCCTTTTTCAGCGAGGACGCTGGGCATGCGTGGACAAAAATCCAGACCGGACTCGATGCCAATCTGGTGAGTGCAGTCTCTCAAGGGAATTCAGTGTTTCTCGTGTCGCAGCATGGGAGTGTGCTTGCCGTGGATTTTGCCGCCGCTCGCGCCACCATATTTGACCAAGCACCAGGTGCCGAGGTCTATGACGCTGCGATGACGAGTCCCCATCGTTTGGCTCTGGCGCGCCTGAGCGGTGTTAGCGTCATCGCGTTCTCCGCGCAAGGTAAATGAAGGCCGCAGGTCTTTTGGATCTGCTTCGTGAAAGTTCTGATGTCTGCTCATTCCCCGCAACCTGCCATGCCGGTCGTTCGCGATCCGGCACAGTTCGACCGCAAATCAGGCAGCCGCCTGGAGCAACTGGTGTTTAACAACCGGCTGCTGGTGCTCCTGCTGTGCTTTGTCACTACCGTCGTCTTGGGCTACTTCGCCCTGAACCTGCAAGTCAATGCCAGCTTTGAGCGGATGATTCCATCTTCCAGCCCATACATTCAAAACTACTTTGCCTATCGCGAGGAACTCCCTGGGTTGGGAAACACGGTGCGGGTCGTCGTAGAGAACAAAAGCGGTGATGTCTACGACGCAGCCTACTTGGAAAAACTGCGCAAGATCAACGATGCCCTCTACCTGATTCCAGGGGTCGACCGCTCCTGGATGAAATCGCTCTGGATGCCCATCGTGCGCTGGCGGCAGGTGACAGAGGAGGGCGTGGTGGGTGGCCCTGTCATGCCGCCTGACTACAGCGGCAGCCAGGAATCGATCGGCAAGCTCAAGGAAAACGTCGGGCGGTCTGGCATTGTTGGGAGCTTGGTGGCCAATGACGTGCGCTCAACGATGATCATCGTGCCGCTGCTGGATCGGCATCCCAAGACGGGCGAGCCGCTGAACTATGGTGAGTTCTCCCGCATCCTGGAGAAGGAGATTCGCTCGTTCGAGGACGGGAGCACTGGCATCTACATGGTCGGGTTTGCGAAGATCGTCGGTGATCTGATCGCAGGGCTCCATGAGGTGATGCTCTTTTTCGGACTCTCGGTGGCGGTCGCCGCACTCTTTGTCTACCTCTATACCCGGTGCATCCGCAGCACCTTGCTGCTGGTCAGCGTGGCCGTTGCCGGGGTGGTGTGGCTGCTGGGGTTGATGCACCTGCTGGGCTATGAACTGGACCCTTACTCGATCCTGGTCCCGTTCCTGATTTTCGCGATCGGGCTCTCGCACGGAGCCCAGAAGATGAACGGCATCCTGCAGGACGTGGGGCGCGGGACGCACAAATACGTTGCAGCGCGCTACACCTTCCGGCGCCTCTTCTTGGCGGGTCTGACGGCACTTCTGACGAATATCGTTGGCTTCGCCGTGCTGGTGATCATCGATATCCCGGTGATTCGCGATCTGGCCCTAACCACCAGCATCGGGATCACCGTGCTGGTCTTCACCAAGCTCGTTCTGATCCCGGTGACGTTGTCCTACATCGGAGTGAGCGAGGCTGCGGCGCGCCGCGCCCTCGCCGAGGACACGACGCGCAAGAAAAGTTGGCTCGGACGCCTCTGGAGTGCGCTGGATCGCCTGACCGAGCGTCGCGCGGCCACCGTGGCGGTGGCGTTGGCCGCCGTGATGACCGTGGTTTGCACGGTCGTGATGTTCGACCTGCGCATCGGCGACCTGGATCCGGGCGCGCCCGAACTGAGGCAGGACTCGCGCTACAACCGTGATAGTGCCTATATCACGGCTCACTATGGGCTGTCGAATGATCAGTTCGTGGTCATCATGACCAATCCTGACGATGGCTGCCGGCTGTATGGCACCTTGCAGATGATGGACCAACTGGCCCAGGCACTACGCCAGACCGAGGGCGTGCAGGCCACCAGCTCGCTGGCGGAGTCCACGCGCTTCATCACCGCAGCCCTGAACGAGGGCAGTGGCAAGTGGCTCACCATCAGCCGGGACCAGGGCATCACGAACGCGGCGGTGGGGGCAGCCATGATTGCGAGTCCGGATATCACCAATACCTCGTGTTCCGTCTCACCGCTGATCGCCTATCTGGCCGATCACAAGGCGGACACGCTCAAGCGCGTGCTCCAGGTCAGCGAGGCTTTTGCAGCCGAGCACAACAGCCCCTCTGCTGATGGCGGGCCGAGCTTTTTGCTCGCGGCGGGTTCCGCAGGGATCGAGGCTGCGACCAACATCGAAGTCGAGCGCGGCATCGTGTTGATGTACCTGGCCGTGTATGGCGCCACGGCGCTGCTGTGCCTGCTGACCTTTCGCAGTCTGCGCGCCACCATCGTGGCCATGGTTCCCCTGGTGATTACCACCATCATCTGCAAGGCCTTGATGGTGTGGATGGGCATCGGGCTCAAGGTGGCCACGCTGCCAGTGATCGCGGTGGGCGTAGGTGTCGGCGTTGACTACGCCCTGTACCTGCTGAGTGTCCAGATTGCGATGCAGCGCCGTGGTGCGACGCTCGCCGAAGCGTACCGCAGATCGCTCGATTTTACGGGGCGCGTGGTGGCACTGGTGGGGCTGACCATGGCCGCAGGCGTAATCACATGGGCGTTTTCGCCAATCAAATTCCAGGCAGACATGGGAATTTTGCTGACCTTCATGTTCCTGTGGAACATGGTGGGTGCCCTGGTGCTGATTCCCGCCTTGTCCCATTTCCTGCTCAATCCCCGGCAGACCAAGTCTGCATTGCCTGCGGATGGCGCACTTCCTATTTGACCTTTTCCTTTTCTTGGAGCAACGCCTGTGTTTGATCTGTTGATGAGTGCCGACATGATGCTGCCCGACCCGGACGGCATGGCACAACTGTTGGTGACGAAACTGGGCCTCCACGGCCATCCCAATTGGCGCCAAGCGTTCGATGGCCATCCCTACATTGCCCATTTCCTGCGGGTTCACAAATCGCTGGCCGTTGCCCCCACCCGCATTGAGCCGCAGTGCCATCTGGATCAACCCAACCCGGGTGATCCGATGTTCCACGACTTCCTGGAGAGTCTCAAGGCCTACCAGGGGGGCCACCGGCCCATGCTGACCCACTCCATCGTGCTGGCCGCACGCGGCGACAGGTTCGACCTGCTGGTCGAGAAACTCATGCGCCGGCGCCTACGGTTCCGCATGGCACAACGCACCCCCGATATGCCGTTCGACCGGCTCTGGCTGGGCGCAACGCCCGAGGATCCTCGCTACCACCCATCGGTGGATGGGGGGCTGTGCATCGAGGTCATGCCCCTGGAGCCGCTGCAGATGCCGGCCGACACCTTCAGCGTGCCGCCTCCCGAGCCACGCGATCCCCAACCGGGCGACATGGTGCGGGTCACCTCGCGCGGCTACATCGTCCGCAATCTGGACGAAACCCTGCGCACGGTATCGGCCAATCTCGACTGGGAGCCTGGCAGCCCTGTGGAGTCGCTGGACAAGGAGGGGTACCGCCGCGCCCGCATGGAATTCACGCTGCCGCACAGCGCCTCGCTGGACGTGATCGAGGCGACCCGCTGGAATGGTGACGCCGGCGTCTACCTCAATTCATGGGGGCCTGGCCCTTACTACATCCGCATCGCGGTGAACGGTCTCCGGGCCAAAGCCGAGGATCTGAAGGCACGCGGCACCCGTTTCACCTGGATCGACGAATGCGAGGCGGTGGGCGGAAAACCGCTGATCCGGGTAGATCCGGCCGACGTGCGAGGGCAACTTTTTGAGTTCGAGGAGTATTGAACCGATGATGGAAACCTCCTTTCACAAACCAGCCACCCCGGCGCGCGACGAAGCTGCAGCCCCCGGGAATGCCGTCGAGGTGGAGCGCCGGGGGGGCGTTGGCTGGATCGTGCTCAATCGCCCGGACCAGATCAATGCGATCAACGACGGCATCCGCCGTGGTGTTCCTGCGGCCCTGGCCGAGTTGGATGGAGATCCGTCCGTGCGGGTGATCGTGATACGCGGCGCGGGTGCGCGCGGGTTCTGCGCCGGAGCCGACATCAAGGAGCGGCGGCCAGCGGAAACATCGTTGCAGGTGCGCCGGCGCATGCAGAAGTCGCGCTGGATCGAGGCGCTGGATCGCACCGAGAAACCTGTGATCGCCGCCATTCATGGGTATTGCATGGGTGGGGGTATGGAACTGGCCCTGGCTTGCGATCTCCGTTTCGCGGCGCCGGATGCCGTGTTTGCCCTTCCCGAGACAGGGCTGGGCTTGATCCCCGGAGGCGGTGGAACCCAGCGCCTTGGATCCGTGGTCGGTCCGGGGCGTGCGCTGGATCTGCTCTTGACCGGTGATCGCGTCGACGCACGCAGGGCATTCGACATCGGCCTGATCACCCGCATGGCCGACAGCACGGACTCCCTGCTCGCGGAGGTCGCTGTCCTGGCTGAACGCATTGCCCAGAGGCCGCCTACGGCAACGCTGTTCGCCAAGCAGGCTGCACGCGCGGCCAGCCACCTTGATCTCAAGAGCGGCCTGGATCTGGAATTGGACCTGTTCGCCATGCTGGTTCCGATGAACGACGTCAAGGAAGCCGCACTGGCGTTTCGCGAGAAACGGACGCCCTGTTTTTCTGGTGAATGAATTTCTAAACATCGCTTTTCTGGAGATGCAATGAGCGAACGCAAACTGGATGGTAAGGTCGCCATCGTGACCGGTGCGGGGGCGGGCCTTGGGGCTGAATGTGCGCGTTCGCTGGGCCGGCACGGAGCTCGTGTCGCGGTGGTCGACATCAACCTGGAAGGAGCCCAGTCGGTGGCCGCCGAAATCGAGGCGGGGGGAGGCAAGGCCCTGGCCATTCGGACCGACCTGACTTCCGAGGAGGGGGTCGCGGCAATGGTTTCCGCCGTACTCGGCCATTTCGGGCGAATCGATGTCCTACACAACAATGCGGCCGCGTTGGATCCGGCGCAGCGTGCCGGTGACCGGGATGTCTGCAACGTGGACCTCGCTGCGTGGGACAAGGCCATGAACGTCAATGCGCGCGGCGCCATGCTGTGCTGCAAGCACGCCATTCCGCACATGCTCCAGGCTGGCGGTGGATCGATCATCTTCGCCACGTCTGGCTTTGGGCTGCTGGGCGATGCTACGCTGACCGCCTACGCTGCCTCCAAGGCGGCCTTGATGGCGCTGGCACGTTCCGTGGCCGCTCAGTACGGTAAGGAGGGCATCCGGTCCAATGCCATCATGATCGGCTTTGTGCTCAACGAGCACGCGCAGAAGGGTGTTCCGCAGGAGATCAAACAGATCCTCCTGGATCAGCACCTGACGCCTCAGCTAGGTTCGCCGAAGCAGATTGCCGACGTGGTGAGCTTCCTGGCCAGCGACGAGTCCTCATTCATCACGGGGGCGGTGATTCCAGTGGATGGCGGCTTCACCAGTCACGCCCCGTCCATGGTGCCCATGCGTGAATTTTTCGCCCGCATGGGATCGAACAAACTTTGACACCCACCACATCCGACCATGTCTATATCCATGTATGCCGCCAGCGCGGAAATCTATGCCCGCATGCTGCGCAACCTGCTCACCTGGCTGGACAAAGCCGAAGGCCATGCACAGGCCAGAAGCTTTGACAGCGCGGCGTTTCTGAATACGAAGCTGTCGCCCGACATGCTGACCTTTGGCAAGCAAGTGGCCATTGCGAGCGAGGTGGCGCGGCTTGCTGTCGCGCGCCTGGGGGCTGTGGAACTGCCTGCCGCTCAAGGCTCCGACGAGAGTTTCGAAGGATTGCGTGCCCGCGTGCGGGATGCCATCGACTTCGTGGAAGGCGTTTCGCCACAGCAATTGGCCGGGAGTGCCGAGCGGCCCGTGGTCGTGCCGCAGCGTCAGGGCGATCCACTGCACTTCACGGGGCAGACGTTCTTGCAGCAGTGGTCACTGCCGAATTTCTTCTTTCATGTGACCACGGCTTATGCGTTGCTGCGCCAGGCAGGCGTGGAACTGGGCAAGGTCGATTATCTGGGGGCCATGGCCTGAAGCGGGCCGGACCTGGACACTTTCTCCAAGGTGCAAGTACCGGAGGCAAGGCCGGTGATTGACACAGTACCCCGTGGAATCCGGAATTTTGAACCCCCTGGCAGACCATTACGGCTGTACCAGGGGGTGTTTTTTTTGCGTGTGAATGCCCATGGGCTTCGGGTGCGCGTGGCGTCGTCACCGGCAGTTCAGGTTGGCGCGGCAGCAGGGCTGATCTAATCCCTCAGTGTAGGGAAATACTTGCGCAGGGGCTCGGGAGGCATGCACGAAAAACACAGGCTAAATTGGCCTCAAATGCTCACCCAGAAAGCGCAAGCAGCTATCAAGAATGCATCGACGGGGCGATTTGCCACTCGAGCAGATCCCCTGTCAATGAACGGAGGGCGCGGTCATGGCGACGGGGCGGTGGCTGGGGGGCGGTGCCTTTGATGCTTGCGGCTGTAGTTGTCGCTGGAGTGCCGGCATGACAGTTTTCTTCGGCGCGCTTGCGTGGGGCGTACTGGGCATGGGCACGGCATTGATGGCGCGCACGACTTCGCCATCCGATAGCTTGAAAACCGCCACGGCTTCCACCAGCGCCTGGGACTGGGTGCTCAGGCTGCTGGCAGCCGCAGCCATTTCTTCGACCAGCGCGGCATTTCGCTGCGTGGTCTGGTCCATCTGCGCGACCGCTTCGCCGATCTGTCCCATGCCCTGGCTTTGCTCGTTGCTCGCGGCGCTGATTTCGCCCATGATGTCCGTGACGCGGCGGATGGCGGTGACGACTTCCGTCATTGTGGCACCGGCCTTGTCCACGAGCTGCGACCCCTGCTTCACGCGCTCCACGCTGTCGGTGATGAGCCGCTTGATTTCCTTGGCCGCTTCGGCGCTTCGGCCAGCGAGGTTGCGCACCTCGCTGGCTACCACCGCAAAGCCGCGGCCCTGCTCGCCCGCCCGGGCTGCTTCCACGGCGGCGTTCAGGGCCAGGATGTTGGTCTGGAAGGCAATGCCGTCGATCACACTGATGATGTCGGCGATCTTGTGGCTGCTGTCGTCGATGCCCTTCATTGTTTTGATCACTTCGGCGACCACTTCGCCGCCCTGGGTGGCCACGGTGGAGGCATTCAGGGCGAGCTGGTTGGCTTGGCGCGCGTTGTCGGCGTTTTGTTTCACCGTGGCGCCCAGTTGCTCCATCGACGCGGCGGTTTGCTGCAGTGCGCTGGCCTGCTCTTCGGTGCGGCCCGACAGGTCATGGTTGCCCGCCGCGATCTCGGTGCTGGCCGAAGCGACGCCCTGTGCATTGCTGCGCACTGCCGTGACGGTCTGAGCCAAGCTGTGCTGCATGTGCTGCAGCGTCTCCAGCAGATGGCCCATTTCGTCTTGGCACTGCACGGTGATCTGCCCGCTCAGATTGCCGGTGGCGACGCGGTCGGCCACTGCCACGGCCTGCATCAGCGGGCGCGTGATCGATCGGATGATGGTGATCGCAAGGAACAGGGCCAGGCCAATGGTCACGGCGCTCGCGATCAGGAGGCCTTGCGTCACATTGCGGGTGGCGGCTTCGGCCCGATGCCCGTCTTCGGCCATGACCTGCGCTTGGAGTTCCGCTTGCTTGCGGATCGCGTTCTGGTATTCGATCTGCGCCGGGCGTTGTTTGCTCTCCAGCAAGGCCAGCGCCTCTACCCACTGTTCCTTGGCAAACAGTTCAAGAAACTGATTGCCCAATTCAAGGTCCTTGGCGCGCAGAGGCTTGATGCTTTCGTGCAAGGCCTTGCCTTCCTCGGATTCGATGAGCTGGTCCAGCATTTGGGTCTGCGCGGCGATGTTGCCGCGTTCGACCTTGATCTGGGCCAGTGCCGCTTTCTGGATGTCCGGAGACGAGAAGAGGGCCAGGTTGCGGAACTGGATGGTTTCCATGTTCGACCCATCGATCACCGCACTCAGGGCCTTGGTGATGGGTATGCTCCTTTGAACGATGTCGTCTATCGCCTCACGCTGCGCCGCGGACAGGAACAGCACCATTGCACCCTGCGCGACCAGCAGCAGCACCATGGTGAAGAACGAAATGGCAAGCCGGGTGGAGATTTTTAAACGATTCATATCGCGGGGCAATTGGCAATGGCGAGCGGGTTGCTGATCCATGGCGCGCAGGGCCTCTAAAGGCCCGGCATCGGCCGTAGGATCGGTGCGTTCTCAGGCGGTCTCGCGCGTCGAGGCTTCGAACGCTTTGAGGTCAAAGCCCGCAGCGGCCGCCTCGGCGGGGCTGAGCGGCGTGTTGCGTGCGATGAGCTTGCGCGCTGCCATGTGGTCGGCTGGCCGATTGCATGACTCCACTGCCACCAAGCGGCCGGCGCGGAAGCAGAGGACGCTGATCTGGCGTTGTTCGATGGAGCCGAGCACGACGGTTTCATCGTGCCCGTCGGCGAGGCCGGCGATTTGCAGCTTGAGTTCTCCCTGGTCGGTCCAGAACCAGGGCAAGGCGGCGTAGCTGGCGGGCTTGCCCGTGAGCCGGGCCGCCAGGGCCTTGGCCTGGTCCACGGCATTCTGAACCGACTCGAGCCGGATGGGCTGTGACGACCAGGGGCTGGGAAAGCTGGCCACGTCGCCGATGGCGGAAATGGCCGGATCGCTGGTGAGCAGATGGGCGTCGACAACGATGCCGTTGTTGACGGTCAACTGTGCCTGAGCGGCGAGTTCCGCGTTGGGTAGCACCCCGATGCCGTAGACCACCAGATCTGTCGGCAGCACTTCGCCGCTGCCCAGCTCTACGCTGGTCACCTGCCCGCCATCGCCGTGGATCGCGGCGAGGCTTTGGCCGTAGTGGATTCGCACGCCCCACCGGGCGTGGGCCTGGTCGAATACTTGGGAGGTGACTACAGAGAGGGCACGTGCCATCGGCCGCGTGCCCAGCTCCAGCACGTCCACCGCGATGCCGCGCGCGGCTGCAACGGCGGCGAACTCCAGTCCGATGAAGCCCGCGCCGATGACCACTGCGCGCTTCGCGCTGCCCAGGCGCTGTGACAGTCCGTCGGCATCTGCCAGGTTGCGCAGGCCGAATACGCCGCCGAGCTCGATGCCAGCGACCGCCGGCACACGGTTACGAGCGCCCGTCGCCAGTACCAGGTGCCCGTAGGCGAGTCTTTCGCCGCTGGCGAGGACCAGTTCGCGGCGTTCCTGGTCGATGGCGGTGGCACTGCCTTCTATGCGCGTGATCCGGTGCTCGTCAAAGAACTCGGGCGGGCGAAATCGCAGTGCTGCCGTGCCGACTTTCCCCAGCAGATAGGCCTTGGACAGCGGCGGGCGCTGGTAGGGAACGCCGGGTTCGTCGCCGATGAGGGTGATCGCGCCTTCAAATCCCTCCTGCCGCAGCGATGCTGCAACCTGATAGCCGGCTTGGCCGGCACCGACGATGACGATGGAGTTGTTGGACATAAGGCTCAGCTTTAAATGGTTTGGTCGGGGGCGGTCTTGCCCTCGAAGATCGGGTAGCGGCCCAACGAGAGCAACGCTAGGCCACCGAAAAGAAACATGGGCCCGCAGACCCACAGCGTCGCCTGGTACGAGCCGGTGCTTCGGAAGAGTTGTCCGAAGAGCCAGGGGGCCAGTGTGGAAGCCAGTGTGATCAGTCCGAGGTGGATGCCGAACAGGCGGCCGTAGTCGCGCATGCCGAAATACCGGGAGACAAGGAAGGCCGCCAGGTCGAACTCGGCACCCGCGCCGATGCCCACCAGCATGACACCCAGCACCAGCCAGCCGGTGTCGTTCGCACCGCTGATTCCCAGGAGCAGGCATCCGAGGGCCGGCAGCCCCAGGGCGGCGGCGGCCACGCCAGGCGCCCAAAGGCGGTCGACCAGGTACCCCACGATGACCCGTCCCAATATCAGCGACAAGCCAAAGCTGCCGAAGATGCGCGCTGCATCCCCTGCTTCCAGGCCTTTGTCGCGCAGCAGGGGGACGCCATTCGTGACCAGCGTCACCACGCAGGCCACGACCATGGACAAGGCGATGTTCAGCAGCCAGAAGCGGGGCTGGCGCACGCCTTCGCGTAGCGAGGCGCCCGTGACCAAGGGACCTGCTGACGAGGCTGACTCGCTGTGCTTGCGGGCAGGAGCGCGGGCGGGCTCTTTCATCCAGGCCAGGACCAGGGGCAGCACCAGGAGCATCGGCAGGGCAGCCAGAAGCCAAAAGGCCGCCTGCCAGTTCCATCGTGAGATCACGGTGCTCACCGCCGAGGGAATGAGCATGGCGGCCAGACCGGTGCCAGAGAGAACCAGCGCGAGAGCTAGGCCGCGGTTGCGCTCGAACCACAGGTTCACCAGGTGGGTCCAGGTGACGTGCATGGTGCCCATGCTGGCCAAGGACATCAGGAAAAATCCCAGGTAGAGCGTCACGATCGAAGGCCCCAGGTGCGTCATGGCGATGAAGGCTAGGGAAAGCATGCACAGCGAGAGCACCGTGACGCGCTTCATGCCAAAGCGCAGATTGAGCCATCCCACGATTTGGGATGCGACCACCGATCCCAGAAACATGAAGCTCACTGCCGATTGAAGATCCGCGCGGGCCCAGTCGAACGTCTGCTGCAGGGGAACCATCATCGCGCCGTAGGCATACAGCATGGATGAGTTGGAGTTGATCGCCAGTCCCAGCGTGGCCAGGATCACGATGCGCCACGCGCTTTTGAACTCGGACAAATCAATGCCCAGACTATGCGGGGTATGTGAATGGGTGGGAGGAGGTTGTGTCATGCGGTCATACCGGGCAATGGGCGAGGACAGGGCGCCTGGGGCTAGAGTGGGGTCACTCTCGGACGAGCAAAAGCGAGCCAGCCAGCGGGCCTCCGCCGGCCGCCGCAACCGCTACCTGGTGCGGCGCGATCTGGCGCAGCCCGGCGCGGCCCCAGAGCTGGGTGCAAGCTTCGTGCACATATCCAAGGCCATGGGTTCTTCCCCCCGAGAGCTGGCCGCCATTGGTATTCACCGGCAGGGCGCCGTCGCGGGCGATGCGCGCGCCGCCTTCGACGAAACGGCCGCTTTCGCCCACCGGGCACAGGCCCAAGGCCTCCAGCCAGAGCAAAGTCAGGATGGAAAAGCCGTCGTACAACTGGGCGCTGCGGACATCAGCCGGCTTGAGGTCGGTTCGTTGCCACATCATGCGGGCCGCGTCGATGCTGGCCCCGCCGGTCAGGGAAACCTGATCCCAGGACCAGGGCTGGTGCAGGGCCGAGCCGATGGCCTCCAGGCGAATCGGGGGATTCGGGCCATGGCGCGCCGCATCCATGCGCGAGAGCACGATGGCCGTCGCCCCGTCGCAGTGCACGTCGCAGTCGAACATGCGCAGGGGCGTCGAGATCATGCGGGAGGTCAGGTAGTCGTCCATGGTCATGGGCGTGCGGTACACGGCCTTGGGATTGAGCACGGCGTTGGCGCGGCAGGTCAGGGCGATCTGCGCCAGTTGCTCCGGGGTGGTCCCGTATTCATGGAAGTGCCGCTGCGCATACATGGCCATCAGGTTGATGGCCGAGTGCACTTCATAGGGGGTGTACCACTGCCAGAAGAAGCTGCTGTCGCGCCCGGCGGTCTTGTTGCTCAAGGCGTTGGCGTTCTTGTCGAGCCGCCGCGCGCTCGCTTCCGTGATCGTGCGGAACACCAGCACATGGCGGCACAGGCCCGCGGCGATGGCCATCGCGCCGTTGATCACGCCGGCCAGCGGCCCTGGCCCTTCGTAGCCGCCGCCGTACCAGTTGACGTGCAGGCCCATCGTGCCGATCAGCGCATTGGGGCCCACCGGAGAAAAGCTGTTGCCGTTGTTGTTGTCGCCTGGCCAGCAAGCCACACCGTCGATGTCTTCTCGCGTGAGCCCCGCATCGGCGATGGCCTCCAGGCATGCATCCAGGGTCAGGCGCATGGCGGATTTGTCGGAGGGGCGGGCCACTTCGGATTGGCCTACACCGGCGATCGCCACGTTTTTTTCGTACAGGTGGTCGAACATCATTGGGCTTTCTTGAACAGAGGGAGCCAGACGTCTTCGTGCTGCTCGAAAGTGACTTGTACCGGCATGCCGATTCGGACCTGATCGGGCGGCAGTCCCACCACGTTGCTGAGCAGGCGCAGGCCGGGCTGATCGTCGAGTTCGACGATGGCCACGACGTAGGGTGCAGCCAGCTCAGGCTTCCACGCCTGGTGGTTGATGGTGTAAGTGGCGATCCGGCCGCAGCCGCTGGTGGCCTGCGGTGTCACATCCAGCGAACTGCAGGATGGGCAGATCGGAGCGGGGGGGTGAAAGAAGCGCTGGCATGCACCGCAGCGATGGATCATCAGCCGGCCCGATTCCCCTCCCTGCCAAAAGGCTGATGTGTCGCTGGTGATTTGGGGCAGTTTTCGTGGCATGAATGCGAGGTGTGTCGGGCTGGCAGAGGGCTTGGTCAGGGTCGCTACGAGTTGACGTCTGCGGGTTAAGAGAGTGTAATATATGAACAAATTTCGTCAATGTGTCTAACTAATGGTTTCTACCAACCGTCCGCATCTATGAGTGAACATTCTTTGGCGAACCGCCATATCGTTGTGACCGGCGGCCTGGGCGTGCTGGGCCGTGCCGTGGGTGCCGTGCTGGTCGAACACGGAGCCCGTGTTGTCCTGCTCGATCGCGCCGCGGCCCAGGATGTGCCCGGAATCACTGCAGTTATCGGCGGCATTGATCTGACCGATCCGAATGCCACACGGTCCGCATTCCAGCAGGCAAGCGAGCGGCTCCAGGGCTTCGACGGCCTGGTGAATGCCGCCGGAGGCTTCCGGTGGGAAACGTTGGAGAGTGGAGCCCTGGAGTCGTGGGATGCGCTCTATGCGATGAACCTGCGCAGTACCGTGGTGGCGTGCCGGGAGGCGTTGCCACGTTTGTTGGCGGCCGATGGATCGGGCATCGTCAACGTGGGGGCGTTGGCTGCGCAGAAGGCAGGGATGGGAATGGGCGCGTATGCGGCGTCCAAGGCCGGCGTCGCACGGCTGACCGAAGCGCTTGCAGAGGAACTCAAGGACCGAGGTGTGCGTGTGAACGCTGTCTGTCCCAGCATTCTGGATACGCCTGCCAACCGGTCCGATATGCCCGATGCCGACACCGCGCGCTGGGTAACCCCGCGCTCGCTTGCCGCCGTCATTGCGTTTCTGTTGTCTAACGATGCCCGCGCCGTCACAGGCGCGTGCATTCCGGTGGCAGGTCGAGTGTGATCATGGAAGACATGCGCTTGTCTCAGGAGCACTCATTATCCGGGGCCGTTGGAGAGGGCGGCGGCAATGCCATGGCTTGGTCCGATCGCTACTTGCTCGGGCACGGTGACATGGACGGAACCCATCGCGAATTCGTCACGTGCGTGGCGGCCCTTCAAACGGCGCAGGATGCCGATCTGGCGGAGTGCCTCGCCGCTTTCGAAGTGCATGCCGTCGAGCATTTCGAGCAGGAGCGGCATTGGATGAACACCACGGGATTTCCTGCCGCCCAGTGCCACGCGGATGAACATGCGGCGGTTCTGCGTTCTGTGCACGAGGTGCAGGAAATTTTGCGTAATGGCGGTTCTGGACAGGTGGCACGCGATCTCGCCAACGCGCTTGCCAACTGGTTTCCAGGCCACGCTGACTACATGGATGCTGCGCTTGCCCAATGGCTGATCAAGCGAAGCCATGGCGGAGCGCCGGTGGTGCTTCGCCGCCGACTGGAACCCTCCGACGCACCGCTTCCGCCGTCGGTCGGTTGAGTCCTCGTTCCTACCGGAGGCACTTTGCCCCTGGTTTTTACCCCCCCCACAAAGAAACGTTCAATATGAGACTGGTGACATTTCAAGCTGCAGGCGAACCCGCCCGCGCAGGCGCATTCATCGAGGGTGACCAGGCGGTGCTTGACTTGCGGCAGGCGGCGCAGATCGTGCATGGCGGCAGCGCGGATGCGCTGGCGAGCATCCTGGCGCTGATCGAAGCGGGCCCCTCGGCCTCCGAGCTTGCGCGTGACCTGATCGCGCGAGCGCCTCGCGCGGCCGTCAGGGAGCGCAGCACGGTCAGAATCCTCGCCCCCATACAGCCACCACCGCAAATGCGCGACGCCTCTTGCTTCGAGCTACATCTGCGCCAGAGCTATGCGGCAGCGCGGCGCGCACGCGCGGCGCGAACACCGGATCCGGAGGCCACACTGAAGGCAATGAACACCCGCTCAGATGAGCGCGCGATAGAGACTTTCCTGGGCCAGCCCATCTACTACAAATGCAATCGCTTTGCGACCATCGGCGTGGACGACGATGTCGTGTGGCCCGGCTACAGCAAGGCGCTCGACTTTGAACTCGAGTTCGGCTTCTACCTAGGAGCGCGGGCCAAGGACGTACCCAAAGAGAAGGCGCGCGAGTACATATTTGGCTACACGATCTTCAATGACATCAGCGCGCGCGATGCCCAGGCCGTGGAAATGGGCGGCATGCTCGGGCCGGCCAAGGGCAAGGACTTTGATACCAGCAATGTGATGGGGCCCTGTCTAGTGACCGCCGATGAACTTCCCGATCCTTACAGCCTGAACATGGTTGCCCGTGTCAATGGCGAGGAATGGGGGCGGGGAAATTCGCGCGACATGTATTGGAAGTTCGAGGATGTGATCGCGCATGTGTCGCGTTCCGAAACGCTCTATCCCGGTGAGTTCATCGGATCGGGAACGGTGGGCAATGGCTGTGGCTTGGAGCAGATGCGCTACCTCAAACCTGGGGACGTCGTGGAACTGGAGGTGGAGGGCATCGGCCTGCTGCGTACGCGCATCACTTCGCCGTGATAAGCGTCCATCCACGGGCGGGAGCCTGGGGTTCCGTCGTCGCGGTGACATGCAGCATGCCACCGATTGAGACCATTACACGCTGTCCCGTATGTCGAGAAACATTCCGGGCGGCGTCTTCACACAACGTAAAGAAATTGCCGCCAATCGCGGCAGGGTACATCGAATGAGCAAAGACATTGATAGCGCACCTGGCTGGACGCCAGGGCTGCGTGACACTCCCGTGGCGGCTTTGGCCCGTGCGGTTCTCGCGCATCCAAACAAGATCCTGTTCGATTTCAGTGGCGAGAAGACCACCTACGCCGAGTTCGACGCTCTCACCAACCGCATGGCCCATGCGCTGCAGGCATTGGGAGTGAAGGCCGGCGCCACCGTCACCTCGCTGTTCGACAATCACCTCGACGCCGTGGTTCTATGGATCGCGCTCAACAAGCTGTCCGCCGTGAGCGTTCCGTTGAACACGGCACTCAAGGGTGAGTTCTTGCGCCACCAAGTGGCCGACTCGGGGGCTGAAATCCTGGTGTGCGACGCGGCCTATGCGCCGCGCCTGTTCGAGGTGGCCGGGCATCTTCAAGGCATTCGGCGCCTGTTGGTGCGTGGAGTGTTGGAGGATGGCTATCCAGACGTTGGTTTTTCCATCGAAAGCCTTGACGATCACCGAGGGCACGACACCACTCCCCTGGCAGAACTGCCTGACCCGGCCGCGCTCAACGCCCTGATCTACACGTCCGGGACAACGGGGCCTTCCAAAGGCTGCATGATCAGCGGCAACCAGATGTGCCATGTGGCGCGCCTGCTTCTGCGGGCTGCGCCGTTCGGTCCGGACGACGTGCTGTGGACCCCGTTGCCACTGTTCCACATGAACGCGATCGCGACGGGCGTGGTGTCCACGCTGCTTGTGGGCGGAACGATCTCGATCGCTCCACGGTTCTCGGTCAGTGGCTTCTGGCCTGCCGTGGAGGCATCCGGGGCCACCGTGGTGTCCATCCTGGGCGCCCTGGGTACGCTGCTGGCACAGGCGCCAGACAATGACGCGATGAAGCGCTGCTTCGGCCAGATCCACACGGTCAAGGGCAATCCGTTCACGGAGGACATCAAGGCGATCTGGCGCACCCGCTTCGGTGCGCGGCACATCGGCTCCAACGCCTACGGCCTGACGGAGGCGCTGATCACGTCGGTGCCGGCCGGCGAGCCGGTTCCTCCGGGCTCGTCGGGGCGGCGCGCACCCGAGTTCGACGTGCGCATCTTCGACGACCAGGACAATCCGCTGCCGCCCGGGCAGGCCGGCGAGATCGTATGCCGCCCCCTGCATCCCGACATCATGTTCAAGGGCTATTGGCGCCGAGCCGAGGACACGCAGAAGGTGATGGGGAACATGTGGTTCCACACGGGGGACATTGGCAAGTTCGACGAGGCCGGGTTCTTCTACTTTGTGGATCGCAAGAAGGACTACCTGCGCCGGCGGGGGGAAAACATCTCCAGCTTCGAGATGGAGTCGGCGATCTTGCAGCATCCCGACATCGAGCAGGTCGCGGTTCATGCCGTGCGGTCGAACCTGGGCGAGGACGACCTGAAGGTCACCGCCAAGCGGGTAGCGGGTGCCCAACTCACCGAAGAGGCCTTGTGCCGGTGGATGGTGGATCGGGTGCCCTATTACGCTGTGCCCCGCTACATCGAGTTCCGGGTTGAATTGCCGGTCAATCCGCAGGGGCGGGTTCTGAAGTACCAACTGCGCGATGAAGGTGTGACGCCTGGCACCTGGGACATCGAGTCCTCCACCATCAAAGTGCAGCGATAGAAGAGCGCCACCATGTCTGTTTCAGAATTGACCGGCCGCCGCATCCTCATCACCGGGGGAGCCAGCGGCATGGGCGAGGGCCTTGTGCGCTCGCTGACGGGCATGGGGGCGCTGGTCGTGTCCATGGACCTGAACCGCGAACGCGGCGAAGCCGTTGCTGTTGCGGCGGGAGCGCGGGGCTTCATGGAGGTCGATGTGGCCGACGAGGGATCGGTTGCGCGCGCGGTCGATGCCGCCTGCGCCCGCCTGGGCGGCCTGGATGTGCTGATACATGCGGCGGGTATCGCGCCGTCTTCGCCGGCGCAGGGAACCAGTCTGGCGTTGTGGGAAAAGGTCTTCGCGGTCAATGCCACCGGCACCTTCCTGATGAACCGGGCGGTGTTTCCCCATCTGCGGGAGCAGGGCGGCAGCATCATCAACTTTGCCTCCGCAGCCGGCGCGCTGGGGCTGCCCAACAAATCTGCCTATTCGGCGGCCAAAGGGGCCGTCCTGGCCTGGACCCGCACCGTGGCTCAGGAATGGGGGCCCTACAACATCCGCGTGAATGCGATCGCCCCGGCCATCTGGACGCCCATGTATGACCAGACCCGTTCCGAAATGAGCCCGGAGCAACTGAGCGCGCACGATACGCTGATGGCCCGGGTGATCCCGCTGGGCGGCAAGCTGGGCGACATGGCGCAGGACTTGGTGCCGGTGCTCGCCTTTCTGGCATCTCCCGGGGCGCGTTTCATGACCGGCCAGATATTTGCCGTCGATGGCGGGACGCTGATGGTGCGCTGAGTCGGCAATCAGACCGGATCGGCACTTGCCAGCGGACGCAGTTCTCCAGCCAGAAGCGCTTGGCGGACTGCAGCGCGGCCGACTTTACCGGCATCGGTGCGCGGGACCGGTGCGAGGAGGACGTGCTTGGGCCGCTTGAAGGAAGCCAAGTGCCGCTCGCAGTACGCCATCAGCTCGGCGCGCAACGCTTCCAGCGCGGGCGCTGGGGCCGCCTCGTGGGGTTGAACCAATGCGCAGACACTCTGCCCCCATTCGGGATCCGGCAGTCCCACGACGACTGCGTCGGATACCGCAGGATGCTGCATCAGAACGGCCTCGATCTCGGCAGGGTAGATGTTGACGCCGCCGGAAAGAATCAAATCGGTGCGGCGGTCACAGAGGTAGAGCCAGCCTTCCTCATCGAGGTATCCATAGTCTCCCGCGGTGAACATGTCACCGCGCTTGACGGAACGGGTCTTTTGCGGATCGTTGAAATACTCGAAATCGAAGCCATCGTTCATGTAGATCAACCCGGGCTCGCCAGCAGGAAGCTCGGTTCCGTCCTCATCCAGGATGGCGAGCTTGCTGAACGGATACCGACGGCCCACCGTTCCGGGGTGACGGAGCCAGTCGTCGCTGCCTACATAGGTTCCTCCTCCCTCGCTGCACGCGTAGTACTCGTGCAGAACCGGGCCAAGCCAGTCGATCATCCGGCGCTTGGTCTCCGGAGGGCATGGGGCGGCCGCATGGATGACGGTTCTGAGGCTCGATAGGTCGTAGCGCTGCCGGAGAGACTGCGGCAGTTGCAGCAGACGGTGGAACAGAATCGGCACCAGTTGCACGCTGTCGATGCGTTCGCTTTCGATCAAGGCGAGCACGCGTTCGCTGTCCCATTTTTCCAGCAGCACGATCCGGTGCCCGAGATGCAGCATCTGGATGGCGCGGGAGCCGGGAGCCGCGTGGTAGAGCGGTGTGCAGACCAGGTGCGCCCCATCGCCCGCGCGCAGGCCGAACATGCCCGAATAGAGCGGAAGGGTGCGCGCCAATGCCACTTCAGGGGCCAATCCCGTCAGTGGTCGCCGAATTCCCTTGGGGCGTCCCGTGGTGCCGGAGGAATAGAACATGATGCCGCCTGCCAGCCGGTTGCCAGGAGGGTCATCGGGTTGTGCGGGCAGCAAGGATTGCAGATCGCGAAAGCCCGGTATGTCTCCGGCAACTGCCAGGCGCCCTTGCTCGGGGAGCGCCGCCTGCTGGGCCGCCTGGCTGGCCGTGGAGGCAAACCGATGATCGGCAATCAGCACGCGGCTCTTGCTGTTGGACAACAGGTAGGCCAATTCTTCGGTCGTCAGGTGCCAATTCAAAGGTACCAGATAGGCGCCTATCTGCGAGATGGCGAGTGCGCTCGCCAGCCAGTCGCTGGAGTTCGGCAACAAGACCGCGACGGCTTCGCCGGTCTTCACGCCGCAGCCGCGCAGCGCATGCGACAGACGATCGACGCGGTCGCGCAGCTCGCCGAACGTGCTGCAGCCCCCATCGCATTCCATGATTGCGATGCGGCTGGGCTGCCGCTCGGCAATTTGCCAGAAGCCCAACGCGCCGTCGCAAAGGTAGATGGGATCGACTGGGCTGGAGTTGGCCAAGGATCTGATTTCAGACATGTACTATTCGATCGTGATGCCTGCCGCCCGGATGGCCTGTGCCCAGGCCAGCGTATCGCGCTTTTGCAGGGCGGCAAGCTGGTCGGGCTTGCCAAGCAGTGGCTGCAGCCCGATGCTGGTAAGGAATGCTTGTCCCTCAGGCGCTTCCAGCACCTCGTTGATCAACTGGTTGATGCGTTGGATTGCGATGGCTGGCATCCCGGCCTTCCCGTAGAGAGCCAGCCACGCGGAGACGTCGAAATCAGCGATGCCCGACTCCGAGAGGGTAGGAATGTCGTTGGCGGAGGCGATGCGCGCGCGTGTCGTCACGGCAATTGCACGCAGGCGACCGGAGCGCACATGTGGCAGGTAGCCCTGAGGGTCGCCAAAGGCGTAGTCAAGATGGCCGCCGATGATGTCGGAAACCACCTGGGCCAAGGTCTTGTATGGCACGAAAGTCGCCTGTAAACCCATGCGCTGCTTGAGAATCTCGCCGGCGAGCCTTCCGGTGATCGCCGAACTGGCGTAGCTCAACTGGCCCGGCCTGGATTTGACGAAGGCGACGAACTCCTGAAACGTGCTGACCGGCACGCGCGAGGGGTTGACCACCAGGATGTAAGGTACGGTGGCCATGGAGGCGATCGGCACGAAATCCTTTTCCGGATCGAAGGGGAGAGTTTTGTACAAGCTGACGTTGGCCGCCTGGGTCGAGGATCCTGTCATCAGGAACTGATGACCATCGCCTTTCATGCGGGCGACAGCATCTGCCGCAATGTTGCCGCCTGCGCCAGGCTTGTACTCGATGACGAACACGATCTCGGGATGGCGCTTTTGGATCTGCTCGGTGCAGTAACGAATCAGCCCATCGATGGCACCGCCACCTGCGTATGCCACGGTGATAGAGACAGGTTTGGTGGGCCAGGCGGCTTGGGCGTCACCCGGGGCCGCCCATACCGGGAGTGCACTGGCTGCAAGCCCAAGCATCTGACGCCGGGTCCAGATGATCATGCGGGTGTCTCTGTTTTGATTGGCTGGGAGGCCGTGCTTGCCATTCTCACTACTTCCTCCGAGGCTCTGTGCTGCCAGTTCCCCGGATATTCGCCATGGATGGGCGGGCTCTCCAGGGACGCAGTTCCGTCGCTCAGCGCCAGCCGCCGCTGCGAGTCGCGGGAAGTTCGTCAAAGTGGGGAGGGCGGGGCGATACGCTGGCTCCCCCGTGCATGCGCGGCTGAATGGCGCTCAGAAAGTTATACGGAAACAGCGGGGGCAATGCACTCACCTGATCGAGCCGGGCTCGGAGCTCGGAAGGCAATTCAAAGTCCAGCGCGCCCAAGCCGTCCTGCAGTTGTTCGAGCCGGGTGGCGCCCAGGATCACCGAACTGAGCGCCGGGCGGCCCGACAGCCAGTTGATGGCCACCCTTGCCATGGGCTGCCCCAATTCATTGGCGACGGATTCGAGCGCCGCGACGATCTCCCAGTTGCGTGGCGTCAGCTTGTTCAGCGCGGGCGTCGCCACCGCGGCGGTGGCCTTGATGCGCCCAGCCTGCTGGGCTTGCGCCTCCACGTTGGGCTGGTACTTGCCGGACAGCAGGCCGCCGCCCAAAGGACTCCAGGCCACCAGCCCGAGGCCCAATTCCTGGCACATGGCGGGAAACTCGTACTCGATGCCGCGCTGCACCAGCGAATACTCGAGCTGCACCGCGCAAGGACCTTCAAGGCCGTGGTTCTGCGCCAGGGTGGCGATGCGCGCGCCATACCAGGCGGGCACGTCCGAGAGCGCCCAGTGGCGGATCTTGCCGGCGCGTACCAACTGATCCATGCTGCGCAGAACCTCCTCCGCCGGCGTGATGCCATCCCATGCATGGAGGTAGTAGAGATCCACATAGTCCGTCTTCAGCCGCGCCAGCGAGGCATCCAGGGAGCGGATCAGATTCTTGCGGCCGTTGCCCGCGGCGTTCGGGTTGCCTTGCGGGTTCTGGTGATTGAAGCTGTACTTGGTGGCCAGAACCACGCGATCACGCGTACCCGTTTCCGACATGAACTCGCCTAGCCAGGTCTCCGCGGTGCCGTGCGTGTAGATGTCCGCCGAATCAATGAAATTTCCCCCGGATGCCAAGTAGGCGTCGAACATCGCGCGCGCGGTCTCCCGGTCGCAGCCCCAACCGTTCTCGGTGCCAAAGGTCATGGTGCCCAGGGACAGGCGCGAGACGCGCAATCCCGTACGGCCAAGCAGGTGGTATGTGGTGGGTTGCATCGGGTCTCTCAGGTTTTTCTGAAATTAAAACATATTGACAATAAGTGTTCAATAATTAGACTGTCCTGGCTCGGCTGATGTCAAGTCCGGGCGGCTGTCCCGGGGGCCTTTCCCCGGCCCCTCATCCTGACGAACCATGCTGATCGATGCCCACGCCCACCTGCTGACTCCTGGAATGCTCAACCGCCACGATTTCTGGGGGCCATTCATGAAGATGCAGGGTTTCACCGTCGGGCACTTCGCGTTGGGAACCAAGCAAAAATCGAAGGCCGCCTCGGACCAGGAGGCGGAAGCGAACCTGCTGGCAAAGATGACGCATGCCGCGCGCCGCGCGCTGATGGCCCAGCGCGGCGTGGACCAGATCGTGGTGTCCACTCCCTCGCATGCGTTCATGTACTGGGCGGAAGACTTCGGAAGCGAATACGCGCGCATCTGCAACGACGAGATGTCCGCTTATTGCGCCCAGGACCCAGCGCACTTTGCTTTCTGGGCGCACGCCAATCTGGCAGATCCGGTGGCGGCTGCACGCGAGATCGAGCGTGCCGTGACACAGCTCGGTGCGAAGGGGGTCTGCGTGGGAGGCGCCAATTTCAAGGGCCTGCAGGCCTATAGCGAGGAATTGTTTCCCGTTTGGGAGACGGTCACGCGGCTGGACGTGCCGCTGATGGTGCATGGCTACAACCAGTCCGTGTGGTGGGGCGACAGGCATGCGGAAGACCGTTTCGAGACTACTTCGATCGTGGGCGATTGCGTCGATGAAACCCTGTTCTTCTGGTATCTGATCTGTGGCGGCGCACTGGACGTGTTTCCCACGCTGAAAACCTACATCAACCACGCAGGCGGCATGGCGGTGTTCCAGCTCGGGCGCCTGGCGGAGCTGAACAAGTCGATGGCGCCGGATGCGCGCAACAAGCGTCCGCTGATGGATTACCTGCCCAATTTCTGGTTTGACTTGGACGTGCAGCATCCGGCACTGCGCCGCGCCGTTGTGGAAGTGGTGGGCGCCGATCAGATCCTCTACGGCACCAACTTCGGGGGGGCCTACGACAATGGCGACCTGACCGCAGGACTGGGCCTCTCGGACTCCGACGTAGTCAAGATCCGCAGCGGGAACGCGCGCCGCCTGCTCAAGCTTGAAACCCCCGTCGCAGCATGACGGGTTTTGTCCTGAGCCGGCGCCAGGTCTGGCTGCTCGTGTTTGTCACTCTGTTCTGGGGAGTGAACTGGCCCATCATGAAATCGGCCGTCAGTGCATACCCCGCGATGGCGTTCCGGGCCTGGTCCATGGTACTGGGCCTGCCGTGCCTGTGGTTGGGACTGAAGCTGCTGCGGGTGCCATTGCAGGTGCCGCGGCGGTACTGGGGCGAGTTGCTGCTGCTGGCAACGACCAACATGGTGGCCTGGCACCTGTGTCTGATGTGGGCCTTGCCGGGCCTGAGTTCTGGCCGGGCGGCCATCATCGGCTACACCATGCCCGTGTTCTCGGCGCTCTGGGGCATGTTGCTGTATCGGCAGCGTCTGTCCCGACCGCAATGGTTGGGCGTGGGTAGCGCGACTGCGGGCGTGGTGCTGTTGCTGTGGCATGAGTTCTCGCGTCTCAGCGGGGTTCCCTTGGCTGGGCTTACCCTGCTGGCCGGAACCGCAGTGTGGGCCCTGGGGACGCAGCAACTGCGGCGCAGCACCATGGACGTTCCCGTACTCGCGATCGGGTTCTGGATGACGGCGATCACGACAGCCGTGGTTCTGGTGTACGTAGGGATCGCCGACGGCCTGCCTGTGAGTCGCCCCTCGCCGAGTGTCTGGGTGGCGGTGGCCTACAACGCGCTACTGATTTTTGGGTTTTGCCACGTGGCGTGGTTCTCCCTGGCCCGCGCATTGCCGCCAGTCGCCTCGAGTGTCAGCATTTCCCTGATCCCCGTGCTCGGGTTGCTGTCGGGCGCGCTGTGGCTGAACGAGGCGCTGCATTGGCAAGACGGGGCCGCGGTGCTCCTGATCATGCTGGCGATTGGCGTTGCCTTGTATCCGGAGGGGACGGAAGCCTCATGACGGAGACTTTATCGGCGCACCCGTGGATAAGGAGTGCCTGCACAAGAAGACGATGAGCAAGGAGCAGCCCTCACTCACCAAGGCGCGTGTGGCGATCTAAGGCGGAATGATTTTTGCCAGGTGGAGCATCGACGGCCCCTCGTTCGAGGAGTGCCTGAGCGATGCAAAGTTCTACTACGACACCATGTGGTGCCGTACCACCAGTGGCATGGAAGTCTTGGGTCCGTCGCAGCGCTTTATCTTCAAGGCCAGTTGGAAAACTGCGGCCGAGCAGGGCGCATGCGATGGCTATTACATGCTGATCCTGCACCGTCGGTCAGGAGGAAGCCCAATGCCGAGGAGGACGGGGCCAACCTGACGCCGGAAATGTATCGCGTTGAAGTCCGGATTGACCACGGCCATAAGCAGGACTCGGCGATCTTCCATAGCTGTTTCATGACCAAGGGCTTTGGCAGCTTCTTCAGTGCAGACGGGCTGGTCATTACTGCCATAGATGGCGAAGCGCGCCGCAAGGCTCGCGGGCTGCTGCAGCCGGTCTTCTCGATCGATACGGCACTGCCGTTGTGCGCCGCAATCGAACACCAGAGCTGCGATGAGTTCATCTTGCCCTGGTACCCGAAAAGCGCGCCCACGCTGCCCCCGTCACAGGTCGAAGTCCGGCAGGTCGGCGCGTGTTGCGTGGGGCCTCTGTCGTCGAATGAGATAAGTGAATTTGTGAGACAAAAAATGTAAGAGTGTTCGTGATTTAGCTGGGGTTGGTGGAGGAATGTGTATCTAAAATAAGAATTTTATTCTGTTATTAGAATCTAAGGGGACACAATGAAGTCAATGCGTATGTTTGCAACTTGCCTCTGGGCCGCCGCCGTGGCCTGTCTGGCCGCACCCGCTGCTGCCGGATATCCCGAGAAGCTGATCACATTCGTCACGCCGTTCACGGCTGGCGCCGCGCCCGATGTGTTGGTGCGCGCGCTCGCTGCCGAGATTGCGGCAGCGACGGGCGCCAGGGCCATTGTCGAGAACAGGCCGGGTGCGAGTTCGATGCTGGCGGCCCAGTCCGTGGCTAAGGCCGTGCCGGACGGCTATACCGTACTGGTGACTGGTAACGTCGCCTTCACCGGTAATCCGCACGTGTTCAAGAAGCTGCCCTATGACCCGGTGGCCGATTTCACTCCCGTAAACACCGTGGCAAAGGGGCCGATGTTCCTTTACGTTAACCAGCGCAAGATGCCAGTGGACAGCATCGGCGGCTTCATCGACCTCGTGCGCCAGAACCCGGGCAAATTCTCGTTCGCCTATACCAGCATAACGAGCCGGCTGCCGGCCGAGGTACTGCGCAAGTCAGCCGGACTGGACATCGTCGGCGTGCCCTACCGCAGCGGCAATGCCGCGATACCGGACCTTGTCAGTGGCGAGGTCGACATGCTATTTACCGACCTGTCGGGCATGCCGTTTGTGAAATCCGGCAAGCTTCGTCCGATCGGCGTGACCGATACCACGCGCAGCCCGTTCGCGCCCGAACTGGCCACGTTCGAGGAGGCCGGCGTGCAGCGCATGAACATCGGCTTCTGGCTCGGCGTGTTCTTGCCCGCCAAGGCGCCGCCCGCGGTGGTGGACCGCCTGAACGCGCTTCTGATGCGCGCCGCAGCCAGCCCAGCCTCCAAGGCTGCCAACGATCAGCTCGGGACCGTGCCTTCCGTGCTGCCGGCTGGCCAGTTCGGCCGCTTTGTCGCACAGGAAAGCCGACTCTGGGGGCAGATTGTCCATGACGCCGGCATCCCGGCGGAATAGGGCTGCTGAGGCGCCGCCGTCCGCGCACGCACATCCGTGCACCTTTTATCCGCGACGCAGGCCCGCCGGGCCTGGATGAGCCCTGCCTGCGCATCTTTGGAGTAACCCTGTGCAGTACAAGAATTTGCTGTCCGCCGTGGCAGCCACCTGTTCCGTCGGCATTGCCGCGGCCCAGTCCTCGGTCACCGTGTTCGGCAAGCTCGATTCCGGCTACGTCAACAAGATCGGCAGCAAGATGGCCAGAGGCGACAACGGCATGGGCGAGGGCGCCCAGAGCCGCATTGGCTTTCGCGGCACTGAGGATCTGGGCAGCGGGCTGTCGGCCTTCTTCTGGCTCGAGCACCGGCTGCGCTCCAACACCGGCGAGTCCACCGCCGTGCGGTTCTGGCAGGGGCAGTCCATCGTGGGGCTGAAGGGCCGCTGGGGCAGTGTGTCGTTCGGCCGGGACTATGTCGCCGGCTATGTCGAGGTGCAGATGACGCCTGACCCGTTCATCCATACCGGCGTGTCGTCAATGGTGGCGTTCAGCAACGGCAACATTGGCACCGTGCGCAACGACGGTGCCGTCACCTACAAGCTCGACGTTGGCACCTTCGGCCTGCAGGCGCAGGTCGCGAACGCGAATAGTCCAAATTCTACGATCCTTCCCGCGCCGATGACGGTCAAGCGGCCCAAAGGGTTGAGCCTGACCTACCGTGCCGGCCCGGTGTATTTGGGCTACGCCTACGAAGACCCGGGAGGACGGCACGACCATTGGCACTTCGCCACTGCGCGGACCGAGGTTGGGGCGGTCACGCTGGCCGGTGGATATGGCCGCGGACGCACGGATGCGCTGGAAAAGCGCCGCAGCTGGATCGTCGGCGCCCACCTGTCAACGTCCTCAGGTCGGCTGAAGCTGGTGTACGGAGATCTGGAGAACACCAGCGGGCACCAGAAGATCAGCCGCAAGTACGCTGTGGGCTACAACCACCACCTGTCCAAGCGTAGCTTCCTGTACGTCAACGTCGCCCGCGACACCGAGGCTTGGGCGGATAAGACCGGCATGGACATCGGCCTGCAACACAATTTTTAAACAGACTGCGGTGCGCTGCCATCGATGGACAGCCGCCGCGTTAGCTGTAGCCATGCCGTGGTGACCGAGCAGCGACCGGCCTCCGCGCAGTAGCGCGGCTCCGCAGGCAATGATGCCCATGATGCTTATGTAGTAGATCACCATACAGTGCGCAATTCCGACGGCGGCAGCAACTGGGCCGGCATGGTAAGCGTGTTGACGCCGCTGAGCCAAGCTACGCCCAGCAGCGCCACTGCGGACAGCAGAAATTTGTACTACGAAATTCTGCCCGAGGATGCGTAGGTGGTGCTCGGCCCTGGTTCGGTGGGGCGGGGTGCCGACGAGATGGTGAAGCTGGGCGGAGAGAACGACGCTATGGCGCTGATGCAGGTTGTGGGCGAGAGCTTCGAAGTAGTGCTCGACTTCGTGCGCGGCGCGCCGATGATCGCGACCTTGAAGGCCGCGCGCGTGCCTTTACTATCGGCACGGGGGGACATGAAGTCACGCTCGATATCGCCCACCTGCCATTCCGCACATTCAGTTGCATGGGGGCGGGACGTCACTTGTCCACCGATCGTCAGGTCAACTGGCGCCGGTTCCTGCGGATGGGGCAGGAGCATCGGGCTGAGTGGCATGCGTAAATCTGGTGTTAACCCTGGTTTGCGACTGTATTTGGGTAATTGGAATGGGCTTTATATGTACATAATTTGATAAGTTGTTTATATTTAATTTCAACAGCTGCCAGAACAGATGAAGGAGACGCGCATGCTAAGCCCTACCCCACTCACACTTTCCGATGGAACCAAAGTCATTGACCTAGTCAATGTGAACACACGGGAGGTGCAGATGCGCGCGCTCTCGGATCCAGAACTCTACGAGCTGGAGATGGAGCGGATCTTCGGCAAGGTCTGGGTCTTCCTTGGCCATGAGTCCGAAATTCCCAATTCGGGTGATTTCATCACTCGTGACATGGGATCCGACTCGGTGCTGGTTACCCGAGACAAGTCGGGCGAAGTCCATGTTCTGCTCAACCTGTGCACACACCGGGGCATGCGGGTTTCGACATTGGATGCTGGCAACACGCAGATCCACACCTGCATCTACCATGGCTGGGCTTTCCGTCCTAACGGTGCCTTTCTCGGCGCGCCGGTCGAAAAGGAGACGATGCACGGCAAGATGATGAGTAAGGAGCAACTGGGGCTGAAAAAGGCCCGGGTCACCTTGTATGGAGGGCTGATCTTTGCAACCTGGAACATAGATGGCCCATCGTTCGAGGAATTCCTTGGCGATGCCAAGTGGTACTACGACATCCTTTTCAAGCGCACCGACAAAGGTATGGAAGTGCTCGGGCCGCCGCAGCGCTTCACCGTGCGTGCTAACTGGAAGGCCGCAGGGGAGCAGTCTGCCGCCGACGGCTACCATACGCTGACCCTGCACCGCTGGCTTGGCGAAGTCGGCAACTATTCAAAGAAGGGCGAAGGGGAAGGCAGCGGTGGCGACCTGAGTCCAGAGATGTACGGGGTAGAAGTCAGTTCACCACATGGGCACGCGTTGCGATGCATCGACCTGGGCCGAAAAATTCGTCGCATGACAGGGCTTGATCCCGACGTGCTGAGCGTGGACGAAAAGCTCAATGCACTCCCGCCAGCGGGCATGACGAAAGAGATGGTCGAACAACTCAAGCGCAATCTCACTCCGGAACAACTGCAGGTGCAAACCAGTATGCCACCCCAGGTCGGCGGCATTTTCCCGAACGTGTTGTTCGGCTTTGTTTACATCCCGCAGGCCGATGGCTCCGTGGTGGGCTCGATGACTATGCATGCCTACGTGCCTAAGGGGCCCGATAAGTTGGAGTTCGTGAACTGGATTTTCACGGAAAAGGACGCCCCGCAGGAACTGCGCGACAAAATGCTCAGGCAAACGATCCAGTTGTTTGGCACGTCGGGCATGGTGGAGCAGGATGATTCCGACACCTGGCCGCATATGACCCTGGCCTCCAAAGGCGCACAGGGCAAGAAGATGACCCTGAAGTACCAGGCTGTCTATGAAACCGGGGCGCCCAAAGGCTGGCCTGGCCCCGGCATCGTCAATGAAGGCTTCACCAAGGACGACACGCAGTGGCACTGGTGGTTGTACTGGCGCCAACTCATGGGCGACGCTGTCTGACTCTTCTTTACAACTCGTTACCATTCAATATCGGAGAATCCCATGAGTGAAGCCCAAGGCGCCCTGGTGCCAATCGGATCGCCGGTTTACAACCAGATCCTTCAGTTCTTGTACGTCGAGGCGCGTTTGCTCGACGAAATCCGCCTCAAGGAATGGGGCGCCCTGCTAGCGCAAGACCTAATCTACTCCGCTCCCTTGAGGGAAACGAGGCCGGTCAATCAGCAGGCGGCATCGATAGTGCGCACCATGCAGCACTACCACGATGATTGGCGTTCTGTGATGGGGCGCATCGTGCGCCTGACCGGCACTAAGAGCGCCTGGGCGGAGGACCCGCCATCGCGCACACGGCGGCTTGTGACTAATGTCCTCGTCGAGGAGACGGACAAGCCCCATGAATACAGTGTGCGCAGCTATCTGCTGGTGACGCGTAGCCGGTTCAACTTCGATGAGTATGACCTCATCAGCGCGGAGCGCAGGGACGTTCTGCGGGCCGATGGCGAGGGGTTCAAGTTGGTCAAGCGCGAAATTCTGCTGGATCAGGCAGTGCTGGGTACGCCGAATCTTGCCATCTTCCTTTGACCCTCTTACTTACTTTAAGTCTTGAATGCGAGCCACTCTTGGTCATCGCGGCATAGCTGGCCTGATTGCCACGTGAAGTCCCAGGTAGAACCAACTTGGCGTAAAGCCAGAGAGGCTCTTCCTGGCTGCTGCGCGTAGCAGGCCCCGGTCGCTCTGGCATGGCGCTGTGCATCAAGTGGCTGATTTTTTCCCATGGAAATCACTGCGCATCGCCGCAACACCAGTGCAGCTTCAGCCATGTCTTCGGTCAGGTGGGTAAATGCCCAGCGCGCCATACCCTGGCGCAATCCGATCCCTTCATAGGGGAGGGGGCCTATGATGTCCAGGTCCTGAATATCCCAGGTCAGCAGCCGGATGCCGTCACGGTCAAGGGTCGCGCGTGTGCGCCCTTCGACTCTCAATGGCACTTCTATGTCATAGCTGCGTTGAGGCAGGGCGCGGGACGCGGCGGCCGCAGCCAAGCCGCTGAGCTCCAGCATATGGGTGCATTGCTCGCTGGAGTCGACTTGGCGCATCACGGTGTGGGCGCTTGTTGCAGGGGGTGTTCCGACCAGCAGTTGGAGTTGGACCGCTGCCGAAGGGCACAGGCTGTAAGGGTGACGAGGTGCGTCGCCACGCACGGAGGCGATAAGCCCATCCTGAACAACAAGTTCGACCCGGAAATGATGAAAATCATCCTCCAGTGCGGCCCGGCAGCGAAAGCCGGCTCCCACGGGTTCGGTTTTGATCAGAATGCGGCGTCGGAATACAGGCATGGGGACTTTCTTTATGGGACTCCACCGTCGGCTGGCAACGCGTGGAGCTCGATCTTTTCGGCTGACATTAAGTTCTTTAAAGTGTACGATAATGAACGATAAAAAGAATTTTGTTCAAAATAAAAGGAATTCAATGGGCTTGCTGAAAGACAAGGTGGCGCTGATCACCGGAGCCGGCGGTGGTATCGGACGCGGCATTGCACGCTGCTATGCGCGAGAAGGCGCTGCAGTATTGATTGCCGAACTTGATCCCGTGACCGGCGCCGAGGCCGAGGCCGAACTCCGGCAGATGGGCGCACGCGCCTTGTTCGTGCCTACCGATGTGCTCCGCAAGGAAAGCGTGGAAGCCGCCATTCAGGCTACTGCGGACAGCTTTGGCGGGCTCGACATTCTCATCAACAATGCCTTCGTCCCATCCGAGAACGTGTTGCTGGAGCACAAGACGGATGCGATGCTGGAGCGTACGCTGACGTCGACGGTCTGGGCATCCTGGTGGGCCATGCGCGCTGCCTTGCCGCATATGCGTGCGCGCGGCGGTGGGTGCATCATCAATTTCACGTCGATCGACGTGGATATCGGTGCCTGGCAGCATGCCGACTACAACACGGGAAAATCCGGTGTCGTCGGACTGACGCGCAGCGCGGCGGCCGAATGGGGCCGGTTTAACATCACTTGCAACGCCATTGCGCCGACAGCCATGGGAGCGACATTCCATAAACTGGCCGCTGAAATCCCCGGTTTCGCTGAGCGCTCGGCAGCCGCTCGGCCAATGGGGCGTTCTGGTGATCCGGAACTGGATATCGGACCCGTGGCCGTCTTTCTGGGCTCGGAGATGGCACGGTTCGTGACAGGAATCACCATGCACGTGGATGGTGGGCTGCATTTGCCGGGCTACAACTCGCGCCCGGCCCATGTGCCAGTGCGCGAATATTGAGGGGCCAGGAGGCTGGCTTCAGCGCTTAGTGACCTGCATACCGTTGGTTTCCTGATCCCACGTGGCCGGAGTGCAACCTTGGTCGGGCAGTTCATACTTCAGAACCCGCCTCTGGGGGGCATGGGAAGGCTGTCGCGGAATTCTATGTAGCGCGGCAGAGCGCAATATGGGACGGCGCGTCGATGGCCCAACGGAAGAGATCTTCGGGCGCCAGCGCCATGCCGTGGCGTAGCATGGCAGTCATCTTAACGTCGTCTTCCCCTCTTGTTGGACGGGACGGCGTGCGCGGCGACTTCGGCCAGGGCGGGGTGGCGAGCGAAGGCGGCCTCATCTCGAAGCTGGAAATGTTTTCGTCGCGTCTGTGCAGGAAATCTTTCCTGCGGTCAACGAAATAGAAGAAGCCTTGCTCGTCGAACTTGCCAATATCCCCCGTTTGCAGCCAGAGGTTGCGCATGATCTTCAGCGTGTCTTTCGGCCTGCCTTTGAGGCCGTACCGCCGCGATGCGTTCTGCATACGCGGCCTGGCAGACCACGAGCGCTGCACTGGAATCGGCAATCTGATGTTTGACTACCGCGCATTCGAGCGCTGCAATGATCATATTTGATTGACCGGGGGGTCACGTGTCGGGATTGCGGATTCTGGCCATGTAAAACTCTCCACGCCACACCGAATAATGCAAGAAATTTCATATGGAGATTTAGATTCTAAATGTAGATTTTTTATCGAGCGTGCGCGTAAACCCTTGGTCGCCTCTCCGCCAGCCGGATCTCTCACTGAACCTCAGAAAGCATGGAAATGACCCTCAAAAGAAAGAACAAACAAGTCGCAGTCGCACAGGAAACCGTTGGCAAGCCCCGTCGTAGGGCCGTGGATCGTGGCGTTGCAGCGCCTGTTGTGACGCGACCCCCCGAGACTCTCTCCGTGGTGGAGAAGAAGAGTCAGGTGGTTGCAGAGACGGGGGCGGTTGGCGTGCGCCGCGGGCGTAGCAATCGACGGTCCGAACAAACGATCGCGAACATCCTAATGGTCACCGAGAACATCGTGCTGCAATCTGGCGCTGAGCGGATCTCAATACTCGATGTCTGCCGAGAGGCTGGTATTGCTCGGGGAACGTTTTATCGCTATTTCGCGTCTCAGGATGAACTGCTGGATGCGTTTGCTCGTCATAAACGCGAGCAATTCCATATTTCGCTGGCAGAGGCCGTCCTGCCCTACCAAGATCCCGATGAGCGTTTCGCTGCGCTGATTCGCTATCTGGATCACTACCTGGAGCACGGCCGTGCGCGTCGGCTACTGGTCGCTGCACCAGAATATGCCTTCGGCTTCTTTCGTCGCATCTTCCACGATTCAGTGGTCAGGTTTCAGGATGTTCTGGGGATTGTTTTTGATAGCTGGGAGATGCGTTTTGGCATCAAGCTGGACCGAGAGCTTGTCTGTGAGCTTGTGATTCGTTATGTGCTCAGCGAACTGTTGGTGCCGGGCGATGCTGATCGCAAGACGCTGCCCCGGCGCATTGGACGGATGGTGGAATCCTTGGCTACGGGCGCGCCACCCCGCGCAAGACGGTGATTCGACCTGCGGCAGTGGCACTTGCCTGTCCTGGCGCGCGGGGCGGGCGCTTTTTATTGCAATGCGTGTGAACAATTGCCTCATCGGTATCTCGGGGGAGTGATTGAGTAGGGGGCTTGGTGAGCGGAAAAGGCTTTGTAGACCTCTGACCAGTCGGTGTTGACCAGGTGACGGCGAGTTGTCGGGAGAATGGCGCTTTCCTTCAAGGACATTTGCTCCTAGGCCGCACCGCTGAGGCGCGGGCCGGCGGCGGTGAATGTGACTGTGGCGTCTTCTGCATCTTCATCCACGTGCCGGGCCAGGGCGGTGGACAAGGCATCGATCAAGGTGTTTTCCAGCACATGCTTCTGTTCGAGTTTGTCCAGCACCGCGTTGTGCTCGCTCGTGCATAGCCTGAGCAAGCGAAAGGCGAATGCCTCTTCTTTGGGGTTGTGCAGTGTCGTCGGACATTAGCGCAGGTAGCCGATCATTTGCCACATCAGTGCCGCGTTGAGCATCGTGCCTTCGACACGCTGACGGTCTTCATTCCCAGAGGGGTGTTTTCCAAGGCGACGAGCAGATGTTTGTACACAAAGATCCCTATGCAAGACCGTCTTTAGGGGGTCAATCGCGGCTATGTCGCTACCTCAGTGCTTGCGATAACTTGAACAGAATTTCATTTTGTGATTAATATTGCGTTGATGCAGTGCAAGCGCATGCCGGATTTTCGACGGTTGTCACTGCTTCAATAGCACGCGAACGACATCTGCACGGGCCTTGAGGCCGTGCTTGAACCTGAAAGAATCACTATGCTGATCGACCTCCACGCCCATGCCCCGCTACCGGGGTACTACAACCAGCATCCGTTTTGGGGGCCGTTCTTTGAACGCCACCCGGATGGCGACGTCAAGCTTCGCGTTGGCCACTGGGTGCTGCGCCTGGGTTCGCCCGAACGCAAGGCCGCAGTCCGCGCTGGAAAAGGGCCGAGCGTCGAGGAATACATGGCCCGCTGGGCGGATCCGAAGAGCCGCCTCAATGGCATGGATGCCGCGGGGCAGAATGCGCAGGTGCTGTCGGTGCCTTCGCACTGCTACATGTACTGGGCCGATCCCGAGTTCTCGGTGCGCTTCGCCACCAAGGTCAACGACATCCTGGCCGACTACTGCTCGGCAGCGCCGGATCGCCTGATGTTCTGGGCTCATGCGCCGCTGAATGCGCCGCACGATGCGGCGAAGGAAATCCGCCGCGCCTGTACCGAGCTCGGCGCCAAGGGACTGGTCGCTGGCGGGGCGAACTTCGGCGGGCTGGAGGCGGATTCTCCGCAGCTTGATGTCGTCTGGAAAACGATGTGCGACCTCGATCTGCCGATCTTCATCCACGGCTACAACCAGTCGGTCACCTGGGGCATGCAGGCCGATCATGACCAGTACGAAACCACGGCCATCGTCGGCATGAACTACGACGAAACGCGCTTTTTCTGGTACCTGATCAATGGCGGCGTTCTGGATCGCTTCCCAAACCTCAAGGTCTACATCACCCATGGTGGCGGGTATATCCCGTACCAGCTCGGTCGCCTGGCTCAAACCAACCGCAATCTCGACGTCGCGTTCAACAAGAAGCCGGTCGAGGAGTATCTGAAGAACTTCTGGTTCGACGTGGAACTGCACGAGGTACCAATGCGCCAGGCGCTGGTCGACATCATCGGTGCCGATCGCGTTCTGTATGGCAGCAACTTCGGCGGCAGCGATGCCGTTCGCCACGATCTGACCGATGGCCTGCGGCTGTCGGACGACGATCTGCAGAAGATTCGCTGGAAGAATGCGTGCGAGCTGCTGCACCTGGATCCGGCCAAGCTGGGCAAGCCCGCAGTGAAGGCTGCCGCATGAAGTTCGCACGCTGCTCCGATGGCGGGGCGCCGTTTTGGGCGCTGGTGGATACCGAGCGCGGCGAGCTGCGCCCGATTGAGGGTGGAGTTCCTGATTGGGGGCCGGCAATCACGCGCGGAGAAGGGGCTTCCGCACTGCGGTTCAGCGGCGCGGCGCGGGCTATCGATTCGGTGAGGCTTTTGCCTCCGGTCGAAAAAACCAACCGGGTGGTGGTGGCTGGGGCCAACTATGCCAAACATCTTGCGGCCGACTTCGGCATCAAGAGCCATAACCAGCCCATTGCCTTCTTGAAGGCCTACGGCGCGCTCATCGGGGCCCACGATGCATTGCGCTATCCGCCCTTGACCCAGGAGCTGGACCACGAGGTGGAACTCGTGGCGGTGATCGGCGACGTGGTTAACCGCGGTGATCCGATCTCCAGCGTGCTGGGCTACACCGTGGGCAACGACGTGAGCTCACGCGATCTGCAGCGCAGTGGCCCCCCCGGTGTCGGAATGGATCTGTTTGCGGCCAAGAGCGGCGACCAGACCACGGGCCTCGGCCCCTGGATCGTGACGCGCGATGAATTTGCGCACGAGGGCAAGCTGTCGCTGCGTCTGCTGCTGCGCGTGAATGGGGAAATTCGCCAGGACGGCGACACGGCCGAGATGACCTGGGATGTCGCGGAGCTGGTGAAGTTCGTGGACGAGCGTTCGCGCTTCGAGAGCGGCGATGTCATGTTCACAGGCTCACCGGCTGGCACGGGGCAGGGTTCTGGCAAGTTTCTCAAGCCCGGTGATGTGGTGGAAGCCGAGATTCCGGGCATCGGTCTGCTGCGCAACATCGTCACGGTGGCCCAATAAGCAATCAGGGAGAGACAGTACATGAGCATTACGCAAAACAAAGTGGTCGTCGTCGGCGGCGGCCTGATGGGAACCGGCATCGCCCATGCCTTCGCCAGTTCCGGTTTCACCACCGTGCTGGTGGATAGCAACGAGGCCGCGGCCGCCAAGGCTCTCGCCGCCGTGGCCAAGATCTTGGACGACGGTGTTCGCCTAGGCAAGCTCGACGCGGCAGTGGCCGAGGCAGCGAAATCCAGGCTCACGACGCAAGCCGATCTCGCTGCCGCATCCGCGGGGGCCGCACTGCTGGTCGAGACCGTCACCGAGAACATCGCGGTGAAGAAGCAGGTGGTGTCCACGGCCGCGGCCCACATGCTGCCCGACGCCATCATCGCCACGAACACCTCCGCACTGAGCGTGACCGAGATTGCCACGGCCGTGCTCCAGCCTGAACGGGTGGTGGGCATGCACTTCTTCAACCCGGTGCACAAGATGAAGTTGGTCGAGCTGGTGCGCGGCATCGCCACCAGCGACGAGACCGTGGCAAAGACCCGTGAATACAGCGACGCGCTGGGCAAGATATCGATCACCGTCAACGAATCCCCAGGCCTGACCACCAGCCGAATGTCGGCCATGCTGGGCAACGAAGCGATGTGGATGCTGCAGGAGGGCGTGGCCACTGCCGAGGATATCGACACCGCGCTGCGCATGGGCTTCAACCATCCGATGGGCCCCCTGGAACTGGGTGACCTGACCGGATGGGATACCCGGCTGTCGGTGCTGCGTTACCTGCATTCGACACTGGGCGACAAGTTCCGTCCCTGTCCTCTGATCATCAAGATGGTGGCCTCCGGCCGCCATGGGCGCAAGACAGGTGCGGGGGTGTACCAGTACGACGTAAAAGGCCAGCGCATACCTGGCTCCGGTCTGAAAGCGAGCGTGCTGTGAGCCGCCCGGATGTAGTGATCGTCGGCGCGGTTCGCACGCCCGTCGGGAAATTCAAAGGCAGCCTGGCGTCCGTGCGCGCCGATCACCTGGGTGCCATCGTCCTGGACGAGCTCATCACCCGTTCGGGGCTTGAGCCAGAATTGGTGGATGACGTCATCTTCGGCTGCGTCACCCAGGTCGGCGAGCAGTCGGCCAATATCGCGCGCACGGCACTGCTGGGGGCCGGCTGGCCCTGCACGATTCCCGGCTTGACGATCGATCGTAAATGCGGCTCGGGGGAGGAGGCCGTTCACGTGGCTGTGGGCCTGATTGCTTTCGGGTCGGCCGAGGTGGTCGTGGCGGGCGGTGCCGAGAACATGAGCCGGGTGCCCATGGGCAGCAACCGAAGCATCCATGGGGAAGCCTTTGGCTGGATGGTCGCTGAGCGCTATGAAATGACGAGCCAGGGTGAAGCGGCCGAGCGCCTGTGCGACCAATGGGAGTTGAGCCGCGACGACCTCGATGCGTTTGCTGCGGAAAGCCATCGGCGCGCTTGCGCGGCTGCCTCGGCCGGTCATTTCGAGAGAGAAATCGTGCCGGTGCCGGTGATGCAGGTGCGCGAGAAGAGCGTGGAGGGCGAGGCGCACTTGTTCTGCGTGGACGAAACGATCCGCCCCGGTACAGCCGTCGAAAAGCTGGCGACCCTCAAAACCAGCTTCCGAACGGATGGGCGCCTGACTGCCGGGAACTCCTCGCAGATATCCGATGGGGCGGCGGGTCTACTGCTAATGTCCTCTGCCAAGGCCCGGTCGCTGGGCCTTAAGCCCCGCGCGCGCATTCTCGCTATGACCACGGTGGGTTCCGATCCCACTCTGATGCTGACCGGGCCGATCGCAGCCACTCGCAAAGTGCTGGCGCAGGCAGGACTCACCTTGGACGACATCGACCTCTTCGAGATCAACGAGGCGTTTGCTTCGGTTCCACTGGTCTGGATGAAAGAGCTGGGCGTGTCTTCCGAGCGTTTGAACGTCAATGGCGGTGCCATCGCGCTGGGGCATCCCTTGGGGGCGAGCGGAGCGCGCATCATGACGACGATGCTGCACGAACTGGAGCGCCGAGGCGGACGTTACGCGCTGCAGGCGATCTGCTGCGCCGGCGGCATGGGTACTGCCACCCTTATCGAGCGGCTGTGACCATGGCGCGCCTGCCGCTGGTGCCGCTGGCCGATTTTCCTGAGCCGCTGGATCAGGCCGTGCGGCGGGGCGTCGAGACACGCATGCTCAGTTCCACCGTGCCGGTGCAGGTCTGGGCCCACCGGCCACAGGCCGCGCTGGCATGGCTGGCGCTGCTGGACCAGTTCCACAACCATGGCGTGCTGGACGGGCGGCTGCGGGAACTGGTGCGGCTGCGCATCGCCAGCATCACCCAATGCCAAGCCTGCCAATTGGCACGCAAAAGCGATCGTGTGGACGCGCAGGACCTTGAGGCCCTGAACTGCCAACGGATCGATAGCGACCACTTCGCGCCTGCCGAGCGCGCCGCGTTGGCATATGCCGAGCTGTTCGCGACCGATGCGCATGCCGTTGGAGAAGGGCACTTCGTTGCGCTGGCAGAGCATTTTTCGACCGCTGAGACCGTTGAACTGCAGATGTTCTGCGCTTTGATGCTGGCGGGCGGGCGCATGACCTTGGTCCAACAAGCCTATCAGGAGGTATCACCTTGAGCACATCGATCTTCGACATTCCCCTTCAGACCCTGAATGGCTCCGATACGAGCCTCGCTCCCTTCAAGGGACAGGTGATGCTGGTCGTCAACGTGGCGTCCCAATGCGGGCTGACGCCGCAGTATTCCGGCCTGCAGTCCCTATATGACCGCTTTCGTGACCGTGGCCTGCACGTGCTGGGATTTCCCTGTAACGATTTCGCGGGCCAGGAGCCGGGAAGCGAGGACGAGATCCGTGACTTCTGCGACACCAACTACCGCGTGAGCTTTCCGCTTTTTGCCAAGTTGCGGATCAACAGTGAGCCCAGGCACCCGCTCTATGCCGCTCTTATCGCTGCGCAGCCACATGCTGTGGCGTCCGGCGACCCGCGGCTGCGCGACACATTGTCCAAGCATCAACTGCTGCCCACGGCAGAGGCCGACGTAATGTGGAATTTCGAGAAATTCCTGATTGGCCGTGACGGCGCCGTGGTAGTCCGCTTCGCTCCCGACATCGCCCCCGAAGATGCTCGACTGATCGCGGCTGTCGAGGATGCCCTTGGTTGATCCCATGGCACGCAGAGGGAGTTCCAGTTTCGGATGGACGCTGCTGACGCTGGTCGCTGCGCAGGTCGGATTGCATGGCTGCCTCAATGGCATGCGCATGACCGTCCCTCTGCTGGCAGTGAGCGAAGCGCAGGGGCCGGCCGTGATCGGGTTGCTGATGGCTCTGTTTGCCGCCTTCCCCTTTGTGCTTGCCATTCCTGCAGGGCGTCTGGTGGATCGCCGGGGGTACCACCTGGGCACGCGCATCGGTGCCTTGCTGGCGTTGGCGGGGGCCGCTCTTGCCGCTTCAGCGTCCCATGCCTGGGCTCTGGGAAGTGCTGCAGCCCTGGTGGGGGCGGGCTCCGCTGTAGGCATGATCTCACTGCAGCGCACGGCAGGCCGGCTGGCCCAGGGCGAGGCGGAACGCCTGCGGATCTTCAGTTGGGTGGCACTCGCGCCGTCTATCGCAACTTTCATTGGACCAGTCCTGGCGGGCATGTTGATCGACCATGTGAGCTACCGCGCGGCTTTCGTCGGACTGGCGCTGCTGCCTCTCGGGACGCTGCTCGCCACCACACGGGTCCCAGCCGAGGCGCCTCGGGCGCCTGCGAGACGGACTGAGGCTCCCCCGAAAGCTTGGAATCTGCTGGGTGATCGCGATCTTCGGCGGCTGTTCTTTATCAATTGGCTGATTGCCGTCTGTTGGGATGCCCACGCTTTTGCCTTGCCGATTCTGGGCCATGAGCGGGGCTTGAGCGCATCGGCTATCGGCACTGTACTGGCCAGCTACGCCGTTACCTCAGCGGTCGTGCGGCTGGTGATCCCCCTTCTGGCGGAGCGCCTCCAACCCCGGTGGGTGATGACCGGTGCGCTGGCCTTGACGGCATCGGTTTTCCTGCTCTATCCCTGGTTGGACAGCGTGTGGGCCATGGCGGCCTGCGCCGGCACCATAGGCCTGGGATTGGGGGCCATCCAGCCCGCGGTCATGTCCAGCCTGCACACCTTTGCACCGCCGGAGCGTCAGGGAGAGGCTCTTGGGCTGCGGTCCACCGTCATCCATTTCTCCACATTGGTCATGCCTTTGGGTTTTGGCGCCGCCGGCGCCGCGCTGGGTGTCGCCCCGGTGTTCTGGATGACCGGTGCGGCGCTCTCTGTAGGTGCCTGGGCGGCTTTCGGGTTGCCGGCCCAGGCCAGGCACCACTGAAAAAAGGGCGATGACGCTGTCTTGTTCAGGCGCCGATCACTTTACCTATCTCGCTACAAGGACACATGATGCTGAAGCTTTACCACGCACCAGGCTCCAATTCGGCGCGCATTCTGTGGCTGCTGGAGGAGTTGGGCACGGAGCGGGAGGTCGTGGTGGTGAAATACCCCCGCAACGATGGCAGCGAAGCTGATCCGCGCAATCCGCATCCGCATGGGTTCACGCCCGCGCTGGAGCACGATGGCCATTTGGTGTCCGAGACGGCAGCCATTGCGCTTTACCTGACCGATCTACATCCCGAGGCCGAAGTGGGTGTGCCGGGGGGGCATGCATTGCGCGGAGCCTATCTCACCTGGCTCTTCTATCAGGTGGGGTTGACTGAGCCCCTGGTCTACATGGAGGGGAAGGGCCTGCTGGCGCAGGATCCCGCGATGTGCGGCCTGAATCAATCCATGATGCAGCACATCCGGCACACGCTGGCGCGCGGCCCCTACCTGCTCGGCCAGCGTTTCACCGCTGCGGACATCCTGTTCATGAGCTTGTTCGAGACGGCACGTCCCCTTCTGGGCGGCTGCCCGATCATCGACGCCTATCTGGTTCGTGCTGATCGCCCAGCGCGGCGCCGGGCCTTGGCGCTGGATTGCTGAGCTGCGGTACGGCGGCCTGCCGCTTTTCTATCTGGTATTTTTTGTCGAGAGCCTGAACCGATGCCCCGTTCTGTTGTGCTTGTTACCGGCGGTGCTCGCCGCATTGGACGCGTGATCGCGCTTGATCTGGCTGCGGCTGGATGGAACGTGGCGATCACCTACCGGCACTCGTCGGAAGAAGCGCAGGACACGCTCGGGGAACTGCGCCGCGGCGAAGGACAAGCGGAAGCACTCTACGCCGACTTGAGCGATGAGGCCGGTTGCCAAGCGCTGGTGCCAGAGGTGGTGAGACGGTTCGGCCGCATCGATGCTGTGGTGAACAATGCATCCGTTTTTGAGTACGACAACGCTGAGACCTGCGGATTGGCGGCGATGGAACTGCACTGGAAGGCCAACACCGCGCCCGCCATCTTACTGGCGCAGGCCTTGTACCAGCATCTGCAGAATACCGGGAGGACAGGGTGTGTGGTGAATCTGCTCGATCAGAAGCTGTGGAACCCAAACCCTGACTATTTTTCCTACACCCTATCCAAGGCGGCGTTGGAAGCCGCCACAAAGATGTTGGCCATGGCGATGGCGCCGCGCCTGCGCGTAGGAGGAGTGGCCCCGGGGCTTGCCCTGCTGTCTGGACCGATGAGCGAGCAGGAGTTCGAGTTGGGCCGGCGGCTCAATCCATTGGGGCGAAGCTCCTCGCCGGAGGATATCGCCGACGCGGTGCGTTTCCTGCTGACGTTTCCGGCTTCGACTGGCTCCACCATCCTTGTCGACGGAGGCCAGCATCTGACTCGCCAGCCGCGCGACGTGATGTTCCTGGCGCGCGAGATGGGAGTCCGATGAAATGTCCGATGCCTTTCTGACTCCTGCATTGGCGCGGTGTCGCCGCCTTTTCCTGCGCAACCATGTGGTGGACATCAACATTGGAGCGCATGCCTTCGAGCAGGGGCATCCGCAGCGTGTGCGCATCAATGTGGATCTGTACGTTCCCCTGGTGTGCAGTACTCCGGTGGATGACGATCTGAGGGAGGTGGTGGATTACGATTTCGTGCGTGAAGTGGTTCGGGAGCGCGTGAGCCGCGGGCATATCCAGTTGCAGGAGACGCTGGCGGATGATCTGCTGCGCACGCTGCTCGCCCATCCTCAGGTACTTGCAGCTCGCGTCTCGACCGAGAAACCCGATGTTTACCCCGACTGCGAGGCGGTCGGCGTGGAAGTATTTGGATTCAAGGATGGCGTGTCCGCCGACGCCCTTGTTCCCCGGCCTCACTGATGGGCAGGTTCGTCCAAGCTGGCGCCACGGGTCCACAGCAGTAGGAGCAGGCTGGCGACCGCTGAGACCGCCAGGGATGCACCTACCGAGGTGTGTTCTGCGACGACGCCCCAAAAGATAGCCCCTGTTGCGCTGCCGCCCATGATGCTCATCTGATAGATCGCCATGCCCCTGGCGCGCAAGGCGGCCGGCAAAGCCAATTGCGCGCACATGGTGAGTGTGTTGGCCACACACAGCCAGACCGCGCCCGACAGGGCGAGTGCTGGCGCGAGGGTCCACGCGCTGGGCGCCCAGACAGCGCCCAGGGTTGCCAGTGTGTGTAGCCACACGCCCGCATCGACGATCCGGTTGCGCGCTGCCAGGGCGGGGAGGCGGGGGAGAGCCATGGCGGCGAGCACGGCCCCCGCGCCCATGGCGGCCAGCAGGGCGGTGTAGGTGGTTTCGTTGGCGCCGATGTCCTTGGCGACCAGAGGCAACAAGGCAACCAGCGCCACGGCCTGGGCGAAGAACACGAAAGCGCGGAACAGCACCGCCCGCAGTATGGGAGAGGTTCGGGCATGGCCCACGCCGTCGCGTATGGCCTGAAGCAAGCGAGTGCGTTCGGCGGGGGGCGCGTGAGGGGCAATGGGCGCGCGCCAGATCAGCACGCCGGCCAATATGGACAGTACGGCGTTGAGCGCGAACACCATCGCCGTTCCCTGCCAGGCCAGGACGATGCCCGCGACGACCGGACCCAGTACTCGTGTCAGATTGATGGCCAAGGCATTGAGGGTCAAGGCCGAGGCCAGCAGGTGCCGCTCCACCAGATCCGGCACCAGGGCCGAAAACACCGGGAACCGGAACGCCAGTCCGGCACCGTTGAGCAGGCACAGCAGCAGGAGCGTTCGCGGGGCCAGGGCATCGGTGGCCGCCAGGATCGCGAGCACGGCCGCCACTACGGCGATCCAGGCTTGCGCCACGGCCAGAAAGCGCCGGCGATTGAGCAGGTCGGCCAGAGCACCGCTGGCCAAGCCCAGCACAAACAGCGGCAGGGTGCCGGCCGTCTGCACCCAGGCCACCCATGCAGGACTATCGGTGAGCTGGGCCATGCGCCATGCGGCAGTCACCTCGTGCATCCACATGGTCATGTTGCCGGACAGCCAAGCCAACCACAAGTATCGAAAGCCGGCTCCTCGGAAAGGTGCGAGCAGCGAATCGGGAGCGTGTGGCATCAGGCCGGGGCAGCCACGGTCCTGTGCAGGACGCAACGTGAGAGTTTCATGCGGTTCAGAGGGACTTCGGCTTGCGAGCCATGTCGACGAGATCGGCCATGGTTGGGTTGTGGGCCAGCATCCCGCCGTCGGCGATGTACGTCTGCCCGTTGATGTAGCGCGCCTCGCCCGAAGCCAGGAAGCACACCAGCGCGGCGATATCCTCGGGCTCGCCGAACTCAGGCACCAGCAGGTGGCGCTGCATCACGTCGATCACGCTTGCTGCCGCGCCCCGCGTGCCAGGCGTCAGCACTAGGCCAGGTGCGACGGCATTGCAGCGCACGCCCTGGGCGCCGTGGTGCGTGGCAATCTGGCGGGTCAGTCCGATGATGGCCGCCTTCGACACGCTGTAGGCCATGCGCGTGATGTCGCCCGCGAAACCGCCGGTCGACGCGGTGTTCACGATCGCCCCGCCGCCTTGGGCAATCATCGTCGGCAATGCATACTTGCAGCCAGCCAGGTAGCCGCGCAAGTTCACGGCCATGATCTGATCCCAGACCTCGAACTCGATGTCGATGGCATTCCTGTCTTTGGCGTGAATGGCCGGAGAACTCAGTGCAGCGTTGTTGTGCAGCACATCCAGGCGCCCGAACCGGTGAATCGTGTCCTGGATGAGCCGCTCGATGCTGCGCACGTCCGCAGCGTCGAACACCTGTGCATTGGCCTGGGAGCCCAGCTCCGAGGCCAGTGCCGCGGCCCGTTCGGCGTTGACGTCGGCCACGACTACGGTGGCGCCTTCGGCGACGAGGCGACGACAGGTGGCTTCGCCGATGCCGGAAGCACCGCCCGTGACGATGGCGACCTGGTCCTTGAAGCGGCCTTCATGCGGGCCGGGGAGCGACGGCTTGGTCATGGTGTGTCCTGTGGTTGCGTGGGGGCGAAGCCGCGGAACTGCTCCAGGCTCACGCTGGCGTCCTGCGGAGGCTTGAGGAAGTAGCGTACTTGGAGGCTGCCAGGGCCGAACCGGTAGGTCTCTATGCTTTCGATCACCTGGTTCGTGCCAACGATGCAATTGCGGTGGTGCACGGCGGCCTCGCAGCCATTGATGATGGTGCTGACGACTTCCAGCCGAAATTGGTGGTTGTGCTTGTCGTACATCTCTTCGATGACGAGCCAGCCGTCGGCCTGCTCCGTCCGACCTACGTATTCGATGTCCAGCAGGTCGGGAGCCGCCTCGCGGTACAGCGCTAGCAGGCCGGCCTTGTCGTGGTTGTTCCAGCAGCGAACCTGGCCGCTCATGAAGCGCTCGATCTGTTCTGAAGGGATCTGATGCATGGTGGTTTGTCTCTGTGGTGGCGGGACTCATGTCGGCAACCCATGGAAACAGGATGGGGCCGCAATGAGTTTCGGGATCTGCAGTTTCGGCAGAGTGTTTTCGCTACAGGCTCAGCGGGTAACCGTCACGCGCAGCCAACGGTCTGCCTCGCACGGGCTCAAGTACCGGCTTTGGAGTTGCTCGTTCAGCGATGGTGGCAGAGCTGCGGAGCGCGTTTGCCAATGCTTTCGGTCGGGCGCAGGGCATCTTTTGCTGCTTCACGGCTGGTGAATGAAATAGCGTACGGTCAGTCGGCCATTGTCGAAGTGGTACAGCTCAATGGTCTCGATGGCCAGCGAATTGCCTCGCACCTTGTTCCTGTTGTGGCATGCGACCTCGCTCCCATTGATGATCAGTGCCACTTCTTCGATCTCGATCTTGGAGTTTTGCTGTGCCCACATGCCCTCCAGGATCGTCCAGCCCTCGGCCGCAGGACCTCGACCGACATACTCGATCTGCAGGCCCTCGGGCGCTACCGAACGGTAGGCCGCGAAGAAGCCTTCCTTGTCGCCGGCGTTCCACGCTCGCACCTGGGCGTGCAGGAAGTGTTCGATGGTGGTTTTGTCCATGTCAGGGTCTCCAGTTCAGATTTCGGTGCCACGGACGTTGCGTGCCGTGCCATTGCGCTTGTCGCTTTCGCCCCAGGCCATCCAGCGGTCGGGCTCGCGCGTATCGCCCACCCGGCGCCAGCGCCCTTCCTGCTGGGCCGTGACGGGAAAGCCGCCTACGAAGTCGAGCATCCGGCCTTTGGGATCGGGCAGGAACTCCCACTCCTCCTTGCCTTCCAGCACGATGCGCGCGTCCTCGGCAAACCAGCCGTCCTTTTCGTGGCGCACCTTGCCTTCGATATCCGTGGTGCAGCGAACTTCGCCTTTTTCGTTCTGGACAATGGCGTAGCCCAGCTTGTCGTGGCCGACCAGAAAAGAGCCGACATCCCAGGTGCCGTCCTTGTAGATCGTGGCAAAGTTCCACCAGATGACGTGCATCTTGTTGTTGACCACCAAGTCCTTGTGCATGTGGATGGAGCCGCCTTCGGCCATCCAGGCCTGGTCTAGCGAGATCATGCCCTTGACGCTTCTGCCTTCGCAGGTGCCCTGCACGTCGTAGATCTGTGCGACGTAGAAGGTACCCCAATCCACCCCAGGCAGGTACCACTGCATGCCATTGCCGATGAGCCGGCCGGTAAGGTCGAACAAACCCTCTTCCTGCCAACTGAACCCGGTGCCGGAGGCGGTCAGCCGCCAAGGTTGCCCGGGATCCTCCGGATGGCTGGACCACCAGGCAGTGTCGCCGTCGAGTCCGCGTGCGGGAAACATGGTGAGTGCCCTCGGGGCGATCTTTTCCTTGTCGATGCGGATGTTCTGGCCGTCCAGACGGGTGCTCTGGAAGATGAACTTGGTGGGGTTGGGCGTGCTGCCCGGCGCATTGAGGGCGCGCACCACCGAGTAAATGTGGCCCTCATCGTCGCGCACACTGCCAAAGGGCATGTGCTTGGTGAGTTTGAGACCGAAGTGGTCACGCAGGTCGGCCAGCTTGGCGCCGCTGACCTTTTGCGGGCTGACCAAGCATTGGTAGCCGAAGTCGGCGCGTGCGGGAACCGTGTCGAAGTTTCGCATGATCGGATGGCTCTTTGTGATCAATCCCAGATGACGTGCACGTTTTTGGCGCCGCGCAGGTGAGCGCCTTCGATGAGCGGTGCGGGTTGCTCGGGGTCAAGCCGAACGTTGGGCATGAGGTCCAGAATCCCGTTGATCGCACAGTTCAATTCGAGCTTGGCCACGAACTGGCCAATGCACATGTGCGGGCCGAAGCCAAAGCCGAACGACGGCTTCTGGCGGCGATCAATGTCGAACACGTCGGGATTCTCGAAGGCGCTTTCGTCACGGTTGGCCGATGCGACCATGCACTGGACGAAGGAGCCTTTGGGGATCGTCACGTCACCGATCTGTACGTCTGCGGAGGTCTCGCGAACCTTGAACGTGGAGGAGGGCTCGAAACGCACGGCTTCGTCGATCAGCTTGGGCACCAGATTGCGGTCGTTGCGCACGCGGTCCAGCAGGCCGGGAATGGTCAGCAGGAACGTCATCGCCGCACTGAAGGTTCGCGTGGTGGTCTCGCCGGCAGCGGGCAGCAGCGAGCGGGCGAAGGTCGCGACCTCGTGATCGTCGAGCTTGTGGCCCTCGTATTCGGCGTTCATCAGGCGGGTGATCAGGTCATCGCCCGTGGCACCCTCGGCGCGGCGCCGCTTGACCTGCTCCATGAGTGCGTCGTACAGGCTCTTGACCGCAATGGCGGCGATCCGGCGACCTTCCTCGGCCTTGGCCTTGTCAAGCTGGTTCGCCGCCAGCATCGACAGTGCCCAGACCGCGTATTGGTTGTACTGGTCGGGGTTGTCTTCCGGAAAGCCCACGAGGGCATACATGGCACGCACCGGAAAGTTCAAGCCCATTTCCATGAGGTCGGCTTTCTTGTTGGGCAGCAAAGGCGTGATGAAATCCTCACGCACGACCCGATCGATCTTCGGGCGCCACTTGTTGACGTTCTCGGGCATGAAGGCCGGCTGCAGCAGGGCGCGCACCTTGCGGTGGGCCTCGCCGTCCATGCCCAGGATCATCAGACCGTCCCACACCTTGCCCATGCCTTCGAGGATGAATCCGCTGGTGAATGTATTGGCGTCCTTGAGCACGTTCATCACGTCCTGGTACTGGAACACTGCATAGGTCGGCCGGGTCTGCAGCCCGGCATTGGTCGGAACCCCGAGGAACTTGGCGATGAAGTCGCCTTCATAGACGCGCGTGGTCTTGCGCATCTCGCGGCAAGCGGCATAGAGGTCGTCCGTCTTGCCGCGGTAGAGGTCGGACACGCTGGCATAGGCCGCTTCGAGCTTCTGGGCGTTCTCGGTGGTGGTTTTGGGCGTGGTATTCATGGAGCGTCTCCTTGAGGGATGGATATGGGATGGTGGATAGACTTACTTCAGATAGCGTTTCACGCGGCCAGCGGCTATGCGGCCCGGCAGCCCATTGATGCCGCCGCCGGGATGGATGCCGGCGCCGCCGAAGAACAGCCCCTTCACCGGCAACGTGTCGCCGCCCAGCCCGAAGGCCGGCCGCATGAGCCCCGTGCGCGAGGCTCCCGTGTCGATGTGCACCACGCAGCCGTTGGGAACATTCAGCCGGCTGGCGAAGTCGGGTGCCGCTTCAGCGCGGCGGCCAATCTCCTGTGCCTTGAGCCCAGGCAGGTACGCGTCCGTTTGGTCGATGACCATTTGTGTCACCGGGGCACGGATGGCATCCCATCCTTCGCGTGGTTCGAGGGGCATGGCGATCGGATACAAGTAGGCGATGTCCTGGCCCTCGGGGGCCTGCGTAGGATCCACGGCGCTCGGTGCCGTGGCCCACAGATAGGGCAGTCGGGAAACTTCGCCGCGCGCTGCGCATTTGAAGTTGTCGAGCACTGCTTCCACGGTGCCGATCAGCAGCACGCTCTTGCGAAGACTCAGCCCGTCTGCGCGCAAGGCTTCGTGACGGCTGGCGCGAACCTGGCCGCGGAGCGCGACGTCGATCTTCATGGGCGAGCCGCCGTGGGCATTGGCTGGCGCCAGATCGACCCGCGTCAGGTAGCGGCGTTCTATGGCGCCAGGTGTCACCATATTCAGGGCCACCTTGGGGTGCACCGCCGCGATAACACTGCGTGATTCGAGCACTTCGCCGCTGGCAAGCCGGACGCCCTGGGTTCGCCCGTCACGGGCCATGATCTCGGCGGCCGGAGCGTTGAGCCGGATCTCGCCCCCCAGTTCCGTCAGGCGGGCCGCCAGGGCGTCAGACAGAGTCTGCATGCCTCCCACGGCACGGCCCAGGCCGAAGCGCTGGATGAAACCCAGCAGCGCGAAATAAACACCGGTACCCTCGCCTGTGATGGGTCCGGCGGCACCCAACAGGCAGCACAGGGCGGATTGCGTGACCGGGTGCTCGAACCGTTCCATGATGGAGGTATAAGCGGGGCTTTTCATCAAGCCCATCAGTTCTGGCCTGAGGTGCCGGTTCTTGATCAGTACCTTGAGTGCCTGCCATTTCGCTCCCAGGTTCATCTGCGCGGGATCCACCCGCATCATGGGAATCGCCAGGTCGATGAAGGTGTTTACCAGTTGCATGAGGGCCAGGAACTCCGCGGCGTCCGCCGCGCTGAAACGGCGGATCTCAGCGGCGGTCTGCTCCGCGCTGCGGCCGAATACGAGTGAGTTGCCATCCGGATGCAGATAGACATAGCCAGGCTCCATTTCGGTCTGGCGAAAGCCGTGGCGCTCCAGTTGGAGCTCCTGCGGCATCATGGGGTGCACTCGCAAAGACATCAGATCGAGGGCGCAGGGGTGCACCAGATGATTCGGGGCTTCGGGTATTAGATAGCCGGAGGAGGCCATGCCGCCGACCTTGCCGAGGGATTCGACGACGATGACCTTGCGGCCCTCTGCGGCGAGATAGCAGCCGCTGGCCAGCCCGTTGTGGCCTGCGCCGATGACGATGGCGTCATAGAGAGGTGTGGTGCTCATACAGATTCCTGGAGAAGAAGAGGTCGGGCTTAGACGGGAGTGACTGGCTTCCACCAGTGCAGGTGTTCGGACGCATCCTGGAGCCGCTGCCAAGCGATGGCCACGGCGATCCGGGCCGCCGGGAGCTTCATGCCCAGGCCGAGCAGGATCATGACCACGGTCTCGCGGATGCAGGCCCCGTTGAGCTGTCCTGTACGGGAGATGCGCCGAGCGCCTTCGACACTGGTGCCTATCACCAGATCGAAGGCGGCCTCGATCGAGTCGAACTGGAAGACGCCTTGCTCGCGCCCATAGTTCAGACTGCGGAAAGCCAATTGGCGGCGCGGATCGTCGCCGTTGATGCGGTCGACCAAGTCCGCATGCGAAACAATGGCGCCGTGGGCAGGGTCCATTGCCGCACGGGCGAGCGCCATCAACGGGCCCGTGGCGAGCATCACTGCCCCGTCATCCAGGGGTTCGAACAGGCGTTCGAAACTCTGCAGCATTTCGCTCGCTGTGGTGCGTCCGATCTCCGTAAGAACTTCGTCCAGCGTGTCGAAGTATTTATAGAAAGTGCCGCGGGAGACATCGGCCGCACGGATCACGTCATCGATCACGGGGCGGCGCTTTCCCGCGCTCTTGCGATAAGCGTCCATGGTTGCTGCAATCAGGCGCTCGCGCATGCGCTCGCGCCGCTCACGTGCCACGCGGCGGCGGTGATCGCCCAAGGAATGTTGATCCACTGTGGGTTCGATCGGAGACAGATGCGCGTCCGCGATCGGGCGGCCTACAGCGCACTCACCGAGGTGCCTGCCATCTGAGAGGGTTTTGTCAACCCGCATCGCCGCCCCGGCCACGCGGTCCGTGCTTGCGCCGACTCCTTGGCTCTTTGGATGACGGGCCCCAGCAAGAGGCGGTATTGGGGCGTGGTTGCTCATAGAAAAATTGAACATTTTTGCTTATTGTGCTCATATACACTTCGAAGTGACATAGGTGTTTACTATGTACATTTTCGGGTTTGTGAGCTAATTGATCTGTGTTAAGTGATGCACAATCTGGAAAAATGTCTAAAATATTCGAGCACCATGCAAGGGTTGCGAAGGAGATCTGCGATGACCAGCACCAGCACCAGCACCAGCGCCTCATCCCTTGAACGGGCATTCGCGGGTGTCGCGGACAACTACCGTGGCTCCGACGTTGATCTCCATGCGGTCTACGCTGCCATGCGCCGGGATTCCCCCGTGGTGGCGGAAAACTTCATGGCCGGGCTAGGTGTGCCCAATATCGCGGGACAAGATGCGAACCGCCCGACGTTCACTGTCTTCAAGTACCGCGACGTGATGGCAGTGATTCGGGATGCGACTCGGTTCACCAGCGGCTTCATCGCGGAAGGCCTGGGCGCGTTTTTTGACGGCTTGATCCTGACCGGAATGGACGGGGAGGAACACCGCCGGGCGCGGGCGCTGCTGCAGCCGGTGTTCATGCCCGATGTGGTCAACCGGTGGAAGCCGAAGATGGACGCCATCATTCGCAATGAATATCTGCTGCCTTTGGCAGCCAGCAAGCGCGCAGACCTGATGGACTTCGCGCTGCACTTTCCCATCCGCCTGATCTATTCATTGATCGGTTTTCCGGAAAATGATCCGCAACGCATCAACCAGGTTGCGGCCTGGGCCCTGGCCATCCTCGCGGGGCCCCAGGTCGATCCGGAAAAGGCTGTCCGGGCGCGCGAGGCGGCCATGGAGGCCGCCAGGATGCTCTATGACGCAGTCATGGAAGCGGTGGTTCAAGTGCGGGCCGAAGGCGCGACGGGGGAGGATCTGATCAGCAGGCTGATTCGCGCCGAGTACGAAGGCCGCCAGTTGAACGACCATGAGATCACGACGTTCGTGCGCTCGCTGCTGCCGGCCGCTGGCGAGACCACCACCCGCACGTTCGGTTCGCTGCTGGTATTGCTGTTGGAGCGGCCTGAACTGTTGGATCGCGTGCGCAATGATCGCGCACTGGTTGGCAAGGCGATCGACGAAACGGTGCGATACGAGCCCGTCGCGACATTCAAGGTACGCCAGGCAGCCAAGGATCTGGAGATCGACGGTGTGCACATCCCCAAGGGTGCGATGGTGCAGGCGATCGTGATGTCGGCCAATCGTGATGAGGAGACGTTCGAGCATGCCGACCGGTTCGACATTGATCGCAAGGCAAAGCCCTCGTTTGGGTTCGGTTTCGGCCCGCACATGTGCATTGGTCAGTTCATCGCAAAGACCGAGATGCAGGTGGCGCTCAATGCCGTGCTGGATCTGTTGCCCAACCTGCGCCTGGACCCCGCAAAGCCCGCTCCCCGGATCTCCGGTGCCCAGTTGCGCGGCCCCCATGAAGTGCATGTGGTCTGGGACTGAAGCCGCTCTCATGAAAAATGCGCTCCAGATGACTCGCCGACGCTGGCTGCTCGCGGGTGCTGCCGGCATCGCTTCCAATCTTCTCGCTGCCCAGGATGTCTTTCCGAGCCGGCCCGTGAACCTGATAGTGCCTTTTCCGCCCGGAGGCCTTGCCGACAGCGTGGCGCGGCAGCTCGCGCCGTCGCTGGAGGGGGCGCTTGGCCAGCCCGTGGTGGTTCAGAACCGCGCGGGCGCGGCCGGTGCGATAGGCGCGGCTGCCGTCGCCGGCGCCAAGCCTGACGGCTATTCGATCCTCTTCACGCTGTCGAGCTTGTCAACCTTGCCTGAGCAAGCGCGAGTCAACCAGCAAAAGCCGGCATTCCTCCTGAGCCAACTCAAGCCGGTGGCGCGCATCAGCACCGATCCGTTGGCTATCGTCGTGCGGGCCGATAGCCCTTTGAAAACCTTGAGCGACCTGATTGGCCGTGCGCGCACGAGGCCCAGCGAGATGAGCTACGGCTCGTCCGGGAACTATGGCACCGTGCACATGCCGGTGGAGATCTTCGCCCATGAAGCCCAGCTCAAGTTCAACCACATTCCCTATGCGGGAGGTGCGCCTCTGATGGTGGGACTGCTTGGCGGCCAGGTCGATTTCACGATGCTGCCGCGTTCCTCGATCGCGTCCCATGTCCGGGTGGGCAAGCTGCGCATCCTGGCCACCGTGGGGGCTGAGGCGTGGCCACAGTTCCCTTTCGCTCCAAGCACCGGGGCCTCGGGGCTGAATGTGGGCGTGCTGCCCTGGACGGGGGCCTTCGTCCCCTTTGACACGCCGCCGAACGTGATGGAGCGGCTGCAATCCGCGTTTCGCATCGCCGCCGAGAACTCCGAATTCAAACAGGCGCTGCTCAGGGCGGAGGGGAGTCCCGCCTACCTCGACGCGGACGAGTTCCGGACATTCTGGGATCAAGATGCTGCACGCCTGAATCAGGCGGTTCGGCGCATGGGCAAGCTCGAATAGGCAGTGTCCCATGGATCTGGGTATCGCTGGCCGCCAGGCCATTATTTGCGCTTCTTCGAGAGGACTCGGGAAGGCCTGCGCCCTGGCGCTCGCGCGCGAAGGTTGCATGGTGGTCATCAATGGCCGCAATGCGCAGGCGCTGCATGCGGCCGCTGCGGAGATCGCGGCGGCGTCGGGGCGGCCTCCGGTCGCCGTCGTGGCGGATGTCGGCACCGATGCGGGGCGGGCTGCGCTGCTGGCCGCCTGTCCCGCCCCCGACATCCTGGTGACCAACAATGGCGGCCCGGCGCCAGGCGAAGCCGGGCAATGGGACCACGCCACCTGGATCGCGGCCGTCGAGAGCAATATGCTGAGTGGCATTCTACTGATCCAGGCGGTGGTACCCGGGATGAGAGAGCGCCGCTTCGGGCGCATCGTCAACATCACCTCGGCGATGGTGAAGTCCCCCAAATTGATGCTCGGTCTTTCAACCGCCTCGCGCGCGGGCCTGACAGCCTTCTCGAAAGCGATGTCCACCGAAGTGGTGCGTGACAACGTCACCATCAACAACCTGCTGCCCGAACGCATCGAGACCGACCGGATTCAGTACATGACTGGGCAACTGGCCCAGCGCCGGCATATCACGCTTGAGCAGGCCCGTGCCGAATTGCTCAAGCCGGTCGCCGCCAGACGTTTTGGCCGACCCGAAGAACTGGCGGATGCCTGCGCCTTCTTGTGTTCGGCGCAGGCCGGCTACATCAGCGGCCAGAACCTCCAGATCGATGGCGGCAGCTACGAAGGCTTGATTTAGGACACACGGCCGGAGAGCGATCTCCAGTCTTCGGGAGGCGTTTCGGTCTCCGAAAAATCCAGTTCAACTTCAATGCCGTTCGGGTCGTTAAAAAACAACTGCCATGTCCTGATGGCGCCTGGCGAACGGATCAGACGCAGGTTTACGCTGTGCGAACGCAAGCTGGCGATGGTGTCTGTCAGCCCCTCTGCCCAATACGCCATGTGGTCGAGTGCACCCCGCCTTGGCATGGGCATCTGATTCACCTCCACCACGTGCAGAACGGGACGGTCCTGAACATAAAGCCACAGTCCCGGCACCGGGAACGGAGGCCTTGGACCTGTGCGCATGCCCAGCAGGTCCACATAGAAGGCGCGGGTGGCTTCCAACTGGTCGGTGACGATGGTGAAATGGTCGGGTCGTTGGATCATCTCAGGCTCCTTGGCTCTTGCCGGTTATGACACACGGTTGATCGGGTGGAGTGCCTTTAGGCGCTGGAACGGTGGGCCGCCCGGTGAAGGCGCATGACTAGCAGAAAACCGGCGATGCTCAACAGCCCCGAGGCGAGAAACACCTCGGCGTACCCCAAGCCCGAGGCGATCAAGCCCATCAAAGGCCCGGCCAGGCCCACCGCCAGATCGAAGAACAGCGACAGGGCACTGAGCGCCGCGCCTCGGTTGGCAGGTGGTGTGCGTTCCAGGGTTTCCAGCCCCAGACCCGGGTAGACCCAGGACACGCCGATGCCGGTCAGCCCTGCACCGAGCATCGCCAGCTCGGGGGAGGGTGCCTGCCATATCAGCAGCAAGCCCAGGCTCTGGATGAGTAAACACACCGCCACCACCTGGTAGCCGCCGAACCGCGGCAGCAAGTTGGGGGACACCAGTCGGGCGATGATGAACGCCCCACCGAAACTGCTCAGGCAGTAGGCGGCGTTGTCCCACCCGAGGCTGTTGAAATAGAGGGCGATGAAGGCTGTGAGACCGCCAAATCCCACGGAACTGCAGGCCATGGCGATACCGTTGGGCATGACCGCCAGGAACACATGGTGGAAGGGTTGCCGGATCCCCGACAGGATGGGCGCAGCCGGCCGGGTGGAGGCGAACAGCAAGGCCAGAAGGCCGAGCAGGGCGGTGCACAGCCCGATGCCGATCAGGTGCGTCCCATCGCGAACGAGCACGCCCAGAGGTGCGCCCAGCGCGGTTCCCCCGTAGGCTGCAATGCCGTTCCACGACATCACGCGGGCCGTGTTCTGGGTCCCGTACAGGCCGATGGCCCAGGTGCAGCACGGCGTCGATACCAGCGCGGAAGACATGCCCAGCACCACACGCCCCGCCAGGAGCAGCCCGGTGCCGAGCCAGAGCGGCGCCTGCAGGAAGATCGCGAGGCTGGTCAGAACCCCGCTGAGAACCAGTCCGACGAGCCCGTACAGCACCACGCGTTTGGAACCCCGTCGGTCGGCCAGTTGACCCGCTAGCGGGCGCGACAACAAGGTGGCCATGTATTGCAAGCCGATCACCAGCCCGGCAAACACCGGACTCAAGTGAAGGCCGTTCAGCACGTAGCCGGGCAGCACGGCGAGCGGCAGCCCGTTGCAGACATAGGACGCGAAGTTGAAACAGACAATGGAGATGATCCCGAGGTTGGTCCGCCCGGGAGATGCAACGGGTTCGCTCATGTGGGGGCCTGGGCCGCGACCGAACCCTGATCGGGGGGCGTGGGTTACTGCACGGCGGGCAGCCGCACCACCATGCCGTCCAGTGCGGTGGTGACCATCAACTGACAGGACAGCCGACTGTTGGGCTGGCGGGGCTCGCCCGTGCAGTCCAGCATGGCATCTTCGGTATCGTCGATCGAGCTCAACTGCTCGGCCCAGGGCTGCTCGACGTAGACATGGCAGGTCGCGCATTGGCACGCGCCGCCGCAGTCGGCATTCAGGCCTGGAAGGCCGTTGGCGAGCGCGGCTTGCATGACGCTGGTGCCTTCGGCAACCTCCAGTACGGTGCGCTTGCCATCGGGTGTGACATAGATGATTTGCGGCATGGGATCTCCTTAAAATTGAACCCGGAATCAGTGCAATCAGAGCGATCGGCTGATGATTTCTTTCATGATTTCGCTGGTGCCGCCGTAAATGCGCGCCACCCGGGCATCGACCCAGGCGCGGCTGATCATGTACTCGCTCATGAAGCCGTATCCGCCGTGCAGTTGCAGCAATTCGTCCAGAATCTTGCCCTGCATTTCGGAGCCCATGAGCTTGCACATGGCACCGACTTCCGCGCTGAGTTCTCCGCGCATCGCCTTGGCCAGGCAGTCGTCGACGAACACGCGCAGCATGGTGGCCTGGGCCTTGCATTCGGCGAGCTTGAATTTGGTGTTCTGGAAGTCGAACACGGTTTTGCCGAACACCTTCCGGTCGCGGGTGTACTGGATCGTCTGGTCGATGAGCGAGTCGATCGATGCGGCCGCGCGGATGCCGATGATCGTGCGTTCCCAGGCCAGTTGGTGGGTCAGGTACTTGAAGCCATGGCCTTCTTCGCCAAGCCGGTTCGTCATCGGAACCGAGACGTTGTCGAAGAAGAGCTCCGAGGTGTCCTGGCCTTTGAGGCCGATTTTCTCGAGCCGGCGGCCTTTGGAAAAACCAGCCCGATCGGTTTCAACGCAGATCAGCGTCAGTTCCTTGGCTGCCGGATCCAGCTTGGTGGCCGTCACGGCCAGATCCGCGTTGCCTCCGTTGGTGATGAAAGTTTTCTGGCCGTTAATGATGTAGGTGTCATTGCCGCGCGCGGCGGTGGTGCGCATACTGCGCAGATCGCTGCCCACGCCGGGCTCGCTCATCGCGATCACGCCAATCATCTCGCCGCTCACCATTTTGGGCAGCCACCGCTGTTTCTGCTCTTCTGTGCCATACGCCACGATGTAGGGCGCGACGATTTCCGAGTGCGTGGTGAACCCGACCGCAGTGGCGTTGACCCGCGCGAGTTCTTCGATCATCACTGCGGAATGGCCGAAATCGCCGCCTGCGCCGCCGTAGGCTTCGGGCACGGTGGAGCACAGCAGGCCGGCTTCGCCAGCCTTGAGCCAGACGCTCTTGGGTACGATACCCTCGGCCTCCCATGCATGCAGGTGGGGCACGATTTCACGTTCAATGAAGCGGCGGGCCTGTTCGCGGAACTGCTCGTGGTCTTCTCGGAATACGGGGCGCATGGAAATGTCCTGGTTCTGGGGGCTTGCCATCAGCGACCGGTGAACTGCGCGGGGCGCTTGTCCAGAAAGGCGTTGACGGCTTCAAGGTGGTCTTCGGTATGGTGGGACAGCGCCTGGTAGGCCGATGAAAGCTCCAGCAGGGTGTCAAGGCGCACATGTTGGCCTTCGCGCAGCAGGCGCTTGGTTAATCGCAGTGCATGCGACGGGTTGAGCGCAATGCGCTGGGCGAGCGCCTGTGCCTGGCCCAGCAACTGGTCGGTGGGAAACACGTCCGCAACCAGACCCCAGGACAGCGCCTTGGCGGCATCGATGGTGTCGCCGGTGAAGGCCAGGAGGCTGGCCTTGGGCATGCCGATCACGCGCGGCAGCAGCCAGGCGCCGCCGTCTCCAGGCACGATGCCGACCTTGACGAAGCTCTCGGCAAACAGGGCCTTGTCGCTCGCGATCCGGATGTCGCACATGCAAGCCAGATCCAGGCCCGCGCCAATTGCAGGGCCGTTCACCGCTGCGATCACCGGCACGTCGAGCTCGTAGAGCGAGAGGGGAATGCGCTGGATGGTGTCGCGGTAACTGTCGCGCACCTGGTAGGGGCTGCCCGCGAAAATGCCGCCGCGTTGCTGCATGTCCTTCACATTGCCGCCAGCGCAGAAGGCCGTGCCTTCGCCGGTCAGCACCAGAGCCTTGATGCTGTGGTCTGCCCGAATCTGGCGGCACAGAGCCACCAGTTCGTCCATGTGCGCGGGATCGGTCAGGGCGTTGCGCGTCTCGGGGCGGTTCAATCGGGCGGTCAGCACGGGGCCGTCGCGTTCGATCAGCAGGAAGGGGGCAGGGCTTTGTTCACTCATGGGGTGGGAACTCAAATGGAGGACAGGGCTGCCAGGCGGCCGCTGGTGACGGCTGGCCACAGCGAGGAAGAGCCGCCTTGGGCAACGGCCTTTCCCAGCCGCTGCGTCCAGTGCCCCAGGTTGCCGAACTCGCTGCGCCAGGCCCAGAGGCGGCGGGTTCCCAACTGCAGCGCGTGTTCGTGCGTAAAGCCGATGGCGCCGTGCACGGCATGGGCCATGCCGGCAACCACGCCAGCGGCTTCGGCGCCGCAGACCTTGGCCGCGGCAATCTGCCAGGCCGCCAGCGATCCGCCAGACTCCGAAAAGGCTGCCTCGGCGCTGACGAGCGCGCTGCCAGTGTGTTGAGCCATCTGCGCCAACTGGTGCTGGATTGCCTGAAATGCGCTGATGGGCTTGCCGAATTGAACCCGTTCGGTAGCGTAGCGGGTGCTCAGGTCTAGCGTAGTTTCGAGGGCTCCCGCCATCTGGGCCGTGCGCAGCATGGCCCCTCCCCACCAGATCACGTCATCGGCGCAGTGGGCGGGGACATCCGCGACCGCGATGGGCGTGGTGTTCTTGAAACTGAGGTCGTCCCGCGGCTCGCCGGCGATGTTCTGTTTGGCGCTGACCTCCGCGTCGCGGCGCGACAGCAGGACCAGGGTCGTTCGTTCGCCGGGTACGAGAGCAATGACATGCTCCACATCGCGCCCCCAGGGTACGTTGCACAGCGTGCCGGTGACGAGCGTTTCCGCAGGCGCAACCCAGGGCACGTCGAAGAAGGCTCCTTTTGCGGCATGGCTGAGCGACAGCTTGCCGTGCATGGAGATGCCCAGTGGCTCATTGCGGGCTTCGATCCCGCACTGGCCCAGCAACCAGTTCGCGAACATGGTCTCGGGCAGAGGCAGGGGCAGACTGTGGCGTCCCGCAGCCTTCACAATCCCGTACAGATCTGCCCAGGATGCGCCAGCGCCGCCCAGGTGTTCCGGCGCGGCCGCCACGGCGAACCCGGATGATTCGAGGGCCGCCCACAGGTCGACCGGCCAGTGGCCTGCCTCGCAATGGCGGATCAGCTCCGGGGTGACGAGGTCGGCCAGCAGCCGCTCGATGGTGGATTCAAACAATTCACGCATGCTTGTGTTCTCAACGCAGTCCAAGGCCGCGGGCGATAATGCCGCGCAGGATTTCGCGTGTGCCACCACGCAGCGAGAAAGAAGGCGCCATCTGCATCAAGGCCGCCAGCACTTGCGCGTGGTCACTGCCCCCGCCGACGGCGGGCGCCACATCGAGCACCTGTTGCGCGAGTTCAGGGATCTCCTGCTCAAATGCAGCCCCGAGATCCTTCAGGCAGGAGGCCGCCCAGGCGGGGTTGCCTCCCGAGGCCAACTCGGCCGTGACCGCCAGTGACATCTGGCGCAGCACGACAAGGCGTGCGCTGAGGCTGCCCACGGCATGGGCCTGCAGGGCATCCGGCTGTGTACCGATGGCGTCGATCAGCGTGTGCAGCAGCGCCATGCTACTCAGGAAACGCTCTGGCCCGCTGCGCTCGAAGGCGAGTTCCGCGGTGACTTGTTCCCAGCCCTGGCCCTCGGTGCCGATCAAGGCATCGGCATCCAGGCGGACGTTGTCGAGATAGACCTCGTTGAAATGCTCGCCACCCGCCAGGTCGCGGATCGGGCGCACCGTGACGCCGGGTGCCTTCAGGTCAATGATGAACTGCGACATTCCTTCATGGCGCGCAGCCTTGTCGCCTGTCGCAGCACCCGTGCGCACCAGGGCGATCATGTATTGCGCGTGGTGGGCATTGGTGGTCCAGACCTTCTGGCCGCTCAGCCGCCAACTGCCATCGCCGGAGGCGTCGTCGCGAACCGCGCGGCTGCGGATTGATGCGAGATCCGAGCCCGAGTTGGGCTCGCTCATGCCAATGCAGAAATAGACCTCGCCCCTGCAGATGCCGGGCAGGTACTTCTGGCGCTGGGCTTCCGTGCCATAGCGTAGGATCAAGGGGCCGCTTTGGCGGTCAGCGATCCAGTGGGCGGAGACGGGGGCTCCAGCCGCCAGCAACTCTTCGATCACGACATAGCGGGCCCAGGGGCTGGCGTCGTGGCCGCCATACTGATGCGGCAAGGTCATGCCAAGCCAGCCTTGGCGCCCCAATTCCCGGCTGAAGGCCGGGTCGGCGCCCATCCACGAATCCGCGCGGCGCAGGGCGCTGCGATCCTTGAGTGTGGCGGCGAGAAAACGCCTTACCTCGGCACGTAGCGGCTCGGCTTCTGTGGGGACGCGGTGGTATTGGAAAGATGCAAGCGCCATGGGGTGCGGCCGGTTTCTTGGGTTGATCCGATGGCGGTTTACAAAGCGGTCTGGGCGTCGGCGGCGGCAAACATCTTGTTGATGTCGCCCGAGGTGACCGGACGCTCCGGGTCGCGAAGCGGTGCAGCGCCACCCATGCCGCAGGCTGGCTCGATGCTCACGTGCTTGGCCTGCGCCTTCAGCGCGCCGACGGTGCAGTTTTCGCGACCTAGTATGGCGAAGGGATCGTAGGAGAACTCGCGCATCGCATTCAGATGCGTGATCTTGTTAATGACCTCGTCGCTCAGGTGCTGCGATTGCTTCCAGAACACGTTGGCGGATTCCGGCCAGGTACAGTCGGAGTGCGGATAGTCGCACTCCCAGGTGACCTTGTCGACATTGATGAAGTCCAGGTTGCGCAGGCCGAACTCATCCTCGATGAAGCAGGTGATGATGTGTTCGTTGAAGATGTCGCTGGGGTTTCTACCGCCAAAGTTGGAGTTGGTCCAAGCGTTGTGGTGGTTGTGGGTGAAGTTGGCGCGCTCCAGCAGGTAGGGAATCCAGCCGATGCCGCCTTCGGACAGGGCCATGCGCAGCTTGGGGAATTTTTTCCACATCGGCGCCCAGATCCAGTCGGCGGCGGAGTTGGAAATAGAGATGGGCATCGAAGTGATCCAGGCATCGATTGGCGATTCGTCAGATGCATGGGCCGCCTTGACGCCGGTACCGATATGGCAGCAGAGCACTACGTCGTTGTCCGCACATGCTTTCCACAGGGGATCCCAGTAGCTGTTGTGGATGGACGGATATCCATGCACGGTAGGGTTGTCGGAGAATGTGAGGGCATGCACGCCTTGCTTGGCCAGGCGCTTGACTTCCTCCGCCGCCGCCTGCATGTCGAACCAGGGAACCATCATCAGGGGAATGAAGCGGCCCGGTGCGGCGTTGCACCAATCGTGCAGATGCCAGTCGTTGTAGGCTTGGATGGCTGCGAGCGAGACGCCACGGTCTTCATAGCTCTGGAACCGCTGTCCGGCAAAGCCCGGGAAGGTTGGAAAGCAGATGGAGCCTAGGACGCCATTGGCATTCATGTCGTCGACGCGGGCCTTGATGTCCCACGTGCCGCGACGCATCTGCTCGTAGCCCAGCGGCTCCATCCCGTATTCCTCCTTGGGGCGTCCGACCACCGAGTTCAGGCCCATGTAGCCAGTGGCTTTTTCCTCGAACACCCAGACGTCGCGGCCCTTGTGGTTCTCGACGCGGGGCTCGCGCCCCTTGTACTTCGCGGGCATGTGACGGGCGAATGCATTGGGCGGCTCGATGGCGTGATCGTCAACGCTGACGAGGATGAGATCTTCCAGTTTCATCTTGTCTCCAGAGGGTGAGGCGATGGGGCTTGGTTCAGTGGTGGCCGAGCCAAATGGGGTATGAGGGAATGCTAGATCAAATAATGAACATATTCAATAATAATGTTCATATTTAGAAGAAAAAAATATGCAATTCTAGGGAATACCACTAGCCAAGCTGGCAAGGTAGGTGCTCCGCTGGAGCATTCCGGCGCAATGCGGGCGAGGGGCCTGGGATCCGGCATTCCGGTGGTCATCTGAACCCAGGCAGTTCCGGCTACCCGTCCTGGAGCCGGTGATTTATGGCGGTTGCCTTGGAGGCCGCATGTGATTGCCAAGCCTTGGCTTTATAGGGTTGGTAGCTGCTATTGCACGCCTTCGCGAGAAGCGTTATGGCCCTGAGCCCCCGCTGAGGCTGCCGCGTGAACTGTTCGTGCGCCTCGTTCGGACCCTGTTGCGCAAGCAGGTTCTCACTCATGTCGCTGACGATCCAGATCGAGCCCTCGTGCAGGTTATCTGAGTCGATGAGGCGGCTCGTAAGCTCTCCCCAGAACAGACTGCCGTCCTTGCGCCTAAAGCGCCGCTGCGTGCGGTAGGCATGGCCCACGCTGAGCGTGGTGCAGGGAGGCTGCGCAAGTCGTCTCGGCTAAGGTGCAGTTGCTCGCTGCCCACGCCTATCAGTGCGTGCTTGTCTGGGTATCCGAAGATGTAGGTGCAGCGCGGGTTTCAGCGCATGATGGCGCGTTGGCGAATGAACGCGATGCTGACGCCCGCGGTGTCCAGCGCTTGCTGCTCACGGAGGTTCTACTGGGCGGAGGCGGCCATTGCCGACGGATAGTCCGGAATATCCCGACGGATTGGGTTACGCCAGGCTATTTCAGCTTGCGCTGGACCAAGGTCTGGGAACCAACCGGTGGTAAGGGCTGACAAGAGGTGTGCATCTGATGGTGCGCTTCATGAGAGCCAGCTGCTTACTTCTGTTGGATGGCTGCGGCCCTGATGATCTTTTCCTGGAGATCAACCTTGGCAGTCTGTTCATTCCAGTTGTCCTGACTGGCCTTGTATGTATTTGCGTGTCGCGCAGGGTTGTGGGCGATGCGCAAGATTGCATGCCAGTGAGGGGGTGGATGGGCAGGTGTCTCTCGTGCCTGTGCTGCATGCCCGCAGTGCGCCGACGAGCGGTGTTATTTGGACTCAGTCCGGTGGATGGGGCTGGGCCGGTGTTTTTCTCTGGTTATCGGTGAAAAGCGGATATGGAGCTGGTTTGGCATTGACACATAAAGATAATATTTGTACATTTTTGTGGAAATAGTCTTGTATTTGTAGTGCGCGGCCGTCTCGCCTTCAGAGGAAGAACCATGGAGACAAAATGCCTTCCTTGATCTTTATGACCGTCTCGAGCCTTGCGGTGGCTGTTGCTGTGATGTGGCACTTTGTCGATGTTGCCGTCCATCAATCCAAGCATGTTGACCATCTGCATGCCCACGTTCCTCCTGTCCACGTTTCTCCTTTTGTTGGTGATGTGTGGGCGCTTATATTCTCCGGGTTTCCCTAAGCCCTGGGTTCGTAGGAGCGGCGTGAGTCGCGTATGGCGCGGAATTTGCTCTTGCGTTTGATAGCTTTTTGCGCCGACCTGGAAAATGATAGGGGCCGATTTGATTCCTATTTCTGTGCGTGCATTCGCCGTTCAAACCGCTCCCATAATTGCTGCGTAGGCATGAAGTGAGCGGTACTGGTTGGAGGCCGGGGCCTCAAAAGAGCACGGATTCCAGCCGCGTGCCCAATTCCTTCAGCGACTCTCCAAGGGCCTTGATCCGGGCTCGTGCATTAGGGTGATGGCTGCGGATCATGACGGCCGAAACGGTGTAGGCAATGTTGTGCGCGGTGTCGCGAACGGGGGCTGCGATCGCCAGGACGCCGTCGGAGAAGTAACCATCGTCAACGGCCCATCCATGGCGTTGGGCCAGATGAACCTGTTCCAGGTATTCCTCGAACGACAGCGCGCGTGCCCAGCGAATGTTGGCGAATTCAGCGCGCAGGTCTTTCTCCGAGAGATTCATCTGCCCAACGAAGAGCCGGCCGCTGGCTCCCATCAGGATGGGCAGGCGCTGGCCCAGCGGCATGTAGATGTGCAGATCGGTAGGGCTGGATTCGGAGCTGACGAGCACGATCCTGTCATTGCCCATCCGACGCCAGAGCGTGACTGTGATCCCTCGCTCGATGGCAAGTTCGCGCATGAGCGGTAATGCCAGTTGGAGACGCTGGCCTTGTGTCACCAGTTGTTCTGCTAACCGAGCCAGCCCCAGCCCCGCAGAGTACGTTTTGGAGAGCGGATTGAAGTCGACGACATCTTCTGAGACCAGTGTTCGAAGGATGTTGAAGCAGGTGCTTGGATTGATTTCCAGGTGCCGAGCTATGTCTGCAGCTCGTTCGGGGGCGCCCTTGTGCGCGAGGTATCGAAGGACTCCGATGGCATTTACCACGGGCTTCACGATGACGCCTTGGCTAGATCCAGATTTCTTGGGTCTATCGGCCAAGGCCGGAGCTTTGTCCGGCGCGGGTTTGTCTTCGGTCACAACGGATTTCATGTTGTCCAGTGATCAATTGAATGCGGGTCGTTGCCTGGGATGTGTTGAGGGCGATGAAGGTGCCACAGAACTTCCGTAGGTAGCAGTAGCGAGTATTCTAAATGGCGAAGTGCATTCTGTATTGAGTTTATATATCGCCAACCTCCTCAGAGGGGCACTGGAGTGCCAGGGAATACCGGGTTGGTGCTGCGGCACATTGCGCGGGGTATGAAGCGTGATTTTAGGGGGAACCCTAGCATGAAAATCAACACTTTACTAAATAATGTGCATATGTTTCCATGATCAGCATCACCGATCTAGCTCTATCGAAAGGAAAAATCATGAGTTCCCACGGAAAAAAAACCGCACTTCGAGTGATCGTGGATCGCGGTCGTTGCTGCGGCTATGGGCTGTGCGCCCAACTTTGCCCAGAGGTATACAAGCTGGATGAGAACGGCTTGGTGTACGTCGAATCCGAGCTTGTCCCCGGTGGGCTTGAGGAGGAGGCGAGGGAAGGGGCTGCGGCCTGCCCGGCGGAAGCGCTGGTCATCGAAGAGATTTAGTCGTGATTGGCCGGGGGGCAGCAAGGTCTGCTATCGACGGGCGCTGACGTATCCCATGGCTCGCTCCGAAGGGTATCGATTTTTTTAGCTCACGGGAAAACACCAGCATGGACATCATAGGCATTGGATACCTTGGCTTCGAGACAACCAAGGTGGACGAATGGCGGGAATACGGGCCGCAAGTCATGGGTTTTCAGATCGGCCAGTCGCCGGCGTCAGATCCGGACTCCCTCTACTTCCGCTTGGACGACCGGCGGCACCGGTTCGCCTTCCATCCCGGCAAGATCGACCGCCTGGCCTACATTGGGTGGGAGGCCAAGGGGAAGATCGAGTTCGAGGCGGCAATCGCCCGATTCAAGGAGCATGGCGTGGAGGTCACCATGGGCGATGCGGCGCTGTGCGAACAGCGTGGCGTCAAGGGAGTGTTCCGTTTTCGCGACCCGGTCGGCTACCAGCATGAGATGTTCCATGGTCAGAAATGGATGCCCCGCTCCTTCACGCCAGGCCGCCCTCACGGGGGCTTCGTAGCCGGTGTGCGGGGATTGGGGCATCTGGTTGTGATCACGCCGCAATGGCCGCCCGAGTTGCAGGATTTCTTCGTCAAGCTGATGGGCTTTCACTACTATGGTCCGGGTGCTGGCAAGGGCCAGACGGCGTTCTACCGTTCCAAGCTCAACACCTACACCAGCCACGATATCGCGTATGGATACGGGCCCGGGAAGATGGGTGTCCAGCACGTGGGCCTGTTTGTGAAAAGCCTGCGCGACGTCGGCGAGACCTACGACATCGTGAAGCAGCGCGGGATCCCGATGATGATGACCTTGGGTCAGCACTCGCAGGATCCGCACGCTTCCTTCTACCATTTCTCGCCGGGCGGCTTTGCGTTAGAAACAATCACCGAGCTGGAGCCTTGGCACGACGATGGCTTCGAGCTCAATCCCGAGAAGCTCAGCACCTGGGGCCATGAAGTGGTGGGGCCGATCCTCGGCCCGAGCGTACGAACGCCTGAAGAGCTGCTGGAGCCCGAGCTTCTGGCCAAGTACAAGCAGGGCTGACGCAGCCCGTTCGCCGAATCCCGCGCTGGCAAGTCAGCGTGGGAGTTCGCGTTTCAGACGGATTCCGAAGACGAAACGAGGAGCATGCGCGCCACGTTGGCATGCTCAGGCTGCTGCAGCATGTAGCGCACGGCAGACGCGACGTTCAATGGCTGCAGGGCGGGCGTCTGGTCTGCCCGCACCGACTGGCCCGAGGCTCTCAGCCGGTCAAAGATCTCGGTGTCCGTAGTGCCTGGTGCGATGGTTCCCACGCGCACGCCACTGCCTTTGAGCTCAACTCGCAGCGCGGTGCTGAAAACCTCGATCGCTTGCTTGAGTCCCGCGTAGACACCCATGGATGAATGGCTCAGGTAGGCCCCTACGCTGGATACATTGATGATGAAGCCGCTACTCTGCTGCTTGAACGCGCGTGCGAACACATAGGAGGCGCGCACCACGGCGTCGTAGTTGGTGCGCGTCATCTGCATCAGGGCGTCGAGGTCAACGGTTTCCAGAGGGCCGCTGACCAGCATGCCGGCGTTGTTGATCAGGATATCGGCACGGCCGTAGGTTCGGCAGGCCATCTCCAGTAGGGCCCGTGCCGTGGCAGGGTCATCAATGGCAGCGCTCAGGGCGGCGGCGGGGGTGGGGAGCTTGGCGCACAGCGTATGCAGCCGATCGGCTCGGCGCGCGGTCAAGATCAGGCTGCAGCCAGCGGCGCTGAGCTCATGGGCAATGGCTTCGCCGATGCCTGACGATGCGCCGGTGATGACGGCGACCTTACCTTCCAAGGGTCGTTCTGCTTCACTCATATGACGCAAACCTCAGGCCTGGGCGTTCGGTTGGGGATAGCGCAACTCCATAGCTGCGCCAAAGTCCCTTTTGAGGGTCGGGTAGTAGGCGATCTGCCCGCCCATGCCGCCAGCAATGTCGATCGAGGCGGCGCTGATGAAGCTGGCGTAGTCGCTCGCCAGGAACAATGCCATGCCGGCGACGTCTTCGGGCTTGCCGAAGCGACCCAGTGGGACGACCTTGAGAACCATGGCATCGAATTCATCGCGTGGCGTGCCGGGAGGCATTTCGCGGTAGTGGCGATCCCACTGTCCTGTGTCGATCCAGCCCATGTTGAGGGTGTTGACCAGAATATTGTCTTTGGGCAGAGACATGCCCAAAGACTTTGACATCGCGATGCAGCCAGCGCGGTTGACCACCGAGGGAATGCCGTCGGGGGTGATCTGGGTGCCGGCAAGCGCATTGATCTCGACGATGCGCCCCCAACGCTGCTTGCGCATGTGGGGAACCACGGCCTGGATGAAGCGGAAGTGGCCCATCTGCAGCACGTTGGCATGCTCCAGGATCTGCTCGGGCGTGAGTGTGTCGAGGTTGCCGCCGCGACCCTGGCCAGCGTTATTGATCAGGACATCCACGCCGCCCCATGCGGTTGCGATCTCATCCACGAAGGCTTTCACGCCTTCGGTGTCGGTGACGTCCACCGCACGTGCGATCACGGCCTGCGCCGTCGCCGCCAGCTCGGCACCCACGGCGTCGATGTCGGCTTGTGTGCGGGCGCAGACCGCAACGCGGGCCCCTTCCTTAGCAAAGGCGCTGGCGATGGCCCGGCCAATTCCGCGCGAGGCGCCCGTCACGATGACGCGCTTTTGACTCAAATCGATAAGCATGTGTTGTCTCCTGGTTGTTCAGAATGCTTGGTAAATTGTAGGCAAAATCTAAGAACTTGTTCATATTTATGTTCTTGCCACTGCCTGTGCGCCGTTGGCGAATGATCGGCCCAGGAACTGCTCCAACGCCGCTGCGCAGGGGCTCAATGTGCGGTTCGCTGACCAGGCCAGGCCGACTTCCATGACCGGTAGCCGTGCGTCCATGGGGACGGCGTGGATGCGGCGTCCATCCAAGGACCACGGCCGAAACACCATGTCCGACAGGATGGTCACGCCCAGATTGAGGGCGACCATCTCGCGCAGCGCTTCCATGGAAGAGGTCTGAATGATCTTGCGTGGCGTGTATCCCGCATCGGCCCAGTAGCGCCGGGCATTCCGGTCGCCTTCGTCCACCATGGGCAGGATGTAGGGGAGCGCCGCTAATTCCTCGAAGCTCAAGCTCCCCCGGCCAGCGTAGTCGTGGCCCGCAGCCATCCAGAGCTGGCGCCGGGATCTTTCCAGGACGCGGGTTTCCAAGCGCTCCGGCGCTTCAAGGTTGGACAGCAAAAGTGCGCCCATTTCCAGTTGGCCGCTTGCCAGGCGGGCCTCGATGTCCTTGCGCGGCATCTCCTCGAGAGATAGCTCAATCCGGGGGTACAGCTCGCAGAAACGTGCGAGGGCGGGCAACAGGAAGTAGCCCAGGACGGTGTAGGTCGCGGCCACTTCCAGTTTCCCGTGGAGGTCGCGTCCGTGCATCGGAAAGCGGGCCGCCTCGTTGGCCATGCGCAGAACGGATTCGGCGTGCTGCAGAAAGCCTTGTCCTTGCAGGGTGAGGGTGACGCCCTGGCGCCCGCGATCCAGCAAGGCCGTGCCCATGGCTTGCTCCAGGTCTGCGATCGCCAGTGTCATGGCCGACTGCGACAGGCCGACTTCCGTTGCGGCTGCCGAGATTTGCCCGCAACGGGCCACAGCGACGAAGTAGTGCAGTTGGCGCAGCGTGAAGCGCGGCAGGGCAGGGAGACCGATCGTCATTGGAAGGGCAAATACCTGGGGTTCAAAAATTGAATTTGACTATGCCACAAATATGAACAAAATATAAATAAATGTTCAAATAAAAGAGCGACTGGAGATATCCCCCATGACCCATCCCGTTTCCCTGGCGGACAAGTACGAGCTGCCCGCTGGCCGTGTTTACATGAACGGCACGCAGGCGATGGTTCGGCTGCTGCTGGCGCAAAAGGCCCGCGACGAGGCGGCCGGATTGAATACCGAAGGCTTCGTATCCGGCTATCGTGGCTCTCCGTTGGGGGCCGTAGACCAGGAGCTGTGGAGGAACCGGGTGTTGCTGGACAAGCACAAGGTGCGCTTCCAGCCCGGCCTGAACGAAGAATTGGCGGCAACGTCGGTCTGGGGCACGCAGATGGTGAGCCTGGATCCAAAGGCGCGGGTCGATGGCGTGTTCGCCCTCTGGTACGGGAAGGGGCCGGGCGTGGACCGAAGCGGCGATGTCTTCAAGCACGGCAACATCGCGGGTGGTGCCTCGCATGGGGGCGTCTTGCTGGTGGCGGGCGACGACCATGCCTGCAAGTCATCCAGTCTGCCGCATCAGAGCGAGCATGCATTCATCGCTGCGATGATTCCGGTGCTGCATCCTTCGGGCGTACACGAGTTCATCGAATTCGGACTGCACGGGTACGCCATGTCGCGCTATTCGGGTTGCTGGGTGGGCTTCAAGGTGATCAGCGATACGGTCGAGTCTTCGTCGTCGTTCGACATCGATCCAATGTCGGTCGAGATAAAGATTCCGCAGTCCTACCCGGTTCCCGCCGACGGTTTCTCGATCCGCTGGCCCGATCCTCCGCTGGAGCAGGAGAACCGCCTGCAGCGCGAGCGCCTTTATGCCTTGCTCGAGTACGTGCGCTTGAACAAGCTCAATCGCCAGGACTGGATGGCCCCCGACGCGCGCCTGGGTATCTGCACCACCGGCAAGAGCTACCTCGACGTGCGCGAGGCGCTGTCGCTGCTGGGTTTGGACGAGGCGGCGGCACAGGCGCTGGGCGTGCGCCTGCTCAAGATCGGCGTGGTCTGGCCCTTGGAGCCGACCTGCGTGGTCGAGTTCGCGCAGGGGCTCGACGAAATACTGGTCGTGGAGGAAAAGCGCCAGGTACTTGAATACCAGATCAAGGAGCATCTCTACAACGAACCCCACCGTCCCCGCGTGGTCGGCAAATACGATGAATCGGGCGAATGGGTTCAGGTCCCCAGCAGCGGCATTCTGCTGTCGCCTAATGGCGAACTCACGCCTGCGGGCATCGCTGATGTCATCGCCGCGCGTCTGGTCAAGGTGTTCGGCCATGGCGAGCTGCCGGAGTCGGTGCGGGAGTGGCTGGAGCGCCAGACGGCGGCGGCGCCCCGCTCCCCATCCGATGCGCCTGTACCGCAGCGGCTTCCTTACTTTTGTTCGGGCTGCCCCCACAACACCAGCACGCAGGTGCCGGAAGGGTCGCGCGCGCTGGCGGGGATCGGCTGTCACTACATGTCGATGTGGATGGATCGCAGGACGGAAACGTTTAGCCAGATGGGCGGGGAAGGGGTGCCGTGGATAGGGCAGGCGCCTTACACGGATACGCCACATGTGTTCGCCAACCTGGGCGATGGCACCTACATGCATTCAGGCTCCCTGGCCATCCGCGCTGCCGTGGCCGCCGGTGTCAACATCACCTACAAGCTGCTGGTCAACGATGCCGTTGCCATGACGGGAGGCCAGCCGGTCGAAGGCGCACCTTCGGTGCCCCAGTTGCTGCGACAGATTGCCGCCGAAGGCGTGACGGAGCTGCACCTGGTGAGCGACGAGCCCGAGGCCTTTCAAGCCTTGGACGACTTTCCCGAGGACGTCAAGGTGTCGCACCGCGACGGTATGGACGCGCTGCAGCGCCAACTGCGCGAGGTCAAGGGGGTATCGGTGATCGTCTATGCGCAGACCTGCGCCGCTGAGAAGCGCCGTCGGCGCAAGAAGAAAACCCTGGTCGATCCGGCGCGCAGGGTGGTCATCAACGAGGAGGTGTGCGAGGGCTGCGGCGACTGCGGCGTGCAGTCCAACTGTGTCTCCATCCTGCCGCTGGAAACGCCCCTGGGCCGCAAGCGGCAGATCGACCAGAGCGGTTGCAACAAGGACTTCTCCTGCGTGCGTGGGTTCTGTCCCAGCTTTGTGGTGCTCGAAGGCGCCGAGCTGCGAAAACCCCAGCGTGACCGCGTGGCGCCGCCCACCGGCCTGGCACAGCCCGAGCTGCCTGCATTGGCGCGTCCCTGGAACATCCTGGTGGCGGGGGTCGGCGGCACCGGCGTGGTGACCATCGGTGCGCTCATGGGGATGGCTGCGCACCTCGAAGGCAAAGGGGTGCTGGTGCTGGACATGGCAGGCCTGGCGCAGAAGGGCGGGGCGGTGATGTCCCATGTGCGGCTGGCGGCGGACCCCTCCCAACTGCATGCCGCACGGGTGGCGCGCGGACAGGCGGACGTGGTGCTCGGCTGCGACCTGATGGTGGCCGCGGCGGGCGATGCGCTGGCTTCCATGGCTCCCGGGCGCACTCGCGCCGTGCTGAATACGGATGTGGCCCCCACGGGCAGCTTCACCCGGGATCCCGATTGGCAGGCTTCCCCCGATGCGATGCTGGAGCGGGTCGGCTCGGCCGCTGCCGAGGTGGAGTCCCTGGAGGCCTCCCGCCTGGCGGTCGCCCTCATGGGGGATGCCGTGGCCACCAACGTATTCCTGCTGGGCTTTGCATGGCAAAAGGGTTGGGTGCCTCTGCAAGAGGATTCTTTGCTGCGCGCCATTGAACTCAACGGTGCCGCGGTGGGCATGAACCGCGCAGCATTTGCCTGGGGGCGACAGGCTGCGCTGGATCCTGCTGCGGTACGCCGCGCGGCCGGCCTGCCATCCAATGAGAAGGTGATGTTGATGCCCAGCAGAACGGCCTCTCTTGCGAGCGTCCTGGCCGATCGCACAGAGCGGCTCGCCGACTATCAGAATGCGCGCTACGCGCAGCGCTACGAGGCGGCCGTGCGGCGTGTCGCCGATGTCGAAAAGGCCCGTGTCGGGGGGGAGCGCCTGGCGCGCGAGGTCGCGGTGAGCCTCTACAAGCTGATGGCCTACAAAGATGAATACGAAGTGGCTCGCCTGCACACCAGCAGTGATTTCCTTGCCCGGTTGCAAGAGCGCTTCGAGGGGGATTTCACCGTGAGCTACTACCTGGCGCCGCCGCTGCTCGCACGTCGCGATGCGCAGGGCCGTCCCATCAAGCAGCGCTATGGCGCGTGGGTACAGACCGCCTTTCGTTTGTTGGCCCGTTTGCGCTTCCTGCGTGGAACAGTCTTCGATCCGTTCGGCTGGACTCGGGAGCGGCGGGAGGAACGTGCGGCAATCGACGAATTCGAAGCCATGGTTGAGGACCTGCTGAAGGACTTGAATAGCAGCAACTTCAGCGAAGCGCTCGCGCTCGCCCGTTTGCCCCAGCAGGTGCGAGGCTACGGCCATGTGAAGGCGCGCGAGCACGATGTCGTGCAGAAAAAGGCATCGGAACTCTTGGCCCGCTGGCGAACAAAGACCAGCCTTCCCCAAGGCTGAAGCCAGCCAAAACAAAGCTGCTACCCAATCCATAGGAGACACATATGAAAATCCTCGTCCCTGTCAAGCGCGTGGTGGACTACAACGTGAAGGTCCGCGTGAAGTCGGACAACACGGGTGTGGACATCGCCAACGTGAAGATGAGCATGAACCCCTTTGACGAAATCGCCGTCGAGGAGGCCGTGCGCCTGAAGGAAAAAGGCCTGGTGACCGAAGTCATCGCCGTCTCCTGCGGCGTGGCCCAATGCCAGGAAACCCTGCGCACCGCCATGGCCATCGGCGCCGACCGCGCCATCCTGGTCGAGACCGACATCGAACTCCAGCCCCTGGCCGTGGCCAAGCTGCTCAAAGCCCTGGTGGACAAGGAGCAACCCGGTCTGGTCATCTGCGGCAAGCAGGCCATCGACGACGATGCCAACCAGACCGGCCAGATGCTGGCGGCCCTGGCCGACATGCCCCAGGCCACCTTCGCCTCCAAGGTCGAAGTCGCCGGCGACAAGGCTGACGCGTCCCGGGTCAACGTCACCCGCGAAGTGGACGGCGGCCTGGAAACCGTGGCCCTGGCTACGCCCGCCGTCATCACCACTGACCTGCGCCTGAACGAGCCCCGCTACGTCACCTTGCCCAACATCATGAAGGCCAAGAAAAAGCAGCTGGACACCTTCAAGCCCGAAGACCTGGGCGTGGACGTGACGCCTCGCCTGAAGACCGTGAAAGTCTCCGAGCCTGCCAAGCGCGGCGCTGGCGTCAAGGTGGCCGATGTGGCGGCCCTGGTCGACAAGCTGAAAAATGAAGCCAAAGTGATCTAAAGGAAGAACGACAAATGACTTCTCTCGTAATTGCAGAACACGACAACGCTTCGATCAAGACCGCGACCCTGAACACCGTGACGGCTGCCAAGGCCTGCGGCGGTGATGTGCATGTGCTGGTGGTTGGCGAAGGTGCAGCCGCTGCAGCAGCCGCTGCCGCCCAGATCGCCGGAGTCTCCAAGGTCATCCATGCCGACGGCGCCAGCCTCAAGGACGGCCTGGCCGAGAACGTGGCCGCCCAGGTGCTGGCAATTGTGGGCAGTGGTGCCGGCAACTACAGCCACATTCTGTTCCCCTCGACTGCCTCGGGCAAGAACGTGGCGCCCCGCGTGGCCGCCAAGCTGGACGTGGCCCAGATCAGCGACATCACCAAGGTCGACTCCGCCGACACCTTCGAGCGCCCCATCTATGCGGGCAACGCCATTGCCACCGTGCAGTCTGCCGATGCCGTCAAGGTCATCACCGTGCGTACCACGGGCTTTGACGCAGCGGCTGCCACTGGCGGCTCTGCTGCCGTGGAAGCCGTGGCGGCAGTGGCCGACAGCGGCAAGAGCGCCTTTGTGGGCCGCGAAGTGACCAAGAGCGAGCGTCCCGAACTGACGGCTGCCAAGATCATCGTCTCCGGCGGTCGTGCGCTGGGTTCGGCCGAGAAGTTCCAGGAAGTCATGTCGCCGCTGGCCGACAAGCTGGGAGCGGCCATCGGCGCCAGCCGTGCGGCCGTCGATGCGGGCTATGCGCCCAACGACCTGCAAGTGGGCCAGACGGGCAAGATCGTGGCGCCGCAGCTGTACATTGCCTGCGGCATCTCGGGAGCGATCCAGCATCTGGCGGGCATGAAGGACTCCAAGGTGATCGTGGCGATCAACAAGGACCCCGAGGCGCCGATCTTCTCGGTGGTCGACTATGGTCTGGAAGCGGACCTGTTCCAGGCCGTGCCGGAGTTGGTCAAGGCGATCTAGTAAGGAGATATTACACCATGGGATTGTTGCGCCAATGCCTGCAGGAGGTGCGTGAGCGGGAGCATCCGCCGCCTATTTTTGTCCAGCCGTGCAAAGTATCACTCCACTACCCCGAGCAGGGGCATAACCCTGAAAGTGTGCAGCTCGCTCCTGTTGGCGAGCTCCACAGTGACGCACTCCAGCACAACAGTATCTTGGACACGCCACGCGTGTAAGGTTAGTCCATATGGCTGCTGTTAGCTGAATTTTGCGTTCATCTGTTGATTTCCACGCAAACCTGACTCAACCGGAGGTTACTGGGTCAGGTTTGCGTGGAAATCGACACACAGGCTATGGCAGCATTTGAAGAGCTTGAAGAAACTGCCAAGTTCATGTGTCTCTCGCCATGGTCTCCCTTTAGAACTCAGCGCAGCATCCCTCCAGGAGCTAAAAGGCACGTTTGGAGCGTCTTGGTAGGGCAGCGAACCGAAGCAACTGAGCAGCGGCGGAGCTTGTCGCCGCTAAAGCGCCTGCGAGCGGCCGATCTTGGGCGCGGCTACCTTGGTTCACCAAGTGGACATGCTGCAGCTCATTGAGCAGAAACGAGATCTTGGTTCATTGAAGAGACCGTTGCTTCCAACAAGTCCAGCATTTCGTTGCGTGCGCTAAGGTCTTCTGAGTTATAGACTCCATCTCTACCGGAAACCAGCGCGATTCGACGCAGTTCAGTCTCCGAGCCAGGCCTTTCGAGCAAACCTGCATCGAGCCATTTGTCTACAAAGCAATCAAGTCGTTTCTGGGACAAAAAACAAAGTCATGTGACATGGAGCCCCGCGCACAAGGCGCCGGGCTCCATTGGGCATTGCTTGTCGTAAATCATCCTTCGCTCAGTGCTCGCCAACCGTTCTCGGTCTTGCGCATGGTGATCTTGCCCTTCATCTGAAGCTGCTGATCTTGCAGCCAGTACAGGACGTCCTGCGCCTTGGCCGCTTCGTTACGGATTCGAAGCAGCGCAGGATAAAACAGCTTCGCGGAGCCTCCATTCGGGCATCCTGCAACGTACATGGACCAGACGCTTTCCGTCACCTGGTTGTAGATAGTGTTCTTGGGCTGGTTGTGTTCTTGCTTTTGCCGTGCTTCCTGCTCCATCGCATCGAGCGCCTGCATCTTCTGGCGCAGGCTGCCCGGCAGCGGATGCTCGTTTTCCCAGTGGACCAGCGCTTTCCGATAAGCGTCTTCTTCCAGGAATCCCATCCCCGGTGGATTGTTGAAGTTGAAGTCTTCTCGACGGGGTGCGCTGCTGTTGTGTTCCTTGCGTAACGCCAGGATCTCAGCCTTGAGCATCGCGATTTGTTGTTGATCGGCCTTGCCGGCATCCTCCCAGGCTTTCATGCGGTCGCGCTCCTCCATGTAGGTCTGGCGCATGCGCTTCAAGGTATCGAGGTCCTTGAGTTCGATGTCGTAGGTGAACTCGACACGGTAGTGGCCATCCTCTTCATAGCCGTTGGTCTTCTTGACGTGCGTCACCTTGACGTTGTCACAGGCGGCGAACTGGGGCTCCAGGAATTTTTTGACATCGCTGTCACTGGGGGCAGAGCTGCAGCCAGCCAGGGTCAGGGCGGTGCAAAGAAAGAGTTGCTTTTTCATCGAGAGAGGTCTCCGGTCAATGTGAAGTGGGGCAGGGCCAGGCATGGCAGTACCAAGCCCGCTGGGCTCTGTGAGCTGTGAGCCAGGATGGCTGGGCCGCTAGGCCAATGGCTGCGCCCATGAGGTTCGGAACTACAAAGCAAGAAGCGATGCGCTCCAATGGAACGCATCGCTTGATGAGGCCGCAGGGCGGCAGAGGCCGGTTGATCGGGCAACGCTTATTGCGAAATGCCCATGGTCACGTAGTTGGCCTTGCCGTCGATGACCGGTGTGGTCAGGCCCTTCTGGGTCGAGACACCGACATAGGCATAGGTTGTCTTGCCGTCCAAGGTGATCTTGTAGACCTTGGCATGCGTGATGGAGTTTTCTGCAAGGTCCTCCATACCCTCGCCGGACAAGGCCTTGGAGAAGCCGAAGTTGGGGGCGTCGGGAACGCCACCGTTTTCGGTGAACACCACGGAGTCATCGGCCCGGAATTCCAGCGTGCCGGTGGGGCTGCAGTCCTCGTACTCGTTGAACACCTTGCCGTGTAGCTCGGTGGTATCGGTGACAGGAGTCCAGTCCTCCGAGAGATAGGCGTACTGGCCGTGCTGATTGGAGCCAAAGGAGCCAGCGCCTTGCGTGCAGTACTGTGCGATGCGATTGCCCAGCAGGCTGGTCACCGCCACAAAGGGCAGACCCACCTGGTTCACATTGCCGTCTGTGCCCAAGGACGCCTTCGATGTCAGCAGACCACGGTGGGGATCGGGTATCGACAGAACAAAATCGCCGGCCTTGGTCTTCGCGGCACCTGCACGGAACAGGGTCATGTTGGGCGTCGTGAAAGCCGTACCGGCAAAGGCTGCCTGGGTCAGAGTCTCGCCTGCCGCCACGCTGCCAGCCGCTTCCGACTGCGTCAGACCAGCAGAAATCAGGGCCGCGCCATAGCTCTCCAGCAAATCATCACCCGCATCGCCCTTTTGCGCCTGGAACTGGCTGGTCAGCGGATCGAAGCCAGCCGGCAACGACGGCTTGCCCGGCAGGCTGGACAGAGCCGCCTTGAGCTTGTCCTGGGCCGTTGCCAAGGCGCCGGCATGGATCGCACCGCTCAAGCTCCCATTGGTGGCCGAGTCGAACCAGGCATCGGGCTTTTGGCCGCTCACGATGCCAACCATCAAATCGGTCAACGGCGTGATATTGGCCAGACCCGATGCAGCCACCATGGAATGCAAAGGCGTAGTCAGGGCTTGACCATTGGCCTGGCCGCCGGAGACGCGGATCACGCAAGGAAAGTCGCTGCCCTTGAGCGAGGCCGACCAGGAGCCATCCGTGCCGGTGGTGGCAGAGGCAGAAGCACCAGAGGCGCACTTCAGCGTCACGGCACCGCCCGCAATGGGCGAGCCCACAGCCGCCACGCCGTTGGCCGAGGCCGAGTTGGAGGCTGGTGGCGCTTCGCTGCTGCCGCCACCGCCGCCGCCGCAGGCGGTCAGCACTGCTGCCGTGACAACGCTCAGAGCCAACTGAGCCATACCTTGGTTCGAAATCTTCTTCATGGTTTCCCTCTTCTTTATGGATGTGTCTTGAATGTGAAAGCCCGCCGGAAGCGGGCCATGGGGCGGAGTAAGGGCTGATAGATGGGTGGCGGACCTCCATTCAAAACGGCGTGGACTCCAGGTTTCGTAACCCGTCACTCGCTTTGGCTGAGGACGCAGAAACTGGTGAATGGGAAAGAGATGGATGCAGAGCTTCTCTCATTGAAGTCGAAGTTTTGATAGACCTTCCATCTCCGTTTGATGATTATATTCATCAAAAATTGACGTTTATATAGCGTCGTTAATTGGTCTGCAAATGGGCATCCTGCCCGCCAATGACCAGCAAGCGCTCTGCCACTTCTTCGGCTTCCTCGGCTGCGCCTATTTCCATTGCTTTGGGACGGCGAGTGAAGCAATGCCGGCATGCAGCCGACAAGTCCCAGGAAACCTTGGCCTTTGAGGCGCAGGTCGACAGGACGTACATCTCCGCGATTGAGAGGGGTGTTGCCAACCCGTCCATCGAAACCTTGGCAAGCATTTGTCATGTCCTGGGAGTGACGCTGGCCGAGCTGTTTGAGCCGTTGAGTGATGTCTCGCTGGCTCCGACCGGTGAACGCCGGGCTAATGCGGCACAGCCACCAGAAATCAAGCGCAGTCGCTTACGCTGATTTCCCGTGGGGGAGTCGGCCGCTTTGGAACTGACAGCAAGCTAGTTGGCGATAGATGCAGAGGACGTTTCAGGGAAAAATTCCTCGGCAATGACCTCCGCTTCCTCGAGCGAGTCCTCAAAGCTGCCGTTGGCATAGCCCACCCTTGCTGCCTCATCCAAAGCCTGCTGATCAAACCCCGCAGTCTGGCGTTGTGTCGCCAATTCCTGGGCCTGGGCAATGGCTTCGTTCAGCGTCAATCCACTGCGAACGACCAGATCCGCGTAGTAGATCGCCGAGCGATGTGACTGCGTCGTGGACTTGCCCCGCAGCTTGAGCTCCAGCGGCATGCCGGCCAGATGCCCACCTGACACCGCGGCGAAGTACTGCAGCCGGGCGGTCAAGGTGCGGATGCTGTTGAAGCCCGTGGTGCGGAACATAAAGCTGCCCAGCTCATCGCTGTCGCCAATCACCAGATTCAGCCGTCCATAGGGCTTGCAGGCATCCCGCCCGAAGGCGCAGGCATCGGGTCCGGGGCAGGGCATGGAGGCCAGCCCCTGGCTCGTGACCCGCTTGCAATTCTCGCCGTCGCCCACGCAGACAGGCCTAGCCGTGCTGCGGTCGAACAAGGTGTAATGGGCGCGCAGATTCAGATCGGGTTCATTGAACAGCACCCGCACAGGGATACTGCGCAGCTTGCGCCGGGTGGGTGTGGTTGCTGTGGAGGTCGCTGCAGGCTGGACTTTGGAGCCGGCTGTCTGCTCTGCGTCCGTGACAACCCCCATCTTTTCTTTGAGCGAACGCCTGCCGGGACGCGGCGAAGGCTGAGCAGAAGCGGGCTGTAAGCCACTGTCACCTTCTTCACTACCTTCAGACAGGGAAGGCTTCACGCCTTCCTTTATGCCGCTGGATGGTTGGCTGGTAGCCTGGCGTAGCGCTTCGTCGAGCGGATGCAGGATCCACTGCCCACGAGACTGCACCTGGGTGGTAATGGTGAATTCATCATCCTTCTCGGGCAATCGTTTGCCATTGCGCTCCACCACCTTGCCGATGGCGATGCGGCCGATCACCGGGGGGGTGATCATCAAACCTTTGATCATGGAATGCTCCAATAACAAAGTCCTTCAGGGCCAAGCCAAGGAGGACGGGGGAGGAAAAAGAAGGAAAAGGAAGGAGGGGAGGGAGATCCCTGGGCGGACTGCGATGTCACAAACCGCCTGGTTTTTGCTGCTAGATTGGGTGCGTTGGAAACTCACCAAATCGAGATGCAACCCAGGATCAACTTCATTGAGAGGGGGCGCCTTTTCAGGCGCGAGCTCAAGCGACGCCGAGTCCGGTTCCTACCGATGCAGGTCTTGCGCCGGATATTTGACGAGGCCGGTGTCTAACTTCCCTCAAGGGAGTGAGAACCTTCCTCGGCCTAGGCCTCGGCTTCCGGCTCATAGACACAGAATCGCCGTGAACCTGCCCGTGGACTCAGATAGCGCTGGGCCAGCGTGGGATGCTCTTGCACGAATTGGCTGCTGTTGAAGGCCTGGCCGTCCTTGCTGCGCTTCCAGGTCACGGAGCCGCCGCAGGAAAACAGGGCTTTGCTGGCTTCGCCCATGTGCATCTGGATGCATTGGCGCAGACGGGCTTCGTGTTTCTGCGCGGCATCGAGATCGGAACGGGCCTGTAGCAACTCCTCGAAGGTGGTGTTGAGTTCCTGATACTCACTCAGGTCCACCTGCTCGCCGGCATCGCTGGGATAGAGACAGCGCAAAGCCTGCTCGGCACTGTCCGAGCCGTCACCGGCCGGCGCGGTACCGCTTTGGACCATGTCCCAGAAGGCTTTCTCCAGGGCAATCAGCCGAGCTATCAGTGCTTCATCCCGCTCGATGCGAAAGATGCGCAATTCCTGCCCGCCCACCAGCACCACCACATCGGCGGCCTGCTTATCCGTCACAGCCAACTGGTGCATCACCTGAACCTGCACATACTCGGGCACGCCATCGCGCCACAGGCGGGCGCCATGGATGCCGGCCGTCTTGCATTCGAGCAACTGCACATCGGGAACTCCGATCACTTCCCGGTCCACATTGGCCAGCATCCAAGGGTGTTCGGGATGCTGCAGCACCGCATTCACACGCCGCACCTTGTTGCCCGTGCGTTTGGTGTAATGGGCCGCCACGATGGGCTCCAGCAAGGTGCCCCAGAACATGGGGCTGGTGTCGTCCGTGGGGTCGACAGCCGGCAACAGATCGCCCTTGCCGGTCTTTTGCATCCACAGCTCCAACTGGGACTGGTAGGGATTGAGGCCGATGGCTGCTGCCGCATCCGAGCTGCCGATGCCGGTACGGCGCACTTCCAGCCAGTCCTCGCGCTCCAGGTCCTTGGTGGACACCAGGCGCAGGGCGGCTCTCTTGCGGGGAGTACGGGATGGGGCAGAGGTAGAGCGCACTGCAGGCGCAGCAGGCCCCGAAGGGCTCACCAAGTGCAAAGACATACAGAACTCCTTGGCCCGCAAAAATGCGGGCATAAAAAAGCCGCCTCAAAAGGCGGCTTGTGGTGGTGAGAAGAGTGGTGAAAGAAGAGAAGGGAACCGTCCAAAGACGGACAAGAAAGCCAGCGATCAAGCACGATCAGGCCACTGATTCAGGCGACCAACTGCAACGCATGGTCCAGGGCCCGTTGCTTGATCACCGCTCCCTGGCCGAACCAGGCACTGTCGAGGCGGTTGTCCTGGCTTCGTGCCTGTTTCTCGTGGTCGACAAACTCCGTGACGGCGCACAGCAGGCCCCAGGCCGTATCCTTGGCCGCCTGCATCTCGGCGCCCCTGCCGTGGCCCTCGTAGAGCATCTGTACCTTCTTGAGGGCCCGCTCATTGGTCAGGCCCACCGTGGGATCGGAATGCTGGTCCGTATTGCAGATCACCTTGAGGAAATAATTCATCGCCTCATGGGTCTTGATCTTGCGCTCCGCCAGCGTCTTCATGCGGTACATGAAACTGTCCCACTGGCCCACGGCCACGCCCAGCTGGCGCTTGACCGCCTGGGCATCGAAAGCCGTGCTGTGCGGCACCTTGACGGCACCGACCCCATCGCGCAGCGCAATGGTCAGCGTGTTATTGCACACCACCCGCACTGTCGTAGGCATCGCCACCGTGGCGAGCGTCCCATCGCAGGACGTGGCCAGCAGTAAATAGCCGTTGACCACATCCTTGCCCTTGAGGGCAGCGGACTTGCCCGTACGGGCCAGGGCCCAGAACTTGCGCCCGGCCTTGAGCACCCCGGCCGTCTCCAGTTCGTAGCCGGCCACTTCGGTCAGATCCCGATAGAACTCCAGCACCTCACGGGGCTGCACTACCTGGTAGCGGCTGCCCACCACCGACAGAGGGGCTTGGGTGTCGCTGCGGTACAGCACCTTCTGCTCGGGAAACTCCTTGGGCTCGGCATACAGGCCGGACAGCCCGGAAGGACCTGGCTCACCACTGGATGCGAGATAACGCACCGGTGTTTCCTGGATGCGCCAATCCATGCCGGCCGCTTGCGCCCAGACATCGATGCCTTGCTTGGCAGGGAGGGCGTGGCCCAGTTCATGCCAGGGGGTCTGGCCGGTATAGGCCATGGTTTCTACGAGATGTGCCATGAGAGAACTCCTTCAGTAAGAGAAGCGAAAAGCCAAAAGGGGAGGTAAGGGGTAGAAGGGAAAATGGACTGAGTCGGGCGAATCGCTCAATCGGAATCGGCATAGCCGGAGGTCGATTCCTGGCGGGCAAATACATGCCTGCATTCCAGGCACTTGAAGTTGTCCAGCATTCGGGTATCGATCGTTTTGCCCACCGACGTGCCGACTTCGCAGCCAATGGCTGTCCCGGCCAAGCCACCTAAAACCGCGCCAGCAATGCCACCGAGGGTTGAACCCGCGGGGCCGGTCATCAGGCCCGAGGCAATCCCAATCTGCGCACCACGCAGGGCGCCCACAAAGCCACCTGTGGCGCCAGCGGCGCAGCCAATGGCACCTGCGGTCTTGCGAGCCCAGTTGCGGGAGACGACCCGTGGGCTATGGCACAGGGGGCAATTGGGAGGGAGAGGGGAAAAAGGCATCAAAGCTCCTTGGAAGAAAGACAAGAAGCCAGGTGCTGGAGCGCCTGTCGTGAGGGAGGCAGGCGCATCACCACGACCTGGTCGGCAGAGCGGTGTCTGCTCAGGTCGGTGATATGTGGTTGAAAAAAAGTTGATTGTTGATTGAAAGAATCAGCTTTTTGGGAGAGCTCGAAGAGGCGTTTGTCTCGATATCACGCAGCTTGTGATGTGTCACAAGCCTGGCATCACATGCGGCTTCGCATGCCAAAAAGCGAAGCTTTCGCATGCGCCCGAAACACTCGATTTCTCCAATGTGGGGGAACTAAATGTTGGCGACCTTTCGCAGGTTCGCATGACGAGGTTGCGAGTGGATGCGATGGTTGATTTTTATCGCTATCGCAAATTAATTGAAAAGTCAAGATTGATGCTTGAGTCTGTTCTCGTAGCCAAGCAACCGGCTCGAAAGAAATTGGTCGTTCCGCTGCAATCCGGTTCTCTTCAACACGAGCTGATTGCCATGAACCACACCCCTTACGCACCTCAATCCAAGAGCCAGATGGAGCGTAGCTTCCATCCTGTACAGGCATCCCAGGCAAGCATGTCCTTGCTCGCTTACCCCCAAGCCTCTCGGACTGCGGAAGTCCCCCGTACGCCTTTCTGCGATGAGGAAGCGATCCAGGCCGTTGCCACAGTAGGCAACGATGCCATGCGTCTGAACACCATCCTCCGCCTGCGCCAACTTCTGAAGGCGCTAGGGATTTCTCGCTCCACGGTGTATCTGCGCATTAATCCCAAATCCAAGTATTACGACCCCGTGTTTCCGAAGCCCATTCGTCTTGGCACAAAGGCGAGGGGGTGGGTGCTGTCGGATGTGAATGACTACATCGAGCACTTGAAGAAAAAGCAACAAGCTTGCTGATTTAGGGGTATTAAATATCCGGAACTACTCACGTGTGAATTTCCATCTCCATGAAGGTTAATCCTTCGTGGAGAACGGGGAAATTATCACCGGTGGATAAACAAATATTCAATAAGGAAAATCGGTTTCTTAGTAACTAAGATATATAAGAGAAATATATCAAAGAGAAAGAGTAAAACCATTCGATAGATTATTAATTATGAAGTCACACTACGTCATGCATAACTCCGTTGTGCATAAGAACATTCTGTTGGAATACGCGAAAGATGATGATGAAGATCATCTTCCTGGCTTTGAAGGTCCCGGAATGAAGCGTGCCCTTGATGAGTTGATTCAGCATCTCATCAAGCATAACTACAAGGAACCTTTTGGGAGTAATGAGCAAAATCTGAAAAAACAAAAATATATATCGAAGTTTGCTGGTGCCCTTATCACCTTGGTTGATGAGGTTGGCACTCAGCTTCTGCAAGAAAAAGATAGAGGAGCTTGGAGCTGCCTTGATATTAATCCGATGATTGCAGGAATCATCGAGACCACGTGTGCCTTTCTCCTGAAGAAAGGCTCTCAGGATGGAGGTGCCGAGAACTGTGTCTTGCTAGGAATGGGGATGCCAGAGTTTATGACATTGAACGCTTGCGAGTTGCAGTTGGCTCAATCTGCCTTCGATCAGTTGGCACTTGCATTGCGCAAAATGCTTTTGAACAAAGGGATGCGTAAGGCTGTAAAAAGTTATCGTACAAACGCCACTAAGCGCTATGGTCAGGTGATGCGGGTAACCCGCAGATCTTGGAAGAAATTTTCAAAGATTCTGCTGATTCGTCTGGATTGGGGGCTACGACATTCAATTCCTGACTTACGTGCAAAATTTAAAGATCAGAAAGATTTCGAGGATCAATTGATGGAGGTGACAGAATATCGCGATGCCATGCTTGAGCTGCTCAAGAAGCGCTATGGCTCGGATCTGGCCTTTTATTTTTGGAAGATTGAGTTTGGTGCTCAACGTGGCCTGCATCTGCATTGGATGATTGGCCTGAATGGGTCCAAGCATCAGTATCGCATCAGGACAGCTCGTGCCATAGCGCAGATGTGGAAGTCTGTAATCGATAACGAGAAATCCTACGTCTGGAACGTCAACGCCATCCAGTCTACAGGTGAGCCCATATTGCGTGTGATTCAGTACGACGATCCGCTGCTGTGGGAAATCGTAGGTGTCTATGCCGACTACCTGACCAAGGTGGATTACTTCCTCAAGCTGCGTATGCCGGGAAATATGCACAGCTTCGGAGGCACTCAGCTTCGCAATGAATCGTGCAAGAAACGGGGCCCCAAGAGAAGCAAAACGATGACAGAGGCAGATATCAAGCAGGTGCGCGGCCCTCAAGGTGGTCGCAAGGTGAAGGGAGATAAGAAATGAGTGTCTTGAAAGAAGGTCAGCTGCTTTATCCAACGGAATCTTTGCCGCCGATGATGCGCGATTTCGTCTACTGCGTGATGCATGCGACCCAGGCCAACGATGCCTTGGTTGGCCCTGTGGCCGTGAGTGTGGCATCGGCGGCAGTGCAAGGTGTGGCAGATGTCCTGAGCCCGTTTGGCACTGACATGCCCACCAGTCTGTTCACCGGTGTTGTGGCTTTGTCTGGCGATCGCAAGTCCACGGTGCTGAAGTTGGCCTGTCGTGGTATGGAGGAGTTCGAGCGGGGCATGGAGGGCTATCTTGATCCAGAGATGAGCTTCCGTCATTGGGGTTCGCATCCCTTTTTGCTGGAGGAGGCAACGGAGAAAGGCGTAGTCGATGTTTACGCCAAGGGTGCCAAATCCTTGTTCTATGCCTTGGATGAAGGGAGCATGCTGACCCGCAACCTGGATGTGCCTGCGCTGTGCAAACGTTTCGATGCTGCGCCTATTCGTCATCTTAGCCGTACCCGTGGATTGACTTATGTGGCTGATACACGTGGTGCGCTGTGCATGCTGGTCCAGGACTTGACCTTCAGCCGCATGATGAAAGGTGACAAAGGCGCTTATTTGATCGAGTCGGGGCTTTTGCCGCGCATGCTTATGTCGTTTGCTTCAATGCCTTTGTCGGTTCCTCCACCGCCGTGCAGCATGAATACCTACAACCATGAGTTTCACGAGCGCATCAAAGCGCTGATGCGTGACTACAAGGAGCTTTTCATGCATGGCAAGCCCCGTAGCAAGATGCGGCTTGTCGCTGACGCTGAACAATTGTGGAAGCAGGCTCTGGAAGAGTGGGAGATGTTGTTGAGGGACAGCATGTGGCACAGCATTCGTCCCTTTGTTCGCCGTGCAGGAGAGCAGGCACTGCGCTTGGCAGGGGTCTTGCAGTGGTTTACAGCCCCACAGGAGATGATCGAACGTACGTCGATGGAGACTGCGATTGACATCGTCCAATGGCATCTGGTGCAAGCCCGGGCGGGCTTCGGAAAGCTTCCTCAAGAGGCGTTGCAGCAAGAATTGGCACGGACGCTCTATGACTATCTGATGCGCCGCGCAGTCAAGTACAACGCAACTGCGACGCCTCGCAACACGTTAATCCGTGGTGCGCCGTTGAGTCTGCGTAAAGCCGATCAACTTGACATGGCGCTTGACCAACTGGAGTTGGAGGGCAAGGTTGGTTTTTATCCGATGAACACGCGCAAGAATGTAGTTTTGACGGCCGCATCAATCGCAGCTATGAATCCAAAAAACACAACAATTGCCAATAATTTGTCGGGTAAATTTTAATATTTGATATGTTTATAGCGCCCTACCACGGGGCGCTATTTTTTTGTTTGGCATATCAGAGTTGTATATTTTATCAATTAATACTCTGAAATCTTCATCCCTTTTTGACCAATCTTTAAATTTAGTATCGAGATTATCTGCTTGAAGTGTTAATCCATAGTTTTTATTATTTTGCTTAGCAGATTTTTGATATTCTATTATTATCTGGATAAATTCTAGGTAGAAGCAATCATAGAGATTTTTAAAATTTTTGATTTTTCCATTTTTTAGGTTGCTTTTGTTAGTGTTTTTAAGTGGTGTATTTAAATTCAATTCAATTTGAGTAAATAACTTTTTGAATTCATTGATCAACTCTTGCCTTCCATTATTTCTTGCAACGCCCGCTTTGGATGATCTTTGCCTTCTTATGTGCTCATCTATTGGGATGCCTTTTTTCTGAGCTGATAATTCCAGTAATTTTTTGGAAGTGATTAGGAGTCTTCTAAAAAGATATCCTGTAGAGTTTTTTAAGTCCTCAGAAATATTTTTATCATGAGGAATTTCGTTTCTTATAAATTTTGTGAAATATTCATCGCTGATTGTGATATTCATAGTCCATAAGCGCTCTATTTTTACGCATAAAAACAATAAGTTGAAGTAGGTTGATTTGAGTGATAAATGATGCTTGGTGGTAAGCAGATTTTTTTCATATGCAAAATTTGCTTTGTTTAATATGCATTTTGTCTTAAAAGGATTGGTATTTTCATTTGTTGTGCCCCACCATTTTTTGACCGTTGACTCCCGGGTTTCTTCCATATGGAGAAGAATTTCTGTGGATAATTTCCAAATAAAATAGTAATAAATAAATTTCTTAAAAACTGCTTCTTGATCCGAGATGGAATGTATTTCAATATATTTCTTTGCGAGGGATTTAAATGATATCGGTTTTTTGATATCGAAAACCGAAACGAAATTTGATGGCTCGTAGTTAGATTTACTGGAGTCAAAGTCATTAATAACTTCTATTGATCGATGTCTTATAGTTGCCAATTAATTAACCTAATTTTATTTAAATTTCTGAAATAGGTGTTTTTCATCCATCCAGTAATTGAGAGGAAATCGTCAGATGTTATATTTGCGATTTATGCTGATCCTGATTAGCTAGCTCAAGGTGGGGATGTGACCTAAAAATTGGACGGGTTATACAGCGATCTCGAGGATATGCTGGACTAGACGGGGCTCCTTGCTTCCTTCGAGATTTTGATCCGTCGCTCATTGTATCGACGGATGTATGCAGAGGTTCCCTAATAGATTCAACCGATCTGTCGCTTCGGAGAGCCTGGGTTCTATTCAGAGCGGCTAACACCACCGATCCATGAAGCGTGCACAGTTGATCGTAGCGGCCAGTTTCGGCAACGCTTCGTGGATATCCAGCCGCCTTTCAAAGCGGATGTGTAGCTTGCCAAAACCTGCAAACCAGCCATGTGTGCGCTCTACAACCCAGCGATGCTTGCCTAGCTTTTCGCTGCTCTCGACACCTCGCCTGGCAATCCGGCTGGCAATGCCTCGTCGTCTGAGATAGGCACGGCAGCGCTTGTAGTCGTAGCCTTTGTCCGCATGCAGCTTCTCCGGCCGCTTGCGTGCCCGCCCCGGCAAGCCCGTAATGGCAGGAATCGCATCCATCCACTTCTCGAACATCATGGAGTCATGCCTGTTGGCACCACTGACGAGGATCAACAGTGGGATGCCTCTAGCATCTACGACGAGGTGGCGCTTGGTGCCAAGCTTGCCTCTGTCCGTGGGGTTGGGGCCCGTTTCCTGGCCCCCCGGGGGCTTGGCACCGTGGAGCCAGCTATGCTTGCTCGGTTCCAATCAATCTGGTCATGCTCGCGCAGACGCACCAGCAAGGCTTGGTGCAAACGCTGCCAGACGCCATTGGTATTCCAGTCACGCAAGCACCGCCAGCAGGTCATACCACTGCCGTAACCCAAGGACTGAGGCAAGTCTTCCCATGGGATGCCGGTTTGCAGCACGAACAGAATGCCATTGAGCGCTGCTTCATCGCTCACGGTGAAGCTTACGTGCGCCACCTTTGACGGAAGGCGTGAAGGCTGGGATCAGGGACTACAACTGTCGCTACAGTTCTTTGCTAACGGGTTGTCTTGCCATGAGGGCCAGGAGCATAAATGCTTCTGGCTGATCTCAAAGGGAAGTGAGATTAGCGGCTCTCAGTCACAGTCTTCACCGGCTCGGATCACTCGGCTCTTGCGCCGGTATCCTTGATGACCTTGGACCAGCGTGCCGTGTCTTCCTGCATCAAGGCCTTGAGGGCCGTCGGGGTCGAGGGGGCTGGCTCTAGCCCTTGGGCTTCCAGCGTCGCCTTGACGGAAGGATCGCGCAGAGCCCGGCCCGCCGCTTCCTCGATCTTGGCCACTACGTCGGCGGGCGTGCCCGCCGGTGCGACCAGAGCTATCCAGACCTCGCTTCGAAAGCCCTTGAAGCCGGCGCTGGCGACAGTCGGGACGTTCGGAAGATAGAACAGGGGCTGCTCGCCCGTCACCGCGAGCGGCCGCAAGGCACCGGTCTTGATGTGGGGCAGCACCGAATTCGCGACGCCGAAGAGGACCTGGATCTGACCCCCGATGAGGTCGGTGACCACGGGCTGGGCGCCGCGGTACGGCACGTGCACCATGTCGATGCCGGCCAGGCTCTTGAAGAGCTCGCCCGTCAGATGGTGCGGGGTGCCGATGCCGGCGGAGCCATAGGACAGCTTGCCGGGCTGGGCCTTGGCCAGGGCGATCAGTTCCTGGGTGGATTTGGCGGCAAAGCCTGGATTGACGACCAGTACGAACGGTACACGGCCCAGCTGGGTGACGGGGACGAATTCCTTGACCGGGTCGTAGCCTGCGCGCCCGTCTGGATAGAGGAACGGGTTGGTGACAAAATTGTTGGCGACGACAAGCAGGGTGTAGCCGTCGGGTACGGCCTTCGCCACGTGCTTGGTGCCTATGTTGCCGCCAGCACCGGGCCGGTTGTCCACGAGAACGGGCTGCTTCCAGTACTCGCTGAGCTTCTGGCCTACCGTGCGTGCCAGGGCGTCGTTGCTTCCCCCGGGGGGGAAGGGGACGACAAGCGTGATGGGTTTGCTCGGATAGCCGTTGGCGTGCGCGCCTAGTGCGATGCATGAGCCCAGGAGGGCAGTTGCCACCGCCTTGAACGCGCTGCTAGGCAGTTTAGTCTTCATCGGTTTGTCTCTTTTGGGTTTGTGAGGTGGGGGCTGCTCTATGCGGCGCCTCGGACCGTGTCTACCACCTGGCCCGGGAGTTCCACGCGGGTGCCACGCCATGCGACATGCCCGTCGGGCCGAACCAGGACCAGGGGGCGCTCGTATGCCGCCGCCACGTCGGCCTGAGCGATGAACTCGATCCGGAAGGGAACTCTCTTGGCGGCGAAGGCATTGGCAAGCGCGTGCGCATCCGCATCCAGCTTGTGGTCGAGGCACATGAGCACGAACCCATCGCCGAACAGGTCGAGCGTCGATCGGCCATCGCTTAGCCAGACATGCGGTGCGCGAGACCCGGGGCGTGTCGTCGGGATATACGTCGAGTATTCGTCCGGGGGCGGTGGTGTGCCATCAGGAACGCAGATCGGCGAGCCCTCGTAGCGATGGCCAATCTGCAGGCCTAGCGACTCCCATTCCACGCGTGTCGATTCGCGCAGGCGCTTGCCGAGGTCCTTGCGAACCTTCTCGCCCTCGGGGGTCGCGTCGCAGACGGCCGCCGGGCTGGGCGTGTCCCGCCATGCCCTGAAGTTCTGCGTGGAGAAGTCGATGTTGCGCTTCGCGATCGGCCGGCGTTCCAACTCGTAGCTGCGCAGCAGGGCAGGGCCGCCCCAGCCGTTGATGAGGCCCTCGAGCTTCCAGCCGATGTCCATCACCTCCTGCGCTCCGGTGTTCATGCCCATGCCACCGGTCGGCGACATGGTGTGGGCGGAGTCTCCCACGAGCACGACACGGCCCTGATAGTAGCGATCTGCGAGCATTTCGCTGCGCCGCCACGGGATGGCGGAGTCCACCTCGAACTCCACGTCGTCGCGGCCGATCGCGCGCCGAACCCAGGCTGCGGGATCGAAGTTCTTCAGATCCATCTTCTCTTCCGAGCCCAGCACCGTCAGGCGCCAGATCTCGTTCCCGTCGACGACGGTCAGATTGCCCCAGGTTCCCTCCGGGCCCACAAAGAGGTAGCGCTCGGCTGGGCCCAGCTTGTGCTTGTCGACCAGGCCCGGCGCGCGGATCAGGACGTTCACGGAGTAGCTGAGCAGTCTGCCTTCCATCTTAATGCCTACCTGTTCACGCACCTGGCTGGTGGCGCCATCACAGCCGAGTAGATACTGCGCGCGGATGGTGAAGGGCTCGCCTGTGTTCAGGTTGGTGACGACCGCCGTGACGCCTTGGTCGTCCTGCAGCAGCGAAACGAAGCGGTGCTTGAAGAGCAATTGGGTCTTTGGCTCGGAGCGTGCCGCGTCGGTGAGGATGGGCTGCAGCCACAACTGTGGGCAGCGCTGCTTCTTCTCGGGTGTCTCGGGCGGCGTTGGTGCGTCGCGCATGCTCGGATACTTTTCCTGGTCGAGCAGCAGGCCATTGAGCGACGTGCAAAAGAACATCGAGAGGTCATAGTCCTCCGGGAAGCCGCATTCGCGCACGCGCTGCGACAGCCCCCAGCGCCGGAACAACTCCATCGTGCGCACCGCGATGAGGCCGGTGCGCGGGTGTTCGATTGTCCCGTCGCCTTCGTCCACAAGGATCGACTCGATCCCCCGCCACCCCAGTTCGATTGCCACCGACAGGCCCACCGGGCCTCCACCCACAATCAGCACGGGTGTCTTGATCTCTGTCCCCATCGGTTCTCTTCCTTTCTTGCTTCGGTGGGGAAATGATCACTGCCTACACCAACCATGTCTAATCGATATTAGAGAGAAATAAAATTCAGGATATGAATATCAAAACCTTCGATCTGAACCTGCTGAGGGTCTTCGCCGCCATCTATGCGGAACGCAATGTGTCGCGGGCGGCGATCACTGCGGGCCTGTCGCAGCCGGCCATGAGCAATGCGCTGCTGCGCCTGCGTAAGGCCTGCTCCGATACGCTGTTCGTGCGGACGACGGGGGGGATGGAGCCGACGGCACTAGCCGAAGAACTCATTGGTCCGGTTCGCCGGGCGCTGGCGATCCTTCAGCAGACGCTGGAGAGACCGCACGGATTCGACCCGCGGGAGTCGGAACGGACGTTCAAAATCCTCATGTCCGACGCGGGGGAGGCCATTGTTCTGCCACGGCTGATATCGGAGGTGCTGCGAGAAGCGCCCCATGTGCGCATCGAGTCGCTGCGACGACCCAATGAAGAGTATTTGCAGCTGCTGCAGAGCGGCGAGGCGGACCTCGCGATCGGCAATCTTGCCTTTCTGAAGTCGGGCTTCTACCAGCAGCGCCTGTTTGGTGATCCCTATTGCTGCCTCGTGCGCAAGCGGCATCCGTCGATCCGTAGCGACTTCACGCTGCAACAGTTTCTGCAGGCCCAGCACGTGGCCGTGGCGACGGGCCATGCGGATGACTTGGTGGAGCGTGCCCTGTCAAAGATGCGTGCCAAGCGCAAGGTCATCCTGCGCGTGACCCACTACCATGTCGCGGCGGACGTCGTCGAGCGGTCCAACCTAGTGGTCACCGTGCCGCGCAACGCGGCGCGTAACGTCAGGGGTGTACAGATCCTTCCGGTTCCACTGAAGATTCCTGCAGCTGATGTGCGGCAGTTCTGGCATCGGCGCGCACACAGGGACCCGGCGAACCAATGGCTGCGTGGAGTGGTTGCGAAGCTCGTGTTCGACTAGGATTTGTTGAGATTTGATCCTTTATCTCCGCGGCTACGTGACAATCATCGCGGTGATGCGATATGTTTTGAGAGATGGACAATGGACTCGTATGAGTCCATTGTGTTTGGGGAAGGTTGGAGACCGAGGACGCAGTGGCTCCAACAATCGACTCTTCTTGGAAGCAGTGCTTTGGATTACACGAACAGGTAGCCCTTGGCGAGATTTGCCACCCGAGTTTGGTAAGTGGAGCACCGTCTTGAAGCGGTTTCGCGACTGGGTCAAAGCTGATGTTTTTCAAAAGCTGTTTGATGCAGTCAGCGATCAACCGCACATGGAATACGTGATGTTGGATGCAACGATGGTGCGAGTGCACCGGCATGGTAAGGGTGCAAAAGAGGGTCTGCGGGCTAGGCCATAGGTCGCAGTCGAGGTGGTTTGACCACCAAGATCTTGGCGCTGACAGATACCCTTGGGAACTTGATCCGATTTGTTTTGCGGCCAGGCCAACGACATGATCTTCAAGGTGTAGAGCAACTGCTTGAAGGCATAGATCTGCTGGCATTGCTGGCCGATAAAGCATTTGACGCAGACTGGCTGGAGCAACGCTTGCTGGCACAGGGCTTCCAAGTGGTGATTGCACATAAGTCCAATCGGCGAGAGCCCTTGCAGATTGATATAGAGGTCTACAAGTGGCGGCACCTGATCGAGAACTTCTTTTGCAAGCTCAAGGAGTTCAAACGTATTGCAATGCGCTGCGACAAGACAGACAGCAGCTTCGCTGCTGTCATCACGTTGGTATCGGCTGTGATCAATTCACGTTAAATCTCAACACGCCCTAGGTGTTCAGTGCCGGCATTGGATGGATCGGATCAATCCTGAGCCGCTCACACTGTCTGCAGATGAATTCGCAGAGTGCCAAGCCCTGCAGAGTCCTGAGCCTGCGCGCGAAGTTGTAGACGCTGATGAAGTCGTCGAGGTGCTCGCGATGTAACGGCCGGAAATCATATGACGTAGAGCTTATATGACGGATAATTTTAGTTTGCTATCTAACAATAATTTAACATTGCGACGCAGAGTTGCTAACCAAACGAAGGAGAGCCCATGTCGACGAAGGAAGAGCCTGATCTGGCGCATCAGCTGCGGAGCAACACCTATCGCTCCTTCTTCCGGGACTGCCCAGCCGTTCAGGAAGGCGATTTCGGGAGGAGCGCTCCCAGCCTGATTGACGTCACGTGGATGACGAGGAATACCCTGGCAAAAAGCGATGGGTGCTTGTCCGGCGTGCGCGCTGTGATTTCGGTGGAGACCCTTCGACAGAAGGGCAATGCGGCGAAGAGGCCGGAGGTAGGCTCCTCTGTCGTTTGCGCCCGCCCCTGGCGGGTCCTGCACGGCACCAGACTCCATCGACAACTGGTATCCGAGGGCATGGGCCGGCGTGCCGTTATTCCTGGTGGGCGCGCTCGCTTCCATGGCCGCCTGGACGGCATCCTCGGCAGCCCCGACCGCGGGGCTCAACACACATTTTGGATCTACCCATGAAGAACGAAACTCCTTCTCCAACATGCCAATCCCGCACGGTCTTTGGCTTCGCCAAACTCCCCGCCACTTACGCGGCCTTGGTGATGCCGCTGCTGTTGTCGGTCTTGATGACGTTTATCGTGTCGGCCGTCACGACGCTGCGCAGCATCGGCCTGACTCCTGGCTTTTTCTACATCTGGCTGAGCGCATGGGCGCTGTCGTGGATGATTGCCTTTCCGACCCTGCTCTTTGCATTGCCCCTGGTCCGCAGGGCCACGGCAGCGCTGGTGATGCGGGAGTGACGGCGCAGGGGCCTCGCGCTCACCGCGTGCTTGCCGGTTTGCGCTTGACGCGGTAGCAGGCCGTGCTGGCACTGGGCTTCGCTCGGTGTGCATTGAGCAGGGCCTTGCGACCTCTGGTCAGTTAGCGCACACGCCTGGTGAACCCTGGGGCGCCACCGGTCATGGCGTTCCCTGCCGGTCCTGCCCCGGTCGCAGGGGGCCTGGCGCGCGCGGCCTCACCGAGGGTGGTGTTGACCCATGTATTTGGCCCTCGGGCGCAGCATGGCCCCGGTCAGGCGCTGCTCCATCGCATGGGCGATCCAGCCGCTGGTGCGCGCCAAGGTGTGGAGCATCGCGCCACTTCCGTTGGGTAGACCGATCGCCTTGCACAGGATCACGAGGGCGGCGAACACGTTCGGATGCTGCCCTGCCTGCCGTGCACCGGCCACCAGTGCCTGTACCCTCGGCGTGTCCGGTCCATGCGTGTCCAGGCGTCCGATGAAGTCGAGGAGCACTGCCGAGCGCGGATCCTCGCCGTCGTACAGAGGGTGTCCGAAGCAGGGCAGTTCGTTGCTCTTGAAGCCCGAGGCCGCCGCCAGCGGCAGGGCGTCTTCCGGTTCCAGTCCGAAGGGCAGGGCATCGATGAGCGCCTCCACCTCGACGGCCCCCCCGACCTGCATCGACCCCGACTGGGTCAGCATCGCGGCCGCGACGCAGGCATGCAGATCCGCTCCCGTCGAGGCGCAGATCCGCGTGGCGAACGTCGGGGCCGACAGCTCGTGCTCGGCGGACATCACAAGCGCTGCATCGATGGCCCGCACAGCATCGGGCCTGTCGCCCAGGCCCAGCCCGCGGGCTACGCACTGCGCCATGAACTCTCCGTCTCGGGGCGCTGAAAACTGAGCCCTGGGACCGAAGACGCCCGCGGTGCCGGCCAGCGTCTGCAACAGCCTCCGGCAGGCTGCGAAGCCGGCCGTCTGCATGTCGTCCTCGGCCCGCTCGAATGCCGACAGCGAGGTCGTCAGCATCGACAGGAGCTTGAGCGGCGTGACGTGCTCTGCCGAATGCAAGGCCAGATTGACCAGGGATTCCGCTTGGCGGGTGTCCTGCAGGGGGGGCCATGCGATGTCCCGTGTGCGCGGCAGTCCCGTCCAGATGAGCTCGCTGGCGAATTCGAACGACCGGCCGTCGCGCACCAGGTCGCGCGCGAGCACCCCCCGGTAGCGCGGGCCGTGGGCGGTGATCTCGCTGATCCATGTCTGCGCGATCGGCTCGCCATAGCGAAGGGAGTGTGCGACCTGGGGCCCGCCCGAGCGGGCAACGGCCCGGCTCCTGAGTTTTTCGACATCGGCCTTGCGGTATAGCTTGGCCTTCACGCCCGGACGGTGCATCGTCTTGATGAGTCCGCGGCTGACGTAGGTGTACAGCGTTTCGCGCCGCACGCCCAGGATCGACATGGCTTCGGCGCTGCCGACGTAGTCGACGTCGTTGATCTGGCGCTGAGGACGTGCGCTCTCAGAGGGATTATTCAAGGGCATAGGGTTCTCCCGACAGAATATATCGATTCTCATATCGATCTATACATTAATCAATGTATTGTCTAGTATCCGCTGCGCACGATCAACGCATTTCTGAAAGGATGACCACGATGCAAGTAGCCGAACAACAGCTCCTGGACCTGCGCCCCAAGTTCAAGGAAACTCGCAAGAAATTGCTCAGTGCACGTCACCTGCCGGGCGAGGTGTACAGCTCGCCCGAGATCTACGACATGGAAAAGCAGCAGATCTTTATGAAGTACTGGCTTTCTGTGGGGCGCGTCGAAGAGATCCCCAATGTTGGCGACTACTACACCTTCCAGGTGATGAAGGAATCGATCGTGGTGTCCCGTCCGGCGCCCGATCAGGTCGTGGCCTACATGAACCAGTGCCTGCACCGGGGCGTGGAGATCGCCGTCGGCCGCGGCAATGCGAAGGAATTCAGCTGCCCCTACCACGCGTGGCTGTATGACGTGAGCGGCAAGCTGGTTGTCGCACCCGGCATGAAGGCCTCGGAGGTTGAACTGAAGAACTGCAGCCTGCGGCAGTTGCACGTCAAGGTCTGGCGCGGCTGGATTTTCGTGAACTTCAGCGATGAGCCGATGTCCTTCGAGGACTACATCGCACCGTTCGAGCAGCCGCTGTGGTGGTTCCAGACCGACCATTGCAGGCTTGCCCAGAAGGTCGAGATCGACGTCAAGTGCAATTGGAAATTCCTGGTCGAGAACTTGATCGACATCTACCACGTCGGCGTCATCCACAAGGGAACCTTCGGCGGCTTCGTCAAGGGCGAGCAGGTGCGCTTCAATCTCCTGGGAAACGGCGGATGGCATACCCAGTACGAGGCCCGGCCCCACTCGACGTCCGGTGATCAGGTCTTCCCGACCCTGCCCTGGGCGCAGGACAAGCCCAGTGGCATTGCCTGCAAGGCGGGTATCTATCCCAACCTGAACCTGTCGATGCGCGCCGACAGCGTTCGCATGTGGCATATCTGGCCGATCTCCCCCACCGAGACCCGGGTCATCTGCTACCTGCTGTTCCCCGAAGGCGCCTTCTCGATCCCGAACTACGACGAGGAGATGGAGAAATATGTCGGCTTCGTGCGCCAAATCATCGCCGAGGATGCCGTGATGGTGGAGGGCATGCAGAACAGCGCAGGCTCGGAGTTCTTCAAGCCCGGTCCGATGTCTCCGCTGGAGGAGGCTCTGTACCACATGGAGAATCACTACATCGACGTGATGACGTCCGAGGCGGCGTAAGGCACAGGAACAAATGGGAGTCATTATGGAAGATGAATGGATCAAGGTCGGCAACGTCTCCGATATCGACGAAGACGACACGCATTCGGTGGAGTTCGACGGCAAGCGGGTGTGCCTTTACAACCTCGGCGGGGACATCTTCGCCACGGACGGCACGTGCACGCACGGAGACGCGGACCTGTCGCTGGGCATGGTGGTTGACTCCTGTCTCATCGAGTGTCCGCTGCACGAGGGTACGTTCGACATCAGGAGTGGCCGTGCGGTGGGAGCCCCATGCACCGTGCCGCTGCACTGCTATCCGGTCAAGGTCGAGCAGGGGGTGATCTTCCTGCGGCCGGTCCACTGAGCGATGCAACGGGAAACAGTCATGGATGTCGTCATCATAGGAGCCGGCCAGGCCGGCGCTTGGGTTGCCCGGTCGCTGCGCGAGGGAGGGCATGAGGGAGGGATCCTCCTTCTGGGCCGCGAGCCGCATGCGCCGTACGAGCGCCCCCCGCTGTCCAAGGGGGTACTCAGCGGAGCGCAGGAGCACCCTCCCGTGCTTCTCACCGCACAGCAGTGCGAGGCGCTGCGCGTGGACTTCCGGCCTGGCGTCGAGGCCGTCGGCATCGACCGCGCCGGCCACCTGGTCCGGTGCGCGGATGGCTCGCTGGTCCACTACGACAAGCTCGTGCTGGCCACCGGCGGGCGCCCTCGGCAGCTGTCGTGTCCCGGCGCGGACCTGCCCAGCGTCCATGCCCTGCGCACGATCGAGGATTCCCGGGCCATCGCCAGGCACCTGGTTCCCGGCAACCGGCTGCTGGTCATCGGGGGCGGATGGATCGGGCTGGAGATCGCGGCAACGGCGAGGAAGAAGCAGGTCAACGTTATGCTACTGGAGGCCGGGCCGCGCCTGTGCGCGCGGTCGCTTCCCCCCCGATTCTCGGAGTTCCTGCTCGAAAAGCACCGCCAGGAGGGCGTCGAGGTCCGCCTGTCGACAACAATCACATCGTTTTCTGTGGGGCTCCAGCGCGCTCTGGCCGTGCAACTGCCCGGCGAGTCGCAGGAGTTCGATGCGGTCGTGGTCGGGATCGGGCTGGTCCTGGACACCAGCTTGGCCGAAGCCTGTGGGCTCGAGGTCCGGGACGGCATTGTCGTAGACCAGTCCGGTCGGACCTCCGACCCCGACATCTATGCGGCCGGCGACGTGGCGAATCAGCCCAATTCCTGGGCGGGCTGCCGTCTGCGCTTCGAGTCGTGGGCCAACGCCCAGAACCAGGCGATCGCCGTGGGCAAGGCGATCGCCGGCGGGAACGGGGCATATGACGAGATCCCGTGGTTCTGGTCCGACCAGTACAACCTGAATTTGCAGGTCCTCGGCACTCCGTCCAACGACCTGGAGGGCACCCTGCGCGGGTCTGCAGAGGAGGGCGCGTTCTCCATGTTCCAGATCTCGGATGGCCGACTGCGCAGCGTGATCTCGGTGAATGCACCGCGGGACATCAAGGTGGCCAAGCGTTGGCTCAAGCAGGGCGCGTGCCCGTCGGCAGATATGCTCGCCGACCGCTCGGTGCGCCTCGATAAGCTCTGACCTCCAGGCTGGCCGTCTTCTAAGCGAGGACTGAGCCGGGCACGACCACATGGCTTGGTGTCCCCTGTGGGCGCGCCGGGCCCTAGGAGACCATGGCCTGGCCTCCTGCGTGCAACACCGCGCTACCCGACGCGCACCTGGGCCTTGACCATCGTACTCAGGCTGTTCGTGAACTCATTGACGCTGGTGTTCTCGGCCCGGTACTTTCAGCGCTTGACGTACCAATCCTGCACGCCTGCTTTGCAGGTGGGCTGCCGGCAGGAAGGTATCCCACTGTCTCATCTCGCGCACCCGCCGGATCTATCGCGCAATGGCACTTTGGAAGTACATCTCCGTGGTTCTTGCCACCTTGCGTTGCTCTGTGCTAGGTTTGCGCGCACATGGGGCCGTGCTGGCCTCTCTCGCCTCAGGGGCCTGCCGAGTCCGTTATGCGCTGCGAGGACAAGGATTCTGGTGACATGCTGCACATCGACACCAGGATGCTCTGGAGCATCGTCAGACCCACCCATCAAGTGACTGGCGGCCGGCGAGACTCGGTCGAGGGTACAGGCCGGGAGACATTGTTTGTGGCGATCGTTGACCACGCGTGCATCAAACGCCTGCTGACTGACAGCAGTGCAGCTTTCCGGTGGAAGGTGTTTGCGGCTGCCTGCGAGGCTTTGGACGTGCGGCAAAAGCTCATCAGATCGCACCGGCCATAGACCAATGGCGAGGCCGAGCGGTCCATCCAGTCAGAGCTAAGTGAGTGGGACTATGGCCTGACGTACCAGAACTCTGCTGAGTGGCTCGTGCCCTGGCGAACTGGCAGCACCACTACAACTGCCACGGTCGCACAGCGGCATCGCCAACGTCGCTTCGGTGTCCCGGCTCAAATCTGCAAATAACCGCTTGGCGATTCACAGCCAGCCATCTTTTTGCGCCGTCATTGATTGAGTCCCGTAGTTCCGTGTAAAGGCGGAATGACTAATTGTTAGTTGACAAATAATTTTAGGGAAACCCCGGGGTGAAATTCATTGCCGAGACGAGCTTGCATTGTTAGAATTGTTAGGTGTCTAATAAAAACTTGCCGGCTGTGTATGTCGATGTCTGCTTTGACTATTCAGATGCCTATTGAGTCATCACCGCCGCTCTGGTCAGAGGCGCTATTGCTAGGACTCGCGGCAGTCGATGATGAGCACGAGCGGCTCGCTTGGCTAATCGAACGCATGCAGCGTGCCAGCGCTTCCGATATGGCGCAAACGCTTGAAGCAGTGCTTACGCATGCGACATCGCACTTTGAGGCTGAGAATGAGTTGATGCTCGCTACGCAATTTCCTCCACGCGACTGTCACATTCGTGAGCACGATGCCGTGCTTTCAACGCTTCGAGGTGTGCTCCGGCGTATGGATTGCACCGGCGAAGTCAGCGTTGCATATCGGTTGGCGGACGAGTTGGCTGCTTGGTTTCCAGCCCATGTTCAGCACCTCGACTCGGCCCTTTCTCATTGGCTTTGCAAGCTGCAGCACGGCGCTAAACCGATAGTGCTGCGCAAGGGGCGCCAATCTGAGACTGCCTTGGCGACTTAGTTCGATACCTTTAATCACTCCTGGAGAGAACACATCATGATGACCCACGAAGAAAACGAACTGCTTTGTCGCGTTGAAGGAGACGCACCGATGGGGCGTCTCATGCGTCGGCATTGGACGCCCATCTGCCTAGTGGAGGAGGTGGGCGAGCCTGACGGAACGCCAGTGAAAGCGCGTGCGTTCGGCGAGGATCTGGTGGTCTTTCGCGACAGTGAGGGCCGCGTCGGTGTCATGGACGAGTATTGCCCTCACCGCCGAGCCTCGTTGGTGTACGGTCGCAACGAGGAGGGAGGTCTGCGCTGCCTCTACCACGGCTGGAAGATGGATGTCGATGGCAACGTGCTGGAGATGGCGTCCGAGCCAGCAGCCAGCGGCATGGTTGACAAGGTTAAGCACACCGCGTATCCGACCCAAGAGTGGGCCGGTATGGTGTGGGCTTACATGGGACCGAAGGAAACCATGCCTGAATTCCTGCCGCCGGCATGGGCGCCGACGGCCGACACGCGGGTGAGCATCGCGAAGGTGCTACTGCCGTGCAACTGGGCGCAGATTCTCGAAGGCGCTATCGACTCAGCCCATAGCTCCAGTCTCCATTCCTCAGATATGGTGCCGGCTCGGGTCGATGGCGCGAAGGCTACCGACAAGACTTGGTTGCGTCCCTCGACCGACAAGGCTCCGCGCATGCAGGTGCAGCGTACCGGTTACGGTTTTCGCTATGCCGCGTTGCGCCGGCCGCTCTCGAATGCTGCGGAGAACGATTACGTGCGCTCCACGGTTTTCGTGGCCCCGGCTACTGCGCTGATCCCGCCAAACAACCTCTATAACGTGGCCAACATCAACGTGCCGATGGATGACACAAACACGGCGTTCTATTTCATCGCGTGGGGCCATCCGTCGCAAACGCCGGAGACTGAAACCTGGCGCAAGTTTTTGCGTCAGACGGTGGGGGTCGACCTGGATCAAAACTACCGTCCCTTGCGCAATGAAGCAAACAAATTCTGGCAGGACCGTAACGCTATGAAGGCCGGTAACTTCACTGGCATCACTGGTTTCCCTAACCAAGATGTCGCGATGTGGCTGACTATGGGGCCCATCGCCGACCGTACCCATGACCGCCTGGGCGCAAGCGATCTGGCTATCGTGGAATTTCGCAAGCAGATGCTCGACGCGGTGAAGGCCTTCGAGCAAGGGGCACCTGCCATCGGGACGGGGGTCGAAGCGGCGACGCCAACGGTCTGTTCCTTCCAAGCCATCGTCCCAAAGACGACCGACTGGCGCACATACGACGCTCACTATGTCTGGCTGGATGGCCAGGATCGCCCCGAGTTCGAACCCTCCTATTCCGTGAAGTCCTGATCCCATGAGTAAACTCCAACTTTCCGTCGCGATGGGCGACTACGACCGTACTCGAGCATTGTTCGATGGCCGTGTGCAAATAGATGGCGTCGACCCAGTGTATATGCTCCTCAATCCCGAGGAGATGTTCTTCCGAGCGATGCGTAGCATTGACTTCGACGTCACCGAGCTTTCTTTCTCCAGCTACTTGGTGAAACACTCGCGCGGTGAGTGTCCCTATATCGCGCTGCCGGTCTTTCTGTCGCGGGCTTTTCGGCACACATCAATCTACGTCCGCAAGGACCGTATTAGGGAGCCTTCTGACCTGAAGGGCAAGCGCATTGGTGTACCTGAGTATCAACTTACCGCTAATGTATGGGCACGAGCGGTCTTGCAAGACGATTTCGGAGTCAGTCCCTCCGATGTGACCTGGGTACGCGGAGGCATTGAGACGCCCGGTCGCCCTGAGAAAGTCAAACTGCAGCTTCCAGCTGATATCCGTATTGAACAGGCTCCCGAGGGGGCAACGATTTCGCAAATGCTCGATTCAGGAGAGATCGACGCTTTTATGGCCCCCCGTCCACCCAGTCGGGCAGCGCTGGCCAACCCAAATATTGGCTGGCTCTTCGACGATCCGACGGCGGTAGCCAAGGACTATTACCGTCGTACAGGCGTCTTTCCGATCATGCATGTGGCGGCAATTAAAAAAGATCTGGCGGCCAAGCACCCTTGGCTGGCAGCTGCGATTGTGAAGGCTTTCACCCAGTCCAAGGCTGTGGCTTTGGAGCTTCTTTCCGATACCTCGGCCACCAAGGTCACGCTTCCATTCGTTGAAGAGCAACTGCACGCTGCACGCGTGGCTATGGGTGAGGATTTCTGGTCCTATGGTGTGGCGCCGGCAAGTAGGACCCTGGAGACCTTCGTTCGTAGTCACTACGAGCAAGGCCTGTCATCCAGACTGGTTCCAGTTAGTGAGCTGTTCCATCCCGCAACCTATGAGAGCTACAGCATCTAAATCCAAAAGAACATAAGTGGAGACAAGCCCCATGAGACGCAAAACCCTAATCAAGTTGCTTGGGATGGCCTTTCTGGCTCCCTTTGCATTTAGCTCCAACGCGTACGCTCAAAACTACCCGACCCGCGCTATCAAGTTGATAGTTCCCTATTCTGCGGGTGGTCTTCCTGACACAGTGGCTCGTATCCTCTCTCGCCCTTTGGGCGATGTTTTGGGGCAGCCGGTCTACGTCGATAATCGGCCCGGCGCCGGTGGCGCGGTGGCGGCATCAGCGATACTGCAGGCGCCGGCAGATGGTTACACGCTGCTGGTGACCGATGGACCAATGCTGTCGATTACGCCGCTGCTAACAAAGAAGATTAGCTACGACGCTGGTCGCGATTTTGTCCCGATTTCGCTCGTCGGCAAGGCTCCGCTGTTCCTTGCTGTCAATGCGAAGGTTAAGGCGAAGACGCTGGAGGAACTCATCGCGCTGGCGAAGGCCAAGCCGGGAGAGCTTAACTATGGCTCAGCAGGCACAGGCAGCATCCACCACCTCACGGCAGAGGCCATGAATGCTAGCTTAGGCCTCACGATGACACACGTCCCTTTTAAGGGAAGCGCCAACTCGGTGCCTGCGATGATCGGGGGGCAGGTTGACATGGTTTTCGCTTCGCCACCATCGCTCATGGGGTTTGTCAAATCAGGTCAAGCTCGGCTTCTGGCCACTAATTCCTCAGCGCGGTCCCTTCTAGTGCCGCAAATGCCAGCGCTGGCCGAAAAGATTCCTGGCTTTGACTTTGCCTTTACGGTTGCGGTTCTAGGAAAGAAGGATACACCTGAAGCAGTGGTTAGCCGCATAAATGCCGAGATTGACAAGATTGTGAAGATGCCCGAAGTCATTGAACAGCTTCGCACTGCCGGTGTTGACCCAGTAGGCGGCTCGGTGGAGCAATTGAGGCAGGCACTACGTGCCGAGAAGACGCAGGTGACAGACGCGGCTAAGCGGGCCCAACTCAAGGCCGAATAAGAGAGATTTCACAATGTCTTCTACGCATACTCACTCCGATACGCAGATGCCGTTGAGGGTGTCTCGCATCATCGACTTGGCGCTCGATATCCGCAGCTTTGAGTTGGTGCATGACGATGGCAGCGATCTACCCCCCTTCACTCCCGGCTCGCATGTAAAGGTGCAAGCCCCTAACGGCATGCTGCGAAAATATTCGCTCTGCAATGACCCGACAGAGCGAAAGCGCTATGTTATTGCCGTCAAGCGCGACCCCGAAGGGCAGGGCGGTTCACTTTCAATGCATGAGCAACTGCAGGAGGGCGACACGCTGCCTACATCGCTTCCTTCCAACGCATTTCCGCTGGTGGATAACGCCAAGCGCTACCTTTTTATCGCCGGGGGTATTGGCATCACGCCGATCCTTTCCATGATCCGTTCTTTCGGTGAGTTGCCGCCTGCGCCGTGGAAGCTAATCTATCTGACGCGCTTTCCCGAAAACACAGCCTTCCGTGAAGAGCTTGGAGCCCCCGAACTCAAGGGGCGAGTGCGGATCCACCACAGTCACGGGGACGCTGAGCGCGTCTTCGACCTGTGGCCCGAGCTTGAAAAGCCTAATTCCGCCCACGTATACTGTTGTGGCCCCCGCCCGCTGATGGAAGCTGTGCGCGACATGACTGGGCACTGGTCGCCGACCAACGTACATTTCGAGAGCTTTAACGAAGGCGGAGGAGTGCGGCCAGACGACAAGCCTTTCATGGTAAAATTGGCCAACTCCGGCGCGGCGTTTGAGGTACCAGTCGGCAAGTCGATTCTGTCTGTGCTTCGTGAGCATGGCTGTAATGCAGCGGCGTCTTGCGAGAGCGGTACTTGCGGCACCTGCCGCACGAATCTACTTAGTGGCGAGGCTGATCATCGAGACATGGTATTGCTGCCCGAGGAGATGGACAAGCAAATCATGATCTGCGTCTCTCGGGCTAAGTCAGACGAATTGGTGATCGACCTGTGAACGCCGGCCACCAACTTCGACTGGGTGTCGCCGGACTCGGGCGCGCCTTCACGCTTATGTTGCCGACACTCCAGCAGGACCCGCGGATAAAGCTGGTGGCTGCTTGCGATCCGCGCGAATCGGCGCGGGCTCAATTTGCGAGCGACTTCCGTGCTCCGGTGTACCCGGACATTGAAGGCCTGGCATCTAATCCGGATGTAGAGGCTATCTATATCGCCAGCCCACACCAATTTCATGCGCAGCAGGCACGCATTGCAGCACGTCACGGCAAGCATGTTCTTGTGGAAAAACCGATGGCGCTGTCCCTTGGCGACTGCGACGAGATGATCCAGCACTGCCGTGATGCAGGGGTACACCTGATCGTCGGTCATTGTCACAGCTTTGACACACCCTACCTGAGCGCTCGAGAGATCGTGCAGAGCGGGGAGCTGGGGCCCGTGCGTATGGTCCACGCGTTGAATTACACCGACTTTCTCTACCGACCGCGTCGTCCCGAGGAACTGCGCACTGAAGAGGGCGGTGGCGTGGTGTTCAGTCAGGCTGCTCACCAAGTCGACATTGTGCGCTTGCTGGTTGGCACTCGGGTCAGGAGGGTTCGAGCCATCACGGGTGACTGGGATCCTATGCGTCCTACCCAGGGTGCCTATTCGGCGCTGCTGTGGTTCGAGGGGGGCGCGTTCGCCAGCATCTCCTATAACGGCTACGGGCACTTCGACTCCGACGAGTGGTGCGACTGGATTGGCGAGATGGGCGGTGACAAGTCTCCTGAGGCATATGGCGCCGCCCGCCGCAAGCTGGCTACCGTGGGCTCAGCACAGGAGGAGGCGAACCTCAAGGCTGCTGCTACCTATGGAGGTCCTGGATATGTGGCTGCCGCAATGGATGCGCAGCCTATCTGGCACCAACATTTTGGCCCGATAGTGGTGTCGTGCGAGCGCGGAGACATACGCCCGTTACCGGACAGTGTCTGCGTGTACGCAGACCTCGCCAAGGAGCGGCGGTCGTTGCAGCGGCCGGTGGTGCCCCGTTTCGAGGTTATTGATGAGTTGTACCACGCTGTGGTGAACGAGATCAAGCCGCTGCATGATGGCGAATGGGCGCGCGCTACGCTTGAGGTATGTCTAGCGTTGCTCGACTCGGCCGGCTCGGGTAAAGACGTGGAACTGCCGCGCTGAAGTGCTTGCGTAAGAGAAAGGTGCGGACAGAGTGGTCGGAAGCTCCACCCTATGTGGCCTCTCCTCTGCGATGGCCACAGGCGAGCAAGACGTCAGTGTTATAAGAGTCTCCTTTGGTCTGACGACAGTACCTTGTGTCTGGCCTCATTTTGCAGTGGCCTTATGCGCATGCATGATTCCGGATGCAGTGCATGTAAGGTGCTTGGCTAAGGCTGGAACTCCAACAACTTTTCAAACTATAGACTTATTGCATAGCGTGGACAAAATGACGCCTTCTCAAGAGGACTTGAATCTGCTAATTGTCTTCGAAGCGCTCATGGAAACCCGCAGTGTGTCTAAGGCTGGCGAGCAATTGCACCTGAGTCAACCTTCTATGAGCCACGCGCTGTCGAAGATGCGTAAGGCTTTCGACGATCCAATGTTCGTGCGTGTTAAGAACGAGATGCAGCCTACGCTAAGGGCGCAGGAGGTCGCTGAGCCGATCCGGCAAGCCCTCGAACTCGCCCGCCAGCATATTTTTTCCAAGGTGGCGTTGGACTTGCGTACTTCCTCGCGCATATTCACGATCTGCATGACAGATGTCGGCGAAACTTGCTATTTGCCGCTGCTGATCAATGCTGTACGCAAGCAGGCTCCAGGTGTTCGCCTGAGAACGGTGTCCCCTATCGTGGAAAAGCTCAAGGTAGGTCTGGAATCAGGAGGTGTCGATCTTGCCGTTGGGTACTTTCCCGATATCACTAGTGGAGGTGTTTTTCAGCAGAGGTTGTTGCGCAATAGCGGATTTCTGTGCATCACGGGCGACAGGGAGCTCGCCGCGCGCGGCGAGCTGGATATCGCTTCGTTCCAAGCCGCGGAGCACATTGCGGTCAGAACAGAAGGCCGTAGCCAGGAGGTCATTGAGAAGGCTATGGCTGCAATGGGCGTGCAGCGGAATGTGGTGGCCACGGTTCCCCATTATCTTGGCCTGTTGACCATCATTCCGCAAACCGAGCTGACAGCCATTATTCCGATGGATCTGGCCAGTGCGTTTGACGGCAAGGAAGGTATAACGGCCATCCCGCTGCCGTTCGCGTCGCCGAGCGTGGAAATAATTCAGATATGGCACAGGCGCCACCATCAGGATCCGGCGCATCGTTGGCTGCGTACGCTAGTGAGGGATACTCTGCAAAGGCGGTGCTAGCCTAGGGCATATGTGTGCCGGTGCAATGCACAAGGCTTGCGCTTGGCGGGCACCTTGTACGTTCTTGTAAAACGCCCTCCTCAGAGATTTAAGATACAGAGTAGCCTGATCCTGCTGACTGCTGCATGTCATTTTGGGGCGGTTATCCTACAGTCGGCGGCTTACGGTACTGCCGCTCAGGTGTACTTTCAATTTTGCCTGTGGTGCCGTATTGCTGCGTGTTCTGTTTCTGCAGTGGTGGAGTTCGGAACTAAGGAATGCGGAGTGCTATATTTGCTAAGCTCGCTTGGCCTGGTTTCGTACCTTTTCATTCTTCTCCCCCTTGTTTGTGCCTGTCGGCTCGTGTAGACGTAGTCGCTCGTTGCCTGTGTTGCGGGGAATAAATCAGGCAAAGTGTCTGTTAGTATGCATTGAGGGATGAACATTGGCTAAGAAAGCAAGGACAGAATCAGCAGAGATGGCGAGCCGAATCCTGCAGCACTGGCATGAGGGCGTTCCTGACGATCGCTTGGCTCACTTGGTTAAAGACGCGACGCGCGCATTTCTTCGGTCACTGCAGAATCGTCTCGCGCGCTACGATGTTCAGCTCGGCCATTGGACTTTTCTGCGGATCCTCTGGGAAAGGGATGGACTCACCCAGGCGGAGCTGAGCGTTGAGGCAGGAGTGATGGCGCCCACGACGGCCATTGCACTGAAAGCCATGGAAGAGTTAGGATATGTCGTGCGAAGGCACCGGCCCGACAATCGTAAAAGCATGTACGTATTCCTTACGCCTGCAGGCAAGCGCCTCAAGGCAAAGCTTGTGCCTATGGCCGAGGAGGTTAACGCACTGGCGGTTAAGTCTCTGTCGGATGCGCATGTCGGGATCGTGCGGCGCTCGCTATTGAAGATTATTGAGAATCTTGCGAATGACGAGTGTATCCAAGATGACACGAGGAGAGCGGCTGTCCAAGGTTCCCCAAAGCCTTAACCCGTGGAGGCGCTAGCCCTCATGCCTAGGCGCTGACCCGCATAGAGCAAGACGCTTTTGAGAATCTTGGTAGATAGGCTAAATGCCATGTCCCATGCGGCAGTTGGCTAAGCTCGCTCTCTGCGGTAGATTCCATCTGTCGTGTAAAATTATTAGATGGCTAATAAATATGAGCCATGTAGATATGGCACGCTTTATGGAATCCCTTGCCATTGCAGGTCTGGATTGCGTGGGACCCCATGATCACAGGCTCTGACTCCACGTCCTCTCGACACCCTGACTTCCTTGATGCGAAGGCTAGTCTTGCCCTCCTGGGCGTTCGACCACAGACGCTCTACGCATATGTGAGCAGAGGGGCAATTCGTAGTGTGCCTCAGCCCGGGACCAAAGCGCACCTATACAGCCGAGCGGACGTTGAGCGGGTCATTGCGCGTGCGGCGGCCCGTGCAGGCCATGCTGCTGCGGCAGCTGGCGCGATGGACCATGGGCAGCCCATCATTAGCAGCGGAATAACAGAAATCACCGAGGCTGGCCCAGCATACCGAGGCTATCTGGCTAGTGACCTCGCGCGCCAGGGTGTTCCATTCGAGCGCGTTTGCGAGTTGCTATGGGGCGCTCCGCTCGACGTTGCCAGAATTGGCGCTTGGATAATCCCTCCGCGGGAGTTGGCTCGCGCTCGGGAAGCTGGCTTGCGGATTTTGCACGGCACCGACCCGCACACAGTGTATGGGGCGATCGCAATGCTGGCCCTTGAGCTGGGACGTACCCGCAAGCTGTCGGGCAGCGGCGGTCGTGTTGGTGGCGTGGTGCAAGAGCCGCATCTGCTGATCTCTGCCATTGCGCAAGCGCTAGGCTGTGTCAGCCCCGTACACGCGCTGACGCTGCCGGAGCGTTCGGAACTGATCGCGTCGACGCTCATTCGCTCCTTCGGATGCGAGGCCACGCTCGAGCGGAGCCGCGCGGTGAACGCGCTGCTGGTGCTCCTTGCAGACCATGAGCTGCCGCCAGGCACCCTGGCTGTTCGGGCCGCGGCATCGGGTGGGGCAAACCTGTTCGACTGTATTTCCGCGGGCATCTGCGCTAGCTCCGGGACCGAGATCGCCGGGCACTATGCGATCGTTGACCGCTTTCTGACGGCAAGACCGACGGCGGTTGCGTTGCGTGAAAAGGCCATTCGCCTTCACCAAAGCGGGCAGCAGATACCGGGGTTCACGCATCCTCTCTACAAGGGGGGCGACCCGCGCGCGAGGCACTTACTTGCCATCGCCGCCGACTTGGCTGACGACTCTTTCGACATGAGACAGGTGTTCGATTTCGTCGCTTGGGCGCAGGAAAACCTCGCAGACCATCCCAGGCATGAGTTCGCACTTGTCTGTCTGGTGCGCGGGCTTCGGCTGCCCGTGTGGTCGGCTGCGGTTCTCTTTTTAGTGGCGCGCATGGCTGGTTGGGCGGCGCACGTACAGGAGCAGCGCGGCGCGACTGGCCTGTGGCGTCCGCGCGCCCGTTATGTTCCTCAACCATGAGCGTGATAAGGCCCTGACGCACGTATTGCTGCCTCGCTCGCGTCGTCTTCTGTCGCCTAGATGTACGGTCCCAGGAAGTCATGGTGCATTCTTCAGCCTGGAACAGGAGAAAGCACTATGGCAATCCGCCTGCATGGTAGCGCCCGCACGACGCCGCGTATCCGCGCAGAACTCCAGCTAGCGACCGGCTCCCATCGGTTCTTGGCCAAGCTCTACGGCATCAACCCCAAGACCGTGGCCAAGTGGCGTGCACGCACCTCGGTTCTCGATGAGCCCATGGGGCCTCGGGACAGAGCAAGCCAGCATCTTTCCCAAGAGTAAGAACACTTGGCAATTGCATTGCGCAAGCAAGGGCATCTGTCGCTGGACGATCTCATGGGACAGCATCCAAGCTCAGCCGTAGCGCCTTGCATCGATGCCTGCAGCGTCACGGAATCAGTTGACAGCCCATAACGCAGGTGTCACAAAGGCACGGAAAGTTTGAAGAAGCGACGCTGGGCTTCGTGCCCATCGACAGCGCCGAAATGAAGGTCTCCCGCACCAAACAGCACACGTTCGTCGTCATAGACCGCGTCACAAATTCACGCATTCCGCGTTCTTTGACAGGGCCACGAAAGCCAATGCAGCAAAGTTCCTTCGACAGGTGCTTGGGGCCTTCCTGTACCGCATGCATTCCCTTCTGACGGAAAACGGCATGTCCTTTACGGGACAAGAATGCTTCAGAGGCGGTGTCACCGACACATGCATCGGTCACATCTTCGAGCGCATCTGCAAGTTCAATGGCGTCGCGAAAACGCATACCAAGCCGTATCACCCGTGGACGAACGGCATGGTCGAACGCATGAACCGGACCTTCAGGGAATCCACGATCAAGGCGTACGAGTACGAGGGACTGGAGCAACTACGGGAGCATGTCCAGACCTTCGTTCAAAGCTACAACTTCGGCAAGCACTTGAAGGCGCTCAGGTGGAAGACACCATTCCGGCCGATGTGCGAGGCATGGGAAAAGACCCAAGCCGCTTTAGACTTCATCCGCACCATCTCTCTGTGGGACTGAACGACAAGTCCTGTGAAATACTGGCACAAACTAGGCCTAGCCGCATAACACCAGTCCAAACTCTTATCCGAACCTCCTGGGGGCCAGTTTTGCGTGGAAATTAACAACCCAGGTGCTCGTGTGGATAGGATACTGGCATAGATCCTTGCTTACCCGGGTAACCCGATGGGTCAGTCATGTGGAGTGCGCTGTTTTCAAAAATCACCCGCTTGAGCAACAACCAGGTAGTAAGGCTGGCTAGTTAGCTATACATGTAGTCGAGTGCGAAGCGCATGCTGCAGTCAACGAGCTTCTTGCTGGGTCTAGCATTTTTCTAAGGCCTTGCACAGCCGTCTCGCCGACAGGATGTAGTGCGGGGCGCTGTTGCGACCGGTGCCAGCACAGTCAGGCCGCCCCATCTGGTTGTCCTAGACTGAGAAAAAAGGTATTCATCTTGGGCGACCGCTGGCTGTCGCCATGTAGCTGGAACCGGTACGCGCTCCGCCGTGGATCAGTACTATGGGTGGCTTGCCGGTCTTCGCAACTGGCCTCAATATCTCATAGTAGGCTGAAGGTTCGGTCACGAAGCTGATGCATACTCACACAGCGCCTTGGGGCTTGCACTGGCTTGGAAAGCGCTGTTACAGGCGACTGCAGCTAATATAGCGCCCATACTAATGCCAGTATGGAAGAACCTCCGATTGTCAGAGTACCAGGATTTGTTGAGATTTGATCCTTTATCTCCGCGGCTACGTGACAATCATCGCGGTGATGCGATATGTTTTGAGAGATGGACAATGGACTCGTATGAGTCCATTGTGTTTGGGGAAGGTTGGAGACCGAGGACGCAGTGGCTCCAACAATCGACTCTTCTTGGAAGCAGTGCTTTGGATTACACGAACAGGTAGCCCTTGGCGAGATTTGCCACCCGAGTTTGGTAAGTGGAGCACCGTCTTGAAGCGGTTTCGCGACTGGGTCAAAGCTGATGTTTTTCAAAAGCTGTTTGATGCAGTCAGCGATCAACCGCACATGGAATACGTGATGTTGGATGCAACGATGGTGCGAGTGCACCGGCATGGTAAGGGTGCAAAAGAGGGTCTGCGGGCTAGGCCATAGGTCGCAGTCGAGGTGGTTTGACCACCAAGATCTTGGCGCTGACAGATACCCTTGGGAACTTGATCCGATTTGTTTTGCGGCCAGGCCAACGACATGATCTTCAAGGTGTAGAGCAACTGCTTGAAGGCATAGATCTGCTGGCATTGCTGGCCGATAAAGCATTTGACGCAGACTGGCTGGAGCAACGCTTGCTGGCACAGGGCTTCCAAGTGGTGATTGCACATAAGTCCAATCGGCGAGAGCCCTTGCAGATTGATATAGAGGTCTACAAGTGGCGGCACCTGATCGAGAACTTCTTTTGCAAGCTCAAGGAGTTCAAACGTATTGCAATGCGCTGCGACAAGACAGACAGCAGCTTCGCTGCTGTCATCACGTTGGTATCGGCTGTGATCAATTCACGTTAAATCTCAACACGCCCTAGTCGAGCCTCACGTTGACGTTCTTGACCTGCGTGAACTCCAGTAGTTCCTCCTTGGATTCCTCCCTACCGACGCCGGACTGCTTGTAGCCGCCGAACGGCGCGCCAGGAATATGTGCTGAGCATTCGTTGACCCATACATATCCGGCCTGAATACGTTTGGCGGCGCGCAAGCCGGTGTTGAGGCTCGTGGTCCACACCGAGGCCGTAAGGCCTAGTTCGACGGCATTGACATCGGCGAACATTTGGTTCTCGTCTTCCCAAGAGAAGACCGAGAGCACAGGACCGAAGATTTCCTCGCGCGCGATCCGCATATCGGGGAGTACGCCTGTGAAGATGGTCGGTTCGATAAACAGACCGGCTTGCAGATGCGCTTCGCGTGCCGGGCAGCCGCCCGTCAAGAGCGTGGCTCCGTCCTCGATGCCTGCACGAATGTAGTGCAGGGCACGCTCGTACTGAGCGCGGCTCGCCATCGCTCCCATGGTCGTGTCCGAATGCGTGGCGATACCGGGCCGGTGCTTCTTCGCGAGTTCCGCCACTACACGCTGCATAAATGTGTCGTGGATAGATCGGTGTACGTATAGGCGACTGGTAGAGCCACAGGACTGCCCACACCATGTGAAGTTCATACCTCGCACGGCACCTTCCACGGCGCGGTCCAGTTCGGCGTCGGGATAGATGACCATTGCGTTCTTGCCGCCGAGCTCAAGCAAGGTGTGCTTCATCGTGTCCGCAGCAGACCTCAGTACAGCCTTGCCCGCGCCAACACTTCCAATTAATGCGACAGCGGCAACATCTGTATGTGCAGAGAGCGCGGCGCCCGTTTCGCGCCCGCCGGTGACGCAGTTCAGTACCCCGGGAGGAAACAGGTCCTCGAGAATTTCCAGCAATCGAATGGTCGAGAGAGGGGCTTGCTCTGGCGGTTTGAGAATGACGGTGTTGCCTGCTGCGAGAGGTGCCGCGATCTTCCCGGCAGCGAACATGAACGGATGGTTGAAGGGGAAGATGCGTGCCACAGGGCCGAGGGGCTCCCTGAGCGTGTAGTTCAGCGAGCCATTCGCGGTCGGAATGGTTTCGCCCTTGATCTCAAGCACTAGTCCCGAGAAATAGTCCAGTTGGGTGGCAGCGATCTCCGCATCCATCTGCATGGCGTGCACGGGATTACCACAGTTGGCGGCGTCTAGCAGCGCTAGCTCCCGTGAATGCAGTCGTACGCGGCGTGCGGCCTCGCGTAATAGCGCGCCACGCTGCAACGGAGGCGTTTCGGCCCATGTCGGGAACGCGGACTTGGCTGAGGCGACCGCCGCGTTCACTTCTGCCTGGGATGCGCAGGGGATATCGGCCAGAAGGTCACCGGTCGATGGGTTGAAGGTCGCAATTGTGTCGCTCCCACCTTCATGCCAACGTCCCGCCCAGAAATGACCGCTTGAACGCGGTAAAGTGCTCTGGATGTACGGGGTCAGGTCGCCGCTTTCCTGCAGGGAGATTGGTATCTTCGTCATGCTTGGCTTCCTTCATGATCTTCATGCGAACGGGTCATGCCGGAGGTCATTGCAGCGCTGTAGCCTGGAGTGACCCGTACGTCGACGACAACGGTTGAGCCAGCCCGAACCGCTGCTACGGCGCGAGCTAGTATCTCGTCAAGCATGGCCGGGTTGGTAGTCGGCCCAAAGCCTTGTAGCCCCAGTCCGCGCGCGAGTGCAGCTAGATCCGGATCCGGGTCTCCGATTCGCTGCCCGATCCAGCGATTTTGCACTGGTCGGTCACGGTCGCGTGCCACACGCTCCTGATGCAGTTCGTCGTTGAAAAAAGAACAGTTGTTGCATACAACAGTGAGCAGCGGAATGCCGGCATTGGCCGCTGTCCATAGTGCCGTCAGGCCCATCAAGTAATCGCCATCACCTGTCATCAGTACGGGGAGACGATCGGTATCGCGAAGTGCCAGTGCAGCACCTACGGCCATACCCGGTCCTGAGCCAATACCTGCACCGCCGTCCATGCCTAGGTAGTCCAGAGGATCGCGAAAGTGGCCCATCTCTCCACTCCATCCCAGTGGCACGCGAATCAGCGTCACGGGCTGCTCGCCTGCTGCGCGGCGCAGGGCATCCGCGACCATCGCAATACTGATTGTGCCGTCCTGCAGCGCCGGCAGCTTGGCGGCTACCGTCTTCGAGGGGCGAGTGGCGACCGAGCGGCGATTGCATGCGGCGGATAGGAGAGGAACGGCGACGTCCGGTTCAACTGGCATAAATACGTCGACCGGCGGGAGGCCTTGATGGTCCATGCTCCAGCCGCGATGGCTGTAGTGGTCGAGTGAGACCTGGATCACTTTGGCGCTCACAGACTCACCGCGCCATGCCTGTTGGAGTGTTCCATTCAAGTCGTACCAATCAAGACTAAGGACGACGTCCGCGGCGCGCAGCGTAGCTGCCGCCTCGGGTGAGAGAAAGACACCTGGCACGGCGGCGTGAAGTTCATGGTCCGTAGGAAAGGACGCACCAGCGCGCAGGTCAGTGAGGACCTCCGCATTTAGCTTCTCGGCCAGTTGGATGCGATGGCGCCAGCTTTCGCTCGAGCGAGATACGCGTCCCATGAGAATGACGGGCCGAGTTGCCGAGGAAAGTAGTTCTGCGGCTTTCTCCAGATCTTCCTTGCCCGGTACAGCGGGTGAGGCAACCTCGTATCGCGAGACGTTGGGTAATGGCGGGATCGCGTCGATTCTCGTCTCTTGTAAGGAAACATCAAAACAGACGTAGGTTGGACCGGACGGTGCAGTCAGTGCAATCTGTTTGGCTCGGAGCAGCGCTTCATAAGAGGCAACAACGGAAGCGGGCTGCGCATCCCATTTGGTGAAGTCGCGTACCAACGCACCTTGGTCCTGCGCGGTATGCATCCAGTCGATCCAAGGGCGGCGTTTTGCGGCATCGACTGGGCCCGTTGCGCCGAGAACCATCACCGGCACGCGGTCTACCCAGGCATTAAAGATCGCCATAGAAGCGTGCATCAGTCCGACATTACTGTGGACAATGGCAGCCAGGGGCTTTCCTGTTACCTTTGCATAGCCGTGGGCGATAGCAACGGCATGCTCCTCATGAAGCACAACCAGCATTTGGGGGTTGATATTGCCCAGGTGGTTGACCAAGCTGTCGTGCAGACCGCGAAAGCTTGATCCGGGGTTTAGTAGGACATAGGGGATATCAAGCGCGCGGATCATCTCTGCGATCGCATCGCTAGCCCACAGACTGTCGGTATCATTGCCAGGGAGTGGAATGTCTCGACGCAGCGGGACGGGTTGCATTGAATTCATTTGGTTGCTCCGTTTAATCGGCTTTGATGCCTGCGCCCTTAATGACGCTGGCCCAGCGCGCGGTATCTCTTTCGACAAGTTGGGTCATTTCTTGCGGTGTCGAGGATCGCGCTTCAATACCTTGCTCCGCTAGCTTTTCTTTAACGCCCGACTCCTCCAGAACTCTGGAGACATCGGCGTTGATACGCTTGATCACTGCGGAGGGGGTGCCTGTTGGAGCTGCCAGGCCTAGCCAGATTTCGCTGTCGTACTGGGGTAGGCCTACTTCTGCCATTGTTGGGACATTGGGTAGCAGGCTGGCGCGCCGGGTCCCACCTACGGCAAGCGCTCGAAGCTTACCGCTGCGAATGTGTGGCAGCAGCGAGTTGATGGCACCGAACTGAAGGTCAACCTGTCCAGCTAGCATGTCCGTGATGGCGGGGGCTGCGCCTTTGTAGGGAATGTGGGCTATATCAGTGCCTGTCATGGACTTGAAAAGCTCTGCCGAGAGATGCTGCGGACTGCCTGAGCCCGACGATGCATACGAAAGTTTCCCGGGGCTGATTTTTGCGAGAGCGACTAGCTCCTTCACAGTGGTAACCTTCAAATTTGAATTCACGACCAGCACTACGGGTACTGTGCCCAATTGCGTCACTTGGGCGAAATCGCGTGCAACAGCGTACGGAGTGTTCGGCAGCAGCATCGGGTTGATCGACATCGTGTTGTTGTTGGTTATTAGTAGCTTGTAGCCGTCAGCAGAGGCTTTGGCCACTTGGTCGGTGCCGATACTTCCTGCTGCGCCGGGCTTGTTGTCCACGATGACCGGCTGATGCCAAATTTGGCTAAGCCGCTGCCCGACTACTCGGGCGATAACGTCGTTGCTACCTGCTGGGGTGAAGGGGACGACAAGTGTGACCGGTTTTGCCGGATAGTTCTCTTGTGCAACGGCCGTATGGCCCAGGAAGGCGATGACCAAGGCTGAGGTCACACATAGCGACCGCCGGGTTAGGCTTGAGTTTTTCATGGTGTCTCCAATATCGGGCAACTAAACGTGCTCTCTGGGGATTCAAATGCTAGGAAGTCTGTTGACTGCCATCAAGCTTGAATGCTCCCTCAACCTATGGGCGGTGGCGAAGGGAGAAGGAGTCTTTCGTTAAATGGCTCCTCCAGCTACGTTGCTCTCGGCTGAGTAGTACCTTCGTGCTGTGTGCGATGAAAAGGTTCTACGACGTAATCTTCAATTCGATGTAGCACGTTCCGGTTCACAGCCAGGGTGGGCACAAATAAATTGCTTTGTGAAGCGCAGAAGGTGCACTGCCTCATGAAATCGATAAATCAATTACGGCGCGGTTACCGAGCGCGGCCTGTCTGCACACACTGTGCTTGCCGAACTGGTGATACCTAGTGCTCAGATGGCATTGATCACTTAATCAATCCGGGTTGTTTGGGATGGAATGGGGGACACTTCTCGAGCGTTGCTTGTTTGCCTGCGACGCCTCGCAGATAAAGCGTGGCACCTCAGCCACAGTCGGGAATTCTGAACCTAGGAAATTTACTTAGATGGCTATCTAAATTGTTAGATGGCTACCTATACTTCGCAAGCCAGAGGAGCCATGTTGAATTTGAGATTCATCTGAGGATGTGGACGCTGGAAGACTGTGCTTGGGACTGCCCATGAAGATTCAAGTGCATTGTGAGGAACAGGAGTTGGGGCAAAAGGCCCCAAAAAAAATGAAGGAGACATCAATGATCGGACTGACCAAACATGCTGTGGCATGCGCGGTGTTGCTCAACGTTTGCGGAGCAGCGAACGCACAAGGAAGTGTGACCATTTATGGGCGCATGGACTCTGGTGTGGATGCCCCTCGCTCGAACGGTTCCAGCATCAATCGCCTGTATTCGGGCGGCAGCGCTGGTAGTAACCTAGGCTTCCGAGGTGTAGAGAACTTGGGAGGAGGGCTCTCAGCCGTTTTTCGCCTAGAGCAAGGCCTTAACCTCGATGAAGGTACCTTGGCCCAAGGCGGACGTGCATTCGGGCGGGAAGCATCGGTTGGCCTCAGCGATACAAGGCTCGGTACTGTGCAGATGGGGCGCGTTCCTACGCCCTACTATTTGGTCCAGAGTAATGTGGACGCCTTCATCTGGGAGGGAGCGGGTGGGCTGCTGTCGCTCACCCGAAACATCAGCTCAACGACGCAGCGACAGGTATTGCCGATGGGGGTAGCGGCTCGCCAAGATAACGCCATCAATTATGTGTCTCCGCGCTGGGGGGGGCTTGAAATACGCGGGCAGTATTCCTTTGGTGAGAAGTCCGCGACGATCGGTCGCGGTTACGGCGTATCTGGTCGTTATCAGGCTGGTAGCTTCGACCTCAATGCTGGCTTCCAGTGGCAGGAGGGGGCGGACAACGCCGGCTCGGGTAAGGTCTCGGCAATGGTGCTGGGGGGATCCTATGATGCCCGCTTCGCTAGGTTTTTCCTCGGCACGACGGTTGAGAAGAACTCCTGTAGTACCTGCACTGGTGCCATCGCTCGACTGCCAGGAACTTCCACAAGCGAATTCAGGTTGACCAACGTCGGTGTGCGCGTGCCATTTGGGTTGTTCACCGCCATTGCCCAATTCACTCGAGTTAACGACCGCTCCGACTACACCGCTTCAACCGGCAATCGCAATGCTAATTGGATTGCCTTTGGTGGTGACTATGACTTGTCTAAGCGAACGCGTCTTTACTTCGGTGCCGCTCGGATTACCAACCAGAACGGATCGCAGTACGTGCTAGGCACTGGAACTGCACAAGCTCCAGCAACGTTAGTTGGCTCGACGAATGGAAGCTCACGCAATATCTACATGGGGGTACGGCACAACTTCTGAGGGCGGCTCGTAGAGCAACCTTGCATTCTTTCAATGCTTTGCGGCGTGTAACAGACGGTAGCGGTGGAATAGCTGTTCCAGAGGCTTTGTGTCGGAGAAATTCGGTACTTTTTAAGCACTTACCAATTGGACTGCCCCTAGGCAGAGAGAGAACCCTTTCTATCTTTTGAGCATAGGAGGTAGTCCATGAGTGCGCAGATGTTTACGCCGGAATTCAAGGAAGAAGCGGTCAAGCAAGTCGCTGAGAAGGGACTCTCGGTGGCTAAAGTCGCAGTCCGTTTAGGCGTGCCTACGCATACCTTGCATAAATGGGTCAGGCCCTTATCCCCAGCCACGAGCGAGCAGCAGTCCAAAGAGCTGCTCGAAGCCAAGAGCGAGATCCTGCGTTTGCGCAGTCAGATGCGACGCATCAAAGAAGAACGGGATATCTGAAAAAAGCCGTGCGGTACTTGGCCAGGGAGCCCGGGTGAAGTACCACTTCATCAACGAGCACCGCAGCCAACATGCCATTAGCTTGATGTGCAGATTGCTGCGAGTGCCTCGTGCAGGGGTCTATGCGTGGCTACACGATCTGGCCTCAATTCACGAACATGACGACAGACGCTTGCTCAAGCTGATCCGCCATTCACTTACGCCCGGCCACGGAGTCTACGGTGCTATCCGTGCGTTTGCGGATCTGCGCGAGGCCGTGGAGCGCTGCGGTAAGCATCTCGTTGCCCGCATCATGCGCAAGCAAAAGACCAAAGCGATATGGGGCTACAAGACTCCTGGCACATTCCAGGCCAGCCTTCCATCATTGCCTCCAACCACTTGCATTGGCAGTTCACCGAGGATGCCCCAGACAAAGCGTGCGTCACTGATATCACCGTGCATCTTGGGTCTGTGGTGGCTAGCTCCTGCTGGCGCAGTACGCACGTCTGGTGAAGCAAAGGAAACCCGGTGTTGCGACGACCGGTTGAATCCGCCCAGTACAGCAGCGATGACTTCAAGCGTTTCTGCCGAGCCCATGGCCTAGCGTCCAGCATGAGTCGCCGTGGCAACTGCTGGGACAACGCCGTCGTGGAGTCTTTCTTCAGCAGCCTGAAGAAGGAGCGCGTCCGCGAGCGTATTTACAAGACCCGGGACAAAACCTGGGCCGATGTATTCGACTATATCGAGGTGATCTACAACCGGTCATGCCGCCATAGCCATCTGGGTGGAATCAGCCCTGAGGCGTTTGAGCGCACCGGACTTGTGGCTGGGATTTGCCTACCTGAATAGAAGCAGTCCACCAAAGAGTGGCCGAGTATGTCTGCCTGCCTAGGGCAGTCCAAGATGATAGCGCTGAGGCGGTTACACAAAAAGTCACAGTCTGTCGTGAACTTCTAGAAGCGTTGGCCAATAACGCCAACAGGGTAGCACGCTAGGCCGAAAAGCTCGCAGTGGATGAGGTGATGTATTTAGCCTGAGCGATCCTGACGACCGGAACACAGCGGAACGTTTTCAGCACCATGTGCGAGCAGGCGTTGTCCTTGCAAGAAGGGGACAACGCCTTTGCGCGGTGCATTCCTGATGTGATCAGTGGGACGCTGTGATGACTTCACGTCGCACTGATTTTGCATTTCGATTCGTCTAGGGGTGGCAAGGTTGGGACGGTCTTCAACCTCAACATCAAATGGGTCTGTATGTCTCTAACTTAGTGTGAGACGTGCTGTGCGGCAGTGCGCTGCGTGTCATGGGAGTTAGTGCATGGAGCGGATGGCAGATTCCTTTTTTCGATACAGCGAATTGCCACTGCCACATTGCCGGGCGTGTGGCACCCGACCAGAATTGACTACTAAACAAATATCCGCAGTTCGTTGTTGCGGATATCGACAACCGTATAGGAGACTCTCCATGATGACCTCCCAGGCCGCAGCGGCCCTAGCCTTATCGTTAGTGTGGAGCTCTGTTCCGCTACAAGCGCAGGCACAAGCTTCGCGTGATTTTCCAAGTCGGCCTATCAGGATGGTTGTACCTTTCCCGGCTGGCGGTCCTACTGATTTGCTGGCCCGCGTCGTTGGGCAGCGTATGGGTGAATTGGTGCGCCAGCCGATCGTCGTTGACAACAAGCCAGGCGCAAATACCATCATCGGCGCTGACGTCGTTGCGAAGGCAGTGCCAGATGGATATACGCTGCTGATGGCTATCGACAATACGCTGGTGATGAATCAGTATCTCTACTCCAAGCTGCCCTACGATCCCATCAATGACTTCGAGCCAATAGGCAAAGTAGCCACCACGCCGTTGGTCGTTATGACCAATCAGGCAGGGCCTGATTCAATGCAAGTGCTGCTGTCACGAACCAAGGCTGACCCCACTGCAATTAGCTACGGTTTTGGAACTTTCACATCCCAGCTTTCTGGTGAACTCCTCAAGCGCGTGCTAGGAAAGGATGTGGTTTCTGCGTCCTACAAGGGCAGTGCTGGGACAACCCAAGGCCTACTTTCCAAGGACATCACCTTTACTATCGACGGAATCACGACGGCCATGCCCCATTTCGCGAAGGGCACGTTAAAGCCGTTGGCTCGTCTGAGCGCAAAACCCATCCCCTCGCTGCCGGCCGTGCCGTCTATGTCCGATGTGGGTATCAAGCTGCCCGATATCGATGTATGGATGGCGTTGCTGGCGCCAAAGGGAACTCCGGCCGCCGTGGTGGAAAAGCTTAACCAGGCGCTGATGCAGGCCCTTGCCTCGAAGGACGTACAGGAAAAGCTCCTGGGCGCTGGCCTGATGGCGGACGTCAGCTCGCCACAGGCGCTGCGAAGTTTTATGGCCTCGGAAGCGGCGCGCTGGCGTCCGGTCATCGCGGAAGCCGGCATCAGGATCGATTGAATCTCACCACGAAGGTATTTCACCATGAGCATCACCACCCCCCAGTCCCAAAGCTTCGCACCGATCGTCCATAGCGCCGCCGAATGGCGCGCGGAGATGGCTCGCCTTTCCAAGCCGGGCCAACCCAGCTTCTTTCATATCCGTGCCCAACTGCCGAAAGAGGGGCGGACTAATCAGGTGCTGGGCGCCTCGCGCTACATGAACGTGGTGCTTAAGACCTATGCCAGCGGGGGAGAGAACGAGATCCACGCCCATTCCAATGAAGACCATGTGTTCGTTGTCCTGCAGGGCGGCGCAGTGTTCCACGGGCCTAACGGCGAAACGCGTGAGGTCGGCAAGAACGACTGCGTTCTGCTGCCGGCCGGAGCTTTCTACTGGTTCCAGGCCAAAGAAGGCGAGGGTGCCCTAGTGATGCTGCGCATCGGCGCGCACATCGATCCCAGCAGCGACGTGCTCGCGCGCATCGACCTCGCAGGAAAGCCTTTCGACGGCTATTCGGAGAGGAACAAGGAGGTGCCGGTGGTGCTCCATGAGGACAAGGTCTTTGAGTGACCGCCCTCCTTCTAACAACGACTATGCAAGCGCCTGAGATGATTCCACTGTGCCAGCCTCCCTATCCTGTTGCTCGCAAGCCTCGGCTGATCTGCCCGCCGGGTACGGCGGACTGCCATGTGCATGTCTACGGTCCTGCCGAGCGCTATCCCGTCGCCCCAACGCGTGCTTTCGATGTGCCCGAGGCCCTGCCCAGCCAACTGCGGGCGCTGCACGACGTCCTGGGTGTCCAGCGCCTAGTCCTCGTGCAGCCCAGTGGCTACGGCACTGACAACCGGCGCCATCTGGATGCGATGGCCGATATGGGGCGGCCGACGCGCGCCATCGTCACGCTGCGTGCTGATGTGCCGGACGTCGAACTGGACCGTATGCATGAAGCTGGAGTGCGCGGCGTGCGCTACAACATTGGCCATGCTGGCGCAGTGCCAGTGTCCGAGATGCCCGTGCTTGCGGCACGCATAGCTCGCTTGGGCTGGCATGTCCAGCTACATGTCATGGATGACGAGGGGCGCGCCCCTCTTGCCGAGATGGAGTCGACGCTGCGCGAATTATCCACGGATGTCGTGATTGACCACATGGGCTCGCTCAGGCCAAGCGAGGGCCTGGGACAGCCCGGATTCCAGTCTTTGCTGAGGCTGGTCGATACAGGGCGTTGCTGGGTCAAACTTTCCTGCGGCTACCGCATGTCGGCCTTGCCGCCGCCCTACGAAGACATGCTGCCCTATGTGCAGGCGCTGCTGGCTGCCCGGCCAGACCGTCTGGTATGGGGCAGCGACTGGCCGCACGTTTCGTTCAAGGGCCGTATGCCCAATACAACGGACCTGCTGGACCAGATGCTGGCCTGGGTGCCCGAAGAGGCGCAGCGCCAGCGGATCTTGGTGCGCAACCCTGAGCTCCTCTACGGGTTCTGAGTAGTTCGGACTGTAGCCGCTGGTCTGAACTCTCATAAAACTACATGAGAGCCATATCCATGCTCTGACTTCGGGGGATGCAGATGAAATCTTGGATTACTGAGAATTAGTTCATGTATTCATACGAATCAGCGTGGTGGCGCTTTACATCAAGCTAGGCGAACGAGTCGCGGCAACCATCCCGCAGTTGGGCTATCCCACCAAGAATTCGCTCAAGGGCTGAAACCGCGAGTATGAGAAGGATTGGGACTTGAAGACCGCGGTTGTTCGGCCGCCGAAGTTTACCCGTTAGCAAAAAGGCTCGGGCGTTCGAGCACTATCTGACGCACGGGACTGCGTTGCATTCACCATCAAAGAGCCGGTTGCCCGGGACGGGCCTCTCTCCACGCTTGGGTTCAGTAGCTCAATCTCCGAACTAGGCCACGCGTGCTTGGTGCGTCTTTAAACGAGCAAAAGCACGCGGCGGTGCTTACGCAGTGCACGCGTCAAGGAAGCGCCCAAGCCATCGCTGACGACGTTGGCATGTGCCGAAAGACGCTGTACAACTGGCGCGATGAACTATTGGGGCCAGAGGCTCTCGCACCGATGAAACGCTTCAATGATTCTTCAACCGGTTCGGAGCTGCCCCAGCTGGAACAGCAACTCCAGACGCTACGCCGTGAAGTGAGACGATTGCAGTTGGAACAGGAGCTATTGAAGACGGCGAGTGAGCTCCTAAAAAAGAACCAGAGCATCGACCTTCATCTCCTGAGCAATCGTAAGAAGGCACTTCTGGTTGATGCCCTGCGCCATGCGTACTTGCTTGCTGAGTTGCTCGCCTCGCTAGTGCTGGCTCGCAGCTCGTACTTCTACCATCGAGCTCGGCTCAACGCAGGCGAGAAGTATGTCGCTGTGCGCCGAACGATCACCGACATCTTCGAACGCGACCATAGCTGCTATGTCTACCGTCGCATCCAGGCCTCACTGGTCAGGCAATGCGTGTGGATCTCGGAGAAGGTGGTTCGGCGCCTGTAGTTGATCGCCACGATCACCTTCGAGTCCTTCATACCCGCCAGATGCTGGATCGCACCCGAGATGCCACAGGCAATGTACAACTGAGGCGCCACGATCTTGCCCGTCTGGCCCACTTGCAGGTCGTTGGGCGCGTAGCCCGCATCGACAGCCGCACGGCTGACACCGATGACCGCAGCCAGCTTGTCGGCCAGGGGGGGTGATCACTTCGGTGAACTTCTCGGCCGAGCCCAGAGCACGGCCGTCGGAGACGATGATCTTTGCTGCCGTCAGTTCGGAACGGTCGCTCTTGGTCACTTCGCTGCCCACAAAGGAGCTCTTGCCGCTGTCGGCCACGGCAGCCGCCGTTTCCACCGCCGCAGAGCCGCCAGTGGCAGCCGCTGCGTTAAAGCCGGTGTTACGCACGGTGATGACCTTGACTGCATCGGCGGACTGTACGGTGGCAATGGCGTTGCCCGCGTAGATGGGGCGCTCAAAGGTGTCGGCAGAGTCGACCTTGGTAGGCTCCAAAAGAAATAGCCCGCTTATGATAGGCAATGGTTTTCCACTAAGAATTGAAATAATTCGACTTGCTAGGCTTTAGAGAATGTCTTGGGTGCTATCAAAATGAGATAGTTAAATCGCGTTTTAGTGAAGCGTTGCAAGCCATGAGAACTAAAGCTATTGCGGTTGGCGTCGCAGCAATTTGCGCTTCGTCATTTGCTTTGGAGTGCTTTGGGCAAAACTCCAATGTTGTCGCTGATGAAGTCAACAAAGCAGCCTCGGAGTCTTTGAAGACTTATCGACTACATGGTTTAGCCGGGTTGAAAGAGTCAGTGGCTGAATGCTGGCTACAGCCGCGTGATTTCTGCCTTTACTTGGACGTGGCAGCACAGCGCATTGCAGCGACTAGAGCCCGCAGAGATACTGCGCTTGACATGTATTTCTTCACATCAGCATCGCTGGAGCGTGCTCATGCATGGCTGTCGCCGAATGCTCGCGGCCCCGTGTCCAATATCCAGTACCTCTATGCCGTAGAGCAAATAATGGACAGCATCTTGAGCGCCCAGCAGGAAAAGGTGATCTACAGCGGTCAATAACTCTCGGCAGGAGCCTACTTCAATCGCTGCATGGCCTTTTCACCCAACCACTCGGCATGCTGAGGGAGAGGTGTTGCCAGCCAGCCGCAAATGATGAATTCGCGGTTAGCTTTGCGGGAGTTCTTCTCATTGAGTCACTTTCTTACTGTTGGCAGTGTCGCGAATGATCATGCTCTTGCGCATCGGGCCTCCATCAACAAAATAGCCCGCACTCATGCGATCTGTCAGATGAACTAGTTAGTCAAGAAGCGGTCCAAGATGAACTAGTTAGTCAAGAAGCGGTCCAACAAGAACTCACTCTGACTTTGGAGTGAGTAGCCTAGAGGCTTCACTTTCTTTGGGGGTGCCATGAAAGTGCTTATTGTGATTGCCGTCCTCGCCAGTGCGCTCACCGGCTGTGCAGTGATGCCGAAGCCTGAATTTGTCTCGATGGCTGATCAGCGATCTAGTTGTGCAATGGGATCCATGAACATGGGGGGCGACATTGGTCGATGGATGTATGGCCCTGATAGGCAGCCATGGACAGGTGGAGATGGTCCATTCTTTGTTCGCAGCAACATATAGCGCGGATTGATTCCTGTCCGAATCAAGCAGAACGAATGAGGCATGCATCGTCATGCAGGTGGTTTCTTGCTGACCTAATCCTTGTATGCAGTGCTTCGCCAAGGGGCGCGACTCATTTGCTTATGGCTCCTCTCTAACGCACTTCACGATACTCTCACTGACCCAAATAGCTTTCATCCCAGGACACTGCCAGGCACTAACGGCTGCCTTTTTGAAGGACGCAGCAGCTTTGTCGAGTCCCGTTCCTGATTCAGCTTTGCAGCCTGCCAAAACTAAGCAGGCCGCAAGGATCGCTAGGCAGCTCAGTATGAAGCCTCGAGCGAGGGCTAGGTTGCGCTTCCTGCATCGCCTCGACGGTAAGTGCTCAAGCTGGATTGGTGGCTTGGTCATAAGCCTTTGTCTCTTTTTAATTGGAGTGAACTCAATCGCATTCATTGCACACCTTGAGGCCTACCGCTCGCTAGTGGACGGCTGTAGTGCAGGTTCTCAGACAACGGGTTGAAAAATTGGGTTTGAATCAAGCTATTGCGCCGAATGCTTCAATGGCTATTGTCTATATTTTGGGTCGATGAAGAAGTAAGCACCTTCTTTGGTGAGGTCTTGTGGATGTCAAATTACGGGCTTTCCTTCAAACATTGCACAGTCTTGGCGTCCAGCCATTCGGCGTGCATGCCTGGGCAGGCGAATTCATCGCGCAGGCTCCGGGTAATACTTTGGGGTTCATCGGCTTGGGCATCAGGCGCGGCCAACCAGGCCGCGAGAAGTAGGGCGCCAACTATGACAAGCACAGAATCAACAATCGTCTTCAGCATGAGGATCTCCTTGTAGCTTCAAAGCTGAATGCTCAGAGGGGCCAGGCTTCTGGCGTGAGTGCGATCACCACGGCCGCGCCGACGAGGCAGAAGAGGCCGAAGACGGTGAGGCCCCATTGGGCGGCGAGCAGCAGCATTGTCGTCGGGGTATTAGTTCGTGATGAGTGCATGGAGTCTCCTGAGGGCAAAAAAAAGCCCGCGAGCAGTTGCTGCGGGCTTGAAGAAAAAGCCGGTGACCTTTCGGGTCTGCGTGGGGAATGGTTCAGAGATGGTGGGAAGAAATAAGCCCCATGCACGGCTGGAAACTAGAATGGGTCAACAGACTGGAGGTGCTTCATGACCCAGGAGGAATCTGGCGCATTCGCTGCGTTGTCCATGATCTTAACGGCAGTCGTCAAGGTGCTTCCACCAGAGACTGCGCATCAGGTGGCGAGAGAGCTGCGCGCTGCACAGCTGGATGCCAAGCATCAGGACGGGCCTGATAGAACGGACCCTGAATTCAGGCTTGGCCGCGATCACTTGGTGAATGCGTATCGCGAGCTTCTCAATAACGTGGCCGAGGGCAACGTCTACCTTGTCGGTGGTGTGAAGAAGTAAATCTGACTTGCCATCTGGCGTGACCACTGTCGCATCTAGCGGCACGAGACATTGCGCCAGGTGAATTTGCCGTCGTTGAAGAACTCAGTCCATACCGACATGATGGGCGCCTGGCGGTACGAGAACGTAATCTGGTTAGGAATCTTTGGCCCTAATGCAGCCAGCTGGCCGTTCTTGTCGAAGACTTTGACGATGTAAAGCGTGACGCCTCCGTCCTCATCGGTGTTCAGGACTACGCGGTAGTCCTTGGTGAAGAGATCCCAGTCAAAATGTTTCGTCACATATGTATGCATGCGTACATAGGCGCGGTTTGCGTGCTTGGCAGCAGGATTAACTTTCTTCATGAGGACACTCCCTACATCTCAGAGACTGGCCGCAGAACCTGCGAGCTGACGTTTCTTTGTGAGTCCGTCTTGTTGTAACTCGCAGATGTAAGCAGGTATGTAGGCGCTTACAGATTGAGCGATTGGATACCTTTGATTCAACTTGTGATATCTGTGGAACCTCAAACGGTGCACCCTCCCTTCGCGGTTGTCATCTTTCTTTGATGAGGTTGCCGAGCTAAATGGTGCGTGACTGCGTGTCTCAAAAAGAAAAGCCCGCGAGCAGGTGCTGCGGGCTTTGAATAGAGGGCCGATGACCTTTCGAGTCATGCCCAGGGAAAGATTGAGGGGGGGCCTAAGCTCGGCGTAATAGGTGGATTGAGTCGAATTCTGCATGACGCTTTTGAGGCAAACAAGACGAACTCGACTTACACCAAAGAGGGTAGAACCATCTGGCGTGACCACTGTCGTTCACGACGCGGAAGCCGCGCCGTGCTCCCAATAGCTGGTGGCTCAGGCGAATTCCTGCGATGTCATATCTGCTCGAGCAGTCACGCCGGATGGACCTGAACTCAGGATAAAAAAAGCCACCTTGTGGGTGGCGCAAGAGGCTCCACCTACGTCCTAATAGCTGGGCCCAACGCGAATGCTACTGGAATCGCGTCACTAGCTGCAGACTGTTGCTGCGTAATTCATTACGAGGTGTACGGACACGCAAATTCCCCTCACTGTTGTGGATCCTTTAGAGCCCAGCGGGTCGGCACATACATGAGCTTGCTGGCAGTTCATCGTGCAAGCGCATCAGTCTGGAGCAGTCCGCCTATAAGGCAGCATGCTAAAGAAATCGAAGACGTTTGGTTCAGCGGTGTGTTGGCTAGTCTTCGACGTTGCATATTTCGACGCACAGACGAACTTTGTGGCCGATGTTCGCACCACGTATGTCCCAAATAAAGTGAAGCACATCCTTTACACGTAGGAACTGTCCTGTCTGGGGCTCAGGGTGCCATCTGGCATTTCTAAATCCATTCCAACTCATCTTGTCTCCGATGGTGAAGGGTTGAAATGGTGTTGATGACTCAAGGTGGACGACCGGCTCGCTCTTAATTGAGTCCTGTGAAATTTCGAGGTGATAGGTAATGGGGCGTACCAGCATCTTTGCCTCAGCTTGGCTTGAAGTTTTCTCTACCTATGCTTGCATGAGTACTCCTAGTATGCAAATAGCAATTTCATTGATTCTTGCTTGGTGCACACATCGCAATCTGGCAAGTTACGCATAGCGCTGTGATTGGATTTGTCTCGCGCGCTGCGCAATTGACAGGATCATTACCACTCGTACAACCAAGACTGAGGCATCGCCCCTCCAACGCTGCGAAGGCTGGGTGGCACCATCATCATTTGCCCTTGACGGTTGCGAGGTGGCTATCTAACGCTAGTGTTGCCCTGCCGGCCATGTCTGCATCTGCACGAGAACACAGCACCTGAATGAGTTGGCGTAACTGACCAGCCGTCAGACCTACGTTCATGCTGATGCGCATGTGAGCTTGCAGCTGGGAATCTGTGCCCGGAAGAGCCGAGAGCATACCCACGGTCGCCAGTTCTCGACTCTGCCAATCCAGGTTGTCTCGCTCAAATATGTCACCGAACAGATGGGTGCGCAGGTATTCATTCGCCACGGGGGCGAAATCGAACAACGGCCCTTGCACCGCGCCGCCCGAGAGTTTGGTCTGATTGGCTGTGCCCACATCTAGCAGGGCGTCGCCCTTGGGAATTGTGCGGCTTGGTTCGCGGCCTGGGGCATCCTGGATGCCGCGTTGCTTTCGAACCTCCAGAACCTTCATCAGCTCGCCCAGTGCATTGAGGCTACGTGGAAAGCCTGCATAAGCGTAGAGCTGCACCAAGATTTCTCGGGTGTCGCTCACCGTCATGCCTGCATCCAGTCCCTGATGGAGAGAGGAGTTCAGCTTGGCCATGTCACCCGCTGCAGCGAACGCTGCAATCGGAACGATAGCTTGCTGGCGTGCAGTGAGCGTCTCTGAAACGCTAGAGGCGCTGGCTGTGTTTGGATTCATAGGTTGGCTCTCCTTGGCCTGCGCGACCTCAACGCCGATTGCCGCCACCCCAACGACCAACGTCAGTGCTGCTGTTTTCAGTTTGTCTTTTTGCGCTTTAATGGGCATGGTATTGCTCATCGGTGACCTTCTCCATCCAAGTGACGTTCTTACTATCCACCGTGCCAGTCACGGCCAAGTGAGTCATCGCGGTACTGGGCGCCGCGCCATGCCAGTGCTTGACGCCTGGCGGGCACCACACCACATCACCAGCACGGATGACCTGAACCGGTTTGCCCCATTCCTGGGTCAGTCCCACGCCCGAAATCACCACCAACTGCTGCCCTGCAGGGTGCGTATGCCAGGCCGAGCGTGCGCCAGGCTCGAAAGTGACAAGGCCACCAGAAGCATTGATGTTCTTGTCAGCAGGCCACACCGGGTCGATACGGGCACGGCCGGTGAAGAAATCGGCTGGCCCGGCTACAGAAGCTTGATCGCCAGAGCGTATGATCTTCTGAGCAGCTACAGATGCTTGCAACTGCGGTTCTACAGCGAAGGCCACGGGTGCAGCATGCGCGATGATCGCGTAAAGCAAGAGTCTCTTGAACTGATCTTTCATGTGATTTCCTCTTGATATTAGCGAGCCGTGTAACCGCCATCGACTGGCAATGCGACGCCGACGATAAAACTGGCGGCGCTACTACAAAGCCACAGCACCGCGTTGGCGATCTCCTGGGCTGTGCCCAGGCGGTTGATGGGGACGTCCTTCATCATTTCTTGCATGACTGCGGTTTCGCCTTGCAGCATCCCTGCCACCATGGGCGTCTCCACGATACCTGGACAGATGGCGTTGATACGAATGCCACGGGCGGCATATTCAAGGGCGGCACTCTTGGTCAGGCCAAGCACACCGTGCTTGGCCGCGTGGTAGGCGGCGCGACCTGGCACTCCCACAAGGCCACCTAGCGACGAGTTGTTGACAATTGCACCGCTGCCTTGCTTCCGCATCTGGATGAGCTGGTACTTCATGCACAACCACACACCACGCAGATTGATGCCATTGATGCGATCGAATACCTCACTCTCGACATCGGCAGTATCGACGGCTGGGCTTTGAATCCCCGCGTTGTTAAACGCCGCGTCAAGACGCCCGAAGGTGGATACCGTTTGCTCAACAAGCAATTTCACAAAGGTCTCATCGGACACATCACCCGCGATGCCGAGAACACGGTGGCCTGCAGCCTTCAGCTCTTCGATGGCGGCAGTCAGGGCATCGGCCCGTATGTCCGAAAGAACCACTGACGCGCCGGCCTCGGCGAATGCGCGCGCCGTAGCCAGCCCCATACCTGATGCGGCCCCCGTTATCAGTGCGACCTGACCTTTGCAGTTGTAGTTGACGTTGTGCATAGTGCTATTCCTGCTGACTTCAGGGCTTCGATGGGCCCACAAAATACTGTGCGTCGGTGACGTGCTCCAGCCACTCGACGTTTTTGCCATCGAGCGCTTCTTGGATGGCGATATGGGTCATGGCAGTGGTGGCAGAAGCTCCATGCCAGTGCTTGTGGCCCGGTGGACACCAGATCACATCACCTGCACGAATCTCAACGATGGACTCACCTTCGCACTGCGTCCAACCGCAGCCGGCGGTCACGATCAATGTTTGACCTAGCGGATGGGTGTGCCAGGCGGTGCGCGCCCCCGGCTCGAAGGTGACCGCCGCACACGAGACACGGGAAGGCGCCGGTGCGGCGTTCAGCGGGTCAATGCGGACCGTTCCGGTGAACCACTCGGCTGGACCTTTTACCGATGGCTGAGAGCCTGCGCGTTTGAGTTGCATGTCATTTCCTTTCGCTGTTGAAGGGCGGTTGCATAGGAGTGTCAGTCCTTGCGGACAATCTCGATAAGCGCCGTCAATGGCCCAGGGCCACGAAGCAAGCTCATGTCGCCCGTGATGTGGCCAAGCTTGACCAGGCCGTTGGCGTGGCCAAAGCCTTTGTAGAAGATGGCCAGGTTGCCCCAGGGGGCGTAGTAGGTGATATCGCCGATCGAAGGCGTCATACCCTTCGGTTCACCAGCAGTCGAAAGCTTGGCCGGCAGCGGTGCTATCTTCTCGGTGGCGGCATAGTCGTCCAGCGTTAGCGTCAGGGGAAGCAATGCCAGAAAATCACGTGCGGCCCCGCTATTGACCACGATCGCGGCAATAGGCTGTTCGTTGATGGTCAGTTGGATGTCCATGGCGGCTGCTCCTTCTTGGCGGGTATCTGTGCCGTCGGCCCGGCGACACCTTTGGCTTATTTCAGGTTGTCTGTGAAGAACGACGTCAGCTTGTCAAATGGGATGACGTCCAGGCGGTCGTAGAGGTCTGTGTGGGTGGCACCGGGGATGATCACCAGTTCCTTCGGTTCTGCAGCAGCTGCATAGGCCGTTTCGCTGAAGTAGCGCGAGTGAGCCTTTTCACCGTGGACGAGCAGTAGTGGACGCGGCGAGATTTCTGCGACGTAGGTGAGGATGGGCAGGTTCATGAACGACAGTGGCGTAGTGAGGGTCCACGATGCGTTCGAGTTAATGGCACGATGGTGGAAGCCGCGCTTCTTGTCCTTGTAGTAGGCTGCATACTCGACCACGAACTGCGACTCGCCGCCCTGTAGTTCGAGCGAGACCGGACCATAGGCTGGAGTTCCCTGTTCGGCGTCCGCCCAGCGTTGCTGGCTGAGTTGCTCCAGGGCTTTCGTGCGCTGCTCGGGCGTCGTGCTGTCAAAGTAGCCCTTAGACATGACGCGGGTCATGTCGTACATCGTGCTGGCGGCAACCGCCTTGATACGCTTGTCTACGGCGGCAGCGCCAAGAGCCATACCACCCCAGCCGCAGATACCCAGAATGCCAATTCGACCTCGGTCAACAACGGATTGCAGCCCCAGAAAATCAACGGCTGCGCTGAAGTCCTCAATGTTGATGTCAGGTGAGGCCACGTTGCGGGGCTCGCCGCCGCTCTCTCCAGTGAAGGAAGGATCGAATGCCAATGTGGCGAAGCCGCGCTCGGCCATCGTCTGCGCATACAGGCCAGATGACTGCTCTTTCACGGCGCCGAACGGGCCGCTGACTGCGATAGCTGCGAGCTTGCCTTTGGTGCTCTTGGGCAGGTAAAGGTCTCCCACCAAAGTGAAGCCGTATCGGTTCTTAAAAGTCACCTTCTGGTGATCAACCTTGTCGCTCTTGGGGAAGGTCTTGTCCCATTCTTGCGTCAGTTGCATGTGATTTACCTCTTTGATGGTGTTGGGCGCTGCACTTGCTAGTCCAGGAATGCCTGCAAGCAAAACGGCAGACCCGGCGAGGGCTGCAGAGTGCATGAAGTTGCGACGGGCTACGGAGCGCTCGGCGGAACTCATTGAAGAAGGTTTGGCTACGGTTCCGTTGACCTGGATAGTCGATGACTGGTCCGTGTCGCTGACTGAATCGTTCATTTCGTGTTCCTTTGGCTAGGAGCGACCTCGACTTGGTTGCAAAGCAAGCCCAGGCCGTATCTCTCGCAAGTCCGTGCCTAAACTGTAAAGAACACAGTTATTTAGTACTAGACTGCATAATCCACATAAACATATGGCCAAATTCGATTAATGGACACTGAAAACCTCAATGACCTTTACGCCTTTCTGGCGGTGGCCCAGGAGCGCAGCTTTACCCGGGCTGCTGCACGTCTAGGCTTGTCTCAATCCACCCTAAGCCACACCGTCAGAGGACTAGAGATGAGGCTAGGTGTGCGACTGCTGACCCGCACAACCCGAAGCGTGGCTCCTACAGAGGCTGGGGAACAGTTGTTGCTGAGCGTGGGCCCAAAGCTGGAGGAAATCGCAGCCGACCTAGCAGCGGTACGTGAATACCGAGACAAGCCGACAGGAACCATTCGAATTACCGCGATTGATATCGTGGCGGATCGGCTCTTGTGGCCAAGGCTGTGTCCCTTGCTCAAGGACTATCCTGAACTTCGGATTGAGATCTCCACGGACTACAAGTTGGTGGACCTCGTGTCTGAAAGATTCGACGTTGGGGTTCGAATGGGGGACCAAGTGGCGCAGGATATGGTCGCTGTACGCATCGGGCCGGATACCCGTGCTGCTATTGCCGCATCACCTCAATACCTTGCTTCGCATGGAGTGCCACAGACTATCGATGACCTAGCTGGTCACCAAGGCATCACACTGCGGCTGAGCAGCGGCGCAATCTATGCCTGGGAACTAATCCAGGACGGAAGGGTTACACCAATCAAGGTGGACGGGCAAGTCACGTTCAGCGGCACGTACCAGATGATTCAGGCCGCAGTAGACGGGCTCGGACTGGTTTTTGCACCGGAGGATGTACTCAAGCCGCATGTTGATGCGGGTCGGCTGAACTTTGTGATGGAGGGTACTTGGCCGACCTGGCCAGGCTGGCATGTCTATTACCCGAGTAGACGGGAATCTTCTCGAGCGCTCAAACTGGTGATCGAAGCCTTGAGAGGGCCCGAGGCAGCAGCTTGACCTATTGACAATCGGACCAAGCCAGCACCAAGTACTGATATAAGAATCGCTGGTATCACAAGCGATTCATGCAGTATTTCAATAAGACCTTGCGGTGCTGGACGGCTAGTTCTATCGGCAGTCCGTCATTAATCTTCTGGTTAACCCTTGGTCACTCCCAAGGACTCACATCAGGAGAACAGAAACATGCAAGGCAAAGTCGTCATCATCACAGGTGCATCTTCAGGAATTGGCGCAGCGAGCGCAAAACTGTTGGCAGCGAAGGGGGCTAAGGTGGTCCTCGGCGCACGGCGCGAAGACAAGCTCCAGAAACTCACAGACGAGATCCGATCGTTAGGCGGCGAAGCGATTTACCAAGTGCTTGACGTCACCAAGCAAGCCGACAACGACGCCATCGTCAAACTGGCAAAAGACACCTTTGGCAAGATCGACGTCATCTTCCTCAATGCCGGTATCATGCCCAGTGCGCCGTTGTCGGCCATGAAAACCGATGATTGGCACGAAATGGTCGACATCAATATCAAAGGCGTCCTCAACGGCGTGGCAGCTGTGCTGCCGACGTTCACCGCACAGAAGTCAGGCCAGGTGATTGCGACCTCGTCTGTGGCAGGACTGAAGGCATATCCCGGTGCTGCGGTCTATGGTGGCACGAAGTGGTTTGTGCGTGAGTTCATGGAAGTCCTGCGCATCGAGTCGGCCATAGAGAAGAGCAACATTCGCACCGCCACTATCTATCCAGCAGCCATCAACACAGAGTTGTTGAACACGATCAGCGACCCGGTCACTTCGGCGGGGATGCACGCGCTGTACGAGGCGCATGGCATTTCACCTGATCGCATCGCCAGTGTCGTTGCCTTCGCCATTGAGCAACCGGCTGACACCAATGTCACCGAGTTCACCGTGGGCCCTACGACGCAGCCCTGGTAATTGGCTGTTTGCAGGCTGACGCTTGGACTTAAATAAAGGCGTTTTGCCATCTCTCGAGGCCGACGTTAGCGGGCTTCCGCTTTCAGCCTGAAGCGGAAATTTCACTTAGAGCCGCTTTTATATGGAAGCCTCCCGGATTGCAAGTAACCGTTGTGCGTGAAGAATCAGGAGGCAGGACTGCAGTCTTATATCCGGCCTGTTGTGCAGGCTGGTTGCCTGCTGGCCCTGATGGCATTCGCTAATGAGGCTCCCATCTAACACTCGAGCTGGATGCTCTTGGCTCTAATCGGAGTGTCCTCATCTCGGTCCGACCTGTCTGGCCCATCACACATTTGGGGTCGCTTGCTCTCCTTCAAAACGTCAAATTCGCAATGAATTCTTCGCGCTCTTCAGTGCGCCCCCTGCCAGGCTTGAGCACTCCACGCCTGCCCTTTGGCAAGCACAGCCCAGATGGTCCTGGCCAGCTTATTGGCAACTGCTGCAACCACTACGTTGTAGGGGCGGCGTTTGAGCAACGTCTGCAGCCACGGCCATGTGGACGCTTCGTGGCTTTTGAGCACAACAGATCTTGCCGCATGCATCAGCAGAGTTCGCAAATATGCGTCCCCACGTTTGCTGATGCCCATTTGCCGCACTCGACCACCGGTGCCGCTTTGGCGTGGCACCAATCCGACCCACGCTGAGAACTCTCTCGCGTCTTTAAACGCCTGGGCATTGCCCATGCTGGCAACAACTGCGGTTGCGGTGAGCAGGCCAATGCCAGGTATTTGAGCAATGCGCTGGCAAGCCGGGGACTCGCGCAGTTGCTGGGCGAGCCTGTGTTCGATCTGGTCGATATCCCGGCTCAGTTGATCAATGCGGCGCATCTGCTCGTTCAGGCTCTCCATCAACGTCGCTGGCAGGCGCTGAGCTGCATCAGCAAGCGCGTCTGGCAGTGCTTTGAGCAGCGCGCGATGACCTTCGGGTAGCACAAGGCCGAACTCATAGAGAATGCCTCGCAGTTCGTTGGTTTGCATGATGCGGCTCTTCATGAGCTGTGCTCGGATCCGATGCAACGACAACACGACCTGCTGCGCCTGGGTCTTCACTGGCACAAAGCGCATGCCCGGTTGGTGGCACGCTGTCCAGATCGCCTGAGCATCCGCGGCATCGGTCTTGTTGCGCTGAACGAACGGCCGGACCTTGCGCGGAGAGATCAGACGCACTTCGTGCCCCAATTGCGCCAAAGCGCGAGCCCACTCATGCGTGCCGCCGCAGGCCTCCATCACTACGAGCGATGGCGCGCGGGTGGCAAACCATTCGAGCAAGCGAGCCCGCTTGAGTTGTAGCCGTTCTATGCTGCCCGTGTCGTGCTCCACCCAATGCAACTGGAACACCTTCTTGGCGGTGTCAACCGCAATAACGGTATGGTCCATGACAGTCTCCTGTTCAGTAAGACTTCACACAGTGGCCCTGCTTGGCGCGGGGCACAAGCCTCTCAGGAGGGAGGCTTCCATACCATCTAACGCCACCTCTCTTTAAGATCAGCCAGAAGCATTTATGCTCCTGGCCCTCATGGCAAGACAACCCGTTAGCAAAGAACTGTAGCGACAGTTGTAGTCCCTGATCCCAGCCTTCACGCCTTCCGTCAAAGGTGGCGCACGTAAGCTTCACCGTGAGCGATGAAGCAGCGCTCAATGGCATTCTGTTCGTGCTGCAAACCGGCATCCCATGGGAAGACTTGCCTCAGTCCTTGGGTTACGGCAGTGGTATGACCTGCTGGCGGTGCTTGCGTGACTGGAATACCAATGGCGTCTGGCAGCGTTTGCACCAAGCCTTGCTGGTGCGTCTGCGCGAGCATGACCAGATTGATTGGAACCGAGCAAGCATAGCTGGCTCCACGGTGCCAAGCCCCCGGGTGACCAGGAAACAGGCCCTAACCCCACGGATCGAGGCAAGCTCGGCTGCAAACGGCACATCATCGTGGACGCCCGAGTTATTCCATTGGTGGGGCTGCTCAGTGGCGCCAATCGGTACGACCCCATGATGCTCGAAAGTGCATCGATGCACTCTCAGCAGTCAAGATGCGGAGTACGCCATATGCTGACCGCACCTGCGCAGCCATTGCATATCAAGCAGGACTGCTAGGCGGGGCATCGAAAACAGCAAACGCTTGGGTAAACCTCGGAGGGTAGAGGAGAGAAGCCATGCATGGTTTGGCGGCATTGGCAAGCTGCACATCCGCTTCGAACGTATGCTGAACATCCACCACGCACTGCACTGCTCATGCTGACCGCTGCCAACATTTGTTCGCGATTCGTCGAACGTTTGTGTTAGTCGGTCTTATTAACTGCAATCAATAGCTAGAAGCTGGAACGGTTACACGAAAAACAACGCACAGCTCTTTGTCGCGGTTGCTTCTCAACAAGTTTAACTGCAGCCAACATGCCATGGCATACCAGATGGCATACTGATGGTGGCTTAAAAAGAAAAAACCCTTGATAAATCAAGGGGTTAGCTTTTTGTTCTGGCGGAGGCTGTGAGATTCGGCGTCAGATGGTGAAAGTTATTAGAAATCAATAACTTATGATTTTTGAAAAACTGCGTGTGTACCACTCAAATGGACCGGTTAGTGTACCAGTACGAAGCTCCTTAAAGTAGCGGTGTCGTAGACCTCAGTTGACTTAAATGTCAGTTAGCCTTGACCAAGCTGGTGGTCATGAGCAACAGCAACTGACACAGCCACGATTGCAAATGGTGCTTCTGGCCGAAATTGGGCCTTGCTATCTGTGAGCGCAGCACCGCAAAGCTGGCCTTCGGGGCTGGGCCTTGCGCGTCCGGTTTAGGACAGTCCGTTAACGGATGCGGCGTTGTTAGTCGACCGATTGCTGTCGTCCATTGCATGGCCGTGAACGGCAGGTTGAGGCTGATCTCGGAAGTACAGGCTTCGCATGGCGAACGTCCGCTTCGCCCAAAACTTGTCGCTGAACCGTCCTACTCGCCGTCGGAATCCGGCTCGGCCAGTCAGGTCTGCCCTATCTCGTCAACCAGCACGCCCCGGCTCGTGAGCATCTTCATGAACCGGGCGATGACGGTCTGCAGCAGCGCGTGCAACTTTTCGCCGGTGGACGCAGTCGCCTTGATGAAGGTGGCTGCGCCATCGGCGCCGCACCGGTACACCCCGTCTAGCAGCAGGCAGTGCAGGACCTTGCCTAAACTTGATGAGTTGTGCTCGCTATGAGTACGATGCGTGAAAACAGAACGGAGTCAGAGGAATGGTCACAGAAGCGGATTTCGCTGCGGCAACGCGCCTGCGCCTACCGACAAGGTATGCCTTCCAGAACCGGGACGGCGTAGTCGACGCCTCATGCATCGGGCGTTCGAGCGAGGTTTATCCGGCCACCGTAGTTGCCCATCGATCCCGAGGCCCGAATTTCAAACGCCTGAAGGCGACCACTGAAAACGGCGCTGTCTACGCCATCGATTTGATGGTCAATGGATTTGACTTCACCGATCTGGCTCCCGCCGGGGTGCTACGTGGGACTGATGGTGAGGTTATAGACGGAATACTTGAAATCTCGAACGCGCGCTTCCGGGAAGTTGAAGACAGCTTGACTGAAGGCAACCGGCTAAGGGCTGAGGCACATGCCTCATGGCGAGGCGGGATCAACTACGTCTCCGAGCTTGTTGCAGTTGAGGGACACGCCGCCAGGCCTGGCTTGCGCGCACCTCAAATCGGCGCGCTCCACGCGATAGCGGCGCACTGGAGTTTGAGCAAAGACCCGGCCATCATTGTTATGCCCACAGGGACGGGGAAGACGGAGGTCATGCTGGCCATCACTGTCGAATCGCGCGGTGATCGGATCTTGGTCATAGTGCCCACAGACGCGCTGCGGCAGCAGACGGCAGATAAGTTCAGGGAGTACGGGCTCCTGAGGAAATTGGGCATCGTCACAAACGTGCTCAATCCGGTCGTGGGCGTGCTGACAGGAAAGCCCACTGCGGCCCAGTTCGACGCACTCCGAAGCTGCAACATTGTGGTGACCACGATGGCATCCATCAGCCGAGGCGATGAGAATGAGCAAAAAGCGTTTGCGGTACTCTTCAGCGAAGTCTTCTTCGATGAGGCGCACCATGCGCAAGCGACGACCTGGAACAGGTTCTCAAGTTATTGCGCTCATGCTCGAATGCTGTTGTTCACCGCGACGCCATTTCGGGAAGACGGCAAGGCTTTGAACGGGAAGATCATCTACAACTATCCACTTCAGCTTGCCCAGGAGAACGAGTTCTTCAAGCCGATCCAGTTCCTTCAAGTCTTTGAGCCGGACAGCTCTGTGGCCGATCTGCGGATCGCCGAGAAAGCCGTAGAGAGACTGAGGGCCGATCTGGCAAGCGGTTTAGACCACATGCTGCTGGCGAGAGCCAACACGATTGATCAAGCTAAGGCCCTGTTTGACAACATCTACAGCGCAGAATTTCCGGACCTAAACCCGGTACTCGTCCACAGCCACACGAAAAGTCGCGAACAGGTTCTTCGGAATATCCGAAGCGGTAAGCACAGGATCGTGATCTGCGTGGATATGTTCGGTGAAGGGTTTGATTTGCCGCAACTCAAAGTGGCAGCGCTGCACTCTGTCCACAAGAGCCTGGGCATCACGCTGCAGTTTATTGGTCGCTTCGCTCGTGCTGCCGACAATGTCGGGGACGCAAGTTTCGTTGCAAATACTGCTGAAGACGGTGTACCTGAAGCCCTTGAAAGCCTCTATCAAGAAGATGCTGATTGGAACAACCTGCTGTCGGACTTGAGTTATGACGCAATCGACCCGCAGGCAAGGCTGTCGGAGCTTGTGGAAAACCTTCAGCCACTGGAGGAGGTTTCGACGGAACTGGAGATATCTACGCTCACGTTGAACCCGAAGCTGAGCACGGAAGTGTTTCACGTGACGGACTTCGACCACACTGGCTATGCAAATGCTTTTCGGCCGAGCCAAGTCATTCATCAGCCGATCTTCAGTCCGCAAGACAAGATGCTGGTCTTCATTGTCAATCAGAAAGACAAGGTTGACTGGACGGACTCCCGTGACATAGTCATCGATACTTGGGAACTCTTCATCGCCTTCTATGACGAGGACAAAGCACTTCTTTTCATAAACAGCTCTCGCAAGTATTTCGCGTGGAAGCTGGCGAAAAGTCTTTCGACTGATCCGCAACCGGTTCGCGATGAGGACGTGTTCAGGGCTTTCGGCAATCTGCGTCGAATGACGCTGCATAGTGTGGGCTTAAAGGGCCTGAGCCGAAACGTCAGATACCAAATGTTTGCTGGCCTCGATGTACGTGACGCCATCGATCCCGTGCTGCAGCAGGACAAGATGAAGTCGAACGTCATGGGCGTTGGCTACGAAGATGGTAAGAGGGTGAGCATTGGGTGCTCACGAAAGGGGAAAATCTGGTCCCTTCAGACGGACTCTCTGGCCGGTTGGAGGGATTGGTGCCGAGACCTGGGGGTCAAGCTATCGAACGCGAACATCGAACCCAACGACTTCCTCAAGCACACGCTGGTTCCAGAGCTCCGCAAAGGTGGCCTGCTCCCCGACCAGCACGCAATGATGATCGATTGGCCTGACCAGCTCTTCGAGTCTGCGAGTTTCAAGATCACCGTCGTGCACGCGGAGAAAAGATACAGTTTTCATGAGTGCCAGCTAGATATTGTCGAATGGACTCCAGCGGGTAACGAGTTCGCGTTCAAGCTGAGGGCTGGCAGTGAAGTCGAGACCGTGTTCAAAATGACGCTTATTCCTGAGGGACAGGCTCAGGGACTGTTTTATTCGATTGCGCGGGTCGAAGGAGCTGATGTAAGCATCGAGGCATTCAATAAGACTGATCTGGCGGTTGACTTCTTCACGACCAACCCTCCTCTCGTACGACTTGCGGATGGCTCGCAACTCTCGGGCGAAATACTGCTGAAACCGCGTGAAGAACTAGCGGAGGTTTATGACCAAGACCTGATCGCTCCGCTGGCGTGGGCCGACACGCTCCAAAATCAGGAAAGCCGCTGGAAAGATGGCGCGCTGCGCCCCCGCTCGATTCAACAAAAATTTATTGAGCACCTGGAGCAAGGGCCTTCGGCTTTCATCATTGATGACGACGATGCAGGGGAAAGCGCGGACATCGTAGCTATTGAAGATGGAGAGCAGACCATCACTGTGACTTTATGGCACTGCAAGTATTCCTCTGGAGCTGCGCCTGGAAACCGCGTGAAAGACCTCTACGAAGTCTGCGGCCAAGCGCAAAAATCGACAAAGTGGACATGGAATTTCCCCAATTTGGTTTCTCATCTCACAGAGCGTGAGACCAAGCATCGCGCGGGTCGCCCGACGCGCTTTGTTCGCGGAAGTCTGGACAGGCTCGTTGTGCTGAGAAAAGCGTCGCGACGCAAGTACGTTGTCTTTCGCGTCGGTATTGTTCAACCGGGGCTGTCCAAGGCGGGCATCGAAAATGACCACCTTGCCATTCTTGGCGCTACCAGCCTCTTTCTCCGTACCGTCACAAACCATCCCCTGGTAGTGATTTCAAGCTGATAGCGACGGCATCATGCCGAGTCGATACCCGTCAGATGCGCAGAAGGTGCTTAAACCCATAGCCGGTGATGGTCTTCATAGAGTCCCGGAAGTCCTCAAGGAGAAACTTCACGTCGCGATTGCCGGGGATGTGAAGACAGCTTCCGTGCCGGTCAGTCTAGCTACGACCGCGCCTTCTGCAAGCAGTCGACCGATATCGCGGAGTTCTGAACGTCTGCAACATGGCGCAGAACGAACGTTGAGGACAAAGGACCGGCTGACCGTAATCGCTGCGAAGCTGCGTCGCAGGACCAGGCTGGCTGCTGCCGGTCGAATTTTCCGGTCGAGGGGCTACAGAAGTGAAAAGCTGACTTGGACCAGCACATCTTCTCGAGATAAGGCGAATATTCAAACCGGGAGGCAAAGCTACCGGGGACTCATGTCACTCCAAATGGAAATTAACAAGAGGGGCCATGGAGCGGGTTGAAGCACTGCGATCGCTGCAGGATAATTTCGCCACCATGGCGAATGATCGGCAGCTCGAGGAAACTTGCTACATGTGTTCCGCTCTGGCGGTCTCACGTGAGCATGTCCCGCCCAGATGCCTGTTCCCCGAATCGAAGGACATTGGGGGTCTGAACCTGCGCAAGGAACTGATCACAGTTCCGTCCTGTGCCGCCCACAACGCCACCAAGTCCTGCGACGACGAGTTCCTGATGATGAACCTGGCCGGCATCGTCGGCAACAACTCTATCGGCTACCGGCACTGGACTGGCAAGGTAGACCGGGCCCTTCGACGCAGTTCGTACAGGGTGCTCAATAGCACGGTGCTTAAGCCCAAACGCATCGAGCGACTGGTGCTCGAAGGCAACCTTTTCATAGATGTGATCTGGGGCACGCCGGACTTTACGAGGCTGTACAGATGCTTCGAACACGTGCTGCGCGGACTCTACTTTCATGAATTCGGCCACCGCTTCGAAGGGGAAGTGCGGCTGATTCCAGGATTCATTAAGTACGAACCGGGGCACACCCAAACGTGGCAAAAGCTCATCGAGGCACGTTACCGGTATGAGGCGGATTCAATGCCTCGAACCGGCGGCAATCCCGAGGTGTTTTACTACCAGCGATTTCCTATCGACGAACATGGGCTCATCGCCTACCGACTGTGTTTTTATGGCGGTGTCGACGTCTACGCCTGCCTGATTCCAGCCACGGTGCGGATGCCGAAACCTCGTGGCTGAAATGATCTCCGGTGGGATGAAGACGGTCATCACCGTGGGCGAGAAGGCCTTTACGTTCAACTGAACGCTACGGCCTCGGCCTGGCGATAATTGCTAGAGACTGAGGAGTGTGCATGGCAGAGAGCGACTACCAAGAGATGCTTGCCCAGCACCAAGTGCATATGCGGGAGATAGAGCAGGAGGAACTGCATTCCGCATCGAAGCGAATCCAGGAATTTAAGGCTTATGCTGCTACGCGCGGTGTTCAGCTCTCAGACGCAGCCTTCAACTATTCGCCGCCTCTTGGCGTGACAGCGTCTGCACCTGGGGTATTGCGCTCGCTGCTGGACGTTCAACCCAATGGACGGGATGGGCTCTATAGCTGGACTGAGCTCGCTGGAGTTCTCCGTCCAGGGCGTTCCGAAGGCTGTCTCGAAAGCCCGGACTTCATCGCCATGGCGCATCCCAGCTTCCGCCGGCAGATGCACCCGCAGGCAAACTGGGCACCGCGGTTCATTGACCTCTTCTGGTCTTTGAAATCGCCGGGTCTTGATAAGTCAGTGGCGCTCGACGAAGACAGGGTGCGTGTTGACCTAGATGGGATGGGGTATGGTGAATTCGACACTTGGTACGGACCACCGTTCAATGACGACATTGCGTCGATCGCGCTTGGAAACATGAAACTCAGGCCACCGAGCGACTTGAGCCAAGTTCGCGTGGAGATGTTTTTTGCGAGCGCCTACTGTGTCGACATCAAATGGGCGCAATCCGGTGACATCAAGACTTTCCAAGCTTTGGAGCTTAAGGATGAATCTGTCTTGCTCTCAATCCAAGGCATCCCGCATCATCCGGCTCGCTACCTGCATGCTGAATTCGATCTGGCAAAAGGCGTGTTCAGACATTTTGACGGCGCCATTCAATATCTGACCTCGGCGGAGTACTTTGCGCGCCGCGACAGCGACTTCAACATGACATACAAGGACACGCGGCACGTGAAGCCGATGTCCAAAAAGGTCTTCAAGCTGAACGGCGCGATCACTACGAAGGAGTGGGTCGAGTTGTCATCGCACTTCTTTGCTGCAAATCCGCTGATGTTCGAGTACTTCAATGGCGAGTACCCGAAGCACATCGCCGACATCGTGGAAAAATTGCGCGCGCTTCCCGAGGAGCGACGGTAGGGCTAGTCGCCCCTTTCGAGTCAAGAGCAGAATTAGTACACGATCGCAGCGGAGTACCAATAGCTGCAGCGCGACGCTTACGTTAAGGAGTTAGTAGACGCGCACGCTTGGCTCATGTACAACCAAAAATGGGCTTTCTGGGTTTGAGAGCGGCACGCAGAACAACTCCAAAACCCTGAGTTCACGTTGATGAATACTCCGACGAGTACCCGGCGTTCGAGAAGTACTAGGCCCCAAGGCCTGCCAGCTTGCGCCGCGCCTCGGTCGCTTTCGCTCGGTCTTCCACCGTCTTGGCATAGGCGGCAAGCTCCTCGACGTCCGCGGCGAATTCGGCCGGGTCAGGCAGCACCGGGGGCGCTTCTGCGCCGCCTTCATGGGTGAACTTCGAGCAGCGCGTCATCCCGTTGTAGACGGCGCTGGCATCGGTGTCGTCCACCGACACTGACTTCAGCCGCGTTGTCTCCACAGAGACCCGATAGCGTCGGACCGTGCTCTGCAGAAGCACGTCCTCGACCAACTGCTCCCAGGTGTCGCGCAACCGACGATAGCCGTTGCGGACCAAGTCGTTGTAGCCCTCGACATTTCCATCCGTCTCCAGGAGGTTCTTGGCGTTTGTCGCCATTGCACGAAGGTCGCCGACGCGGTTCTTGAGCTTCTTGCCTTCGAACGGCAAATCGTCTGAAGACAAGCCCTTGCGCTTCGTCGTCGCTGCCAAGTGGCGGTGCGCGAACTTCACGCCCTGGTCCTCGGCAAAATCGGTGAGCGCCAGCGCGAAGGCAAGGTCATGCGTGAAGACGATGACCTGGCGCTTCTTTGCTTCGAGCACCAACCGCCTGGCAATTCGCTCACGCCGCATGTGGTCGAGAGACGAGACCGGATCGTCGAAGATGAGGCCCGAGCGCCCCGGTTCAATGCCAATCTCTGCGAGGAAGAGGGCCAGGGCCACGACGCGTTGCTCGCCCTCGCTGAGGATGGCAGACAACTTGGCTTTCGCGAAACGAGGCATGGTTCCGAGCTTGAGCTGCTGCACCCGAGCGCCCTTTTGACCAGTCATCTCCAACGTGACGGGCTGGCCACGGATGCCTAACGCCTCCAACTCCTTCGCAAACGCAGTCCTCAGCTCTTCGGTGACGTGGGCGTCGTAGAGCTCGGTCGTCTTGCGCGTCACCGCGGTGGTTCCGCAGCTCTTAATGGCCTCACCAAATGCATGTTCACGCCTGTGCCACACGATGGCCTCGGAGACCTTTGGCAGCAATGGGCCGAGCCGCTCCCTAGCGTCCAAATCAGCGAGTAGCTTGAGCTTGGCCGCGCGCTCCTCGGGGGTCATCGCCTTCTCGAGCGTGTTCGCCTCTGTGACTCTCGCCTTGACCCACGCCTCTATGGCGGCGAACGGCGCCTCCGGCAGCGCTTCAAGCGGGTCAAGCTTGCGCTCAGGCGCCATCGCCTCTACCCGGGCCTTCCGGGCCTGCAGCGCCTGTGCGAATGCTTTTACCGCAGCCACTAGGTTGGGCTGCGACTCAGCGAGCTCGTCTAGCAGCGATGTGTCCGATGGGAAGGTTTCGAAGTTCAGCGTCTTGATGGCCTTGTACAGCCGCCCAGCCGTCTCGCGCTGTTCTTTGAACTTCCGTTGAGCGTCGTTCTCAAGGAACTCGACGAAAGACTTCAGCCGCGCAGCAGCCTCGTCACTCAGTGGCTGCTGACAGAGCACGCAGTGGGCACCGTCTTCCGGCCCAGGAAACGGACTGCCTGGGTACGCTGCTTTGGCCACAAAGTCCATCGCACTGCGTAGCAGTACTTCCCAGGGCTCCGAGCCGGTGCCTGCGACTTGTGCTCCGTCCGCCTGCAATTTCTCGGCGGCCAACTTCGAGGCAGCCTCGGCTGCGACCAACGCGACAAAAGCCTGCCTCAGCTGTTCGATGGCATCGTCCTGCAGAGGGGCCGTGCGTTCGGTGAGCTCGCGTGTCAGCGTGGACATGCGCGTGAGCAAGCGCCGGATACTGGCGGCCTGCTTGGCTGGGTCCTGGTCGCTGAACAGCTTGCGCAGGGCCGCCAGGTCAAGCGCCTCTTGCTCCGAGAGCTTTGCCAACGCCTCAAATTCCTGGGGCTTGCTCTGCCGACCGAGCTTGGAAATCTCACGGCCCACCACGTGTTCCCCAACCAAGGTTGCCAGCTGGTTGAGGTCAAAGCGGCCTGCCGCCCGCTCCAGCTCGAGCTGGTCTTGGGTGGTCTTCATCGCCTCGGCCAGGCCATGCATCACCTCAAGGCCGCCTGGGACGAACAGCACCTTGGCTTGGCTATCGACGAACACCCTGGCGCAATGCGCATCGAACACGGAGATTTGAGACAGCGCCGGCGGCGACGCCTTGTTCGCCGCCCAGCCGTCGGATTTTTCCTCGCTGCCTTCCAGCCAGTCGATAGTTGCGCTCGCCGCAGCGTCCCCTTGACCCTGCACGTACACGTTGGGAAGAATGTCCTCAACGTTCCGGGCTCGACATGCTTTCTTGAGCGCTCGCGCGTAGCCGGACTTTCCGACGCCGTTATAACCATAGACAACGGTGAGCCCATCCGCCACGAAGGTGAGGCTCTGCTGGGGGTCAATGGCGTTGAGACTTTGCGGGTCTCTTAGCGCACGAAGGCTGACGTCGAGACCTTCTTGCGCTGCGGCCGGAATCTGTGCTGGGTCGAGCGGCGCGGGTTGGCGGCCTTTCGGGTCTTTGAAGCCATGGTGCACCTTGACCAGTGCAACCAAGTCTTCCTTGTCGCCTAAGCCCAACGTCCCCTGCTGAAGCAGCCTGCGGGCACAGTCGCTAAGCCACGGTGGCTGCTGTGCGAGCCAACCGCCAATGTCCTGGATGATTTGCATCCTCAAGCTCCCTGACGCTCTTCGCATCTTTAGGAGATATTGCCATATGTAAGCCAAGCTCGGCTTGACCTGTCGCAGCGAGATGAACCGCTTCACAACGCCACCGGCGCGAGGTCGTCGGCCTCAGCCTTCAAAGTCAAATGCTCGCGGCGCCATTGCATCAGCAGCCTATCAACTGCGCTAGCGACTGCTTTATGTCGGGCAGCGTGAACTTAACGACTAATCGCCGATGACCGCAACCGCTGCATAGCAGTCTTTATCGATTGAAGACTGAATACTCACAATGGGGTGTTTTCTGTTTGCAGTCAGATTCAGCATATTGGTCAACACTGAGCAGAAAGCAGGTTAAGCAAGACCTGCCCCGCAGCCTGTCATCAGGCTACAGCCATCACGATCTGTAAGTAGTCTGGAACTGTGAAAGCGCGCAGATCCCAACTGTCTTCACATAAATTTTGTGCCAATGCGTTTCACAGGTATTGCATTTTGATCATGTGTTTCTGTACAGTGGTTCTGTCAATGTGACGCTGTGTACCACTTCAAGGAGAACCATGATCGAAAACCGTTCCGAACTTAGCCCGACTGAGCATAGTGCGCTGATTGAAGAGATGCGGCCGATGTCGTCTGAAGAGCGGGCTCAAAGCCAGGAAGCTTTGCAGCGTCTCTTTGAGCAAGCGTCAGGTTTTTCCAGCCAAGCTAAAGGAGTCGCTGGCTTTCTACTGAGCTTGTGGGACTCCGACCGCTTTCAGTTCGAAGTCAACGCATTTCGAGGCTTCGATAGAGCCATCGTTCGAGACTGCTTGACCGTGCTCTATTGGGATAGCGAAGTCAAATCTGGCATACAGAATCACATTGCTGGCGGTGCGCAGGCTCTGGAGGAGTTGGCCGCACATTGCGGGGCTGACAGTAGCATCCCAGTCTGAAGGATGTACAGCCTGAAATCGCGGTGCACCCTTGCCTGTGATGGCCGGCGAGGGTGGCCTGAAGGCTGATGTCGTGTCACAGGTTCGTGGCATCGGACTGTCCGTGACATATACATAAGTGAAGCGGGTCCACACCCGAAATACGAAGCGCCCCCGAAAGGGGGTGTTCATTCCTTGCAATCCCGCGCCGTGCGCAGCGCGAGGACATACACCGTAATCTGAGGACACTTTTTTATAGCTGCATGCGGCACGCCCTTTGGAGCGTGCCTTGTCATCTTCAGCCCTCGCGACGATCTCGTCGCTTGTCGAGCCAGCTCATTACCTTAGCTCCGACAGCCTGACAGCTTACTTTTCAATACTTAAAGCGTCGGCCGATGGAGCAAAACAGCAGCGCAGTTATCCGGTCGCGTCGATGGGTTTCGTCCTTGCCGAATGTGACCCAAGCAACGACACTTGGATCAGCCAGGCAGAGTTCTGGGCCCCCACGCGTCGCCTTGTGCACTTCATGCGCGTAGGCCTCCTGTTCATTGATCTTGACACTTACAAGGTTCCAGGACTGGCAGGCTTGAGCCCAGATGAGCAGCTCAAAAAACTTCTTACCTTGTGTGAGCAGAACAGCATCCCTGAGCCTTCTATCGTGGTGTATTCCGGTCGCGGTCTGCAAGCCAAGTGGCTACTAAGCAGTCCTCTGCCAGCTAGGGCGCTGCCGCGGTGGTCATTGGTTCAGCGTGAGCTTTGTCGGCGCTTGGCGCCTTTGGGTGCAGATACAAATGCGGTGGATGCATCGCGCGTGCTGCGTCTCGTCCATACTGTCAACAGTCGAAGCGGCGAGATCGTACGAGTTGTTCACAACACGGACATCCGTCTGGATTTCGATGTGATTGCAGATCGGCTGCTGCCATTGACGCGCGAGCAATTGCAGGCGGTACGTGAGGCCCGGCGAGCTAAGCAGTCAGACCGACGTCCTGCAACACGCACAAGAGGCCATTTGACCGCGATTGATACGGCAAGCGCGAGCTGCCTACTACCCTTCGTGGGTGCTCAGCTTGCCTGGGATCGACTGACAGACATACGCACATTGGCCAAACTTCGAGCGTGGACCCACGGTGCCCCTGACGGGTCCCGCGATCTCGCTGTGTTTGTCGGTGCATGTTTATTGGCGCAGGCATTACCAAACGTCCCACGTTTCTATGATGAACTACGAGCACTTGGCCGAGAGTTCGCTCCTCATTGGCCGTTGAGTGCGGTTAACGCATCGGCATCTGCTGTAATGGTTCGTATGAAGATGCTTGCCGAAGGTCAGAAGGTCGAGTACCAAGGCATGCAGGTAGACCCGCGCTACCGCTGGCGCAATGACACCCTCATCCAACGCTTTAGCATCACTCCAGATGAGGAGCGCCAACTGCAAACCATCATCAGTCGCACTGAAGCGGCACGGCGCGATGCCGTACGTGCGCGGGTCAAGCGTGAAGCCGCTGGAGCCGCGACGCGAGATGCCTGGCTTGCCTCGCATGAACAGAAGCGCATCTCTGCTCGCCTGGCGAGAGCTCAAGGTAAAAGCTGGGCTGAAATCGCCACAGTGGTTGGCTACCCGAGTGCAGATGCAGCGCGCAAGGCCTGTGCTTGATGTCTACGGACCGGAAAAGTCCGTCCGTATGTATGCAGTGGCGAAGCCGCAGGAGGAGCAAAGGCGCAAGATTGAAGACATCCACTGCTCCGCCTGGGTAGCCCGTAGGGTAATCGACCCATTGCGGTCCTCGGAGCGGGGCCTGCAAATGTCTGCTGTGCAGCGGTTGTGTCACCCATGGTCTCCTCGTGAGCGTCCGGTCATATCCACATAGTAGTCATCCGCTCACCAAGGCGCGAGCTGGCCCTGCGACGGCTTTCAGATGAGTAGCCGACGCTGGCCATCGGCATCCACCATGGGACTACTAGATGTCCGCTATCGCAGGGCATGGACAGGCGCGGACATCTGCGAGCTTCATGTGGCTCGTGCCGAGGGACTTCTCAAGATGGGTGCCTCACGCACTGGCAAGTTCAGCACTGCGGCAAGGATCCCCAGCGCGATGGAGATGTACCAGACTATGTCATAGCTGCCGGTGCGATCATAGAGCAAGCCTCCTAGCCACACCCCGAGGAACGATCCCACCTGATGGCTGAAGAAGACAAACCCACTCAGCATGGACAAGTGTGCGACACCGAAAATCTGTGCGACAGTCGCGTTGGTCACGGGTACGGTCGATAGCCAGAGTAGTCCCATCAACGCAGAGAACAGGTAAACCGACATCGGCGATATGGGCGCTATCAAGAAGACCGAAATTATGATGGCGCGTGCTAAGTAAATGAAGGCCAAGATTTTTCGCTTGGCCAGCCGTTGCCCCAATGTACCGGCAACGTAGGTGCCCACGATGTTGAACAGCCCGATCAAAGCCAGTGCGGAGCTTGCAACGTGCGGGGCCAGACCGTGGTCTTTGAGGTAGGCTGGCATGTGCACGCCGATGAACACGACCTGGAAGCCGCAGACGAAGTATCCTGCTGTCAGCAGCAAGAAGCTGGGATAGGAGAGCGCCTCCTGCATCGCTTGGCCCAAAGTCTGGGTCTTTTGCGCCGTGCGGCATTCAAAGCCCGGCTCACGAAGACCAAATGCCAAGGGGATGATCAAGAGCGCCAAGACCGCCAGCACGAACAGCGCTTGCTGCCAGCCAATGCTGGATATCAGAAAGCCTTCAATGGGCACCATCAGAAACTGGCCGAATGAGCCTGCGGCGGCAGCCATGCCCATTGCCCATGAGCGCTTGCTGGGATCGACCTGACGGCCGATGACCCCAAAGATGACGGCGTAGGTCGTCCCCGCCTGGGCTGCGCCAATCAGCACGCCTGTGGTCAGCGCGAACAACGCGGGAGTGGGCGCCCAGGCCATTCCCGCCAGACCCAGGGCATACAAGACACTGCCCACGAAAAGTACACGCATGGATCCAAAACGATCTGCGGCGATGCCCGCGAAAACACCGATCACGCCCCAAGCGATGTTTTGCACCGCAATAGCGAACGCAAAGGTCTCACGCGTCCATCCGTGCTCCTGCGTGATCGGCTGGAGCCACAGGCCAAAACCATGGCGTATGCCCATGGAAAGTGTCACGACGAAGCCGCCGCACAAGAGAATTTGTACCAGCGAAAGCTGCGCACTGGGAGTGTTTTTCATGGAGATTTACGCGCGTTCGTTGTTCTGTGAGGCTGCGGCTGCGATCACCGCGTCTTCAAGGTCTCTGACCCAATCTGCATTGCCTACGGCCTGATTGAGCACCCGGGCCCCCACCATGGCAGCAAAGAGCACCATGGTGTCGTTTAATGCGGTTGAGGCTTGCGCATCGCTGTTTTGATGCCCCGCGCCTTCCATGAACTTGTCGAAGAGTTCATGGATGCCTGTTTGATATGCCTGAATGGGGGCTGTAGCGCTCGTGTCGACTGTTGCGTGCGGTGCGAACGCCAGGATCGGGCAGCGATGCTCTGGATTGCGGTTGTTGATGTAGCGGCGCACCAGCTCCAGGTTGCGGACCTTGGCGCCAGCGTCTGCGCTCTTATAGACCTTGTCCCATGTGCTGAGCGCCTGCGTGAATGCGAGACCACAAACTTCGGCGACCAACGCATCTTTGGACTCGAAGTGCTTGTAGAAACCGCCGACGGTCATACCACATGCCCCCATGATGTCCGACACAGAGACGTTGGCGACACCGTGCTGGCGAAACAGCACATTGGCGTTGTCCACGATCTTTGCACGGTTCTCCAAGGCTTTTTCTTGCGTAGAACGTCCCATGGTCTACGACCCCCTCTTGAATGCAACCACCTTGCTGACCAGCTTTTGCAAAGATGCACCGTGCTGGTTGGCGGTAATGCTTTCCACCACCACAATGGCTCGGTCAGGCTTGGAGCGGGAAATCACAATGTCTTTGATGGTGCTGGTCACATGCAGCACATCGCCCGGCCTGGTGGGCTGCGACCAGCTCAGCTCTGCTCCTGCACCGATCACGCCCTTGGCTAACGGCAGGCTTTGAACCAGCAACCGCATGGTGATGGCGACCGTGTGCCAGCCACTTGCCGCCAAACCTTGGAAGAAGGAGTCTTTGGCAGCTTGCGCGTCAAGGTGAAAGGGCTGCGGATCGAACTGGCTTGCAAACTCGACAATCTGCTGGGCATTTAGCGCGTGCTCAGCGCTCACAAATACGTCGCCCACGCTCAAGTCTTCCAAGTACAGCGGCTTGGCGGATTGGTCTGTCGTCATATGTCGCCCTCCTAAAGTGATGCGGCCATAAGTGGCTTTGCCAATTAGATTACGATCATTATCTTATTTATTCAACCCAGCGTCTTCCCTAATGCGCCACTGTCCGCACAGGGTAGATGTATGGCGAATGCAGGTTGAGCTGCCGTCCCCACAAGGAGAGCCATGACTAACAAAGCCAATGACTGGATCGAAGTGCGGCGCGACGCGGAGACCGGTATTGAAAGCATCCACGCCCACTTTCGTGGACATGCCTACGATGCCCATACCCACGATGAACTTTTGGTCGGAGTCACCCAGCAAGGGGTACAGCGGTTTCGATGCAACCGGTCTGTCCACACCAGCGTGCCAGGCAATGCCATGTTGATTGAACCGGGGGCTGTGCACGATGGCCACGCTCCAGACAAGGCAGGCTTCACCTACGCCATGCTGTACCTGCCTACTGAATGCATCGGCACGCTGTTGCAAAAGCGGGGGTTGAAGGGGCTCGAGGGGATTGAGCCAGCTTTCAAAAACACGCTGGAGGGGGATCCGCAATTGCAGGCCGCGATCTTGCAAGCGTTTGGTGCAATACACGGATCAGAAGGCAGACTTGCCCGTGACCAAGCCTTAGACCAACTGCTCGATGTGCTGTCAGGCCACATGCACACGGTGAGGGAGGCCAACGAAAGCAAGGTGCGTATGGCGCGGGTGACAGAGCATATGCATGCCCGTTTGGGAGAAAACCTGGGGTTGGAAGAACTTGCTGACCACGCGGGTGTGGATCGTTTCCGTCTGGCGCGCCAGTTCAAGCTCGCCTACGGGCAATCGCCCCATTCTTATCTGGTGAATCTTCGCCTGCGGTCAGCGCGTGCCATGCTAGCGGCGGGTGAAAGGCCCGCGCAGATTGCGACGCAGCTCGGCTTTTCTGATCAAAGCCATTTAGGACGCTGGTTTCAACGTGCCTAGCGTCACCCAGGCTGCCAAACAAATGAACCGTGTGCAGTCCAATGTCACCACGCGCATTCGCAATCTGGAGGATCGTCTGGGTGTGCAACTCTTTTTGCGGCATGGCAACCGGCTCAAGCTCTCTGCCGAAGGCGAGGTGCTACGCGGCTACGCCGAGCGGATTTTGCGGTTGTCGTCTGAGGCTGAGTCCGCGATGTTGATGCGGGCGCCGCAGGGCACGCTGCGACTGGGCACACTGGAGAGCACGGCCGCAGCGCGACTGCCGCCTGTGCTGTCCCGCTTTCATGAGCGTTACCCGGGTGTACTCATTGAGCTGGTGACCGGCTCCACATCCCGGTTGCTAGACATGGTTCAGCGATATGAAGTGGATGCTGCACTGATCTCAGAGCCTTTCAATGCACCAGAACTGGCCACCCAGGAGGCATTTGATGAAGAACTGGTGCTTATCGCTGCACGCTCCGCAAAGGATGTGCTGGATCCGAAACAGCTGTCACGCTGCACGGTGATTGCGTTCTCGACAGGCTGTTCGTACCGGCGAATCCTGGAAGAATGGTTTGCCAGTACCGGAGTTGCTCCCCACCGAATTATGGAGATGGCGTCCTACCACGCCATCGTGGCCTGCATTGCCGCTGGCACTGGTATTGGCATCATGCCTCGGTCCATCTTGAAGGCCGTTCATGCAGAACCATCGCTGCAAGCGCTAGCACTCCCCAGGCGCTATGCCGAAGTAACCACGCATCTGGTCTGGTTGCCGCAGCAGAAATCAGCCTCCACCGAAGCGTTGAGGCAAATGCTGGCCATAGAGCGTTCAAGCATTTGACCTTCAGCTTCCTTGAGGCTTGAGTGACTGCTTCTGGCCGACTGACGACGGCCCGCACCCGTTGACTGCCTACCCTGGAGTGGTGATGCAGGCCCTGAGAGTGATTTGGATGTTGCGTTGATGTCTGACGAGTCACTGGCGGCAGAGGCCCTTTGGGGTCTCAGTAGTCGATTGGCTGGCATTGTGGGTTGTCATGTTGACTTGCTGGATCTGCGATCTGCCTCGACGGTCATGCAGTACCGGATAGTGACAACAGGGCAGCGACTGTGGGCCAGAGATGAGCAGGCGGCTCTCTACGAAACCTTTATCCTGAGCCAGAAGACCGCATTGGACGAAGCGCGGGCAGGGCTGCTAGATGACATTCAGAAGACGGGGACTGTGTATGGTTGATGATGTGTTGATCAACAAGGCTGCGACCATAGAGCGCTGCGTCATGCGCGCGCGGGAAGAGTACGACAAGTCGCCTGCGACATTTGCATCTGATCACACCCGTCAAGACGCGGCCATCTTGAATGTTCAACGGGCCTGCGAGGCTGCGTTAGACATGGGGCAGCACTTAATTCGACGAGAGCGCCTGGGCATTCCTCAAAGTTCGAGGGATGTATTCACTTTGCTGGCTCAGGCACGTTGGATTGAAACGGCACTTGCTGAGCGTTTGCAGAAGATGGTTGGCTTTAGAAACATTGCCGTGCACGACTACCAAGCTCTACAGCTACCGATTGTTGATTTCCATCCAGAAGTGACCCACTAGACCCCGGCGGGTCAGTTCTGCGTGGAAATCAACACTATTCATCTATGTGTAGGGTTTTTCGGCCGACAATGCTCCTATGGAGAGACGCTTCATGTTCAAGGCTGAACGACAACAGAAAATTCTGGCGCGCATGCAAGAGACCACCTCGGTCACCGTCAAGGACCTAGCCAAGGTCTTTTCCACTTCCCCCATAACCATCCGGCGCGACCTCATTGAACTGGGCGAGCTCGGCCTATTGGAACGTACCCACGGTGGTGCCATAGCCGCTCAGGAGGTCTTTGCCGAAGGCTCTGCGCGTTACGAGATGTACAACTATGGCGAGCGCAACGATCAGCAGGCACAGGAGAAAGCGGCGATTGCGGAATGCGCAGCCCAGTTCATTAGCGATGGCGACAATATTCTGATCAACGGAGGCACTACGGCCCACGCGCTGGCTCAAGCTTTGCGAGGTCATCAGAATCTGTACGTGATCACAAATGGCCTTTCCGTGGCCAACGTGCTCGGGCAAGGGCTGCACGCTAATGTCTACGTGCTGGCCGGCCGCCTAGATGCCCGCAAACAAGCCACTGTCAGCCGCCCCAGCGACGAAGGCCTGCCTCATCTGCAAGTGCGTGAGGCCTTCTTGGGCGTGCATGCATTGTCTGCCCAAGGAATTTACATGCGTGACCCGGAAGACGCCGACATGAACAAGGCCTTCATGGGCGCTGCCAGCCGCGTAACGGTGCTGGCTGATTACACCAAGCTACACGCCTTTGCCAGCTTCCGCATTAACGACTGGTCTTCGGTACAACGGCTAGTCACCGATGCGAAGGCCGACCCCGACATCCTCAATCTCCTTCGCCAGCAAGGAGTGGAGGTGGTAGTCGCTGCCTGAGCGGCTAGTTGCGCTACCAAGCATAGCCTATCACCCTGTGATGCGATACATCAAGCACGTGCGCGCCACTCAGCAAGTGGTTGATCCACGATGTCGATTGGGCTTGCACATGACATTCGTCCACCTAGCGCTTACTGGTTGTTACGAGGCAGCGGTGTGCAACATTAGCCACCAAGCAGGTAAGTGGGCTCTTGGTCCAAAAAGTCTTCCAGGTGGATCAGTACTTGCTCGGGCGAAAGCATCAGCACGCCGTATTGGGGACCTTCGTTTTTGCCCACGATGCGCAGCGAGGGGTCTTGTAACACCAATGCCACTTGGTGATTGGTGCCCCGCAAGGTGGAGTAGGGGATACCTTTGAAGGATCCCAAAATCGGGCGATGGATGTGTCCAAAGAAGAAGTGTGCGATCTTGTGCTGAAGTCCTTCGATGGCAGTTTCAAAGGGTTTGGTGTTCAGCAAGGAGATTTTGTCCATGCTGGTTATGCCAATAGGGAAGAAGGGGTGGTGCATGAACAGCAACACGGGCTTGTTAGCTTGCTCAAGCTGAGCTCGCAGCCAAAGAGCACGTTTCTCGCAAAACACGCCCCAGTGCACGCCAGGCTCGTTGGTATCGAGAAAAATGGCGGTTTGATGTTCGAGTTCAAGCACATATTGCACAAAGCCGTGCTCGTCTCGTGCAATGTGGGCAAAGTGCTGCTGGAAGTTGTTGCGGCTGTCGTGGTTGCCCAAGATGGGGTAGACGGGCATGGACAAGCCACTTAGGCACTCGCGTAAATGCACATAGGCTTGCTCGTGGCCGTAGTGGGTCAAGTCGCCTGTGATGAACACCGCACGTGCATCGGCATGGTGTTGCTGAATGTGGGCCACGGCTTGCTGCAGGCGTTGCTTAGGGTTCAGTCCGTATAACAGGCCGTTGCCGTCTTGCACGAGGTGTGTGTCTGTCAGGTGGATGTATTTGTCGAAATGAGGCATGGGCAGTGATGTGGCTGTTAGCGTGCTGGGGGCTAGGCTGCGTGAGGTCGGGGCATGTGCTCACACAAGGCGTGCAAGCGCATGCTCCAAAGCGTGCAGTTCTGATGTTTAGTCGAGAAGTTTTTGCACGTCGGCAGACATGGCCTTGAGTGCATCGGCGGGTTGCTTCGAGCGGTCGAACACAGTTTGCACGTGGTCATCAATTACGTCAGTGATTTTTAAGCCGTTCTGGCCAGGGAAGGCATACCAGCCAGTCAACCAAGGAATCTGCTTCACCGCGGTGTACTGGTTGGGGTTGCTTTCGTAGTAGCCTTTGAGTGCCTTGGGGTCGTCAATTGGCAAGGTGTTGGCTGGGAAGTAGCCGGTGTTTTTGGTCATAACCGTGGCTCCTTCGGGGCCGGTGGCGAACTTGATGAACTCCCACGCGGCCTTTTGGCGCTCGGGGTCCTTGGCAAACATCATGGCTACGTTGCCTCCTGCAGGTACTTTGCCGCCTTTAGTGGTTACGGGGAACATCCCGGTCACCAGTTTGAAACGGTCGCCAATTTGCTTTTCCATCACGCCCAAGCGTGAGGTGGACGACGACAGCACGGCCAGCTTGCCAGCCGCAAACATTTGCGCTGCTTCTTTGTAGCTGATGTTGGCCATGGTGCCGTTTTGCACCATGGAGCTCATGGTGTTCATGGCTTTGAGGCCCTTGGCATCGTCAAATGCCACCTTCTTTTCGGTGCTGTCGAGAATCTTGCCGCCATCGGCAAACAGCAGCGCCTGCCACAACCAGTTCCCGGTGATGCCCCAGTCGAAGTAAATGCCGCCCGTTTGTGGGCTGGCTTTACGTGAAGCTTCGCCGAGCTTGATGATATCGTCCCAGGTCTTGGGCAGTTGATCGACGGTGGTACCTGCCTTGTTCACCAAGTCCATGTTGTAGTAGACGATGGGGGTGGACAGAGCAAAGCCAATGCCGACCTGTTTGCCTTGAATTTGCCCCAGCTCCATCAGCGATGCGCTGTAGCCGCTCTTGTCCCAGTTCTTTTCGGCTTGGATGAAGGGCTTCAGATCCACAGCAATGCCGCGGTCCACAAAGATGCGCTGGCGGTTCAGACCTTGAAAAGACACATCGGCCAGTTGCTTGGTCACTGCATGGCGTAGTGCTTGCTGGGCGGCCACTTCGTAGTCAGGCGTGGGTGCACGGAACTTGACCGAGTAATCAGGGAACTTCTCGTTGAACTTTTTGGCGATGACTTCTTGAGTCTCGTTGAACATCTCAGGGTAGACGTAGTCCACCACGAGCTCGATTTTGGCGGCATGGGCAGCACCCATGGTGCAGAGCACGGTTGTAACAGCTGCAATGAATTTCAGTTTCATCATGACTTCCTTCAAGCTTTGACACCTGAAAAGGTGACACCTTCGATAAAGCGCTTTTGCGCGAACAAGAAAAAAACAACCAGGGGAATGGTGATCAGTACCGTGCCGGCCATCAGCGGGCCGTAATCGTTGCCGGCTTCTTCGTTGGCAAAGAACATGGTTCCCAGCGGGGGTGTAGCGAGGTCTTGGGTATTGATGACGAGCAGGGGCCAGAAGTAGTCGTTCCAGTGCCAGACCACCGAGAAGATCGAAAAAGCGATCACGGTAGGCATGCAGGCCGGCAGCAGCACGCGCCACACCAACTCGAACTCACCCATGCCATCTAGCCTTGCGGCGTGGATGAGGTCATCGGGAATGCTTTTGATGGACTGCCGGAACATGAACATGCCAAAGGCAGACGCGATGAAGGGCAGGATCAAGGCCGAGTAGCTGTCGAGCAAACCTAAGTGATACAAAAAGATGTACAGCGGAATGGCAGTGGCCTGAAATGGCACCATCAGTGACAGCATGGTTAAGCCCCATGCGAGGTCATGGCCGCGAAACTTGATCTTGGCGAAGCAGTAGGCGGCCGGAAATGCCAGCGCAATTTGTACGACCAAAATGCCAGCGCACACCACCACACCGTTGAGCAAATATCGCAGCAGCGGTACGCGTGTGAGCGCTGCGCTGTAGTTTTCCCAGGCAGCCCATTCGCGGGGGATGAGGTTAAAACCTGCATCGAAAATCTCACTCGCGGGCTTGAGTGAGATCGATAGCATCCACACAAAAGGCAGCAGATAAATGAGGGCTAGACTCATCAACACGACATGGCGCGCAAAGCGGCTGGCCAAGGAGGGGGATAAGGGATCGGCCATCATCAGTAGTGCGTCCTTTTTTCCATGCCCTTGTGCTGAATAAGCGTGAGCACAAAGATGCCGGTCACAAACACGACCGTCATAGCCGAGGCATAGCCCATCTTGAAAAATCCAAATCCTTCGGCGTAAATGCTGTGCAGCAGCACATCGGTGGCCTTGTTGGGACCACCCTGTGTCATCACATGCACGGTGTCGAATACCTGTAGGGCGCGAATGGCACAGATCGTCACCACGAACAACATGGTGGGGCCGAGCAAAGGTAAGGTCAGGCGAAACATGCGATCCAGCGGATGTGACATACCATCAAGCCAAGCAGCTTGGCGCAGCTCATCTGGAATACCTTTGAGACCCGCCAAAAACATCACCATGGCTAAGCCTGACATTTGCCAGATGCCAATGGCAGCCAACGTTGGTAACGCCAGTTCGTAATCTTTGAGCCAGTTGAAGGGCCCGACCCCAATCAATGCGAGCAACTGATTGAGCAATCCCATCGTGGGGTGCAATATGAACTGCCACACCACCGCCATGCCAATGAGGGTAGAGGCCACGGGCAAAAATAGTGCCGTGCGGTAGAAGCCGCGCCAACTTGTATGGCTTTCAACCAGCAAGGCGCTGACCAAACCCACGGTGATGCTGCCCAGTGACACCCACAGCAGATAGTGCACCGTGTTGGTAAAGGACTTGCGAAATCCTGCGTCGTCCCACAGTTCGCGGTAGTTGTCCAGGCCGACCCATGCAAACTGGTCGGATCCAAACTGCCAGTCGGTCAGCGACATCACTGCCACCAGGCACATGGGCACCAGCAGCAGCAAAACCGTCAAGATCAAACTGGGTAGCAGCATGAGCGAGGTTTGCAGACGTGAGATGTGCATGCTTATGCCTCCAGACGGCGACCATGCGCATCAAAAAATATCAGCTCTGAAGGCTGTATGTATAGGGTGACGGTTTGTGTCTCATGTACTGGCTGGGTGGCCTCGGTTTGTATGGTCATGGCTTCGTGATGCTCGCCTTGTGCCACCACTACTTTTTCGCTGCCCGCGTACTCTACCGACTGCACCTGTGCCAAAACGCTCCAGCAACCTGTTTGTGTTGTCCACATGAATTGGTGCGGGCGAATGCCTACGACAACGGCCGAAGTTGGCGGCAACACACCATCATTCAGCTTCACCGCAGAAAGCGGCAACAGATTGATGCGAGGTGAGCCCACGAAGCTCGCCACTTCTTGGCTGGCAGGGCGCTTGAACAAAGCCTCAGGGGTGTCGAGCTGTAAGATCTTTCCGTTCTTCATCACAGCCACACGGTCAGACATGGACATGGCTTCGTGTTGGTCGTGCGTCACGTACACAAAGGTTACGCCGAGTTTGCGGTGCAACGCGCGAATCTCGGCGCGCAAGGCCTGACGCAAGTTGGCGTCGAGGTTGGACAAAGGCTCGTCGAATAAAAACAGCGAAGGCTTGCGTACCATGGCGCGAGCGAGTGCTACGCGTTGTCGCTGTCCGCCCGACAACTGCGAAGGCTTGCGTTGCCACAGGTGCTCAATGCCCAAGACCTGCGCCACCTGTTTACCCTCTTGCTCAATCTCGTTGCGAAGAGCACGTACCGAAGGGTTGAGGTACTTTATGCCCGGCAGGCGCTGCCAAAACGAGAGCTTGCGCATCAGCAAAGGCGTACTAATGTTCTCGCCTGCAGTCATGTGTGGATACAGCGCGTAGGTTTGAAACACCATGGCGCAATCGCGCTGTGCAGGTTTTTGGCTCAGCATGCTTTGGCCTTGGCTTTGAATGTCACCGCTGTCTGGTGCTTCGAGGCCAGCGAGCAAGCGGAGCAAGGTTGATTTACCGCAGCCAGACGCACCCAGCAAGGTCAAAAATTCTCCGTCGTGAATCTGTAAGTCCAACTGATCGAGGATGGTCGTGTCGCCATAGCGTTTAGAAATGCTACGAAGGTGGATGTCAGCCATGGCTTCAAGCCTCCAACATGTCGTTCAACTGCTCATAAGCATCAAACCTCAGTACGCTGGGCTCAAGCTCATGCATATTGCGGTGATAGCCGCGTACATGGGCTGCAAAAGCAACTTTCGCGGCGTGTGCGCAGCTGGCGTCGATTCCCGAGTCACCTACGAACAAGGTCTCGGATGGTGTGGCACCCAGCAGTTGCAGACAGGTATGCAAAGGCTCGGGGCTGGGCTTGGGAAAAGGTGTGTCATCGATGCAGACCACGGCTTCAAAAAAATCGCTAAGTTGGTGGTGGCGCAGCAGTTGCAGGCTACTTGCACGGTCGCGGTTGGTGCAGATGCCCAGCTTCAGGCCTTGAGCTTGCAGTCGGGCCAGCAATTCGGGTACGCCCAGGTACACGGTGGCGTTCAGCACAAAGCGGCTCAGGTAGCTGCGCATGAGTTGGGTTTGCGCTGCTTCTTGTTCGGAGCCTCGAAGATCCGCTTGTTGAGCAGCCAGTGCCAACATGGGAGCGATGCCTGCGCTCAACTCGAGCTTGAGAGAGGGCATATCCAGCGTGCGGCTGTTTAAGCCCTCGTGCAGCGTGGCCTGCAAGCTGGGCCAACTGTCGAGCAAGGTGCCATCCAGATCAAAGATGACAGTTTTGAATGGTTTTGCAAATTTCATGATCGAAATTTATCAATGGATCATGAAATATTCATGACATCGATCATTTTCGATCTCAATAGATCAATTTTTTACCGATGAAATGCGATGCGATTTTTTTCGTGGGCGGCGTTGTTGCATTACAGAGACTTCCCATAAAAGCAAGCGCTGATGGTTTTCTTTTTTGATAGACCTGACTGCCGTGTGATCACGATGCGTAAAACGAGGAACAGACTGCACATCTACAGACGGGGTTTTGCACTTTGGTGTGCGCCCCAAGAAACAAACCGCGCAGCAGGGCTCCATTCAAATCTCGTGATGTCCTTGGACTCACAATGCAACAAGCGAGCTTGTCTGCTGCTGGTCTGACCTGTCTATTGCATCTTTGATTTCACGTCTGGCAAGTTAAGGATTGGGGCTTAAGCGATGAGCTCGCTTGGCCTGGTACTGATATGGTTGGTTTCGTAGCTGCGCTGACGTGTCATCAACGCCCAGAGGATGCGAGCATTTTTATTGGCAAGAGCCACGACAGCTTTTTGCCATCCACTGCGCTGCCTCAATGCTATGGCCCATTGTGAATCACACCGGGTTTGGTGGAGGCTAGTTTGTTGAAGTGCAGGCGTCAGCCTGCACGGTCTTGGCAACTTGCCGCCAGTAGTTTGCCTCAGCCTCCGCTGGCGGTATATGTCCTATGGATTCCAGCAATCTGCCGTGGTTGAACCAGTGCACCCATTGCAGTGTTGCCAGCTCCAGTGATTCCCGTGTTTTCCACGGCCCTCGCTTGTAGATGACCTCCGTTTTGTAAAGCCCGTTGATGGTTTCGGCCAGAGCGTTGTCGTAGGAATCTCCAGTGCTACCCACCGAAGGCATCAGGCCAGCTTCCTCCAAACGTTCTGTGTAGCGAATGGAAACGTACTGACTGCCCCTGTCGGAGTGATGAATGAGCTCCGTGTCACTTGAAGGCCGCCTTGCATACAGCGCCTGCTCCAAAGCATCCACCACAAAGTCCGTGCGCATGTGGCTACTAACCCGCCAGCCCACTATGCGGCGGGCATACACATCAATCACAAAGGCCACAAACATCTGCCCTTGCCACGTTGATACATAGGTGAAGTCTGCGACCCAAAGTTGGTCAGTGCGCTGAGCTGTGAACTGGCGGTTGACGAGGTCTAGCGGGCATGGCCTTGCTGCATCTGGACGTGTTGTGCGCACCTTCTTGCCACGCCTTGCGCCTTTCAGGCCCAGCTTGCGCATCAGTCGTTGTACGGTGCAGCGGGCAATGGGTAAGCCCTCTCGGTGCATCTGCTTCCAGACTTTGACCGTCCCATAAACCTGCCAGTTGGCATGCCACACACGTTGAATATGGGTGCAGCGTTCTTCGTCCGATTGACTGCGCTTACAGCGCAGCCACGGGCAGTTTCTTTGCTGAACCCTGCGCCTGTAGCCCGATGGGGCAATTTGCAGCAGCCTACAAATTGGCTCGACCCCATAGGCATCGCGATACTGGTCTACAAAGTCAATTAGCTCTTGATGCGACGGTCCAGCTCCGCCTGCGCAAAAAAAGCGCTCGCAGCCTTGAGGATGTCATTGGCTCGGCGCAGCTCCTTGTTCTCTCGCTCAAGTTGCTTGAGTCGCTCACGTTCATCCGTGGTCAACCCTGGCCGTTGGCCTGCATCTATTTCTTTGCGCTGCACCCATCCATGCAGGGTGCTAACAGAGCAGCCAATCTTGGGGGCTATCGACTCACATGCACCCCACAGTGATGCGTAATCCGCTTGGCATTCCTGCACCAAACGTACGGCACGTTCACGTACCTCGGGGCTAAAACGAGCAGCTTTAGTGTTCATGACTCAATCCTCTCAGGAGTTGAGCCTCCACGGAAGCCGGTGCGATTCAACCTGTCGTTCGCTGTCATGCGCTGGACAACAGCTTCTGGCTGCGAACTCGGTTGGTCACGACTAGCGGAGTGGTCAGCCGCAACCGGCAAGTTCGTTTGAGCCACCCTGCTATTTGCTCTGGCGACCACTGACTCTGCAATTTACCCGCCACGATTTGCGCCAGCTCAGGGTTGCAGGCCAACTTGCACGTCTTTGGGCGGCGTGCTCGCTCCCAGGCCACCTCGTCTGCCTTTGTAGCTCGGTAGCAAGTCTTGCCGCCGTTACGCAGGAGTTCACGGCTGATGGTGGACGCTGCTCGTTTCAAGCGTTTGGCTACACAGCGGACGGACTCACCTGCGGCCAAACTGCGCGATATCTCCTCGCGCTCTGCCAGAGACAGAGTCAAGTGAGATCGGCGTCTTGCACGAGGCCGGATGCCACCCGTTGCACTCAGGATGGTGTGGATGGATGTGTGCGGTCGGTCAAACAGCTTGCCGATCTCGTGCAAGGTATCACCAGCTTTCCAGCGGTCCCACATCAGGGCCTTCTGAGCTTCGGTGTAGTAAATCCGCGGTCTTCGCTTCATTCCAACACTCCTTCCGCCAGAGGCGGTCATTGTGTTGCATCGACCGGTTGAATCCACAGCCAGGAGCAGTCAATTCGGGAAGTGCCTTCAAGGACTGCCACTGGCCGAGCTGCGATAGTCGCATGTCAACCCTGAGCAGACATTCCCTAAAGCCATACCGGCTCATCTATAGCACACGCGAAGCTTATGAAAGTTGACATGAGGAGGTCATCCCAACTCGTCGGGGCGAAGGGTTAGATGACCCCTAAATTTCTTACTTAGACGAGTTTTCACACAGCCTCGGCCGAACTCAGTCACGACCAGCGGACTGGTCAGCCGCAATCGGCACAGGCGGTCAACTCATCCAGAATACGCACTGCGAAGTAGCTTCTGAAAAATCCCATATCAAGATGGGTTTTTTTTCTTATTACAGTGTAATTTCTCGCAGTTCAAGCGTTTCCGGATCGAGCTCGGACACAGCGATATGCAAAGCGAGGATGCGTGCATCAAGCTCCTTGATCTGTCTTGGCCAGCCTGTTTCAGGCCTATGCGTGAGCCGGTTTTTGATCCGTTTTCCAATTGTGCGAGCAGCCGGTGACGTCACAACGAAGTGCATTCGCGAGATTCCGTGATCTCGCCCAAACATCATGCGCATGCAGTCAATCAGCTTCGCAAGATCGCCTTCACCTCGCCATGAGTTTTCGACCTCTATCCAGACGAAACGGCCGTCCTCGACAGCCACCAGATCGGGGATTTTTGCTATCTGCTCTTCCTTGTGGCAATACTCGAAGCGCGTTAGATCACACTCCCCGGCCCGCACGCTCAGCTCCGAGAACACCTCGTCAGTTGGCCAAGCGACATAGACGCTGTTACACGCCGAGCGATGGCTGTGAGCATGCCGGATGTAGTCCCGAGCATGCGCTTTCTCTGCTATCAGGCTGTTGCCGTGCTGCTTGATTACGTTGACGCCCGCACGATTCAGTGCATACAGTAGCTCACCGCTGCCGGCGCTGACGCTCCAGACGGACTCCCGCTTGCTCACCACGAGCTTCCGATTGAGCAGCCACGTGAGCGTGCGGCGTGCCATACGGCGCGAGTTCTCATCACATCGTCCCCAGAGATGGCGGGCGACTTGGCGAGTGGATGCGTACCCCGTTGCAGCCAGGAGGTGCAGGGCTTGTAGGCGGTATGCAGCGCCTTTGTTGCGTGTATTCATACAAGCGTATAGCGCCGTGCACATGTCTGCCAGATATACCGATGCCTCGGTACTTATACGGCTCAAGGTTGCATAAAGTCGGAAGGGACCCTCCACCTGTGCTTGGCTGCCATCGAAATCACTCTGTATTTGCAGGCCACTTTCTCGTTCTCGGACAACGTCGGAAAGGTGTCCTCGCCTGATTTTTTCGTGCTCGGAGTCCCCAGCCCTTGCCAAGATCCAGGGCAGCGCCTACGGGCCCCAAAGACACTACGACGGTTTTTTGCAAAAACCGTCTGCGCGCAGGCACTTCGTGTCCTGCTTGCGTGCACCGTCGGGGGCTTCACGGCCTGGACGGCCTACCCCCAACTGCCCGGCTAGTGCCGTGCTGCACTGCGGCCCCGAGCGAGCTCGGGCAAACCGCTTCTTCATGCGCCCCAAAGGGCGCACCGCCTCGGCCCCAGCAAGCTGTCGGCCTCACCTTTACGAATCGATTTGCCCGAGCTGCGCCCGGGGCCGGGGTGCTAGCACCCCCGCCGATCCCACCGGCGCTTGGGGCGCCTCGACGCTGAGGGCGTCGTAGATCCGGCGGCTCCCCCTTATGCACTGCCTGGCCTGGGGGCCAGTCAGCCGCTACGGCCGTGAGGCCTGCGCGTCCCTGCGGGTGCTCTCCGCGCTGGGGCGCTGCGCAGCCCGTCCGCCCGCTGACGCGTGCTCTACGGGCCTTGCTGGGACCATGCCCGCACTTCAGGGGATGCTACTTCGGGCTATTCCCACGGCTAGATGCTTGGAGTCTTGAATACCGCCGAAACGGCCAGGACACAAGCCAGGGACGCAAAAGATCCCGGACAGTAACGCCCAGGGAAGAAGAGGAGGAAACGCATCCATGAAGCCTCAGTTCACCTTGGGTGCTGTCCTCGCTGAATCGCCCCCGGGGCGATTCACTTGTAGCTACTTTGAAGCATGTTTCCTCCTGCTGGGATGCAGCATCGGGGATGAAAAAAGGCCCGGCAAAAGCCGGGCCAAGAGAGGTGAGGAAACTTCATGACACATGAGAGCCTATTTTGCACAGACACTTGCCTTCCAAAATCTGCCCTCAAACCTGTATAGCGCGCAAGTTAGAGGATGATGAGCATCGTGACTGTTTTTTTTGAAGCCTGCGCCTCATTAAGCTACGGGGTCTTATGGGTCTCTTCTCTCCATCGCTGCACATGTGAAAGCAGTCGCTTACTTATGATGACTCTCCCTTGGAGCCAATCTTTAAAGGGGGGTGGAAGCTTTACATTAGGGTAGGTGATTCGTTGGATGTAGGGTCTGAACGCTTCAAGTTCGTATCCATATCCATAGTGTCTTTCACTACCTTCTTTTTCGATTTCGCCTTTGTCTTGGGGGCGCACTGATGCTCGGCCTGTATAGGCTTGTGCTAGCCCTTTAGGCCATTGGTCTTCAACGTTTGCTGCTCTGATTCTGTCTTCCAGAGAGTGTCTGAAGCTGTGATTGCCATAGCCGCTACCGAAACCTAACTTATCCCGTACAAAACGAACAAATGGCTGCTCGTATGCTCGTCCCCACTTGGGTGATTTTCCATCACATTCAGGAAGGGCTGCCGGGAAGAGGGGGCCCTTCGAATAGTGGTTCATGACGCTGCGGACGAAGTCGACAAAACCTTGTTGTATAAGAACATGGTGAATCGGTACGACACGCATCGATGCTTCATTTTTAAGAGCTCGAGCAGGGCCAAACTCGGTTTCTCCATCTTGAATCAAGATACCTAAGTCTTTGAGTAGCACATCCTCTACTTGTATTTGAGCTGCCTCGCTGACGCGTAATCCATGCCACATGCAGATGAGCGGAATCCAGTAGCGAGCCCCAAGATCGTCTTTCATCTTGCCTCGCCAAGCTGACGAGTTCGGGTTGTACCAGTCTGATGCAAATAATTTATTGAGGTGGTCGGACTGATAAGGAAAGCGGGGCTTTTGGCGAAGTTTTTCTTGCTTGGCGTCGACAGTAGGCATCACATCTAGTTCTACCACTGGGTTGTTGTTGATGAGTTTCTTTGTTTTCCCAATACCAAATGCAGTGTGCAAAGCTCTTTTTACGCGGCCTGCTACGTACTTGTAGCTCCAAGCCGCTTCTTTGTCTTGCAGACGGTTTTCCAGGAAGTTGTAGACATCATCTGAGCTAACCAAATGCAGGGGCTTGTTCTCTGCGAAGTCAACAAATCGCTGCCAAATCGACAGATAAGTAGACTGGGTTTTGGGATATTTTGGGGATAGATAGCGTTTGTAGTGAGGTGTGATGTCTGCCAAACGATTTACCTGTGGAGTCGGCGCGCGTTCTGGCTGCGCCTCCCATACTGCTTCAAGCGGCGGTGGCAGTTTTGAAAGATCAGGTGATCCGAGGGATTCGCCTTGCTGTCGAGCCGCGAGAGTTTTGTACCCAGTTTTCACATGTGTCAGCACTTCGTAGGTGAGTGCTTGCCATTGCGCGTCGGTTGCCTCTAATTGATAGCCACGAAACACCATGAGCTGGTTCACGAATTCGTGGAATCTGCCAACATTTCCTGAAGCTACTGCTCGGTTGATGAGGGGGAGCATTTCCTGGATGTTCGCATCCAGCGATTCGAACTCCTCATCGCTCATCCCCTCTTTGCGTGCTTGGGCATCCGCGTCTAGCGTGCTCAGAAAGAGGGAAGCGATTTGCCCTGGGAGCTCTGGACTGATGGAGAGACTTTTAAGCCGCGTCTTACGGGGCAGCTTCAAGAAAGAGCCGATGGAAGTTGCTTGCGTTTGGTTGGATCGAGCTGCGGCAAGCTCGCGATCTGTTTGCACGGTCAGCAAGGCGCAAAGCTCTTTGGCCTTTTTGTAGTCTCGCCCGAGCCTTTTAACGAAGTTGGCTTTTGCGAAACGTGGGCGCAAATCTTGGGGGATGGGACGAAGGAAACGATAACCGTGGTCGTCCTTGCGCATGTAGGTTGGCATGTCAGCGTCCTTTGCTGACCGAACCTTTTGCTGCCGCTGTGTACCAGTCATTTGTACCACTTCAGGAGTAAAACTCCTTGATCTGAAGCGATTTCAACGACTTAGTTCAATGTGGCGGAGGCTGTGAGATTCGAACTCACGGAAGGATCACTCCTTCGGCAGTTTTCAAGACTGCTGGTTTAAACCACTCACCCAAACCTCCGGATGGCAGGATTCTACACAAGGATTGCACGCTGTCCGGCATTGCGCATATTTTGTCCTGTTCATGAAAACCATAGCGTGCCGCGCTTGCTGCATAGGGAGTGCCAGCCACTTTTCATCGCTTGACTTGGCGACGCTGGCAATGGTCACGGCCGGCGAACCAAGGGTCGTCGTGAAGGTTCGAGAGCAAAACAAAAACGCCCCGAAGGGCGTTCTTGTGGCTGCCTCGGGCGGGATGCCCGAGAGGTGCCGTTTGATCAACTGCGCAGTGCGATGGCCTGAGCGGCTGCCAGAGCGGTCATGTTGACCACGCGGCGCACGGTGGAGGAGGGCGTCAGCACATGGGCGGAGGCCGAGCAGCCCATCAGGATGGGGCCGATGGTGGTGCCATGGCCGCCCGTGGTCTTGAGCACGTTGAACAGGATGTTCGCGGCGTCGAGGTTGGGGCAGATCAGCACGTTGGCCGCGCCGGTCAGCGAGGACTCCAGCAGGGAGTGGCTGCGCACGTTGGCGTCCAGTGCCGCGTCGCCGTGCATTTCGCCATCGCACTCGATGCCGGGGTTGGCGGCCGCGAACAGGTCGCGTGCAGCGCGCATCTTGCGGGCCGAGCCACGCGTGGACGAGCCGTAGTTGCTGTGCGAGAGGAAGGCCACCTTGGGGGGCAGGCCGAAGCGGGCCACTTCGTCGGCAGCCATCTTGGCGATCTCGGCCAGTTCTTCGGCGCTGGGCGCGTCGTTGATGTAGGTGTCGGCCACGAACAGCGTGCCGGATTCCAGCATCACGGCGTTCACGGTGGCGAACTCGTTGGCGCCCTTCTTCAGACCCAGCACATCTTCCAGATGGGCCAGGTGGCTGTCGAAGCGACCGACCAGGCCGCACAGCATGGCGTCGGCATCACCCAGGTGCACCATCAGGGCGGCGATCAGGGTGTTGGAGCGGCGCACCGCAGCCTTGGCGGCTTCGGGAGTGACGCCGTTGCGGCCCATCAGCTTGTGATAGGTCTCCCAGTACTGACGGAAGCGGGGATCGTCTTCGGGATTGCAGATTTCCACATCCTTGCCCAGCTGGATGCGCAGGCCGGCCTTGGCAATGCGGGCTTCGATGACGGCAGGGCGACCGATCAGGATGGGCTTGGCCAGGCCATCGTCCACGGCAACCTGCACGGCACGCAGCACGCGCTCGTCTTCACCTTCGGCATAGGCCACGCGCTGCAGATTGGCCTTGGCGGCTGCAAACACGGGGCGCATGAACATGCTGGTCTGGTAGACAAAGCGGGTCAGGCTTTCGCGGTAGGCGGCGATGTCCTCGATGGGGCGGGTGGCGACACCGGATTCGGCGGCGGCCTGGGCCACGGCGGGAGCGATGCGCAGGATCAGGCGTGTATCGAAGGGCGTGGGGATCAGGTAATCGGGGCCGAAGGTCAGCTCCTTGCCCTGGTAGGCGGCGGCGACTTCGTCGCTGACGTCCTGCTTGGCCAGGGCGGCGATTTCACGCACGCAGGCCAGCTTCATGGCTTCGGTGATCTTGGTGGCGCCGCAGTCCAGCGCGCCACGGAAGATGTAGGGGAAGCACAGGACGTTGTTGACCTGGTTGGGATAGTCGGAGCGGCCGGTGGCCACGATGCAATCCGGGCGGATGGCCTTGGCCAGTTCGGGGCGGATTTCGGGCTCCGGGTTGGCCAGGGCCAGGATGATGGGCTTGTCGGCCATGGTCTTGACCATGTCGGCAGTCAGCACGCCGGGAGCGGAGCAGCCCAGGAACACGTCGGCGCCGTCGACCACGTCGGCCAGGGTGCGGGCTTCGGTGTTCTGAGCGTAGCGCTGCTTGGAGGCGTCCAGACCGCCGGGGCGGCCTTCATAGATCACGCCCTTGGAGTCCACCATGTAGACATTGGAGCGCTTGATGCCCAGGCCCACCATCACGTCCACGCAGGCAATGGCCGCCGCGCCGGCGCCGGAGACGGCCACCTTGACGGCGCCGATGTCCTTGCCCACCAGTTCCAGGCCATTGAGCAAAGCGGCGCTGGAGATGATGGCCGTGCCGTGCTGGTCGTCATGGAACACCGGAATGTTCATGCGCTTGGACAGCTCCTGCTCGATGTAGAAGCACTCGGGAGCCTTGATGTCTTCCAGGTTGATGCCGCCCAGGGTGGGCTCCATCGAGGCAATGATGTCGATGAGCTTGTCGGGATCGCGCTCGGCCAGTTCGATGTCGAAGACGTCCACGCCGGCAAACTTCTTGAACAGGCAACCCTTGCCTTCCATCACGGGCTTGGAAGCCAGCGGGCCGATATCGCCCAGGCCCAGCACCGCGGTGCCGTTGGTGATCACGCCGACCAGGTTGCCGCGCGAGGTGTACTCGGCGGCGGTCGAGGGGTCTGCCTCGATGTCCAGGCAGGGATAGGCCACGCCCGGCGAGTAGGCCAGGGACAGATCACGCTGGTTGGACAGGGGCTTGGTAGGGGTGACGGAAATCTTGCCTTTGACGGGGCTGCGGTGGTATTCGCGGGCCGCATCGCGCAGGGCTTGTTCGGCGGAGGACAGGTTTTGTGTCATACGAAATATTTATCAGCAAGTTGCTTCTCGGAGCTTACCGGATGGCAAGAAGCATTTTGAGTCAGGTCTGTTTTGCTTCAACTGTATCGACAACAAACCCCCTGGCGCACTGTGGGGCGGCAGGGGGCTTGGGCTGGCGGGTAAGCCGGCGTTCGCTTCGGACTGGCGTTTAGTGAGCGTCAGCCTCACGTGCTGCGTTGATGGCAGCGCTGTTGTCTTTGGCGGCTCCGTTAAAGAAAAGATTCAATGCCACGGCGGTAATCGAGGACAGCAGGATACCGGATTCAATCAGTGGATGGATGGAATGGGGCATCCACTGACGGAAATTAGGGGCAACCAGAGGAATCATGCCCACGCCGATAGACACTGCCACGATCATGGCGTTGTTCTTGTTGTTGCGGAAATCCACATTGGCCAGGATGCGGATGCCGGTGGAAGCCACCATGCCGAACATCACCAGACCTGCGCCGCCCAGAACGACGGTGGGCAGGGATTCGATCAGGGCCCCCATCTTGGGCAGCACGCCCAGGACGATGAGGATCACGCCACCGGCCACGCAGACCCAGCGGCTGAGCACGCCGGTCACGGCCACCAGACCCACGTTCTGCGAGAAGCTGGTGTAGGGGAAGGTGTTGAAGATGCCGCCGATCAGCGTGCCCAGACCGTCGGTACGCAGACCGCGGGTCAGCTCGTCCTGCGTGATGTCGCGCTTGGCCATGTCGCCCAGGGCCAGGAACATGCCGGTGGATTCGATCATCACCACGACCATCACCAGACTCATGGTGAGGATCAGGATGGGGTCGAAGACGGGCATGGCGATCTGGAAGGGCAGTACCAGGGTGAACCACTCGGCCTTGGTGACCTTCTCGAAGTTCATCAGCCCCATGGCCACGGAGATCACGCCACCGATCAGGATGCCCATCAGCACCGAGATATTGGCCAGGAAGCCCTTGGCAAAGCGTGCGATCAGCAGGATGGACAGCAGCACGATGCCCGAGACCGCAGCGCCCTGCAGATCGGCGTACTTGGGGTTGGGCATGGTGGGCAGCACCGAGAAGCCCTTGGGAATGGCGGGCAGCGAGGAGCCGGGGGCGCCGGCCATGGCCTGGGCTTCGGCCAGCCACTTCAGATGCTCGGGGTTGGGTACGGAAGGGGCGGTCGGGCCTACGGGGTTGCCGAAGATCCAGTTGATGCCTACACGCATCAGGCTGATGCCGATGACGGCGATGATGGTGCCCGTCACGACCGGAGGGAAGAAGCGCAGCATGCGGCTGATGAGCGGCGCAATGAGGATGGAGATCACCCCCGCGCCTATCACCGAGCCAAAGATCAGGCCTGCGCCGGCGTTGCCGCCGGTGCTCTGTGCCATGGACACCATGGGGGCCACGCTGGCAAAGGTCACGCCCATCATCACGGGCAGCTTGATGCCGAACCACTGGGTTGCGCCCATGGCCTGGATCAGGGTGACCAGGCCGCAGACGAACAGGTCGGCAGAAATCAGGTGCGCGACCTGCTCCGGAGGAAGGTTCAGGGCACGGCCCACGATCAGCGGCACGGCGACGGCACCGGCATACATGACCAGAACGTGCTGCAGACCTAAGGCGGTGAGCTTGCCAAATGGCAGAACCTCATCCACGGGATGCACTTGGGATGTCATAAAAACATGTCTCCTCACTCTATATTGGCTTCAGGTTGGCATGCGATTTGCGAACGGCATGCAATCCATACAAAAAGTGTATACAGCTCATAACGCGCAGCATCTAGCGGTAAACCCTGCTCAAATTTCGGTTTCTGAATGGGATGCCAATGGTTATGTTTTTCGTGCATAACCATCTAAGGTAACTACTAATTGCTATCAAATATGTAGCTTTTAACTCTTTGTTTTTCTAATTTTCTGAATAAAACATATTGAAACCTATTGATATCAAGCGGTAGGTGCTTTGTTTTTCATAGCGGATCTTGCGCGATATGCAATCGGCGCGGATCTGGCTCCGGTTATGCGCGCGCAGGTTTCGGGTCTTGAAACATCTAGTGAAAGAAAGCGGGCTGCCAAGCGAGGATCGCTCGCATGCATTAGCGTTGAGGAAGGTGCAAAAAAAGGCATTGAGCCCGGAATTGGTGCACCTCCGTGCAAAAGCGTGCATGGAGGCCCGCCAAGAGGCTCTGCGCTGCAACAGGAGCCAAAGCGGTGCAAGAACCATGCCGAAGTGGTGCGCACGCAAAAAAGGCGACCTTGAGGTCGCCTTGGGTGTGGAGTGCGCTGCGGGAATGCGTTGTAGCGGCTGCCGAGGCGGCCACGCTATTCAGCCTGCCCCCTCAATGCATGCCTGCCGCCATGGCCGGTGACTGGCCGGAACTGGCCCGGTGTGGAGCCAGGCTGGCCATGAGCAGCGCTGCGGCCGCAGGCAGAGCGGCAGCCCAGGCCAGCGAAGTCAGGCTCAGGCCCTGCGCGATCACCGCTCCACCCAGCCAGGCACCCAGGGCATTGCCCAGATTGAAGGCCGCGATATTGAGGCTGGACGCCAGATTCATGCCGGCCTCGCCCGCAGATTGCAGCACGCCCATCTGCAGCGGCACCACGGTGGCAAAGGCGGCAATGCCCAGCAGCAGCACAAAGGCAATCGCCAGTGGCGTGCTTGCAAACATCCAGCGGCCCGCGATCAGCACCAGCATCAAGGTGGCCAGCGACACCCACAGCGCGCGCTGCACGCCAAAGCGGTCGGCCAGCTTGCCGCCCGCATGGTTGCCCAGGGCCAGCCCCGCGCCGAACAGCAGCAGGGTGAAGGCGATCATGCGGTTGTCCATTCCCGTGATCTGGGTCAGCAGCGGCTCTATATAGGTATAGAGGGTGAAGACGCCAGCGAAGCCGATCACCGTCAACAACAGGCCGCGCCACATGGCGCGATTGCGCAGCACGGCCAGCTCCTGCGTCAGGCCCTGAGGGTTGGGCATGCTGAGTGCGCGTGGCACATGGCGCAGCAGGATCAGCAGCGCGATCACGCCGATGCCGCTGACGCTGGCAAATGCCATGCGCCAGCCCCAGTGCTGGCCGATCCAGGTGCCGAAGGGAACGCCCAGCAGCGTGGCCAGGGTCAGGCCGGAGAACATCAGTGCAATGGCCGAGGCTTTCTTCTCGGGTGCCACCAGTTGCGTGGCGACGACCGCACCTACGCCGAAGAACGTGCCGTGGGTCAGCGAGGTCAGCACGCGTGCTGCCAGCAGCCAGCCATAGCTGGGTGCCAGGGCGGCAGCGGCATTGCCGGCGATGAACAGCAGCATCAGGCTCAGCAGCAGCAGCTTGCGCGGCCAGCGGCGCGAGGCCAGCGTGAGCACAGGGGCGCCCACGGCGACGCCCACGGCATAGCCCGAGATCAGCGTGCCCGCCGTGGGGATGGAGATATGAAGATCCTGGCTGACCTGGGTCAGCAGGCCCATGATGATGAATTCCGTGGTGCCGATGCCGAAGGCACCGGCGGCCAGCGCAAGCAATGCTGCAGGCATGAAGAACCGTCCTTGTGAAAATACCGCGAAGGGCTGAACTGTGAACCTGCGGCAGAAGGCGCGCTAGCCCTTGATGCGGACAAGCATTTGTTCCTGTGCGGAATAAATCGCATCTCTATGATGTGATTCATGAAGAAATCGATTGCTATGCCGACCGCTCAGGAGCAGGGATCGGACCGCTTTGTGGAGCTGCAGACCTTTGTGCTGGTGGCCCAGCAGGGCAGCTTCTCGGCGGCGGCGCGCCTGCGCGAGGTCTCGCCCTCGGCGGTCAGCAAGATCGTGGCCCGGCTCGAGACCCGGCTGGGCGTGCAACTGCTGCGTCGCAGCACCCGGCGGCTGGAGTTGACGGCGGAGGGCGAGCAGTTGCTGGAGCAGGGCAGGCAGTTGCTGGCGGACTGGCTGGCGCTGGAGTCCTCGGTTACCCGGCAGGGCCAGCCCACCGGCGTGGTGCGCATCAATGCAAGCTCCTCCACCGGCAATCGCCTGCTGGTGCCACTGGTCGGCCCGCTGATGCGGACCTGGCCGGGCCTGCAGCTGGACCTCAGCTTTACCGATCATGTCGTGGACCTGATAGCGGCCCGTGCCGATATCGCCCTGCGCTGGGGAGAGCTGCCGTCTTCGGACATGGTGGCGCGCAAGCTGGGTCACACGCGCCAGGTGATCGTGGCCTCGCCCGACTATCTGCAGCGCTTTGGCAGGCCGGCCCATCCCGATGAGCTGTCAGGCCATGTGCGCATTGGCTGGAACTACCCGCGGGCCATTCCCCACTGGCCGTTTGTGGTGGCGGGCAAGGCGGTGACGGTGAGCATGGGGGAGGTGCTGCGCGTCAACGATGGCGAGGCCATGGCCAACCTGGCCAAGGCCGGGGCTGGTCTGGCGCGGCTGTCGCTCTATCACGCCTGGGAGGATCTGCACGCGGGCAGGCTGCAGGCGCTGCTCGAAGACTTCAATCCCGGAGATCTGCAGCCCATCCATGCCGTGTATGTCGGCAAGCCCGGCCAGCTCCCGGTGAGAACGCGGGCAGTGCTGGATTTTCTGGCCAGCCATGTGGACCTCAGCCATGCCGAGCAAATGCCTACCGACCTGCGGGTGTCGCGTACATAAAAAAAAGAGCCCGGACGAATCCAGGCTCCTTGAAAAACCTCCATCCAGTCTGGAGAAGGCTAGGCGTTCAAACGGTAGTTGGTGCTCAGGCAGTCAGGTCCACCAGCGAACGCGCCACCACCTTGGTGGCACGGCGCAGGTCTTCCAGCACCAGGCGCTCGTCGGAGCGCTTGGCGTGCGATTCCAGCACGGTGCGGGGGCCGGCGCCGTAGATCACGCCGGGGATGCCGCGCTCGACGTACAGGCGCACGTCGGTGTACAGAGGCGTGCCCACTGCGGGAGGCTTTTCGCCGAAGACGGCTTCGCCGTGGGCCTGGATGGCGTCGACCAGAGGCTTGTTGCCATCCAGCGGGGTCATGGCATTGGCCAGCAGCAGGCGCTTGATGTCCACGCGCACGGCGTCTTCACCGGTGTAGCCCCCCTGGGTGTTGAAGTCGGCGATGGCCTTGGCGATGACAGCACGGATGCTGGCTTCGACTTCCACGGGATTCTCTTCAGGAATCATGCGGCGGTCGATCTTGAGCATGACCTTGCCGGGCACCACATTGGTGTTGGTGCCACCGTCGATGCGGCCGATGTTCAGGTAGGGGTGCTTGATGCCGGGCACCTTGGAAGTGACTTGCTTGTACTTCACGTTCTCGGCGTACAGCGCCGTGAGCAGCACCGCAGTGGCTTGCAGCGCGTCCACGCCGGTGTGGGGCACGGCGGCATGAGCCATCTTGCCCTGCACGGTGATTTCCATCTGCAGGCAGCCGTTGTGAGCGGTCACAACTTCGTAGCTGAAGCCTGCTGCGATCATCAGGTCGGGCTTGGTCAGGCCTTTTTCCAGCAGCCAGCCGGGGCCCATGATGCCGCCGAACTCTTCGTCATAGGTGTAGTGCAGTTCCACAGCGCCCTTGCTGGGCTTGGCCACGGCTTCCAGAGCACGCACGGCAAAGGTGAAGGAGGCGAAGTCGCTCTTGCTCACGGCAGCGGCACGGCCATAGAGCTTGCCGTCCTCGATCTCGGCGCCGTAGGGGTCCTTGGTCCAGCCTTCGCCCGGAGGCACCACGTCGCCGTGGGCGTTCAGGGCGATGGTGCGGCCGCCGTCACCGTAGGGACGGCGCACGATCAGGTTGGTGATGGATTCCATGCCGTAGGCCTTGACGTCGGCTTCGGGCACGACGTGCTTTTCGGCGTCGAAGCCAAAGCCCTTGATCAGATCGGCAGTACGTTCGGCATGGGGGGCATTGTTGCCGGGAGGTGTGTCCGTGGGCACTTGCACCATGGCCTGCAGAAACTTCACTTCTTCGTCGAAGTGCTCGTCAATCCATGCATCGATGGCGGCGTAGGTGGCTTGCTTGTCTTGATTCATATTGGTCATTGCTGTTCTTGAGCCAGTTGGTGGAGGAGGTGGGTGAAGGCATCCACGGACAGTTGCATGTCGTCGGAGGTGGAAGCTTCCAGCGGGTTGTGGCTGATGCCGGCGTTCATGCCGCGCACGAACAACATGGCCTGGGGCATGATTTCGTGCAGCTTCATGGCGTCGTGACCGGCGCCGCTGGGCATGCGGAACAGGGGCACGCCCAGTGCGTCGACAGCGTTTTCCCAGCGTTTCTGCCATTCGGGAGCGCTGGGTGCAGCCGCTGCCTTCATGGACAGATCGGTGGTGTAGCGCAGGCCGCGGCGTTCGGCGATCGCTGCCATCTCGGCCATGATGTCGTTGATCATGGCGTCGCGCTGCTCGTTGGTGGGGGCACGCAGGTCCAGCGAGAACTGGCAGCGGCCGGGAACCACGTTGACCGAGCCCGAGGGCACGTTCAGCTGGCCGATGGTGGCCACGCTGTCGCCATCCTGGCCGGCGCGCTTTTCGATGTACAGCGACAGCTCGGCCACGCCGGCTGCGGCGTCGCGGCGGCGGTCCATGGGCGTGGTGCCGGCGTGGCTGGCCATGCCGATGAATTCGCAGACATAGCGGGCGCTGCCGTTGATGGAGGTGACGATGCCCAGGGGAATGTCCAGCTCGTTGAGCACGGGGCCCTGCTCGATGTGCACTTCCACAAAGCCCAGGTACTTGGCGGGGTCGCGCTCCAGCTTTGGGATGTCGTCGATGCACAGGCCGGCATGCAGCATGGCTTCGCGCAGCGTGATGCCGTCAGCGTCCTTCTGTTCCAGCCATTCCTGCTTGAAGTCGCCCACCAGGGCGCCCGAGCCCAGGAAGGTGGCCTTGTAGCGCTGGCCTTCCTCTTCCGAGAATCCCACCACTTCGATGTTGAAGGGCAGGCGCTTGCCTTGCTGGACCAGTTGCTTGACGCAGGCCATGGGCACGAAGATGCCCAGGCGGCCGTCGTACTTGCCGCCATTGCGCACGGTGTCGTAGTGGCTGCCGGTCAGCAGGGTCTTGGCGCCTTCGGTGGCCGCCTTGTAGCGGCCCACCACATTGCCCACGGCGTCGATCTCGACCTCGTCGAAGCCGATTTCGCGCATCCAGTGGCTGATGCGCTGGGCGCAGGCGCGGTGGGCGTCGGTCAGATAGGTCACCGTCAGCTGGCCTTTTTCGGCATAGCCAGGGTCGCTGTTGGTGGACAGGCGTTCCTGCCAGTCCCAGACTTCGTTGCCTTCGACGGGTTCGTAGCCGAACTTGTCGTTCAGGCGGATCTCGGCGATGCGGTGGATGTTGCGCAGTGCCTCGGCCTGTTCGTAGGCCGGATGGTTGAACATGCGACGCTCGAAGGTCGCAATGATCTCGGCCTTGCTCAGACCCAGACCGCGCGCGCCGCGCACGGCCAGGATGAAGGGGAAGCCGAAGCGCTTGCCGTATTCGGCGTTGAGCTTGCGGATGTGCTCCAGCTCTTCGGGCGTGCAGTTGGTCAGGCCCGCCTTCTTCTGCTCATTCGTCGATTCGGCGGTGAGCGTGTTGGTCTCCATCTGCTTGCCGGCCAGCTCCGGGTGGGCGCGGATCAGATCGAGCTGGGCCTGCTCGCTGGACTCGGCCAGCACCTTGGCCATGGCGTGCTTGATATGCGCCATGGACTTGAAGGGACGCTGCTCCAGCGCCTTGGCGGCAATCCAGGGGGAGTGCTCGTACAGGCCATCGAGCAGATCGGTGGCGGTTGCCGCATCGGCGGCATTCAGTTGTTCCAGGGTCAAAGCCATGACGCAATCAATCCTTGCAAGGGAAACGCTCGGCCCAGTGGCGAGCCAAATCAATACGGCGGCACACCCACACGTTGTCGTGCTTCTGGATGTGATCGAGGAAGCGCTGCAGCGCTGTAATCCGGCCGGGACGGCCCAGCAGTCGG